>NZ_JBFBLO010000001.1:0-907882 GCF_040686735.1 Streptomyces sp. NPDC079167 | reverse complement strand
GGCGGGCGCGGGCCAGTGCCAGCAGCAGCGGGTCCATGTCGACGGCGACGATCTCGGCCTGCGGCAGCCGTTCGATCAGCCGTGCGGGCAGCGAGAGGGAAAGAGACCCCGTCCCGCGCCTCCCGCACGCTCACCCCAGCCCGCGCACCCGCCCCCACACCTCGCCGTCCAGCTCGCCCGCCTTCCGGCGGAACCCCGACACCGCCACATCCCGCAGCTCGTCCGTCTCCAGGAAGCTCCGCCGGCCCCGCGCGTCCCCCACCGAGCCCGGCGGCAGAGCGATCACGCCCGGCCGCTCCTCGTGATGCCTGCTGGTGATCTTGGCGACGACCGCCGTGCCACCCCGCACCGACAGCACCAGACACGGCCGGTCCTTGGACCCGGGCCCGTCCTCGAACGGCACATCCGCCCACCAGATCTCCCCCGGCCGGGGCACCCCGTGCGGGCGCCCCTTCTTCCGCTCGGGAGCCCGCCCCGGAGCCCGCTGCGGAGCCCGCCCCGGAGGCCGCGTCCGCCCACCCGGCCGCCGAGGCCCCCGCCCGCCCCGGTGCCGCGCATCGGAAACCGTCGCCACCAGCGCCAACAGGACAACAGCGACCAGCGCCACCCACCACCACGAGTTCATATCCCGACCGTACCGGCGCCCGCCGACACCGCGCCTTCCATCGAACCGGTGACAGCACAGGTGAGTTCCCCCACAACGGCAGGCCGTGGAGGAGCGACCACCGGTTTCGCGCCTTACGCTCGACGGACCGCACGAACCCTCCCCGTTCCCACGCCTCGGAGGTTCACGCTCCATGAAGCTCACCGTCGTCGGCTGCTCCGGCTCGTTCCCCTCCGCGGGTTCGGCATGCTCGAGCTACCTCGTAGAGGCCGACGGCTTCCGGCTGCTCCTCGACATGGGCAACGGCGCCCTGGGCGAGCTGCAGCGCCACGTAGGTCTCTACGACCTCGACGCCATCTTCCTCAGCCACCTCCATGCCGATCACTGCATCGACATGTGCGCGTACTTCGTCGTCCGCTACTACCGCTTCGACGGCGGACGCCCCGCCGCGATCCCCGTGTACGGACCCGAAGGCACCGAGCAGCGGCTCACCACGGCCCACGCCGATACCCCGTCCGACCACGCGATGGGCGAGGTCTTCGACTTCCACACGCTGAAGTCCGGATCCTTCGAGATCGGCCCCTTCTCGGTCCGTACGGAGAAGCTCCGCCACCCCGTCGACACCTTCGGCATCAGGGTCGAGCACAACGGGCGCTCACTCACCTACTCCGGCGACACCGGCACCTGCGAGGCACTGGCCGAACTCGCCGAGGGCTCCGATCTGTTCCTCTGTGAAGCATCGTTCATCCATGGCAAGGAGGACATCCCGGACCTCCACCTCAACGGCCGCGAAGCAGGCGAGTACGCCGCCCGCGCCGGAGCGGGACGCCTCGTCCTCACCCACATCCCGCCGTGGACGGACGCCGAACGCAACCTCGCCGACGCACGCGAGGTCTACGACGGCCCGGTCGAGCTGGCGGTGCCCGGCGCGGTGTACGAGATCTAGAGCGCCGACCCACGCAGAAGCCCCCCACCTCCCGCCGCGGCGGGAGGTGGGGGGCTTCTGCGTGTCGCGCGAAGGCGGCGGGCCGGACTACTTGGCCTCGGCCTTCTGGAGCTCGGCGAGCTCCTCGTCGGACTCGCGGCCCGGCGTCGGCAGGTTGAACTTCGTGATCGCGAAGCGGAAGACCACGTAGTAGACGACCGCGAAGCAGAGGCCGACCAGCACCAGCAGCCAGGGCTTCGTCGCGATGCCCAGGTTGAGGAAGAAGTCGACCGCGCCGGCCGAGAAGCCGAAGCCGTCCTTCATCCCCAGACCCCACGTGAGGGCCATCGAGACGCCGGTCAGCACCGCGTGGATCGCGTACAGCACCGGAGCGATGAACATGAACGTGAACTCGATCGGCTCGGTGACACCCGTCACGAACGCGGTGGCGGCGAGCGAGAACATCATGCCGCCGACGACCTTGCGGCGCTCCGGACGGGCGCAGTGGACGATCGCGAGGCAGGCGGCCGGGAGGGCGAACATCATGATCGGGAAGAAGCCGGTCATGAACTGTCCGGCGGTCGGGTCGCCGGCCAGGAAGCGGTTGATGTCGCCGCTCTTGCCCTCGAACGAACCGGCCTGGAACCACGGGAACGAGTTCAGCAGGTGGTGCATGCCGACGGGGATCAGCGCACGGTTGGCGACACCGAAGATGCCCGCACCGACCGCGCCCGAACCGACCAGCCACTCACCGAAGTTGTGCAGCCCGGTGCCGAGCACCGGCCAGATGTAACCGAAGACGATGCCGATCAGCAGACCCGCGAACGCGGAGAGGATCGGGACCAGACGGCGGCCGCCGAAGAAGCCGGCCCAGGCGGGCAGCTTCGTCCGGTAGAAGCGCTGGTACAGCAGGGCGACGACTATGCCCATCACGACACCACCGAGCACGCCGGCGTTGACCGGAGCCTCGTTCATGACGATCTTGCCGTCCACCACGCTCGCGACCTTGGGCAGGTTGCTGTCGGTGAACGTGGCGAGGACGTTCTTGAAGACCAGGTAGCCGGTGACCGCCGCGAGGGCGGTCGAACCGTCCGACTTCTTGGCGAAGCCGATCGCGATGCCGACGGCGAAGAGCAGCGCCATGTTGTCGAGGATCGCGTTGCCGCCCGCCGCCATGAAACCGGCGATCTTGACGATGAAGTCCGGGAACGAGTCCCGCCCCAGCATGTCCGGGTTACCGAGACGGACCAGGAGCGCGCCCGCAGGCAGCACGGCGACCGGCAGCATGAGGCTGCGGCCGATGCGCTGCATGACGGCCATGACGCCCGCGCCCTTCTTCTTCTCGGGTGCCGCCGCAGCGGTATCCGTACTCATCAACTTCCTCCATGGGGCAAGGTGCCGCCCATGTCATTGATCGAAGGGAGGCGGCGACTTGAGGAACGCGGCGGGAAAACGCACGCGTGGTCTGGACCACTCAGTGGTGTAGACCAGTTTTAGCACGGTGTGGGTTAGATAAGGAACCTGCAATTACCTCACGATTGCCGCGTAGTCCCACCGCCACCCTGGGTGACACGGCGAAGGCCCCCGGACCGTCAGGTCCAGGGGCCGCGCGAAGGACCGGGAAGGCCTCTACTTCGTGAGGTCGTCCTCGATCTTCTTCTCCTCCTCCAAGGGCTCGCGCCCCGGGGTCTGGAGGTTGAACTTGGTGATCGCGAACCGGAAGATCACATAGTAGATCACCGCGAAGCACAGCCCGATCGGGATGATCAGCCACGGTTTCGTATCCAGATGCCAGTTGACGACGTAGTCGATCAGCCCGGCCGAGAAGCTGAACCCGGCGTGCACGCCCAGCGCCCACGTCACACCCATCGACAACCCGGTCAGCACCGCATGGACGCCGTACAGCAGCGGTGCGACGAACATGAACGAGAACTCCAGCGGCTCCGTCACACCCGTCACGAAGGACGTCAGCGCCACCGACACCATCAGGCCCGTCACCTCCTTACGCCGCTCCGGCCGCGCAGTGTGTGCGATGGCGAGGGCCGCGGCGGGCAGGCCGAACATCATGATGGGGAAGAACCCCGACGTGAACTGCCCCGCCGTCGGGTCCTCCGCGAAGAACCGGGAGATGTCACCCTGCACGGTCTTGCCGTCGGCTCCCGTGAACTCGCCCGCCTGGAACCAGAAGAACGTGTTCAGGAACTGGTGCATACCGATCGGGATCAGCAGCCGGTTCGCGAAGCCGAAGATGGCCGCACCCCACGCGCCGAGATCGATCAACTGCTTCGAGAACCACGTCAGCGCATCACCGACCGGCTGCCACAACAGGCCGAACAGCACGCCCAGGATCACGCAGAGGAACGCCATCAGGATCGGCACCAGGCGACGCCCGTTGAAGAAGCCCAGCCAGTCGACCAGCTTCGTACGGTGGTAGCGCTGCCACACGACCGCCGTGAGCAGGCCGATGAGAATGCCGCCCAGGACGCCCGGGTTCTGGGGCTCGCCGTCAGGGAGGGCCTCCGTCACGGAACCGTCCACGGGGAACGCCGCCAGCACCCCCCGGTAGACGAGGAAGCCGACCACGGCCGCCAGCGCCGTCGAACCGTCCGCCTTCTTCGCGAAGCCGATCGCGACACCGATGCAGAACAGCAGGGGGAGCCCCACGGTGCCGTCGAGGATGGCGTTCCCGCCGCTGAGCAGCACCTTGGACGTCTTGTTCCAGAAGGCGCCGTCCAGGTACGAGTCGAAGAGATTGCCGAGGCTGACGAGGAGGCCCGCCGCCGGCAGCACGGCGACCGGCAGCTGAAGACTCCGGCCGACCTTCTGCAAGCCCTGGACCGGCGCGTTCCACCACTTCCGCTGCGGTTGCGTGGCCGCGTTCGAACTCATCGGCATCCTCCCGGAACGCGCAAGGTTTGGCGGGCGTTGCAAACTGGTGTAGACCAGTCGCGATACGGTGCGGAGCCCCGCCGGAAGGCAGGGCGCCGGTGATCGTCATCATTGGGGACTGCGCGGTTACCCGCCCGTGAAGTTGGGCCAACCGTGCGTTACCGTGACGAAACGGACCCACGGTGGGCCGCCCCACGCACGAACAGACCAGGGAGAAGGACATGGCCAGCAAGGCTGAGAAGATCGTCGCCGGGCTCGGCGGCATCGAGAACATCGACGAGATCGAAGGCTGCATCACCCGCCTCCGCACCGAGGTCCACGACCCCAGCAAGGTCGACGAAGCCGCGCTCAAGGCCGCCGGAGCACACGGCGTCGTCAAGATGGGCACCGCGATCCAGGTCGTCATCGGCACCGACGCCGACCCCATCGCCGCCGACATCGAAGACATGATGTGACCGGCTGACCCGGCCGGCCCACCCAGGTCCGCACCCAGGCCCCGCTCCACCCGCCCCCGCCGGCCCGGAGCGGGGCCTGTGATGCACCCGAACGGACCCGGCCGCCCCAGCCGATAGGCTCGACGCCATGTCTCGTATCGACGGCCGCACCCCCGAACAGCTCCGCCCCGTCACCATCGAACGCGGATGGAGCAAGCACGCCGAAGGCTCCGTACTCATCTCCTTCGGTGACACCAAGGTCTTCTGCACCGCCTCCGTCACCGAAGGCGTCCCCCGCTGGCGCAAGGGCAGCGGCGAAGGCTGGGTCACCGCCGAGTACTCCATGCTTCCCCGCTCCACCAACACCCGCGGCGACCGCGAATCCGTCCGCGGCAAGATCGGCGGCCGCACCCACGAGATCAGCCGCCTCATCGGCCGCTCCCTGCGCGCCGTGATCGACTACAAGGCCCTCGGCGAGAACACCATCGTCCTGGACTGCGACGTCCTCCAGGCCGACGGCGGAACCCGCACCGCCGCCATCACCGGCGCCTACGTCGCCCTCGCCGACGCCATCGCCTGGGCCCAGGGCAAGAAGATCATCAAGCACGGCCGCAAGCCCCTCACCGGCACCGTCGCCGCGATCAGCGTCGGCATCGTCGACGGCACCCCCCTCCTCGACCTCTGCTACGAGGAGGACGTCCGCGCCGACACCGACATGAACGTCGTCTGCACCGGCGACGGCCGCTTCGTCGAGGTCCAGGGCACCGCCGAGGCCGAGCCGTTCGACCGCGCCGAGCTCAACGCACTCCTCGACCTCGCCACCGCCGGCTGCACCGACCTCGCCAAGCTCCAGGAAGAGGCACTCGCCCGCACCCTCGGCGAGTAAAGAAGCAACCAAATACGCAGCGCAGAGCGTCGTACCGGATACGGGCGCACGGGTCGAACCGTGCGTCCGTCCACGTATCCACCCCCGGGGAGGGACCGCGCCATGGCCTCGCGCCGCCACCGCACCGCACTCGTCGTCACGACCACCCTGCTCACCCTCACCGCCGCCGTCGGCTGCGGCGCCGTCGACAAGGCCATGGACTGCGTCCGCACCGCCGACGCCATCGCCACCAGCGTCGACAACCTCCAGCAGGCCATATCCAACGCCTCCAACGACCCGACGCAGGCATCGGAAGCGCTGGACCAGATCGACAAGGAACTCAAGGACCTCGGCGACACCACGGACAACGCCGACCTGAGCAAGGCCGTCGACGACCTCCAGGCAGGCGTCACCAACGTCCGCGACTCCATCGACAAGGGCGACGCCACCCCCGACATCACCCCGGTCACCGATGCGGCCACGGAGATCGGCAAGGTCTGCACGCCGTGACCTGGCGGCGATAATCGACGCATGACGCGCCTGATCCTCGCCACCCGCAACGCCGGGAAAATCACCGAACTCCACGCGATCCTCGCCGACGCGGGCCTCACGCACGACCTCGTCGGCGCGGACGCGTACCCCGACATCCCCGACGTCAAGGAAACCGGCGTCACCTTCGCCGAGAACGCCCTCCTCAAGGCCCACGCCCTGGCCCAGGCCACCGGCCACCCCGCCATCGCCGACGACAGCGGCCTCTGCGTCGACGTGCTCGGCGGAGCCCCCGGCATCTTCTCGGCCCGCTGGTCCGGCGCCCACGGCAACGACGCGGCCAACCTGGACCTGCTCCTCGCCCAGCTCGGCGACATCTCCGACCCCCACCGGGGCGCCTACTTCGCCTGCGCCGCGGCCCTGGCCCTCCCCGACGGCACGGAACGCGTGGTCGAGGGCCGCCTCGAAGGCACCCTGCGCACCGCCCCCGCCGGCGGCTACGGCTTCGGCTACGACCCGATCCTCCAGCCGGACGGCGAGAGCAGGACCTGCGCGGAGCTCACCCCGGACGAGAAGAACGCGATCAGCCACCGCGGCAAGGCGTTCCGGGCGCTGGTGCCGGTGGTGCGGGAGCTGGTGGGCTGACAGGCGAAGAGGGGCCGCCCCGATTGGGACGGCCCCTCTTCCTCGGCGTGCGGCCGGTGGGATTCGAACCCACACAGGATTTCTCCCAGATGCCCCTAAAACACCCGCCGATACCAGATTTGGCTACGGCCGCGCAGCTGGTCTCAGCATACTGCCCTCTGCGAGGGAGCGCGGTGGGTATGGGGGAGAGCCTTTCAGGGTCTTGAGATGGTGCCGCCTCTGCACCAGGTACGGGTCACCGCGTGACAGTTCGGGCACAGGAGCTGCAAATTCTCCCTGCGGTCATCGCTCCAGTCGCCGTTGATGTGATCCACCTCCAGCGTCATGGGCTCGCCCAACCAGGCTGCGCCGGTTCCGCAGGCGGCGCACTCCTCCGGGATGCCGATGTCCCGCAGAGCGCGGCGCAGCAGCATTGTCTTCGTGCGGCGCTTGCCCTCGTGTCTGACCAGCACCTGTGCAGCTGTCTTACGCGGGGTGGGGCCGATCCGCCCTCGTTGGTGTCCCTGGCCCAGGAAGTGCTCAGTGGTGAGTCCGTCCTCGGCGATCCAGTTGCTCAGCTGCTTTCGCTGGCTCGCGTTGTCCTTCCGTCCCAGCCGCCTGAGGACGTCGGCGATGGACACGGCAGAGGTGACGGCCTCCGCAAGTTCCGTGAGGGAGGGACGTTTCCCAGCCCTGTGGTAGCCGCGGCGGGGGAGGTGGGACACATCGATCCCGAAGTACTCGAAGCGATCGAAGAGGTATCGGCTGAGCCGCCCGTAAGGGCGGGTACCCAGGAAGGCGATGACCTCTTGGATGTCTGCGCATTTGTCGGCTGCCTCGACCAGCCGTTCTCGTGTGTAAGAACTGCCGCTGCTCATCGGCCCTCACCCTGCACGGAGGCACGACGAGCCTTGCCCCGACCTCGGTACGTGTCGGTCGTCGAGTGGCAGTTGGGACAGAGCAGCCGCAGATTCTGCGGTTGATTGTTTCGCCAGTTGCCGTCGATGTGGTCGACCTCGAGCGGCAGGGGCCGGCCCCGCCACGTGGGGCCAGTGCCGCACCGGGCGCAGTGTTCCGATGTGCCCATAGCGATCATGGCCCGTTTGAGCCGCTCGCCAGGTATGCGACGGGCCAGGGTCTGTCCTTGCTCCACCAACAGTTCCTCCGGACGCCGACGGCGCACCTCGCCATTCCTCGATGACGCCGCGAAGTGCGACGTGTCGATCCCCAGAGCCTTGACGCGACGGCTGATGTGGGTGTGCTGCCCTCCCACCACCTCAAGACCGAGGCGGCGGAGCACTTCGCACATGGTCGTCGACGACGCCACCGCCTCCTGAAGGACATCCTTCGTCCAACGCACGCCTTCGCTCTCGAAGTGCTGAGTGTCCACGCCGAGCTTTCGCATACGGTCGAGGAGATATCGCCGTGTCGAACTCTTCGGGTCGACCCCGAGCTTCCTCAGCGCCTCGGAGAGCGTTCGTGACGACGAGGCCGCCTCCGCGAGGCGCTCTCGGGTGTACGGGCTGGCAGGCATTTCCCCCTCCGCATCCGGCCGCGCGTTCGCAGCCTCGTACGGAGCAACGAACCGCTCATCGGATGGTCACGTCCGTAATGCGATGAGATGCGGAAGGGCCCGTACCGCTTTGTGGCGGTACGGGCCCTTCATGCAGGGTGGGTCAGAACTTCGGGTCAGGACTCTGGGCGTGGACCATTTCGGCCGCCTCTTCTTCCGTCTCCACCGAGGGCGGGGAGCCGGCCAGGGGCTGGTTGGCGGTCTCCTTCATGCAGGCCACCGCGATCACACCGATCAGTGCCGCCGCCATCGCGTAGTACGCCGGCATCAGGTTCGAGCCGCTCCAGCTGATCAGGGCGGTGATCACCAGCGGGGTCGTGCCGCCGAAGATCGAGGCCGAGAGGTTGTAGCCGACCGACAGGGAGCCGTAGCGCACGTTGGTCGGGAACAGCGCCGGGAGGGCGGCGGACATCGTGCCCAGCATGCAGACCAGGGAGAGGCCCAGCATCAGCATGCCGATGGTGATCGCCGGGATGCTGCCCTGGCGGATCAGGAGGAAGGCCGGGAGCGAGAGGACGAGGAAGCCCACCATGCCGGTCATCAGTATCGGCTTGCGGCCGAAGCGGTCGGAGAGCTTGCCGAACTGGCTGATGATCAGCATCAGGAAGACCATGACGGCGAGCAGGATGAGCAGCCCGTGGGTCTCGCTGTAGCCGAGCTCGTCCGAGAGGTACGTCGGCATGTAGGACAGCAGCATGTAGTCGGTGATGTTGTACGCGCCGACCAGGGCGATGCAGAGGATCAGCGTCGGCCAGTACTGGCGGAAGATCTTGGCGAGGTCGCCCTTGGCGGTGGACTCGACGTGGTCGGCGGCCTCCGTGGCGTGTGCGGTGCCGCCTTCCAGCTTCTGGAAGGCGGGCGTCTCGTCCAGGCGGAGTCGCAGGTAGAGGCCTACGAGGCCGAGGGGACCGGCGACGAGGAAGGGGATGCGCCAGCCCCAGGACTCCATCTGGCCGGTGTCCAGGACGGCGTACAGGAGGGTGACGAGCCCGGCGGCGCCGACGTAGCCGGCCAGGGTGCCGAATTCCAGGAAGCTGCCGAAGAAGCCGCGGCGCTTGTCGGGGGCGTACTCGGCGATGAAGGTCGAGGCGCCGCCGTACTCGCCGCCGGTGGAGAAGCCCTGGAGCATCCGGAAGAAGATCAGGAGCACCGCTGCCCAGACGCCGATGGTGTCGTGGGAGGGGATGAGGCCGATCGCGAAGGTGCCGACCGCCATGAGGATCATGGTGAGGGCCAGGACCTTCTTGCGGCCGATCTTGTCACCCATGGGGCCGAAGAACATGCCGCCGAGGGGCCGGACGAGGAAAGCCACGGCGAAGGTCGCGAATGACGAAAGGAGCTGGGTGGTGTCGTTTCCCGACGGGAAGAAGACATGCCCGATGGTGACGGCCAGGTAGGAGTAGATGCCGAAGTCGAACCACTCCATGGCGTTACCGAGTGACGCCGCCTTCACCGCACGCTTGACCGCCTGGTCGTCGGTGATGGTGATGTCGGTCCGACGGAGCCGGGGGTTCTGGCGCTTCCGGATGGCGCGGAAGAGCGCTGGGTGGCGTTTGACCGCATCAGGGTCGGCCGCCTGGTGGGGGTCGGAGGCCGCCATGGCCGGTTCCTTTCGTCGAACGGTGTTCCAGGAAAGGCTTCTGCGCAGTCATGGCGGTTGCAAACCGAATCAACGGATGATTGCGAGCTCGCTCACACCCTTTTCGGTCGAGATCCCCATGAACCGGGGTCAGATTCCGAGGTCCTTGATGATCTTGGCGACGTGGCCGGTCGCCTTGACGTTGTAGAGGGCCTTCTCCACCTTGCCTTCTTCGTCGACCACAATCGTGGAGCGGATCACACCTGTCACCACTTTGCCGTAGAGCTTTTTCTCGCCGAAGGCGCCGTAGGCCTCCAGGGTCTCCTTGGAGGGGTCGCCGACCAGTGTGACCTTGAGGTTCTCCGTCTCGCGGAACTTCGCGAGCTTCTCCGGCTTGTCCGGCGACACGCCGATGACGTCGTAGCCGGCTCCGGTGAGGAGGTCCAGGTTGTCGGTGAAGTCGCAGGCCTGCTTGGTGCAGCCGGGGGTAAGCGCCGCGGGGTAGAAATAGACGATGACCTTGCGGCCCTTGTGGTCCGCGAGCGAGATCTCGTTTCCGTCGGCGTCCGGAAGGGTGAAGGCGGGGGCGGTGTCGCCGGTCTGGAGTCGCTCGCTCATGTTTCTCCTCGAGTGGCACGTGTGCTGTGTGGCACCGAGCGTAATAGGGGGTGCCGCCGGGTGTGGGGGCGCCCGAGCTGACAGACTGTCGATGAAGGTTTACCCGACGACGACCACGGAGGCGGCGCAGTGTCGGATACCAGGACCCCTGCGCAGATCGAGGCGGACATCATCAGCAGGCGTGAGCAGCTTGCGGTGGTGCTGGACGAGATCGGGGTGCGGGTGCACCCGAAGACGATGATGGGTGACGCGAAGGCCAAGGTCGCGTCGACGGTGGACCGGACGGCCGGGCGTGCGTTCGTCGCCGTCAACCGTTCGGTTTCGGACGTGAAGGCGCAGTTCGTGGCGGAGGACGGTTCGCCGCGGCTGGAGCGGGTGATTCCGGCGGCGCTGGTGGTGGCCGGTGCGGTCGTGCTGCTGACGGTGTCCTCGCGGTCCTCGCGGTCCGGTCGGCGCAGGAGGCGCTGAGGGTGGGTTCCGTGCGGCCCTGGGGCGTGCGGACCGGTCCGGGGCAGGTAGGTTTCGGGGCGTGAGCGACAACGGCATGAGCAACACCGACGACAAGCTGCCGATCCGGATGCTGCACGACCGTGTGCTGGTGCGGTCGGATTCGCCCGAGGGCGAGCGGCGGTCGGGCGGCGGCATTCTGATTCCGGCGACGGCGGCGGTCGGCCGGCGTCTGGCGTGGGCCGAGGTGGTCGCTGTCGGCCAGAACGTGCGGACCGTGGAGCCGGGTGACCGGGTGCTGTACGACCCGGAGGACCGTGCCGAGGTCGAGGTGCGGGGTGTGGCGTACGTGCTGATGCGGGAGCGGGATCTGCACGCGGTGGCCGCGGACCGGTTCGAGGGTTCGGTGGATTCGACCGGGCTGTATCTGTAGGCGGGTGTGGGGTGAGTGGGCCTGGTGACTGTTGTCACCAGGCCCTTCTGCTGTTTTTGCTAGGCTGGGGTGATCCCGACGAGACGCGCCGTACCGGGTTTCCGCAAAGACGACGCACCCGTGTTGTTCGCGTGTTTCGTCGTGGAGGTTCTGTCGTGGCGTGGGTTCTGTTGATCGTGGCCGGTCTGCTGGAAGTGGGCTGGTCGATCGGGATGAAGTACACCGAGGGGTTCACCCGGCTGTGGCCGAGTGTGTTCACGGGCCTGGGGATCGTGGCCAGCATGATGCTGTTGTCGCAGGCGGCGAAGACGCTGCCGATCGGTACGGCGTACGGCGTGTGGGTGGGGATCGGTGCGGCCGGTGCGGCGGTGCTGGGCATGGTGGTGCTGAATGAGCCGGTGACGGCCGCCCGCATTTTCTTCGTCTGTCTGCTGCTGGTGGCTGTGGTGGGTCTGAAGGCGACGTCCGGGCACTGAGCGTCCGGGCACTGAGCGTCCGGGCACTGAGCGTGCGGCGCTGAGTGTTCAGGGGCGGGTGGGGCCGTGGTGGTCCTGCCCGCCCCTTTCGCGTCGGGTGACGGGGAGGCCGGAGGCGGGCCGGGCGGGCCGGATGCCGGGCTGCTGCCGGGCGTCGGGTCCCTGCGCGGTGGGGTCCCGGTCGGTGCTTTCGTCCGCGGGCGCGTGGGAGGGTGCCGCGGCGGGGGTGGCGGTGCGGCGTGCCCGTGGGGCCCGAGAGGCTCCCGAGGGGCCGTCCGGGGTGCGGGAGCGGGCGCTGTCGCGCTTCTCGCGGGAGTCCCCGGTGCCTCCGGCTTCCTCGGTGTCCCCGGTGTCCTCAGTGTCCTCCGTGTCCTCGCCTTCCGCGCTCTCGTCCGGATCGGGCTCCTCGGGGCCTTCGTCGGCCTGGAGATCGAAGCCCTGTACCTCGCTGCCTTCGAGTGCGGCCCGGGTGTAGTCGGCCCAGGTCTGGGCGGGGGCGCCGCCGCCGTTCATGCGGGCGAGGCCGAGTGCGCCGTAGAGGGGTTTCTGTACGCCTGTCTTCGGGTCCTGGCCCATGACGGCGATGACGGTGGCGAGGTCGGGGGTGTAGCCGGCGAACCAGGCGGCCCTGTCCTCTTCGGCGGTGCCCGTCTTGCCCGCCGCGGGGCGGCCCGCGCCCAGGGCGGCGGTGCCGGTGCCGCCGTCGACGACGCTCCGCAGGACGGAGGTGGTGGTGTCGGCGGCTTCGCGGCTGATGGCCTGACGGGTGTTCCTGGCGGGGAGGTCCAGTGCGGTGCCGTCCTTGCTGATCTTGGCGACGAGCGTGTGGGGGCGCTGTCTGCCGTGGTCGGCGAGGGTGGCGTAGGCCGAGGCCATGTCGACGGCGCTGGCGGTGGCGGGGCCGAGTGCGATGGAGGGGGAGGCTGTGAGGTCGGGGGTGTCCTCGGGGATGCCGAGGGCGACGGCGGTGTCCTTGACCTCTTGGGGACCGACGTCCTGGGCCATCTGGGCGTAGACGGCGTTGACGGATTTGTCGGTGGCCTCGCGGACGGTGATGGAGCCGTAGTCGACGTCGTCCTCGTTGGCGGGGGAGTAGCCGGTGGAGCCGGCGGCGCTCTGGACGGTGCGCTTGTTGGTCCCGTCGTAGCGGGTGTTGGGGGTGATGGCGCGGTGCTTCTGGGTGGTGGACCCGTTGGCGAGGGCGGCGGCGAGGACGAACGGTTTGAAGGTGGACCCGACCTGGTAGTCGCGGCGGGTGGCGTTGTTGACGTACTGCTTCGTGTAGTCGACGCCGCCGTAGAGGGCGACGACGTGCCCGTTGGCGGGGTCGATGGAGGCGCCGCCGGCGCGGACGTTGCGGTCGGCTTCGCGTTCGTCGCTGGTCTTGGAGAGGACGTTGTCGTCGACGGCTTCGACGAGGGCGTCCTGTTTCTTCTTCTGGAGTGTGGTGGTGATGCGGTAGCCGCCGGTGGCGAGGGTGTCCGCGTCGATGATCTTGTTGGTGGTGAGGTAGTCCTCGACCGCCTGGACGATGTAGCCGCGCTGGCCGGAGAGTGCGGTGGCGGGCTTGGCCTTGTCGGGGACGGGGAAGGTCATCGCCTCGCGGTCGGCGTCGGTGAGCCAGTCGTGCTTGACCATGCCGTCGAGTACGTAGTCCCAGCGGGCGAGGACGGCTTTCTTGTTCTCGGGGTGGGCGACGACGTCGTACGAGCTGGGGGCGTTGAGCAGGGAGGCGAGGTAGGCGCCTTCGCCGGTGTCGAGGTCTTCGACGTCCTTGCCGTAGTAGGCGTGGGAGGCGGCCTGGATGCCGTAGGCGTTGCGGCCGAAGTAGCTGGTGTTGAGGTAGCCCTCGAGGATGTCGTCCTTGCTCTGTTCGCGGTCGAGCTTGATGGAGATGAAGAATTCCTTGGCCTTGCGGATGACGGTCTGTTCCTGGCCGAGGTAGTAGTTCTTGACGTACTGCTGGGTGATGGTGGAGCCGCCCTGTCTGCCCTTGCCGGTGACGGTGTTCCAGCCGGCGCGGAGGGTGGCCTTGATGTCGATGGCGTCCTCGGAGTAGAAGTCCCGGTCCTCGGCGGCGAGTACGGCGTGCTGGATGGTGGGGGGGATGCGGTCCAGCGGGATCTTCTCGCGGTTGATCTCGCCGTCGCGGGCGATGACGGTCTTTCCGTCCGCGTAGACGTAGACGTTGGCCTGTGCGGTCGCGGCGGCGTTGGCGGCGGGGATGTCGATGAGCTGGTAGCCCGCGATGAATCCGCCGACGATGAGCAGTGCGAGGAGGAGTACGCCGCCGAGGGTCATGCGCCAGGTGGGGATGGCGCGGCGCCAGCCGGTGCGTTTGGGCCGCTTGGGGTGTTTTTTGCGCCCCTTGGGGTCTTGTGCGCCGTTCGGGTGGGGGGAGTCGGGGGTGGGGGCCGCGGCCGAGGCGTCTCGGGGGGCCCAGCCCTCGGGGCCCTGCTGACCAGGGTCTCCGCCGTGCTGCGGTGGCTCTTGGCTCATGACTGTGGAGGCTCCTCGACTGCGGATGATTTTCCTATAGTGCACTTTTCGGGCGGATAACCCTCGGATCCCTCCAGGGAAATGGGGTCGCGGCGGCCGAACGCCGTGGCCTAGGCTCGTGCGCTTTGGCGGATTGAGGGGGGCGAGGTGCGGCTCTATGCCGTGGTGGCGGCCGGTGGGTTCCGGCGGTATGCCACCTATCGGGTGGCGACGTTCGCGGGGGTGTTCACCAACACCGTCTTCGGTTTCATCATGGCGTACACCTACATCGCCCTGTGGGACGAGAGGCCCCAGCTGGGTGGCTACGACATGTCGCAGGCGCTGACCTATGTGTGGCTGGGTCAGGCCCTGCTGATGACCTGCGCGATGATGGGCGGCGGCTTCGAGGACGAGCTCATGGAGCGGATCCGTACGGGTGACATCGCGGTCGATCTGTACCGGCCCGCCGATCTGCAGCTGTGGTGGCTGGCGGGGGACCTGGGCCGGGCCGGGTTCCATCTGCTGGGGCGCGGGATCGTGCCGATGGCGTTGGGGGCGCTGGCCTTCGATCTGGCGTTGCCGGGTTCCGGGTGGACCTGGCTGGCCTTCCTCGTGTCGGTGGCCCTGGGCGTCGTGGTGAGCTTCGCGGTGCGTTTCCTGGTGGCGCTGTCGGCGTTCTGGCTGATGGACGGGGCGGGCGCGATGCAGATGGCCTGGCTGGCCGGGCTGTTCTTCTCGGGGATGATGCTGCCGCTGACGCTGTTCCCCGGCTGGCTGGGGGAGCTGGCCCGCACTTTGCCGTGGTCGTCGCTGCTCCAGGTTCCGGCCGATGTGTTCCTCGGCAAGTACGCGGGCTGGGACGTGCTGCGGGCGTACGCCTTCCAGGCCGGCTGGGCGGTGGTGCTGCTGCTGGCGGGGAGGCTGCTGCAGTCGGTGGCGACCAGGAGGGTGGTGGTCCAGGGTGGCTGAGGTCCGGGTGGAGCGTGTCGCGGCCGTGGAGCCGGAGCCCGCGTTCGGCCGGCGGTCCCCGCTGGTCGAGGGGGTGCGGGCGTACGGGCTGATCGTGGCGATGTGGCTGCGCTCGACGATGGCGTACCGCGCGTCGTTCGTGATGACGACCGTCGGGAACTTCGTGTCGACGGCGTTCGACTTCGTCACGATCATGCTGATGTTCGCGCACGTCGACGTGCTGGGAGGTTTCACCCTGCCGGAGGTCGCGTTGCTGTACGGGACGTCGGCGACCGCGTTCGGGCTGTCCGATCTGGTGCTGGGGTCGATGGACCGGCTGGGGCGGCGGGTGCGGGACGGGACTCTGGACACGCTGCTGGTGCGGCCCGTCCCGGTGCTGGCGCAGGTGGCGGCGGACCGGTTCGCGCTGCGCAGGCTGGGGCGGATCACGCAGGGGCTGCTGGTGCTGGGTTATGCGCTGTGGACGCTGGACATCGACTGGTCGCCGCTGAAGGTGGTGATGCTGCCGCTGATGGTGCTGAGCGGGGCGGCGATCTTCGGGGCGGTGTTCGTGGTGGGGGCGGCCTTCCAGTTCTACGCCCAGGACGCCTCCGAGGTGCAGAACGCGTTCACGTACGGGGGGACGACGATGCTGCAGTACCCGCCGACGGTGTTCGCGAAGGACCTGGTGCGCGGGGTGACGTTCGTGGTGCCGCTGGCGTTCGTGAGCTGGCTGCCGGCTCTGTACGTGCTGGGGCGGGACTATCCGCTGGATCTGCCGGGGTGGGTGGCGTTCCTGCCTCCGGTGGTGGCGGTGGGGTGCTGGGTGCTTGCGGGGCTGGCGTGGCGTGTGGGGCTGCGGTCGTACCGCAGCACGGGAAGCTGAGGAGTGGGCGTGGACGACATGGACTTCATCGAGCTGGACGGCGTCGAGAAGGTCTTCGACGTGCGCCGTAAGACGGGCTTCATGCGCCGTGAGCGGCGTGAGGTGCGGGCGGTGGACGGGATCAGTTTCCGGGTGCCGCGCGGTGAGATGGTCGGCTACATCGGCCCGAACGGTGCGGGCAAGTCGACGACGATCAAGATGCTGACGGGCATTCTGACGCCGAGCGGCGGCCGGCTGCGGGTCGCGGGGATCGATCCGAGCCGGGAGCGTACGAAGCTGGCGCACCGGATGGGTGTGGTGTTCGGGCAGCGTACGACGCTGTGGTGGGACCTGCCGTTGCGTGACTCGTACCGGCTGATGCACCGGATGTACCGGATCCCGGACAGTCGTTACCGGGAGAACCTTGACCGTTGTGTGGAACTCCTGGACCTGGGGGCGCTGTTGGAGGTCCCGGTGCGTCAGCTGTCGCTGGGGCAGCGGATGCGGGGCGATATCGCTGCGGCGCTGCTGCACGATCCCGAGGTGCTGTATCTGGACGAGCCCACGATCGGGCTGGATGTGGTCTCCAAGGCGAAGGTGCGGGGGTTCCTGCGGGACTTGAACGCGGAGCGGTCCACGACGGTGCTGCTGACCACGCACGATCTGACCGACATCGAGCAGCTGTGCAAGCGGGTGATGGTGATCGACCACGGCCGGCTGGTGTACGACGGTGCGCTCGCCGGGCTGCACGAGGTGGGGGAGAGCGAGCGCACGCTCGTCGTGGACCTGGAGAGGGAGCTGCCGCCGGTCGAGCTGGGGATGGAGCCTTCGGTGCGGGTGGTGAAGGTGGAGGGGCCCCGGCAGTGGCTGGCGTTCCCGGCCGCGGCGTCGGCCGCGCCGCTGGTGGCGCGGATCGCGGCGGACTATCCGCTGGTGGACCTCTCGGTGCGGGAGCCGGACATCGAGTCCGTGATCGCGAAGATGTACGTGTCGGATTCTGGTGTCTAGGCCCGTCCCGCTGTTGCTCTATAGGGTGCCGGTATGACAAGTGAAAGCCCGGACATGCGTGCCTCCGACGCGGAACGTGAGCGGGTCGCGGAGACCCTGCGGGAGGCCGTGGCCGAGGGCCGGCTGGAGATGGACGAGTTCGAGCAGCGGCTCGGCGCGACGTTCAAGGCGCGTACGCACGGGGAGTTGGTGCCGCTCGTACGCGACCTGCCGGTGCCGGGCGATGTCGCCCGGCCGGTGACGGGGGCGGTGGCCGGGCGCACGGGGTCGTCCGGGAACTGGCCCGCGCGGATCGGCGGTGCTGCCACCTCGTCGGGGGCCTTCGCCTTCTGGGGCGGTTTCAGCCGCAAGGGCCGCTGGACGGTGGGCCCGAAGTTCACCGCGTTCGCGATGTGGGGCGGTGGCGAGATCGATCTGCGCGACGCCCGCTTCGCGGAGCGTGATGTCGTGATCCGCTGTTACACGATCATGGGCGGCATGCAGGTGACGGTCCCGCCGGACCTGAACGTCCAGGTCAACGGCCTCGGGATCATGGGCGGTTTCGGCGAGCACTCCAAGCTCGACGAGGAGCCGGAGCCCGCTCCGGACGCTCCGCAGGTGAGGATCACCGGGTTCGCGCTGATGGGCGGGGTCGGTGTGGAGCGCAAGCGGAGCAAGGCGGAGAAGCGCCGGCTTCAGGAGCAGGAGCGGCTGCGGCTGCAGAAGCCGGACACCGGGGACGGGCGCAAGGAGCTCGGCTGACCTTCAGAAGGTGTCGGCCTTCGGTGTCCCGTCCACGGCGCCGAGGTCGATCGCGTGGCCCAGGGCGCGGTAGCCGGCGTCGTTGAAGTGCAGCCGGTCCCCGGAGTCGTACTCGGGCAGGATCCGGTTGGGCGCGTAGGGGTCGCGTACGGCGCGGTCGAAGTCGACGAACGCGTCGAAGATCCGGCCGGAGCGGATCTCCTTGTTGACGGCCAGGCGCACGCTGTTGCTCCCGGGTGTCCAGGTGGAGTAGCCCTGGAAGGGCGTCAGTGTCGCCCCGACGACCCGCAGCCCGCGGGCGTGTGCGCGCTCGGTGAGGGCGCGGAGCCCGGCGGTGATGCGCTGGGGGTCTGTCTCCTGGGGGTGTTGCTGCACGTCGTTGATGCCGAGGGCGATGATCACGGTCTTCGCTCCGGCGACGGACAGGACGTCGCGCTCGAAGCGGTGGGCGCCGCTCTGCCCGCCCGCGCCCTTCCGTGCGGCCGGGCTGTCGCGCAGGAGCCGGTTGCCGGCTATCCCCTGGTTGGCGATGCCGTAGGCGTGCCGCAGCCGGTCGGAGAGGACGTCCGGCCAGCGGGTGTTGGCGTCGGTCGTGGAGCCGCTGCCCGCGGTGAGGGAGTCGCCGAGCACGACGATCGCGCCGGGTGATGCCTCGTTGCGGACGTCGACGGCCGTGAGGTAGCGCCACCGGGTGGTGCTCCAGGTGCCCCGGCTGTCGGCCAGGTAGGACGTCTGGTGCGCGTTGGAGTGCTGGGTGACGGGCCCGCCGGCGGACGGGGTGCGGAGGGTGACCTCCAGATCGGCGTCCGGGGCGACGGGTACCACGACCGGGTCGCTGACGACCTGGAGGCCGGCGGCGACGGTGACGGCGGGCCGGCCGCGGAAGGTCACCGGGCGGGTGTTGACGGTGGCCTGGTCGATGACGAGCGGTGTGGTGCCGAAGAGGTTGGACAGCGTGATGCGGGCGGCGTCCCCACCGACGCTGGTGTGCACGATGTTGCGGATGGTGCTGCCGGGGTAGCCCTGTGCGGCGTTCGGCTCCGCGCTCACGGGGGCCGCGGTCCAGGTGGCGACCCAGGTGCCGAGGGAGTTGGCCGGTGCGGCGGGGTTGCGGGCCGCGGCGTGGCTCTGGGAGCCGCTCAGCGTTTCCTGACGCTTCCCGGCGATCAGCGACGTGCCGAAGGCGACGGCGGCGGCGAGCGCGACGGTGCCTGCTACGAGGGCGATGAGCAGGGCATACCCCTGGCGCCTGGGCATCTGTGGTGGTTCTCCTTGCGGTGTCCGGCCCGGTGTTCGGGTCGGTGTTCGGGTCGTTCTCATGATGCGGCAGGCCGAGGGGAACTCGACGTGCGGCCCGGGAGTAGGTGAGGTAGGGACAATGCGTACGGCACTGGGTGACGTGTACGCGGACAGGTGGAGCGGATGGAACAGGACGCGGGACAGGGAACGGCATCCGGGGCGGAGGGCCGCGGGACCGGGTTGGGCGGGTTCGCGTACACCGCCGCCGACGAGGAGAAGCGGCGCGGTGTGCGCCGGATGAAGACCACCGCCACGGGTCTCCTCCTGCTCGTCGCGCTCGTGTACGTCCTCGCCACCTGGGCGGAGAACGAGGGTGTGGGCGGCTGGCCGGGCTACGTCGCGGCGGCAGCCGAGGCGGGAATGGTCGGTGCGCTGGCGGACTGGTTCGCCGTCACGGCGCTGTTCCGGCGTCCGCTCGGCCTGCCCATCCCCCACACCGCCATCATTCCCACCAAGAAGGACCAGTTGGGGGAGTCACTCGGTTCCTTCGTGGGCGAGAATTTTCTCTCCGGGGACGTCGTTCGTGACCGAATTCACGCCCTGGGGGTCGGTAGGAGGCTCGGGGCGTGGCTGGCGGAGCCGGAGCACGCGGACCGGGTCACCGCCGAGCTGGCCACCGCGCTGCGCGGCGCGCTGACCGTGCTGCGGGACTCCGATGTGCAGGCGGTCGTCGGGGAGGCGATCACCCGGCGGGCGGACGCGGCGGAAGTCGGGCCGGGCATGGGGAAGATGCTGGAGAAGGTCGTCCAGGACGGCGGTCACCGCAGGGTCGTCGACCTCGTCTGCGTACGGGCGCACGACTGGCTGGTCCTGCACGGTGAGTCCGTGATGGACGCGGTCCAGGGCGGGGCGCCCGGCTGGACGCCCCGGTTCGTCGACAAGCGGGTGGGGGAGCGGGTCTACAAGGAGCTGCTGCGTTTCGTCACGGAGATGCGTGACATGCCGGGCCACCCGGCGCGCGGTTCGATCGACACGTTCCTGACGGACTTCGCGGCCGACCTCCAGACCGACAGCGACACCCGCGCCCGGGTGGAGCGGCTGAAGTCGGAGATCCTGGGGCGCGGTGAGGTCCAGGACGTCATCGCCTCCGCCTGGTCCTCCGTCCGTACGATGATCATCGCGGCGGCCGAGGACGAGCGGAGCGAGCTGCGGATGCGGGCCCGGGCCTCGCTGATCTCCCTGGGGGCCAGGCTCTCCACGGACGAGCGGCTGCAGGCGAAGCTGGAGGGCTGGCTGGAGGACGCGGCGGCGTATGTCGTCACGACGTACCGCACGGAGATCACGTCGCTGATCAGCGACACGGTGGCCGGCTGGGACGCGGACCAGACGTCGAAGAAGATCGAGGCGCACATCGGCCGTGACCTGCAGTTCATCCGGATCAACGGCACCGTGGTGGGTGCGCTGGCCGGCCTGGCGATCCATTCGGTGTCCCACGCGCTGGGAGGCTGACCGGAGACGTGCCCGTCCTGTCGTACGGGCACGCCCCCGGGTCACGCGGGGAGTTGCTCTTCAGTACGCACCCCGCGGCGCCCGTGTTCAATCCCCGGGGCCGGACTTTCTCGGAGACGGCACCGCTCCCCGGTTGGTCTAGCGGGTGCCGCGCCGGGTGACCGCCCACGACGCGGCGGCGACACCGCCCGCCACGGTGAACACCGCGGGCCAGGCGCCGAGCTTCTTGGCCAGGGGGTGCGAGCCGGCGAAGGCGGCGACGTAGGCGACGCTCAGCGCGGTGGCCGCGCGGGGCCCGGCCTGCCGGTTCCACTCGTACGCCGCCACGGAGCCCGCGGCGGCCAGCGCGACGCCGCCCAGCGGGCGCTTCCTGGTCCAGCGGGCGATTCCGTACCCGCCGACGAGTCCGCCTGCCGCCACTGCCGCTGCCGGGACCTTCGCCATTGCCGCCACCTTCGCTTTCCTGCGTTCCTGCCGGCGTGACCGCCGGGATTCCGAGGATAAAGGTCCCGGCGCGGCGGGCCCGTCAGCCGGTCGGCCGACGGGCCCGGGACGTCAGTCGGTGCCGGACTCCATCGCGGCGCGGTCCAGCAGCTCGTCGTCGCGGGAGACCTCGCCGCGCGAGGCGATGGCCTGCGCGCCGCCCTCGGACATGGCGCCGATCAGACCGGTCGCCGCCGCCTGCGCGGCGCCGATCAGCGAGGGCTGGGAGGTGCCGACGAGGCCGAGGCCGGCGAACTGTTCGAGCCTGGCGCGCGAGTCCGCGATGTCGAGGTTGCGCATGGTGAGCTGGCCGATGCGGTCCACGGGGCCGAACGCCGAGTCCTCGGTCCGCTCCATCGACAGCTTGTCCGGGTGGTAGCTGAAGGCGGGGCCGGTGGTGTCGAGGATCGAGTAGTCCTCGCCGCGCCGCAGCCGCAGTGTCACCTCGCCGGTGACGGCCGAGCCGACCCAGCGCTGCAGCGACTCGCGGACCATCAGGGCCTGCGGGTCCAGCCAGCGGCCCTCGTACATCAGCCGCCCGAGGCGCCGGCCCTCGTTGTGGTAGTGGGCGAGGGTGTCCTCGTTGTGGATCGCGTTGACGAGGCGCTCGTACGCCGCGTGCAGGAGGGCCAGGCCGGGCGCCTCGTAGATGCCGCGGCTCTTCGCCTCGATGATGCGGTTCTCGATCTGGTCCGACATGCCCAGGCCGTGACGGCCGCCGACCGCGTTGGCCTCCATCACCAGGTCGACCGGGGTGGCGAACGTCTTGCCGTTGATCGTCACCGGGCGGCCCTGGTCGAAGCCGATGGTGACGTCCTCGGTGGCGATCTCGACCGAGGGGTCCCAGAACCGGACGCCCATGATCGGGTCGACGGTCTCCACACCGGTGTCGAGGTGCTCCAGCGTCTTGGCCTCGTGGGTGGCGCCCCAGATGTTGGCGTCGGTGGAGTACGCCTTCTCCGTGCTGTCGCGGTAGGGCAGGTCGTGGGCGACCAGCCACTCCGACATCTCCTTGCGGCCGCCGAGCTCGGTGACGAAGTCGGCGTCGAGCCACGGCTTGTAGATGCGCAGGTGCGGGTTGGCGAGGAGGCCGTAGCGGTAGAACCGCTCGATGTCGTTGCCCTTGAAGGTGGAGCCGTCGCCCCAGATCTGCACGTTGTCCTCGAGCATCGCCCGGACCAGCAGGGTGCCGGTGACGGCGCGGCCGAGCGGCGTCGTGTTGAAGTAGGCACGCCCGCCCGAGCGGATGTGGAACGCGCCGCAGGCGAGTGCTGCCAGGCCCTCCTCGACCAGTGCCGCACGGCAGTCGACCAGGCGCGCGATCTCGGCGCCGTAGGCCTTCGCGCGACCGGGCACCGAAGCGATGTCGGGCTCGTCGTACTGGCCGATGTCGGCGGTGTAGGTGCACGGGACGGCACCCTTGTCGCGCATCCACGCGACCGCGACCGAGGTGTCGAGGCCGCCCGAGAAAGCGATGCCGACGCGCTCGCCGGTGGGCAGGGAGGTGAGAACCTTAGACATAGGAAGAGTATGCACTCGATTGTATGTATATGCAAATGTGGGTGAGCGGGGCCGCCGGGCGCTGCTGGTGGTGGTGTGCGGCGCGGCGGCCGTTGCCGCGGACCTGCCGGGTCACACCCGCAGGACGTCGATCCCCAGGGCGGTGAACTCCTCGACGATGTCCTCGGGCGCGTCCTTGTCCGTGACCAGCACCGACACCGCGCCGGTCTCGCACACCTGGGCGAACGCCCGGCGCCCGAGCTTGGAGGAGTCGGCGGCGACGATCACCGTGCCCGCGCACTCGGCGAGGGCACGGTTGGCGCCGGCCTCGGACTCGTCGTGCGTGGCCGCGCCGAACCGGGCGTGCACGGCGTCCACACCGAGGATCGTGTAGTCGAGCGCGAGGCCGCGCAGGACCGAGTCGACCAGGGGGCCGACGAGTTCGTACGAATTCGGTCTGGCCACCCCGCCGGTGACGACGATCTTCACCTGGGGACGGACCGCAAGCTCGTTGGCGATGTTGATCGCGTTGGTCACCACGGTCAGCGCCACGCCCCCGCCGGACGGTTCCGGCCGCAGTGCCAGCTCCCTGGCCACCTCGGAGGTCGTCGTGCCGCCGTTGAGGCCGACGGTGGAGCCCGTCGGGATCAGCTCGGCCGCCGCCTTCGCGATGCGCTGCTTCTCGTCGGCCCTGCGGGCGGCCTTGTAGCGCAGCGGCAGGTCATAGGCGACGGCGCTCACCACCGCGCCGCCCCGGGTGCGGGTCAGCAGGTTCTGCCGGGCGAGCTCGTCCAGGTCGCGGCGGACGGTGGCGGCGGAACAGCCGAGCTGTTCGGCGGCTTCGAGTACGTCGAGGTGGCCCTGGTCGCTGAGGATCTCCAGCAGCCGGGTCCACCGTGTGTGTGCCGCCACCGGATCCTCCTCGCTCGCAGCTCACAAGCCTATCGCCCGGGCCGCGCCAGGACGCCCAGCAGCCGTGCCACCTCCGCGGCGACCGCGTCGCGCGCCGGGCCGAGGTAGGCGCGGGGGTCGGCGGCCTCGGCGTGGGTGTCCAGATAGCCCCGCACGGCCCGGGTGAACAGCTTGTTCAGGTGCGTGGAGATGTTGACCTTCGTCATGCCGGCGCCGACCGCCGCAGCGAGACCCGTGTCACCGACCCCCGAGGAGCCGTGCAGGACGAGCGGGACCCCCACCGCGTCGCGCAGCCGGGAGATGAGCGCGAAGTCGAGGACGGCGTCACGGGTCAGCATGGCGTGCGAACTGCCGACGGCCACGGCGAGCGCGTCGACAGCCGTGGCCTCCACGAACGCGCGGGCCTCGTCCGGGTCGGTACGCACGCCGGGGGCGTGCGCCCCGTCCTTGCCGCCGATCTCGCCGAGCTCCGCCTCCACCCAGACGCCGTGGCTGTGGCAGTAGGCGGTGATCTCGCGGGTGGCGGCGACGTTGTCGGCGTACGGGAGCGCCGACGCGTCGAACATCACGGAGGTGAAGCCGAGCCGGACCGCCTCGTGCACCAGCTCGGCCGACTCGGCGTGGTCCAGGTGCACGGAGACCGGCACGCCCGCCGCCCGGGCGACGGCGAGCGAGGCGAGCCCGATGGGTTCGAGGGCGCCGTGGTAGCGGGCGGTGTTCTCGCTGACCTGGAGGATCACCGGCAGCCCGGCGGCCTCCGCCCCGCTCGCGATGGCCTGTGCGTGTTCGATCTGGACGACGTTGAAGGCCCCGACGCCGGTCGCGCCGGTCCGGGCGCCGTGCGTGATGACACCGGTGGATATGAGCGGCATGGGCGTCCTTCGCGGATGCGGGCTGCGTGAACCCAGGCGAATGGTGCTCGAAGTTGCTCATTTATAGCCTGCTTGAAGCAGATTAGAAAAGAGCAGCCGCCTCCGAAGCGATCCGGAGGCGGCTGCTGGGGTGGTGGCGGGGGAAGTGGGGCTACTCGCAGGCGACACCGTCGCCGTCGCGGTCGAGGTGGGAGCCGTACCCGGGGTCCCCGCGGTGGATGGGGGCGGCCCCTGCGGCGCGTACGGCGGTGCAGTTGGCGTACGAGACGTCACCGCCCCCGCTGGAGCCCCCGCTGGAGCCCCCGCTGGAGCCGCCGCTGGTGGAGCCCCCGCCCGAACTCCCGCCCGTCGAGCCGCCGCCTGACGATCCGTACGGCTCGCAGCCGACTCCGTCGTCGTCCCGGTCCAGGTGGGCGGCGTAGCCGGGGTCGCCCCGCCGGACGGGGGCCGCGCCGGCGGCTCGTGCGGCGTCGCAGTTCTCGTAGTACACGGAGGGTTCGGCCGGCTCCGGGGCCTTCGCCTTCGGCTTCGGCGCGACCGTCGGCGTCGGCTTCGGGGTGGGCGTGGGTGTCGGGGACGGGGTGGGTTTGGAGACGGTGATCCGCACGACGGCGCTGTCGTCCGCCGGCCCCTTCGCCTTCCCCTTGCCCTTCACCGTGACCTCGTACGTGAACTCGTCCTCGCCGGCGTAACCGTCCGCAGGGGTGTAGACGAGCGTGGTCCCCTCGACCGTGACGGTTCCGTGCAGGGTCGGGCTCTGCGCGGTGAGGGTGAACTCGGCGGGCTCGTACGTGGTGAGGAACTCGGCGTCGGTGCCGTCCTCCAGTGTCACGAGGTCGTTGGCCAGCGCGTCGACCACGATCTCCTGGCCGGCCTCCGCGCCCGCCGTGTCGTCGGCGAGCGCGAGTGCCCGCTCGGCTGAGGGCGACGCGGACGCCGCCGCGGGCTTCGCGTCCTGCCCCGTGCCGCCGTCCTCGCCCCCGCAGCCCGCCAGGGCCAGTGCCAGGACAGCGGCCCCCGCCGACATCCTGAGCCTGCTGTTCGTCACGTGTGTGTTCATGTGTCCCCCAAGGCGCTTCCGTGCCGCTGTGCGGCAGGAGGGTGATGCTCGCAGCGGCGGCCGGGGGGTGCGTCGGCTTCCACTGAAGAGTGGCGAAACCGTGATGAAGATGTGCTGAAAATGTGGAGGGGCTGTCGAGTGGTCCGGGCTCCCGCGTGTGGCCTACAAGGAGGCGGTTCAGACCATGGCCTGGGTGCCGATGACGGCGAGCAGGCCGAGCCGCTCTGCGGCGTCGCTGCCGGGGGCCGCGGTGTACGCGACGACCCGCAGGTCGCTGCCCGCGGCGACCAGTACGTCGCAGTCGAGGGTCAGCGTGCCGATCTCGGGGTGCACGATGGCCTTGGCGCCGGACCGGTGGATGCCCACGATGCCGGAGTCCCACAGCCCGGCGAAGGCGGTGCTGGTCTCCCGCAGGTCCTTGACCAGCGAGCGCAGCCCCTGGTCGGCCGGGTAGCGGGCGGTGGCCGCCCGGAGGTCGCCCACCATCGACGCCTCGAAGTCGGCCTTCTGCTCGGGAGTCTGGCGGACCCGGCCAGGCAGGCCGGTGAAGTGACGCCAGATCATGTTGCGTTCACGGCTGCGCAGCGCGGAGGGGTCGCCGAGCAGGGCCGCCCAGGACGGGTTCCATTCGACGAGGTTCCAGGCGGCGTCGTGGACGCTCAGCGGGGCGCCGTTCAGCTGGTCGAGCAGCCGGCGGAGCCCCGGCGGGATGTGGTCCGAGATGTGGCCGGGCCCGGGCTCCGGTTGTCCCGCGAGCAGGTACAGATACGTGCGTTCGGCGTCCGAGAGGCGCAGCGCGCGGGCCAGGGAGGCGAGTACCTGGGGGGAAGGGGACGTGGCCCGGCCCTGTTCGAGTCGGGTGACGTAGTCGACGGACAGGGAAGCGAGCTGGGCCAGTTCCTCGCGCCGGAGTCCCGCCGCCCGCCGCACCCCGCCGGCGGGCAGCCCGACCGTGGCCGGGAGGATCCGGTCCCGCCAGCCGTGCAGGGCCTTGCCCAGATCTCTGGATGCGCTCACCTCTCCAGTATCCGGGCAGGCCCGCCGCGCAGCCTGGTACTGGCAGTCCACCCGCTGATGCGGGCACTCCCTGTCCGCCGCGGGCGCGAGCAGGGTGGAGGCATCACCCCACCGACCGACGGACACGGGAGCGCCACCATGACCACCACCCTCATCACCGGAGCGAACAAGGGACTCGGCTACGAGACCGCCCGGCGCCTCATCGAGGCAGGCCACACCGTCTACGCCGGGGCGCGCGACGCCCTGCGCGGGGAGGAGGCCGCGGCGCGGCTCGGTGCGCGCTTCGTCCAGCTCGACGTCACGGACGAGGACTCGGTCGATGCCGCCGCCGCCTTCGTGCGGAAGGACGCGGGCCGGCTGGACGTCCTGGTCAACAACGCCGGGATCGTCGGCGTCCGCAAGCCGGTGGGCGAGGTGACCGGGGCGGACATGCGGAGCACGTTCGAGACCAATGTCTTCGGTGCCGTACGTGTGACCAGGGCCTTCCTGCCGCTGCTGGAGGCCGGGAAGGACCCGGTCGTCGTGAACGTGTCCAGCGGCCTCGGCTCGCTGGCGGCGACGAACGACCCGGCACGTGTGGAGTTCTCCGTGGCGGCTCTCGACTACAACTCGTCCAAGACGGCACTCGTCATGGTGACCTCGCAGTACGCGAAGGCGTTTCCGGGCATCAGGTTCAACGCCGTCGACCCCGGTTACACCGCCACCGACCTCAACGGCCACTCGGGCCCCAGGACGGTGGAGGAGGGCGCGGACATCATCGTCCGTATGGCTCTCGTCGGCGCCGACGGACCGACCGGCGGCTTCTTCGACGAGGACGGGCCCGCCGCCTGGTGATCCCGCGCCGGGCGGAATTCGGTGGCCCGGCGCCCGGGTGCGCCCGTACGGTGCGCGCATGACCGCACAGCTCCGCCTGGAAAAGGTGACCCCGGACAACGTCCTCGACGCGTGCCGACTGAAGGTCGCACCCGAGCAGGAACGGTTCGTCGCCCCGGTCGCCCGGTCACTGGCCGAGGCGTACGCCGATCCGGACAAGGCCTGGCCCCGGCTGGTCTACGACGGTGACCGGCTCGTCGCCTTCGTGATGGCCTTCTTCGACGTACGGTTCGGGCTCGGGGGCCCCGCCGATCCCGGGAACCGGCTCCGTTCCGGACTCTGGCGGCTGGCCGTCGCCGCGGACGAGCAGGGCAAGGGGTACGGGCGCTTCGCGGTGGACGCCGTCTGCGAGGAGATCCTCCGGCGCGGACAGACGCGCGTGACGGTGACCTGGGGGCAGGGGGAGCACGGCCCTGAGGAGTTCTATCTGCGGCTCGGCTTCCGCACGACCGGCGAGACGAGCGGGGGCCAGGTGGTCGGCGAGACGGACCTGCCGCGCGGCTGACGCCTCCCGGGGCCCCGGTGATCCACATGCGGTCCGGGGGCGGGGGCGCGAGGATCGGGATTACGGGCGGTGGCCCGGCCGCGCCTCGGCCCTCTCGGGTCGGTTCTCCCTTCCAGGCGCTCCGGTCCGCCTCCCGGCCAAGCCGTCAGGGGGGTATGGAGGTACTGGATGCCGCGGCCCCTGTGGACAGGAGCGATCAGCTTCGGGCTGGTCACGATCCCGATCAAGGTGGTCTCCGCCACCGAGAACCACTCGATCTCCTTCCACCAGTACCACCAGGAGGACATGGGCCGGATCCGCACCCGCAAGGTGTGCGAGATCGACGGCAAGGTCCTCTCGCAGGACGAGATCGGCAAGGGGTACGAGGTCGCCAAGGACCGGACCGTGCCCGTCACCGACGAAGAGCTCGACCGGATGCCGCTGCCGACGGCGAAGGCCATCGAGATCGTCGCGTTCGTCGAGGCCGACAGCATCGACCCCGTACGGATCAGCGACAGCTACTACCTCGCGGTCGACGGCCAGGTCGCCGCGAAGCCGTACGCCCTGCTGCGGAAGGCGCTGGAACGCAGCGACAAGGTCGCCGTGGCGAAGTTCGCCTGGCACAACCGTGAGCGGCTCGGGCTGCTGCGGGTGCGGGACGACGCGATCGTGCTGCACTCGATGCGCTGGCCGGACGAGATCCGCGACCCGGAGTCCCTCGCCCCCCGGGAGACCGAGCTGGACGAGGACGAGATCGAACGCGCCGTGCAGCTCACCGACAGCATGGCCCTGGACGACATCTCCGGCTTCCGGGACCGCTACCGCGAGGCCCTGGAGGAGCTGCTCGCGGCCAAGTCGGAGGGCAAGGCGCTCCCGGCGGCGGCAGGGGAAGAGGAGGAGGAGCCGGGGAAGGTCATGGACCTGATGGCCGCGCTGAACGCCTCGGTGAAGGCGGCCAAGGAGACGCGGGGCGAGGACGCGACGGTGCACGAGATGACGCCCGGCAAGTCCCGCGCCCGGAAGAAGGCCGCCCCGGCGGCGAAGAAGACGGCCTCCAGGAAGACGGCGGCCAAGAAGCAGCCCGCGAGGAAGACGGCGGCGAAGAAGCGCACCGCGTCCTGACCCGCCCCCCTCTGCGGGCCGCCTGCCGGTTCCGCCTCGCGGACCGGAACGGGCGGCGGCCCGGCCCGTCACCCGATGTCGTCGGGCGCCAGGTCCGGGCGGAGCCGGTGCCAGGAGGGCTGACGGAGCTTCCCCGCCTTCGTCCGCGTCGAGTACCGCACCTCGCCGACCAGCCGAGGCAGCACCCAGCGCGCCCCGGCCACCGGCGGCGTCTCGTCGAAGGGGCAGGTGTCGACCGCGGCGACCCGGAGCAGTTCGGCGAGCCTGGTCCGCTCGGCGTCGCTCCACCCCGTCCCGACGCTGCCCGCGTAGCGCAGGCCGCCCGGGTGCCGCTCGCCGACCAGCAGCGCCCCCGGCAGGCCGCCCAGCCGGCCGCGCCCGGGCACCCAGCCGCCGACGATCACGTCCAGGGTGCGGGCATGGCGGATCTTGATCCACGTACGGGCGCGGACCCCCGGCTCGTACACCGACGTCAACCGCTTCGCGATCACGCCCTCGAGACCGGCCTCCCGGGTCATGGCGAGGGCCTCCTCGCCGTGCCCCACGACCACCGAGGGAGTCGACCAGCGCGGCCCGTCCAGCCCGAGCCCCTCCAGCGCGGCCCGGCGCTCGGCGTAGGGCAGCGGTACGAGGCTCCGCCCGCGCAGGAACACCGCGTCGAACAGCATCAGGTGCGCCGGTACCCGCTGCGCCATGCGGGCGGCCTTCGCGGGCGATCCGGAGAGCCCCATCCGTGACTGCAGCCGCTCGAAGTCGCTGCGCCCCTGGTCGTCCAGCGCGACGATCTCGCCGTCCAGCACCACCGGTACGCCGCCGAGCGCGGGCCCGAGCGCGGCCAGCTCCGGATAGGCGGGGGTGATGACGGCCCCGGACCTGGCCAGCAGCTCGACCGATCCGTCCCCCGGCAGATAGACCATGGCGCGCTGGCCGTCCTGCTTCACCTCGTACGCCCACTGCTCGTCCACGGCGGCCGACGGCAGGCGGCCGGGGGTGGCGAGCATGGGGGCGATCCGGGGCAGAGAGGCCATGGCACCAGCTTCTCAGCGGTGACGCCGCCGGGCCTGCGGACACTCTCCACGCCTGGTCGGCGGCCCGGCAGGTGCTCGTCGCATCAGTTGGGGCGCCGAAAAATGACCGGTACGCACGCGTGTGCGCATGGCACCATGGCCGCCATGACGACGAACCGAAAGGTCCATGCCGCGTAGCCGGTCAGGACGCCACCGCAGGGGCCGGGCGTACGGTCGCCGGCCCGACGGCACGAGCACCGTCATCGACGGGCTCTCCTCACGCACGCTCGCCGAGATCACCCGCCTGGAGCTGAGCCGCAACTACCTCACGCCCGGTGAGGTCAGCGAGGCCGTGCGTACGTGGAAGCAGCACAGGCGGCAGTCACCGCGCGTGCTGTGGCGCGAGCACGAGCTGGGAAGCAGCCACCGGGACTGCTGCGGTGATCCGCTGGAGGCGCGGGAGCTCCTCGGCACCGTGATGGGGGCGCTGTCGCCGCGCGGGGCCCGTGAGCTCCGGCGCGTGGTCAGCGGGATCGACGACGGGTGACCGCTGCCGTGCCGCTCTCCGCACCGAGCCGCCCGTACGGTCTCCGTCGCCCGCGGGGAGGACCGTACGGCCTCCCTCGCCCGCGGGGAGGACCGTACGGACCGCACGGCCGCGTCAGTTGTATCCGAAGCCCCGGGGCAGCGGCGCCTGCCGGAACAGCCGGGTGGGGACGGAGTCCGCCATCGCCCGGTAGCCGGACGGGTTGAGGTGGAGGTGGTCGCCGGTGTCCAGCTCCGCCCGGAGCCGGCGCGGCTCCTGCGGGTCGCGGACGGTCCGGTCGAAATCGATCACGCTGTCGAAGCGTCCGCTCGTGCGGATCCAGGTGTTGACGGCCTGCCGGGCCTGTTCGCGGTGGCCGTCCGGGTCGTCGTACCCCGTGTTGCCGCCCATCGGCGTCAGCGTCGCTCCGTACACGCGGATGCCCTGGGTGTGGGCGCGGGTGATGATCTGCTCGTACGCGGCGATGACGTCGGCCGCGACCTGCTTCTGGGCGGCCGGAGTGGCTTCGGCGGTGCCGATGTCGTTGATGCCCTCGAAGACGAGCAGCCAGTCCACGCCGCTCTGTGCCAGGACGTCACGGTCGAGCCTGGCCAGGCCGTTGGGGCCCAGGCCGTCGTCGAGCAGCCGGTTGCCGCCGGCGGCCTGGTTGACGACGGCGGTCTTCGACGTGGCGGCGCCCGCCCGCAGCCGCTTCTGCAGCAGGTCGGGCCAGCGGTCGTTCATGTTGGTGGTGGAGCCCCGGCCGTCGGTGAGTGAGTCGCCGAGCACGACGGCCGCCGAGGTGGTGCTCCTCGACCAGACCTCGACCCCGCTGAGGAAGTACCAGTGGTCGGTGGGCGTCGCCCCGGGCAGGTCCGCGTCGCCGACGTGGTCCCCGGCCAGCAGGAAGGACGTCGTACGGGAACCAGGGTGCGAGGTGATGGACGTGGACGCCTGGCCGGTCGCCAGATACACCGTCGCCGTGAGGTCGGATCCGGGCGCGAGCGTGAGGTCCAGCGGGTCGGATACCGCCTGGGCGCCGACCGGGACCCGTACCGAGGGGTTGCCCTGGAAGGTCACGGGCCGCGTGGTCCCCGCCTTCACCGCGCTGACCCCCGCCCTTCCGCCGAGCGGCAGGGCCACGGACACCTTGGTGATCGGGAGCGCCGCGCCACCGAAAGCGTTCGAGAAGCGGAGCCGGATGTGCTCGCCGCCCGTGGACACGTGGACCGTCTGGCGCAGGGTCGTGTCGTCGAGGACCGAGTCGTCCTGGGTGAACGGGGCCGGGGGCATGTTGCCCGGCTCCGTCAGCTGCGGCATGGACGTCCAGGTGCTCACCCAGCGGGCGCCGCGCTCGCCGGGCGCCGGTGAGCTGCCAGGGCCGTGTCCGTCCCCGGCGCCGAGCGCGGGGGTGACGACGGCGGCGGTGAGCGCGGCGGCGGCGAACAGGCCGATGATCGAGGATCTTCGGATCACGGTGGTGCTCCCTCTGGCTGGGTGGGGGAAGCAGGGCGAATCCACAGGTGTGGACGGCCTCTTCTCCGGCGTCCGGGGATTCGAGCGGCAGGCTAGCCGCTCCGACAAATTTCGGTCAATGCTCCGAAAGCTTCGAAAACTTTCGCCGGATGCCGTGCCGGGAAGGGGAGTTCAGGAACCGGCGGCCGAAGGCACCGCCGCGAACGCCACCTCCGCCGCGCGGACGGTGACACCGGCGTCACGCCTGCGCGGGAGTTGCGTGAGGGATCACGGGGCCATGCCGCCCCGGCGTCAGGCGCTCAGGGCGTGCCCCGCCAGGGAGAGCCGCATGGCGCACGCGTCCTCCGCCTCGACGGTGACGGGGATGCCCCAGTGCTCGCTCAGCATGCGTCCGACGGCGACGAGCCGTCGGCGCTCCTCGGGGCTGTACGCGGGGAAGCGCGTCCAGCCGCGATCGGCGATCGCGTTGCCCAACTCGGTGAACAGGGTGCCCCTGACCCGTTGTTCCTCGTCGGGCGTCAGCGGTGTGGGGCCGGGCTCGGGCCCCACGGGGTGGACGTTGTACAGGTCACGGATCACCGGCCCATCCTTTCAGGGGCGCCGGCCACGCGCAGCGCCTCGATGACGCGTTCGCAGTCCTGCCTGGCCTCCGGACAGCGCCCCATCCGCTCATGGGCGAGTTCGAGGGCGTGGGCGGAAGGTTCCGCGCCCCGGCCGAGCAGCTGACGCACCATGTCCGGCAGCCTGAACCACACGGCCCACTCCAGGCTGGTGAGGTCCCTCAGCCGCTGGCCGATGTCGGCCCCCCGGTCCAGCAGCAGGTCCACGATCTCCGGGCAGGTCGGACCGGGGTCGGTGCAGGTGGAGGCCAGCAGGAGCGGAAAGCCGATCCGGCACCGGGCGTCCGGGTGCGCGCCGGCGTCGAGCAGGACGCGCGCGATGTCCGTCCTGCTGAACGTCGCCGCCAGGGTCAGGACGTTCAGTTCGCCCCACTCGCCCGCCCGCTGGTCCGGATCGGCCCCCGCCGCCACCAGGAGACGGACCACCGCTCCGTGGCCGTGGCGCACCGCGAGGTCCAGGGCCGTGCGCTTCTCGGCCCCGTAGGCGTCGGCCGGCACGCCTTCGCCGAGGAGTCGGTCCACCAGGGCCACCTCGCCGGTCTCCGCCGCCCGGACCAGCTGTTCCGCCCTGCTGTCGGTCTGCATTGCCTGATCATGGCGGAGCCGAGGTCCGGCGGGAAGAGAGCCGGCCGGCAGGGGGTGGGCCCCTGCCGGCCGGTGGAACGGCCGGGGTCAGGCCTTCGTGCAGGTGGTGCCGCTGAGCGTGAAGGCGGCAGGGGCGGTGTTGGTTCCGCTCCTGGTGGCGGTGAAGCCGACCGTGACCGAGCCGTTCGCGGCGATCGATGCCGTGTACCCGGCGGGGGCCACGCTGACCGTCGCACCGTTCTGTGTGGGGGTCCCGCCCCACATGTTGGAGACGGTCTGGCCGTCGGCGAAGGTGAAGCCCAGGTTCCAGCCGTTGACCGTGCTGGTCCCGGTGTTACGGATGGTGATCTCGCCCTGGAACCCGCCGGGCCAGTCGCCGATCACCCGGTAGCCCACGGAGCAGCCGACACCCGGTGTGGGGCCGCTTTCGTCGGTGGTGACACTCACCGTGGCGGACCGGGCCGAGCGGTTGCCCGCCGCGTCGCGTGCGTAGACCGCGAACTCGTACGCCGTGCCGGCGGTGAGGCCGGTCACGGTGGCGCTGTTGGCCGTGGAGGAGGCGGCCGCGGTCTCGGTGGTGCCGCTGACGCGGACGACGTCGTAGCCGGTGGTGGCAACGTTGTCGGAGGACGCGGACCAGTTCAGGGTGGCCGACGTGGCCGTCACCGCGGAGGCGGTGGGGGTGCCGGGGGCGGCCGGGGCCTCCGTGTCGTCCGGGTCGCCGCCGCCGCCGAAGACGGTGGCCTCCCGGGAGGTCTGGGCGATGCCGTTCGCACCGTGGAAGATCCGCTCGCCCCAGGAGCTCAGCCGGCTCGGGTCGAAGTCGATGGCCAGGTCGAGGATCGGGTCGGTGTTGCCGCTCCAGGACCAGGCCAGATATCCGAGGTCCAGCTGCTCGGCGGTGGCCATCATGGTGTCCTCGTCCGGGTCCCCGTACTGGTCGGCGGGGCCGCCGAACTCACCGATGAGAAGGGGCAGTCCGGCGTCGACGAAGGCGTTCAGGTAGTCGGTGACCGCCTGGGCCGTGCTGTAGACGCTGTACATGTGGATCGAGAAGATCAGGTTGCCGGTGGTGTCGGCGTCGTACACGGCCTGGGCGTTGGCGCGCATGACGCCCTGCCAGTCCTGGCCCCAGTTGGGCGCGTCCACCATGATCGTGTGGGCGAAGCCCGCGGAGCGCAGCTTCTGGACGGCGGCGGTCGTGGGCGCGGTCCAGCCTGCGGGGTCGGTGTTGCCCCACGGCTCGTTGCCGATGTTGACGATGACGTAGTCCTCCTGGCCCGCGAGTACGTCCTTGAGGCTGATCCAGTAGTCGGCCGCGTGGTCCAGGGTGCCCGCTGCGGCGTCCTCGCCGTAACCGGTGGTGTCGTGCACCTCCAGGACGCAGATCAACCGGTTGGCCTTGCAGTCCTCGACGATGCCCGCGACTTCGGCGGGGCCGTTCCTCGTCCAGCGGTGGCCGTCGGAGAGGACGACGCGGACGGTGTTCGCGCCGAAGGCCTTGATGTCGGCCAGCGACTGCGTCTCGCCCGGGTACCAGGTGTGCGCGTGGTTGACGCCGCGCATGACGAAGTCGTTGCCGTTGCCTTCCAGCAGACGGCCGTCGCTGATGTGCAGGCCGGTGGCCGCGGCCTCCGCCTGAACGGGCCTGGCCTGCGCCGCGGCCGGGCCGAGCGCGCCCAGCAGGACGACGCCGAGCAGGGCGGCCAGGCCCTTCAGCAGGACGGTCAAGGGGCTTCTCCGTGCCGTGTTCGGTGCTGATCTCACTGCGACTCCAGAAAGTGGGTGTCGGGTGACGCAAACATCGGATGGCTGATGGGAGCGCTCCCATAAAGCCACCTCGGCAGGGGCACGTCAATACGTCGCGCACACTTCGGCCTCTTGGCCGCCGGTCCCGCACCCGAAGGCGGAGGACCAGCGGGCCGTCGCGTCAGGCCTTGCTGGTGCAGATCGCGTCGTACGGGCGTCCCGGGCTCGGGAAGAGCTCGATGGGGTTGTCGGCGTCCGCCGGGCACTCCTCGGCGGTCTTGGTCAGGGCGAGGACCTTGTTCCCGCCGCTCGCGCAGGGCACCTCCTTCGCCTCGTCGCTCACGCAGTCGCCCACCACGAGCTGCCCGCCACCCGCGCCCGCGTCCCCGGGGTGGTCGCCGGAGAGGTTACGGCCGCAGATCGTCTTGCTGGGGATGCCGCCGGTGGAGGCGTCCCCGCCGAAGGAGACCTTCACCGAGATGATCTCGTCGGTCCCGGCCGGGCACTCGACGGCCCCGGCGAAGAACTCGCCGTCCTTCACCGCGAGCGCCTTGATCGTCGCCTTCGGGTCGTCGCAGTCGAGGCCCTGGAAGCCGTCCTTCGACTGGCTGGTGTCCGGACCCGCGCAGTCGCCGACCTTCCAGTCCCTGGACTTCTGGCTGCCCCCCTTCGGCGACCCGCTGCCGCTGTCCGACAACGGCCCGCAGGCCGTCGCCGCACCGAGCGCGACCGTGAGGATCAGGAGACCCTTCGCGCAGTCCCGGAGGGCCGTGCGGGTGTCGCGCGTCGACGGGGAACCGGTGCCGCCGCTCGGGCGGCTGTTCGGGGGGCGCGTACTGCCGTGGGAGGTCATGCTGCTCCTTGGATACGTGGCGTGTTCCGCACGGCACCCGTGGTGACCCGCGCGGCAGTTCGGGCGTGAGGACGGCCGAACTGCGCCAGGCGGTTCCCGTCGTGCGTCAGGCGGTCGGGATCGGCGCAGGAGCCGGAACGGAACGGTCGCCACGGAGCGTCTTCAGTCCTTGGTGCTCACCGTTCGGTCGCGGGATGTGACGGTTCGGTTGTCCTGTTGCTGCCCGGCAAGCTGGAGTCGCCGCTGCGACAGGAACACGGCCTCACCCTGTTCGAGTACCTCGTGCTCAGCCCCCTCTCCGAGGCCCCGCAGCGCAAGCTGCGGATGGGAGAGCTCGCCTTCCTCGCCAGCGGGTCGCTCTCCCGCCTGTCCAACGTCGTCAAGCGCTGTGAACAGCGCGGCTGGGTCGTGCGGACACCCGACCCGGCCGACGGCCGTTACACCCTCGCCGAACTCACCGACGACGGCTACGACATCGTGCGCCTGGCGGCGCCCACACACCTGCGCGCCGTACGCCGGATCGTCCTCGACTCGCTCAACACGACCGACCAGAAGGCCCTCGCCCGCATCGCCCGAAGACTCCGCATCGTCCCCGACGACTTCGGCTGACGGCTGTCCCGCGCGACGGCCCGGAGGTGAGCGGACGGCGGCGGATACGGTTCGAGAAGCCACCGCTCGCCGCCCGCAAGGTGCCCGGCCCATGTCCGGACCGACGAGCGACCGGCCGGAAGATCGCATGATCAGTCGAACGCCGCCCCGGTGGCTTCTCCATCCGCCCGCCCGCCCGCCTGTCGGTCCGCCCGTCCGCCGCCGAGAGACTCGTCCGTCCGCCACGCAGGGCGGTGCAAGGAGCGATACCGTCGCCCCCATGGACGAACCACCCCCGGACCAGGACGCCCTGCTCGCGCGCGCCGACGGCCCCGTCACCCGTGGACGGCTCGTCCGCGATCTGACCGCGCTGGGCCTCGCCGAGGGCGACACCGTCATGTTCCACACACGGCTGTCCGCCATCGGTTACGTGGCCGGCGGCTCCCAGGCCCTCATCGGCGCCCTGCGGGACGTTGTGGGGGAGCGGGGGACCCTGATGGTGACCTGCGGCTGGAACGACGCCCTGCCGTACGGCTTCTCCGCGTGGCCGCAACCCTGGCGGGACGCCGTACACGCGGAACACCCGGCTTACGAACCGGAGTCGAGCGAGGCGGACCACGACAACGGCCGTCTCCCCGAGGCGCTGCGCCGGTGGCCGGGGGCCGTCCGCAGCCGGCATCCCGACGTGAGCTGCGCCGCGCTCGGTGCGGCGGCCGTCGAGCTGACGGCCGACCACCCATGGAACGACCCGCACGGCCCCGGCAGTCCGCTCGCCCGGCTGGTCGCCCTGGGCGGGCGGGTGCTGATGCTGGGCGCACCGCTGGAGACCCTCACTCTCCTGCACCATGCGGAGGCGCTCGCCGAGGCGCCCGGCAAACGGTTCGTGGAGTACGAGCAGCCGGTCCTGGACAGCGACGGCCGGCGCGTCTGGCGCCACTTCCGGGACATCGACTCGTCGAAGGGGGCCTTCGACTACTCCGCCGTCACCCCCGAAGGTCAGGACCCGTTCGAGACGATCGGCCGGGCCATGGTCGCCGCCGGGATCGGCCGCAGGGGCAGGGTCGGCGCCGCCGACAGTCACCTCTTCGAGGCCGGGGAAGTCGTGCGCTTCGGCATCGAGTGGATCGAGGAGAAGGTGGGCGGCGCCCGGTAGGGGACGCGCTCAGGCGCCGGACCGCTCCACCGGGATCCACAGCTCGGCCTCGGCCTGCGACCCGTCCTCGGACAGCCGCACGCTCAGGATCTCGGGCCCCGGCCTGCTGGCGTACGGATTGGACGGGAACCACTGCGTGAACACATCCCGCCACAGGTGCTGGAGCGCCTGCGGAAACGGGCCGGAGTTCTCGAAGACGGCCCACAGTCCCGCCGGGACGGTGAGGGCGTCCATGTCCCCGGGAACCTCGGCGGCCGTAACCACCCCGTGGTAGTAGTCGAAGTCGGTTCCCTCCGCCCGGCTCGGGTCGAGCTGGTCGCTGACCTGGACGATCCCCGACGGCTCCTGATCGGCCAGGGCGGCGATGCGCCGCAGTGTGTCCTTGCCGAGGCCCCGGATGAAGCCGGCGATCGCCGGATTCATCCCTTCGTGCACGAGCGGTACGCGAGCCTTCCTGCCGACCACACGGAAATCACCCTTGTCCACGATCTTGTATCGCATGCTGCTGCTCCCTTCGACGATGAGGCGGAAGGACATCCGTGGCTGCGAGTGCAGCGCCGCTCCCGTGCGCCGCGCCTCGCCCGGGCCCACTCCGTGCATGGCACGGAACGCTCGGGCGAAGGCTTCGCCGGAGCCGTAGCCGTAGCGGGTCGCGACGTCCAGCAGCGTCCGGTCACCGGCGAGCACCTCGGCGCCCGCCACGGTCAGCCGCCGGCGCCGGATGTACTCCGACAGCGGCAGGCCCGCCAGCGCGGAGAACATCCGGCGGAAGTGGTATTCCGACGTCGCCGCGATGCGCGCGAGACCGGCCACGTCGACCGGCTGGTCGAGGTGGGACTCGATGTGATCCAGGGCCTGGTTCAGCCGGTCCAGCATCCCGGACTCCTTCCTTTCGTCCCTCACGTTAGGAAGGACCCACCCTGCCGGACCCGACATCCTGTGCCCGATGCGGTGGGGTGCGTAACCGCTGCTCACGCAGCCGGTATCGGGGCGCACGGCCGAGCGGCCGGAGCGTGCCGGGCGGGGCAGTCAGGGCAGCCGGCTCATGCGGCCCGTCGCGGAGGCGAAGCCCAGCCAGGTGTGGCGGTTGCCCCACCAGCACCAGCCGATCTTCGGCGCGCCCCGGCGTTCGCGGCCGTCCCGCCCGGTGCCGTTGCTGATCCAGATCGCGGGCGTACGCGCGTCGAAGGTGCCGTTCGCCTTCCGCAGCCGGGACCCGATGGTCATGAAGCAGCGGTTGCGTGCGAGGGCCGTCGGCTGCTGGAGCACCCAGTGGATGCCTTCGGTGAGCAGCAGCGGGGTGCGGCCCTCCTCGGCGAGGGCCGGCAGCGCCTCCTCCGGGCTCCAGTTGGCCATGCGGTCGCCCCGGTCGACGCCGGTGACGAGGTAGAGCGGGGCGTCGGGCGGCGCGGCGGAGGTGGGCGCGAACCGGTCGACGTCGGGCATGTCGACGACGACGAAGCCGGGCTTGCCCTCGCGGCGGAGCAGCGGCGCGAGGGCGGACGGCGGGACACGGTCCGGGTGGACCACCAGGAGGGCGTTGTCCGCGTCCTGGCCCGCGCTCCCGGCGAAGGCGCGCAGGTCGTCGGCCGGTATCCGGGCGAGCTCGTGCACCCCGAGCTCGATCAGCCGCTCCGCCTGGACGGCGACGGGCGGGAGCGGGGGCAGGGGTGCGGTGGACGAAGCATCCGGCAGGGCTTCGGGCAATGTACTCGGACTCCTCGGGTCGCGGTTCGCAGCGGTGCGCGTGGGGTCAACGAGGCGGCCCATGGCAGCGTTCCCGGTTCCGCGAGGCCGTACCGGGAGTCGGCCTTTCGGCTCAGGGCGACTTGAGCAGATCGCGGAGCCCGGCGGTGAACACCCGGACATCCTCCTCGCTGGGGCGGCCCACCTCCACCTCGGGCACAGCATCGGCCCCCGGCGCGCGGCACGGGCGGCAGAGGCCGTCGGGGAGGGCTTCGGGGCGGCCGGGGGCACCGCACTTGGTGCACTCCAGCATCACGCGGTGTACGGGCGCGCCCGGTGCGGGCGGCGCGGGGGCGGCGGGCACGTGCGCCGGGATCTTGTCGGTGAGGCGGTGGCGTACGAAGGCGACCGGGGAGTCGACCCGCGCCGGGAGCCCGGCGGTGAGGGCCTGCGTGAGGTAGTCGCCGTCCACGCCTCGGTCGAACCACGCGGCGGCCAGGGCCTCCAGGACCGCGCAGTCGGCGGCCGACAGTGTCAGACGGGAGTCGACGCGGCCCAGCCGCGCCAACGTGAGATAGGCGGGGGACGGCTCGGCGGAGGCCACCACACGCTGCACGGGCACCACGGGCACCACGTGCACCACGGGCCCGACGGGCGGAACCGGCCCCGCAGGCGCGACCGGCGCGGCACGGGCGGGCTCCGGCGGCGCGGGGGACTCCGCAGGAGTGCAGGGCTGCGCGGCGGCGGCCGGCAAGGGGTCAGCGGATGCCGCCGGGGTGCCCCCGGGGGCTGCCAGGGCGGCATCAACTGCCGCCGGGGTGACCTCGGTGGCCGCCCACCACTCGTTGTCGCGGGCCGTACGTGACCAGAACGTCCGCGAGACCCAGCGGACCTGCCCCTGCTCGCCGACGAGGCACCGTACGCGGCGCAGATGCCCGGCGGTGGCCAGCGCCTTCAGGGCCGAGCCCACGGCCTGCTGGCCGTACAGCGGGAGCTGCTTGGCGAGGCTCTTGACGTCCATCGAGGCGCCGTCGGGGAGCCGGTCGATGAACCCGGCGATGTACCGCTCGCGGGCGGGCAGCAGGGAGAAGTCATCGGCTGCGCGCGGGCGTTGATCAGGCATGGAGCGCTTGCCGTAACCGGGGCTGGCCATCGGGTACGGGCGCGAGGGTGCGGGGGCGCGCAGGGCGGAGTTACTGTGCTCGGTAGCCACGGGATCGCTTTCTTCGATCTTGCGGTCAGACCCCGGTCTGGTGCTTCCAACACCGAGCCGGGGTCGTTTGGTTGTCGCACCGTAAGCAGTCGCCACGCTCCGCCGCAAGCCGGTCACGATTAGTCATACTTGCTGGCCGTGACGGGTCAGGGAGGTCGGGGAGGTTTTCCCAAACCCCCTTACTTCCCTACCGGTTAAAGGCATCGCTCGAATCCCGGCCCTCGGATCCCGACGCCCGGATCCCGAAGCTCAAGCGTCGGGCGGAAGCCTCGATTCCGGGCCCCGAAAGTGTGAACAGGGCCTCCCGACTCTCGGGCTCCGGGACCCGAGCTCCGGGACCGGGTCACCGCACGTGGGCTGGAGTTCTACCTCGCTGGTTCCATCTCAGTCACGGAGGCCCGGCGCACGGCGCGGGCCAAGCCGTGCACATCCAGCGCTTCGAGGTGCTCCACGAGCGCCCGTCGCGTCACCCGCAGAGTGTCGGCGAGTGCCCGCTCCCCAAGGAGATCGCTTGGCATGACCACGCGACGGAACTCCGGGTTTTCGATCGCTGATGCAATGAGCTTCTCTGCCAGCCAGAGGGGTGTTCGCTCCCGTACCGCGAACGTGAGATGAACCGTCCCCTCATCGGAATCCAGGGCGTGAGGGTTGTGCACCCATCCGCGCGGGAGAACGAGAGACTGCCCCGGCTCCAGGGCGATTTCCATGTCAGGGCCGAGCGTCTCCCACTTCGGGATGAAGTCCGGGTTCCACACGCGGAAGGACTCCTGATACTCGCGCATCGGCGCGGGACACTCCGGTCGCCAGAGCTGCCAGCGCTTCACGCCCTTGACCTGAGCGATCACCCCCATCTGCTGATCCCAGTGATGGAGCAACCCTTGACTCCGCGGTGGGGTCAGGAAGGCGGAGACGTAGTTGCTGTAGCCCGTCTCCTCCTGGATTGCTCGAGACGCCTCCGCGAGGAACGGGATCACGCGCTGAAGGTTCCCCAGTCGAACGGTGTAGCCGTCGTGTTGGAGCTTGCGGAGCTTGGAGGGATCGGTTCGTCCGCCCGTTCGATGGCAGTCGGGGTGCAGCGAGGGCCCCGACATCACGAGAGCGATGTCGCCCGCCGGCACACATGCGGTGTCGATGTACCGAGCTGTTCAAGCACCTTGAGGACCCCCTGATGGTCCTCACTCCTGAAGGTACGTACGTTGTGCAAGGCCAAGAGGTGACTGACACCGAAGCCCTGGCGCAGATGGTAATTCCGGACTACGAAACCGTGGTCGAGGTCCCCAAGGCCGCGATCGCAGCGCTACTGGAGGAACCGCGTGGAGCTGATCTCCAGCGACGAGCGCAACCAGCTCTTTGAGAGCTTCGCGCACGACGCCTTCCACTTGGAGCTGAGGGACGACTACTCAGTCCCCAACGAGGACGGCCCGTACAGGGCGTGGCTCGATGGGGCCGAGGAAGACGACTCGTACATGGCGCCGTGGTTGCAGCTCATGAAGCGCGTCACCGACGCGGGTAAGGCTGTGCGCCGCGTGCGCGTCGTCACCGAGCCGCACGCGCCGTACATCCGGTGGGAGTACATCTCGACCCACGTCAATGAGGAGGCCGGCGAGTCCATTCGTTGGCTGCCGCGCCACGAGATGCCCGAGGGCCTGGTGCTCCCCGTCGCGGGCAACGACTGGTGGCTCTTCGACGACAAGACGTTGGCCGTGGGGCACTTCGACGAGTCAGGGCGCGTCCTGGGCTCTGAGATCATCACGGACCTCGCGGTTGTCGCCGAGTGCGTACTAGTCCGGGACCTTCTCTGGGGCAAGTCCATCCCACACAACGAGTACAAGCCCTGACCGTTCCGTGAGCGAGCAGAAGGCACAGGAGACACGAGAGGCGCTGGGTGCCCGGCTGCGCGGCTTCCGTAAGGACGCGGGCCGTCATCGGGATGGGCGTCGAGCCAGCGGCGGAGGTTGAGCCACTGCGCCGCCTGGTAACGGTCCCAGCTGTCCTGGGAGGCCAGCACCATCTCGACGACGTCGTAACCGAGTTCGCCAAACTGCTCGATCAGCTCCGGCAGCAGCAGGAAGTCGACCTTGCTGCCCGCGTGGCAGGCCTTGGCAGGCTCCTTGTCCGCACTTCCCGGCGCCAGTACGGCTCCCCGATCAGTATCAGGCCGCCGGGGCGCAGACTCCTGCTCAGCAGCTCGGCGGTGCCGGCCACACCGTGCCGATCCAGGTGGCGCCGACGCACGCGGCGAGATCCACCGGCTCGTCGGCGACGTAACCGGAGGCGTCGTCGTGCACGAGGGTGACCCGGTCGGCGACGCCGAGTTCGGCGGCGCGGGCGCGGGCTCCCTCGGTGAACACAGCGCTGATGTCCACCCCGGTCCCTGTGACGCCGTGGTCACGGGCCCAGGTGCAGAGCATCTCGCCCGAACCGCCGGCCAGGTCGAGCACCCGCCCCCTCAGCGCAGCGACGCGGGCAGCTCCTCACGGTGGACGATGCCCAGCCGCTGCGTGGCGCGGGTCAGCGCCACGTACAGGTCGCTCGTCCCGAACCTCCCGGGCTCCACCACCAGCACGTGGTCGAATTCGAGTCCCTTGGCCTCACGCGGGCCCAGCAGCACCACGGAGCGGGTGAGATCGGGTTCGGCGCCCGGGGTGATCCCGTCGAGCGGGGCCGCGATCTCGTCGTGCAGCTCGCGCGGCGCGATCACCGCGAGGCGCCCCTCCTCGGGTGTCAGCTCCTCGACGGCCCGCGCCACCGCGCCCGCCAGATCGGCACCGGAGTCCCGCGTCCACGGGGTCTCACCGGTGGACCGCACCGATCCGGGCGGCTCGAACGACGGGTCCTCGGCCTGTATCACCCTGGCGGCCAGCTCCATGATCTCGGCGGGCGTACGGTAGTTGACCCCCAGCCGCACATGCTCGAAGCGGTCGCCGACATACGGCTCCAGGATCTTCTCCCACGAGCCGATGCCCGCCTCCTCGGACGTCTGCGCCGGGTCACCGACCAGGGTCAGGGAGCGGGTCGGCGACCGGCGCATCAGCAGCCGCCACGCCATCGGCGACAGCTCCTGCGCCTCGTCGACGATGATGTGCCCGAACGCCCAGGTCCGGTCGGCGGCGGCCCGCTCGGCGGCACTGCGGTGGTCGGCCTCCTCGTGCCGCTCCGCCATCCGCTCGGCGTCGATGATGTCGTGGGCGGCCAGGAGCTCCGACTCGTCCTCGTCCTCGAACTCGTACGACTCCGAACCCCGGGACAGCTCCAGGACACCCTGTGCGTACGCCACCCGCTCCTGGCGCTCCGCCTCTGCGGCGGCCCGCTCGGCACTGTCGTCGGAGCCGAGCAGCTCGGCCGCCTCGTCGAGGAGCGGCACGTCGGCCGGGGTCCACTCCCTGTCGCCGGGGGCGCGCCTGATGGCCCGCGCGTCCTCGTCCGGTACGTACACCGGCTCGGCCAGATAGTCGGCGAGGAAGTCCTCGGGGGTGAGCAGTGGCCACAGCTCACCGACCGCCGCGTGCACCTCCTCGCTCGTGGCGACGCTCTTGCCGAGCTGAGCGACGTCGTCCGGGCCCAGGAAGTTGGGGCCGCCGTACGGGTCGGCGCCGATGCGTTCGGTGAGCTGCCTGGTCAGCGCGTCGATCACCTGGAACGTGAAGTACGGGCGGGCGAGGTTGTGCGGCAGCCTGATCTCACGGGCCGACTGCCGCGCCTCGTAGGCGATCTCCCAGTCGAGGATCAGGTCGCCGTCGTCGTGCGGGATGACCAGGGGCGCGCCCGGCTCGGGCAGCTGCTGCCGGTCGCGTACGGCGAGGGCGAGGGCCTCGGCCATCCCCGCACCGCCCTTGACGGCTGCCGCGCGGGGGGTGTCCGTGGCGCGGGCGTGAATGCCGGGGAAAAGCTCGGCCTGGGTGGCGAGCATGACGCCGGTCTCGCCGAGCGCGGGCAGCACCTCGCCGATGTAGCGCAGGAAGGCCGGGTTGGGGCCCACGACCAGGACCGCCCGCTTGGCCAGCAGCTCACGGTGTTCGTACAGCAGGAACGCGGCCCGGTGCAGCGCGACCGCCGTCTTGCCGGTCCCGGGGCCGCCCTCGACGACGAGGACCCCACGGTGCGGGGCGCGGATGATGCGGTCCTGCTCCGCCTGGATGGTCCGCACGATGTCGCCCATGCGGCCGGTGCGGGCGGAGCTCAGCGCGGCGAGCAGCACGGCGTCACCGCTCGGGTCCTCGAAGCCGCTGCGCTCGTCGTCCCCGAGGTCGAGGATCTCGTCGTGCAGCTCGGTGACCGTACGGCCCTCGGTGGTGAGGTGTCTGCGCCGGCGGAGCCCCATCGGCGTGTGACCGGTCGCGAGATAGAAGGGGCGCGCGACCGGTGCCCGCCAGTCGATCAGAAGGGGCGTGTGCTCGGTGTCGTCCTCACGAATTCCGATACGACCGATATGGTGCGCCGCGCCGTCGCGGAGATCGATCCGGCCGAAGCACAGCGAACCGTCCACCGCATTCAGGGCGGCCAGCAGGCCGGAACGCTCGGAGACGAGCACATCACGTTCGAGCCGGGCCTGCAGGCCGTTCCCCACCGGTGTCAGCGCCTCCTCGACGCGCTGAGCGGTGACCCCGCGCAGCTCGTCGACACGGTCGTAGAGCCGGTCGATGAATTCCTGCTCCTTCTGCAATTCGACGTTTCCGCGAGTTGACAAAATCGCTCCCTGCCGGATATGGTGTTTCTAGTGGCCCCCAGTGAGGGGCCTTTTCTGTGGGCACACAGAACCACTTAATATACGTGAGCAAATCCCCGTCCCGCAATTCCGGACGGGGATTTTCCGTACCCGGCGGTATGACGCCTGTCATGCGCCCCCATGACAGGCGTCATACGGACCCGATGACACACCGCACTGCCGTCCGGCCTCTGCCGCCGGGAGTGTGGAGGACATGAACGCAGTCATCGAAACCATCGGACTGAAACGGAGCTACCGGGGCTTCGAGGCCGTACGCGGCGTCGACTTCACGGTCGCCCGCGGAGAGCTCTTCGCCCTGCTGGGAACCAACGGGGCGGGCAAGACCTCCACGCTCGAACTCCTGGAGGGCCAGGACACCCCCAGCGGCGGGACCGTCCGGGTGCTGGGCCATGACCCGTTCCACGAGCGCAGGGCCGTACGGCACCGCATCGGCGTGATGCTCCAGGAGGGCGGCTTCCCGCCGGAGCTGACAGTCCTGGAGACCGTACGGATGTGGGCGGGCTGCACGACCGGCGCGCGCCCCGCCGACGAGGCACTCGAACTGACCCGACTCTCCGAGCGGCGCACGGTCAGGGTTAAGCAGCTCTCCGGCGGCGAGCGCCGCCGCCTCGACCTCGCCCTGGCCCTGCTCGGCCGGCCCGAGGTGCTGTTCCTCGACGAGCCGACGACCGGCCTGGACGCCCAGTCGCGCCGGGACACCTGGGAGCTGATCGGAGAGCTCAAGGCCCAGGGCACGACCGTGCTCCTCACCACGCACTACCTGGAGGAGGCCGAGCAGCTCGCCGACCGGCTGGCGATCATGCACCAGGGGCTGATCGCCACCACGGGCCGGGTGGCCGACGTGGTGGCCGAGCGGCCCTCCCGGATCAGCTTCCGACTGCCCCCGGACCGCTTCCTCGGCGAACTGCCGCCGCTCGCGTCGATGGGCGTGACCCGGCACTCCGACGAGGGAGGGACCGTACGGCTGGAGACCCGGGACCTCCAGCGCACGACCACCGAACTCCTGACCTGGGCCCACCACGCGGGCGTCGCCCTGCACGCGCTCGACGCCCGGTCCGCGTCGCTGGAAGAGGCCTTCATGGAGATCGCCAAGGGCTTCGACGACGCCGAGGGCTTCGACGACGCCAAGGGCTTCGCGAACGCCGGGAACGCCACTAACGCCGGGAACACCGAGACGCAGGAGACGCGCTGATGACGACGACAGCGAGCGTGACACGACCGGGGACGGCCGCGCCCACGCGCAGTGGTGCCCCTGCCCGGCTGGCCGCCCTCGGCCGTGCGGAGCTGACGCTCCTCCTGCGCAGCCGGGCCGCGCTGGTCACCGCCCTCCTCGTGCCGGCCGTCACGGCCTTCGGGATGCGGGGCATGGTGAAGGGCCTGGACCTGGGCGGCACCGGCCTGTCGATCGCCACCGTCCTGCTGCCCGGTTCGCTGGGCCTGGCGCTGATCTTCTCGGTCTACTCGAATCTGGTCGGTGTGTACGTCACGCGTCGTGAGAGCCTCGTGCTCAAGCGGCTGCGTACGGGCGAGGTGCGCGACTGGGAGATCTTCGCGGGCGGAGCGCTCCCGGCTCTGCTGCTGGCGCTGGTGCAGTGCGTCCTGCTGATCATCGGCCTGACGGTGGTCCTGGACGCCCCCGCACCCGCGGCACCGCATCTGGTGGTCCTCGGCCTCCTGGTGGGAGGGGCGATGCTCGTGGCCGCGAGCGCGCTGACGGCCGCGGTCACCCGGACGGCAGAGAGCGCGCAGCTGACCTTCCTGCCGTTCTGGCTGCTGAGCATGGTCGGCTCCGGGATGTTCGTACCGCGTGGAGTACTGCCTGGCGTGGCAGGAGACATCAGCGCCTGGCTGCCCTTCTCGCCGGTGATGGACCTCCTCCAGGGCGGCTGGACGGGCAGCCTCGGCGGTGGTGACCAGATCCGCCTGCTGCTCGCCGCCCTGGCCTGGACAGGTGTGGCGGTCCTCGGCGTGCGGCAGTGGTTCCGTTGGGGCCCGCGCGGCTGACAGTGCGCCATGGGCACACGGGCGCATGGACGCCGGCCGTGCGCGCGAGGGCGTACATGCCCGCACGGACGAGGAAGTCGGGGACCATGAGCACCATGAGCACCATGAGCGTGGAGGACTGGGTGGAGAGGCTCGGCGGTCCGGACGGCCCCAGCCGGTACCGCCGCTACGCGGTGAGCAGCGTGGGCTTCATGTCCGTCTGCGAGGTGGGGCTGTGGACCATCTGGGTCGTGCGCGGCGATTTCGGGGTGCTGGTGCCGGCGACCGTGATCGTGCTGGGCACGGCGCACGCCGGAGTCCAGCTCCTGCTGTGGCGCTCCGCCCTGCACCACTACCTCGCCGTCGGCCCACGGCCCTACTTGCTCGTGGCGGTGTACACGGCCGTGACCGCGGCCACAGCGGCATGGGGATGCGTGCTGCTGTCGTCCGGCCGCATCGAGAACGGCGACCTGACGGCCTTCATGCTGTGGCTGCTGATGTTCTACGCGGGCCCGCCCGTGCTGGGACTCGGACCCCGCGCGGGGGCGGCCCTCGTGGCGGTCGTCTCGGCGGCGTCCCTGGCAGGGGCGGCCATGGCGGGGCTGACGGGCGAGCCCCTGGTCCTCCTCATCGGCGCGACCACGGTCATGGTGCCGTTCATGGCCGTCGCGTCCCTGGCCTCCGGCTGGGGTGTGCGGCTCGTCGAGGAGATGGCGGCCGCCCGTGAGACGCAGGCACGCCTGGCCGTCGCGGAGGAACGCCTGCGCTTCGGCCGCGACCTCCATGACGTACTCGGCCGCAACCTCGCGGTCGTGGCGCTCAAGAGCGAACTCGCCGCAGAGCTCGCGCGGCGCGGCCGGCCCGAGGCGGTCGACCACATGGAGGAGGTGCAGAACATCGCGCGGGAGTCCCAGCGGGAGATCCGCTCGGTGGTCCGCGGCTACCGCACCGCCGACCTCCACACCGAACTCGCCGGAGCGCGCTCCGTCCTGGAGGCCGCGGGCATCGACTGCCGCATCGAATACGGGCCCGCCGACCGTCTGCCCGCCGAGGTGCAGTCGGCCCTCGGCTGGGTGGTGCGCGAGGGGACGACGAACGTGCTCCGCCACGCGCCGGGCGCGTCCCGCTGCACCATGTCACTCCGTACGGCGGGTCCGGCCACGGCCCTGCTCATGATGGAGAACGACGGCGCGTCCGCGGCGGAGCCCGGCACCGGCACAGGCTTGGCCGGGCTGAAGGAACGCCTGACCGCGCTGAACGGCACGCTGGCCTTCGAACAGCACTCCGGCGGAGTCTTCCGCCTCACCGCGCGCATCCCCTGGGAGGAAGCCGAATGATCAGGGTCCTGCTGGCGGACGACGAGCACCTCATCCGGGGCGCGCTCGCCTCCCTCCTCACCCTGGAGGACGACATCACCGTCGTCGCACAGGCCGGAACCGGCGACGAGGCGCTGGCCATGGCGACGGCACACCGCCCCGACGTCGCAGTGCTCGACCTCCAGATGCCCGGCCTCGACGGCGTGGCGGTCGCCGACCAGTTGCGCGCCGTCGTGCCCGGCTGCGCCGCGATGATCGTCACCAGCCACGCCCGTGCAGGGGCCCTGAAGCGCGCGCTGAGCGTGGGGGTGCGCGGCTTCGTGCCCAAGACGGTCTCCGCGCAGCAACTGGCGCAGATCATCAGGACCGTCCACACCGGCGGCCGCTACGTCGACCAGGAACTCGCCGCCGACGCCATCGCCGCCGGCGAATCACCCCTGACACCCCGGGAGGCGGAAGTCCTGTCGTACGCCGAGGACGGGGCCCCGGTCGCGGACATCGCCGCCCGCGCGTCGCTGTCCAGCGGAACCGTCCGCAACTACCTCTCGGCCGCGGCGATGAAGCTCGGCGCGGAGAACCGGCACGTCGCCGCACGCATCGCCCGGGAGCACGGCTGGCTCTGACGCGTGGGGGCCGGAACGCCCGGAGCGTGCGCCTACGCCCGTGGGGCCGGACCGGCCAGGCCGTTCTCCCAGACCCAGGCGGCGATGCCCACCCGGTTACGGGCTTTCAGCTTCGCCTGGACGTTCGCGACATGCGTCTTGGCGGTACCCGCCGAGATGAAGAGCTTGTCCCCGATCTCGGCGTTGGTGAGTCCCTCTGCGACCAGCCGGGCGATCTCGCCCTCCCGCGCGGTGAGAGGCGACGGTGCCGGGGCGGCGGCGGGGGCGAGGGTCCGGAGCAGCCGGACCGTGATCTGAGGACTGACGAGGAGGTCCCCGGCCATCGCCGCCCTCACGCCCTCGATGAGCAGCCCAGGGCCCGAGCGCTTGAGCAGGAACCCGCAGGCGCCGTCGCGCAACGCCGTGCGTACGTAGTCGTCGTGGTCGAAGGTGGTGACGATCAGGACACGCGTGGGGTCGGCCACGCCGGGGCCGGCGAGCCGCCGGGTGAGTTCGAGGCCGTCCAGGCCCGGCATCCGGATGTCCGCGACGACCAGGTCGGGGCGCAGGGACCGGGCCAGGTCAAGGGCGGTGAGGCCGTCCGGAGCCTCGCCGACCACGGTCATGTCGGGCTGCGAGGTGAGGATCAGGCGGAAGCCGCTGCGTATGTCCTCCTGGTCGTCGGCGATGAGGATGCGGGTCGGGCCGGGGGGCGTCGTCATCGGATCTCTTCCGGGAGCGTGGCAGGCAGGACGGCGGTGAGCTGCCAGCCGCCGTCGCCGTGCGGCCCCGCCGAGAGGGTTCCACCGAGGGCCCGGGCGTGCTCGCCGAGAGCGGGAAGGCCGAGGCCGCCCCGGGGGCGGCGGGCCGGAGCCGGTCCGGCACCGCGGTCGTTGGTGACCCGGATTTCCACTGTGGTGGCCGTGGGGGTGAACGCGACGGTGGCACGGGAGGCGTCGGGGGCGTGTCGGCGGATGTTGGTCAGTGCCTCGATGACGATGCGGTAGGCGACGGCGCCGACCTCGCGGGACAGCGCCTGTGTGGCCCGGGGAGGCAGGTCCAGATGCGCCTCGGTGGCTCCCGCGGCGGTGAAGTCCTCCACGAGGTCGGGCAGTCGGGACACGCCGGGGAGCGGCTCGGTGGTGGGGGTCCCGGAATCGTGCAGCATCTGTACGGTCCGGTCCATCGCGGCCAGAGCACTCAGGCCCGCCTTCTCGATGCGTTCCAGGGCGAGCACGGCCCGGGAGGGATCGGAGGCGGCGACGAAGCGGGCCGCCTGGGCCTGGACGACGATCCCGCTGATGTCATGGGCGACGAAGTCGTGCAGGTCGCGGGAGAGCTGGAGGCGCTGGGCGCTGCGGGCCTCTGCCACCGCGTTCCGGCGGCGGAGTTCCTGGCGGCGGGGGTAGGCGCCGGCCGTCACCGCGGCGGCTACGGGGAGCAGCCAGACGGCGACGACCCCGACGGCCTCCAGGAGGGACACACCGGCGACCAGCGGCAGCGGCCAGAGGGACACCGCGAGGGCGGCAGGCGGGAGGGCCGCCACGAGTCCGCGCAGGGGCGACCAGCGGGTGACCACGGCCAGCAGGAGCAACAGGGCGGCGGAGTCCACGAGCTTCCAGCCGGCGGCGAGGCCGGCCTGCGGCAGGGTGAAGCTGGTGATCAGGGAGAGGACCGCACATGCCGTGGTCGGCGGGGCGAGGCGGCCGAGCCGCTCACGGACCGCGGCGCGGGGGCGGGCGACGGCCCACACCAGTGCGCACGCCGCGACGAGCGACGGCAAAGCGCCAAGCGCCATGAGGGCCGGGCCGGTTGCTTCCCACATGGTGATCAGCGTACGGGCGGGCGGTCCGGGAGCCTCTATGCCCAACGGCATAGAGGAGCCGGGCGACGACGGGATTGTTCTGCCGATCGGCGGATGGGATCCGGGTGTGCCGGAGGCGAGGCTTGAGCCGTTCAGCCAACCGGCTCAGCACAACCGCTGATGCCCACAACCGCTGATGCGAACAAGGGAGTTGGGGTTTCATGATGCGCACCACCGTGATCGGCGCCACGGCGGCCGTCGCCGTCCTAGCCGGGCTGGTCACCGCCGCCGTCCCGGCCGCGTCCGTGGAGAAGAAGCCGGCAGAAGCGGCGAGCGTCCACGGGGCGGCGCGCATCTCCTACATCGAGTCGCTCGACGACGACATCCGTTTCACCGTCCACGCGGAACAGAAGCCGTTCACCCGGCCGGTGCTTCCCGAAGTGCCCGAGGGGCTGCCCACGGACGCCCGGGGCACGCTGAAAATCTCCCACACCGCTCCGGGCGGGGCCACGGGATGGGCGGAGGCCGCGGTGGACTGCCTGGTCACCAGCGGCCGGACGGCGACCCTGACCGCAGTGGTGACGAAGTCGAACGTCGAGGAGATCGGCGCCCGGCTGGGAATCAGCGTCCAGCAGGGCCGGAAGGGCGAGCCGGACCGGCTCGGCTTCTCGTGGGGCGTGGTCAACGTCGACCCCGGGCACGTGGACGAGAACGGCCTGCACGTAAGTCCGCGAGTCGGCACGTGCATGGCACCCGCGCCGTTCACGACCGTGATCACAGGCGGCTACAAGGTGGTCCACGCCGAGATCACCAAGTCGCCCGCGCAGCCCGAGGCGGCCATCCGCCGTGGCTGACACCCTGTCGGCCGGAGCGCTCGCACCGGCCGCGCCGCAGATCCACCGTGCCGTCCGCCTGGCGGCGCACGCAGCCGCCCTGACTCCGGTGCCGTCCGGGCTGTGGCGTATCGCCATCGCCCTGGGATGGGACTCCGGATTCACCGACGAGTCCCTTCACCCTCGTAACTTCCCCGGCACCGAGTCCTTCTACCTCGTCTGTCTCAGCCTGCTCGCCGAGGCGGCCGGACTGCTCACCCTGGGCCTGGTCCACCGATGGGGCGAGGAACTCCCGCACCGGTTACCGGTCCTGGGCGGCCGGAGAATTCCCGTCATGGCGGCGGTCGTCCCCGCCGCGCTCGGCGCGGCGCTCGTCACGCTCGTCACGGTCGCGGGCGCGTTCGTCTGGAACGATCCGGACAACATGGGCGCCCCCGAGTCCCCGCAAGGCGGCCGCCACTGGCTGATGACCGCCTGCTACCTACCACTGCTGGCCTGGGGGCCCCTGCTCGCGGCAGTCACGGTGGCCTACTTCCGGCGTCGGCGCCGGGCGCGCTGACGCCGCCGCCGGCGGGTCCTGGAACGAGCGGGACCGTGTCGCGCTCCGCACAAGAGTGTACGTTTGTACATACTCATCCGGGGGCGGCGTCCGCCCGGCCGTGCACTCCTGAAAGAGCGCGTCACTGATGGACCTGGCCACACGTCGTCGGCGGACGGCACTGTTCCTCTTCTTCCTCATACCCGGCCTGTCGATCTCCTCCTGGGTGACACGGACACCCGACATCAGGGACCAGCTCGGGGCGTCGACCGCCGAGATGGGCCTCGTGCTCTTCGGCCTGTCCGTCGGCTCGATGCTCGGCATCCTCGGCTCCGGCGCACTGGTCGCACGGTTCGGCACCCGGCCGGTCATGGGCGTGGGAGCGGTGCTGACCATCACCGGCCTGGTGGTCATCGGCTGCGGGGCCGTGTTCACCTCCGCGCCCACCGTCGCCGCCGGACTGTTCCTCTTCGGCGCGGGGATGGGCGGCGGCGAGGTGGCGATCAACATCGACGGCGCCGAGGTCGAGCAGCTCGCCCGCCGCACCGTCCTGCCCACCCTGCACGGCTTCTTCAGCCTCGGCACCGTCGTGGGGGCCGCACTCGGCATCCTGTGCACCGCAGTCGAGTTCCCGGTGCTGTGGCACCTGTCGGCCATGGCCGTGATCGCGATCGGCATGTTCCTGTACGCCATCCGCGCGATCCCCGCCGGCGTCGGCAGGACCAAGGGCGCGCGGTCCGCCGAGGGCGGCACCGCACCGGCCCGCCCCGCCGTCTGGAAGGACCAGCGCCTCCTGCTGATCGGCGGCATCATCCTCGCGATGGCGCTGGCGGAAGGCGCCGCCAACGACTGGCTGCCCCTGCTCATGGTCGACGGCCACGGCGTCGACCCCGCCCTGGGATCGGCCGTCTACGCGGGCTTCGCCGCAGCCATGACGCTCGGCCGCTTCTGCGGCGGCTTCTTCATCGACCGCTTCGGCCGCGCCCCCGTCGTCCGGGCCAGCGCACTGTCCGCGGCCCTCGGGCTCGCCCTCGTCATCTTCGCCGACTCGCCCGTCCTGGCGGGCGCGGCCGTCCTCTTCTGGGGCCTGGGCGCCTCGCTCGGCTTCCCCGTCGCCCTCTCGGCGGCGGGCGACTCGGGCCCTGACGCGGCGGCGCGCGTCAGCCTGGTCGCGATGATCGGCTACATCGCGTTCCTCGTCGGGCCTCCCGGGCTGGGCTTCCTCGGCGACCACTACGGGCTGCGTTCCGCCATGATCGTCGTCCTGGGATTCGTAGCCGTGGCCGTCTTCCTGGCCCCGGCCATCGCCCCCCGCCCCACAAGGACGTCCACCCCGACCCCGGCCCCCACCCCCTCCCGAGACCAGGAGCCCGCACCGGAGAAGTAACGCTCAGCGGGGCGGGCGCAGGGGGCGCCGCCGGGCGTCGTTGGGAAGTTACGGACGGCCAAACCCCCTGAAATCGGGCACACCTGTGTCCGTAACTCCCCAACGACCCGCAGCCCCCGTGGAGGGGCATGGAGCGACGGGCCGGGGATGTACTCGGTCACCAGCCTTCCAGAAGTACGTGGTGGGGACGCGTCAGTTCCGTAACACGCTTGGATTGCGGGCTGCGGGGGACCGAATTCTTACTTTGTCACAGCGGGGCAACCGCTCCGCACGTCGCCGCAATCGCCTCCGCCTGCTGGATAAGGTCCCCCGGAATCACTGGTGAATCATGAGGGGGTTTTCATGAGGTTCAAGCGTGTGGGCCGGTTCGGTACGACAGGCGCGTTGGTCGCCGCTTCGCTCGGCGCGTCGATCGTCTTCACACCGTCACCGGCATCCGCGGAGAGCGCGTGGGAGTGCTACGGGACCGCGGTCAAGCGGTGCGCCGCCGTCTGGTGGGACGAGACGGCCGACACCTACCGGGCGCGGGCGAAGATCACCGACGTCGCCGGCGGCGGCAGCTACCAGGTCAAGGTCACCGACGTGAAGCTCCAGCGCTTCAGCGGCAACGGCTGGGTGACGCTGCGGACCACGAAGGACTACGACGGCTGGAAGGACACCCAGGACCTGGCGGCCACCACCACCGTCGACCCGTGCAGGTGGCCGACGTCGAGTTTCGGTGTGGTGGCGACGTTCAGCTGGAAGGGTGCGTCCTCGGGCGAGAAGACCTGGCGTCCCGACAACTCGTGGGCGCTGCTCTGCGACTGAGCCACCGTACGCGTCCGTCCCGCACCCCGGGGTGCTGGACGGACGCGTACGGCTGCGAGGCCGGAGCCCTGGCGGATCGCTGACCCGGCTGTGTCAGTGGGCGGTGGCAGGCTTACAGGGTGCTGATCGAGGGATATGACGCTCCGCTGGTCGCGGGGGAGCCGCTGCTGGCCCGCCGGGGCTTCTGGTCGAACCACCTCCTGGCGATGTGCGGTGGGGGGACGGGCGCCGGGCGCGCTTCTCCGGAGTGGTTCGGCGACGACGGTGCTGATACGGATGCCCTGTCGGAGACCCTGTTCGACCCCGGGCGGTGGCCGGTGTTCCGTATACCCGCCGCGCACGGTCCCGGAGCCGTGGTGATCTACCGCAACCTCGTCGGCGACTACGGCATCGACTATCTCCTCACCCACCAGGGCGGGAGCGGTGCGCAGCGGACGGGCAGCCGGCAAGGGGAGTTCTCGGGCGCCGGGCTGACGTGGCAGGACCTCGTCCGTATGGCCGACCACCCATGCCGCACGGCCGAAGGAGTCGAGGACGCCGCCGCACGGCTCCTGCTGGCACTCCCCCTCCTCGACGACCTGGAGGTGCCGGAGGCGGCGCCGGCAAGGCTCGGGGCCGCCCTGGTTTCGGCCGGAGCGCCGCAGGAGACCGCGCCGGAGACGGCGGAGCGACTGCTCGCCCACCTCCTGGGGCGACCCCGGCACGAAGCCGCATGGGGCTCGCCGCTGAGCGGCGGCTGAAGGGGGAGGAGGGCGAGTCCGGTGCCGTCGCCGGGCGGACCGACCGGCGGGCGCTCGGGCAGCATGGCAGGTCCGGGAGGTCCCGCGATGTCCCAGCGAGGAGCGGAGGCGACGGCACGACCCTTATCCTGACCATCGCCCTGGCGAAGCCGACTGCGGCAGCCGGGGAGCACGACGACCAGTGGCCGCGTGCCTGTCACAAAAACCAGCCGGGGGGCGATAGTTGGTGCACGGCCCTGTTCCTGTCCCGAGTCACCTGGATCTGCCGCCGGGCCGGTCCGGGCTCACGGCGCGACTGCGCCGCGCCTGGAGATCGCGCAAGGCGCTGAAGGGCGTCACACAGTGGGTGCTCGACTGGGGTGTCCCCATCGCCCTCTGCCTGCTCGTGCTGTACGTCTTCGCCGCCAGAGCCGGCAGCCCGAGCGGCGTGTACGAGGTCTTCACGCTGATCGAGGCGCCCAAGCACACCCTTCTCTGGGCCCTGTCCCTTCTCGGCTGGCTCCTCGTCCCGGCCATCATCGGTGGCTTCGCCGGACACGTGATCACGACGCGTATCGGCAGCGTGAAGTCGATCTCCGCCAACTCGCTCTTCCGACAGCGCACCTGGGGCCAGCGGCTCAGGCCACCCGGGCTGATCGACGACCTGAGGCCCTACTTCCACGGCAACCACGCCCGGCAGGAGTTCGTCGACGCCTGGGTCCGGGTCGCACACCGAAACGACTGGAAGCGGGCGCAGGACCACTGGGAGGTCTACGTCCGGGACATCATGTCCACTCCGCAGTACGCCCATCTCGACCGGCGCGAGTGTCTGCGCCAGGCGCAGAACACGAGCAAGATGGGATTTCTCTTCACCGCCCTCGTCGGGCTCTGCATCGTCTGCGAAAGGAGGCGGTAGACCGTGCGCGGAGAGGACGCCGTCGAGATCGTGAAGGTCTCCCTCGCTCTGGCGTTTCCGGCGGCCAGCGTGGAGGGCCTTGCCCGGGCAGCCGAGACAGTGGTCCGCTGGGGGGCCGAGGACGCCGCCGAGTATTTGGACGAACCCCTGACGCAGCGCATGCTCCTGGACCTGCTGCAGGTCGCGGGCCTGTCCGAGGAGAGCTACGCGCCTGCCGACCCGCAGTGGCCGAACGCGGACATCCCTCCGGCGAACTACCGGACCTGGTCCCGTACGGAACTGATGGACGACAGCATCAACTTCCTCCCCCGGCCCCCGGACGAGCCCCCACCGCACGGGCCCACACCCCGCCCCGGCCCCCGGACGGGCTGACGAGGGCGGCGAGGACTCCTGCGGCGTACTGCGTATCCGGAAGGCCGGCCGCAGGCCGGCCGTGGGCCCTCCGGGGTACGCCCGCCCCGGCCGGAGTGCGGGAAGTGGCCGCCTGCGGCTTCGGCGGCACGACAGGATGCAGCGTGTCAGGCTTCCGGGCCGCCGAGCCACCCCGCGCCGACGAGGGTGCTTGCACACGGTGACGGCGGATCGAGGGCTTCAGGAAGCAGCCGGTCAGCAGGAGGATCGTTGCCGCAGTGCCTGGTCAGGACCACCGTTCGAATTCGGCGTCGAGACGCACGTCGGTGCGCACCCAGACTTCACCTTCGGCGGCCTCGGCCGGGGCGTCGACTCGTTCGATGCCGAGGAAATCGATCAACCTGAACAGTTCGGCTCGTTCAGCTCGGTCGTCGTCGACATCATGCGAGTCGAAGAAGACGTAGTACTGGTTGCTCGGGTCCACAATGCCCGAGTCCGCCCAGATCCGGGCGACTTCTTTGATGGCCGCGGCTTCGGTCGTGACAGTGGCGGCGCGGGTGGCGCCGCGGGTCTCCGGTGACGCGTCGAGGTCGGCGAGGTCCGGGAACCACTGGCCGAAGTGGTCGAGGCCCGCATATCCGTTCTCGAAGAACAGCATCGCGCTCGGCAGGTAGCGATTGGCCCTGCCGACCTGGAGATATTCCGACCGCGGCTGCTCCGCCGCTTCGATCCGGGCGATCACACCTTGACCGGGCATGAGCACCAAGCTCTGACCGGCCGGTTCGTCTTCGATGGTGTAGGTGTCGGAATCCCGACCGTGGAAGAACGCGGAGAATGCTACGTAGGCTTCCTGGGGGTCGCCTACGGAGACCTGCTGACTGTCACCGTCACCGCCGACGAAGACGAACTGTTTCGGTCCGGATGCGTAAGGGCGAGCCATATGTTTCCTTCGTTCCAGAGTTGACCGGCGCGAGCTGCGAACTGGCTTACCGCGCCCGGCTGCGCAAAGGCCCCGACGGGAAGCCGGCCGACGATACGGTCGATGCCGACGCCCATGTCCACCGGGTGTGGGCCTCGGCGTGGGGGAGCGACGGGAGGGAGCGGGACTTGCTCAGGCCGTGTGGGCGTGGGACGAGGGCCGCACCCCGGTCGATGAACGAGGAGCACATCCAGGCCGCGGAGCAGCATGTGCTGTGTTCCGGTTCGGCCCCCGTCACGGGTGCGGCCCGGCGATATCGACCGTAGCTGAGCACAGGCGAGCGATGTGGGTCAGCTCGGCCAGGACAGGCCGGCGTCGGGCGCGAGTGGGCGCTCGTGATGGTCAGCGGCGGCCTGCGGCCAGGATGACGAGGAACTGGCCGCCGCCCGGTTCGATGTCGGCCGTCACCGGCAGTCCCGGTACCAGGCGGGAGAACCGGTCCACCAGCCAGTCCGCCGCCTCTTGGGCGTCCCGCCTTGTCGGACAACGGCCCACCATCTCGCGACCCCCCTTGCGCTCCAGCCTTCCGGCGACGGTGATCAGCGGCGCGGGTTCGACCACGTACAGGTGGTCCGGCCAGGCGATGGCCACCTTGACCGCGCCCTTGCGGGTGTTGCATCCGCGGTGGGCGAGCCGTTCGGCGACCTTGGCCTTCCGGTCGGCGGTCCGGCTGTCGACGCTGGGCCCCCGCGGGTCGTTCACCGACTCGTCGGGATCGACCGCTTCGTCACATACCCAGCACCGCCAGCCGTCGCGCTCGGCCACATCATCAAGGAGACTCATCCGAGCAAACTAGCCTGCCCGACCGACCCCCTGCGCTCCAGGGCCCGGCACGGTCCCGATACCGGCCGACATGCCGTTACGCCCGGCAACGGGCGGCACCGGCGCTTCGACCTGTTTCCCTCCCCCTGACGGGGCGAGGGGACGACTGGCCCCTGATTAGGCTCGCCCCATGCTGAAACTCGGAATCCCTGTCATCGGTGTCACGGACATCCCTCGCGCAGTGGCCTTCTGGACCGAGGCGCTGAACCTGGTCGTCGCTGAGGAGTGGGCGAGCGACACATGGCGGACACTCCAGTACCCCGGCGGCTCGGGCCGGGCGCTCGGCCTGATGCAGAGCGCATCCCCGGCCGAGCCGCGCCCCCGTGTCCACCTGGACCTCTTCGTGGACACGGCCGAGGAACAGCAGGCGGAGGTGCGCCGCCTGATCGGCCTCGGCGCGCAGACGGTCGACTGGGACCTGTATCCGCCGGACCCCGACTTCGTCGTGCTCGCCGACCCGGACGGCAACATCTTCTGTGTGGTGGACCTGAGCCACGCGCCCAGCGGCAGCGGACAGGACCGGACCCCCTGACGGACCGGCCCCGTCGCCTACCAGCCGCTCGGTGACACGGGTACCTGGAACATTCCAGGTGCCCGTGACCGGCGTACGCCGCCACGATGGGCGATGGCACAGCGTCGGTCGTCACGGGGGAGAAAGCACCATGAAGAAGCGGAGCCTGCTGGTCACGATCGCGTTGACCGGTGCGCTGGCAGGCGGGGGCCTGGCCGGCGCGACGTCCGCGAGTGCGGCCACCTGCTACGGCAGCTACAAGTCCTTCTACAAGTCGGACGGCACCCAGTACGCGCCGACCGGCAACAGCTACTGGTCGGCGACCAGCAACTGCGACGACATCAACATCAAGATCCCGAACGCCAAGAGCGTGAAGGTCTGCTTCTACAAGAAGCCCTCGGGCAGCCTCAACTACTGCCAGACCAACTACAAGACGACGAGGGCGAACGAGTGGACGGCGATCGCCACCGACGTCAACGACGGCACCATCTACCGCTTCAAGTTCGCGGACGCCGACTACAACCGCTCCGGCTTCTACGCATCCTGAAAGCAAGCCCCTCGGGCGAGGCCTCAGCCGCACCGGCGATACGCACGGGCACGGCCGGGGCCTCGCCTCATGGGGCAACGGGCCGGTACGCGGGCGATCCGGCCCCCGGCTACCCGGCCCCGGCTACCCGGCCCCAGGCCATCCGGCTCCCTGGGCTATCCGGCCGCCGTGGACAGGGCGCACTCCGCCCAGACCGTCTTGCCGGGTCCCACGCGGTCATGAACACCCCAACGGGTGGCGAGAGCATCGACGAGGATCAGCCCGCGGCCGTGGTCCTCGTCGGAGGCCGGCACGACGGGGACGGGCCGGGCCGGGTGGGTGTCGGACACCTCGATACAGATGACGCCCAGGGCCTGGTCGTAACGGAGGGACAGGGCGAAGTCCCTGCCGGGCACACGGCCGTGCAGCACGGCGTTCGCGGCGAGCTCGGCGACGACGATCGTGACCGCGTCATGGTCGTCCGCCCCGCGAGGGTGCCCCCACTCGGCCAACTGCAGCCCGGCGAGCAGGCGGGCGAGGCGGGCTCCGCGCCGGGTGGCGGAGAAGCGCTGCAGGAACAGGCGCGTGGTGACGGGGGATGGGGTGTGAGGGGCTGGCATGGACGCCAGCCTGGTGCGAGCGCAAGGCTTCGCGGCAGGCACGGCGCCGATACAGATCGGCTTGTACTGGTTCACGCGCTGGACCGGGAGGGTCACTGTACGTAACCCTTGCTCGTGGCCCACAAGCGGGCGCAGCGCAAGGGGAGAGGCGGCCGGGCATGGCTTCGGACAACGGCGGGGGACACTGTGGGGAGCCGGAGTCCTCGGACAGCCTCAAGACGTTCGGGGCCGTACTCAAGGCGCTGCGCGACGAAGCGCGGCTGACGCAGGAGCAGTTCGCAGCGCGGGTCGGATACTCGGCGGCGTACATCGCCAAGATCGAGCAGGGCAAGCGATTCCCGCCGAGGGACTTGCTCGACCGCTCGGAGGACGTACTGGGAGCGGCGGCGGCACGGGTGCTGGCAGCGGCGGCCAAGAGCCTGACGCGGAAGGTGGGGCTGGCGTCGTGGTTCTTGCAGTGGGCGGGGATCGAGGAGGACGCGATCGCGCTGTACGCGTATGAGTGCCGAGTCATTCCAGGCTTGTTGCAGCCGGAGCCGTATATCAGGGCAGTGTTCAGCAGCCGGTTGCCACCGTTGACGGACGATCAACTCGAGACGCAGGTTGCCGCGCGACTGGAACGTCAGCGCCTGCTCACGGACAAGGGGAACACGGCGTTCGGCTTCATCATCGAGCAGGCACTGATTCAACGGGACACCGGCGGTCCGGAGGTCACGCGCTCCCTCATCGGCTACCTGCTGCGTATGGGCAGCCTGCGTAACGTGGAGATCCAGGTCATGCCGCTGCGGCAGGTAGCGCACGCGGGGCTGGACGGTTCGATGTACTTGGCGGAGACTCCCGGGCACCAGTGGATCGGGTACGTCGAGGGCCACGACACCAGTGCGCTCGCTACCCAAGGAGATCAGGTCAGTTCAATGCTCCAGCGCTATGGCAAGATGCGCTCGCAGGCCCTCAGCCCCGAGGCGTCCGCCAGCCTGCTTGAGCAACTGCGAGGAGCGCTATGACCACCTCTGAACTCGCCTGGTTCAAAAGCAGTTACAGCGGCACCGGCGGTGACAACTGCGTCGAGGTTGCCTTTGCTGTCGAGGCCGTGTTGGTCCGGGACTCGAAGGACGTACGGAGGCACGCGCTGACGGTCTCGCCTCACGCATGGTCCGCGTTCAGGGTGCTTGCTGCTGAATCGCGCGTTTGAAATTAGCGCCGGAGCAGCCATAGACCACCTCGCAGTTGACGGGTGTAGCGGAGGTGGCGGATGAGGAGGAGGCGGTGCCCGGTCTCGTAGCCGGGCGCGATGTCGTCGCCGATGATCTCAATCGCCGCCCAACTACTCGCTCCGGCCCCAGGTCTTCCACGTCCGGCGGGGCCTCTCCGTCGTCGATTCTTCGAGGAGGCTGAGCGAACTCATCGTTCCCTACCAGGTCAGCGAGCACTTCGGTCATAGTGCTGATGCAAGCCTCTCGGACGAGTTCTTCGCACCTCGAGAACCTGGCAGGCGTGCCCACATCACGGCAGAGTTCGACGGATCACCGGGTCGAACCGGTCATGAGTAAAATTCTTTCAGCATTTCTGCATCCGCTCGCGTGAATTCGATTCGGTACTGGACCTACTGGTGAATCGAGGTTGGCTACGTGTGAGTGTGCGAGTGGGTCATGGAGGGCTCTAACCTAAATACCCAGCTCTTAATTCCAGCCAAGGTTGGATTGCTTTCGGCCACTCGTGATCATGTTCCGCCTCAAGTGGTCACAATCGGAACTTTCTTCGGCAGTATGTGCGCATGAGTGACTACAAAGCTGTTCTTGGGCATGTGGGCGACGTGGCTCCTGGATCACACTTCAAGTCAAGGGCGGATGTTAAGGCTGCCGGGCTCACCAAAGAGACGATAGCTGGTATTTCTTGGGGTGTAGATGGTGAAGGTCGCAAAGTCGCCGATGCGATAGTGCTGAATGACGGCTACGTCGATGATGTCGATCGGTGGACCGAGATTATTTACACAGGCGCTGGTGGGCAGAAAGGAAACTCTAAACGGCAGGTAGAAGATCAGAGCTGGGGGAATCGCGGCAATGCGAGTCTCCGGATGAGTCGCATCCAGCAGGCCCCCGTTCGCGTCATCCGTGGATACAAGGGGGTTACAAAATACTCACCAGTCACCGGCTATCGGTACGACGGTCTGTATGCGGTGCTGCAGGACTGGGACGAGGCCGGCAAAGAAGGTTTCCGCATATGCCGGTTCAGGCTTCGACGCCTCGGAGACCGAGCGCAGGAGTTGACCTCAGTTGAGGAGCAAGTGCGGGACCTGCTGCATCGGCAAAGTGCGGAAGTAGAAGCGGGCAGGGGCGGGCCTGACACGTCCACCCGGAGGCGCACCGCCACCATAAACCGCATCATTCGGGACACCGCGGTCTCCCGACGAGTGAAGAGGTTGCACGATTACACTTGCCAGATATGTGGACTGGCGATCTCAGTAGGGCGTAATGGTGAAAAGTATGCGGAGGGGGCACACATGCAGGCTCTAGGTGGCCCGGATGGGGGACCGGACGTTGACGGCAACGTCCTATGCCTGTGCCCCAACTGCCACATTCGCCTGGATCGAGGAGCCCTCTATATTACCGACTACTTGCACGTTATTGATCGGTACGCCACAGACGAGTTTCGACGTGTAACGCCACTAAGGACCGTTGAGCAACATCGCATAGAGCCGCAGTTTGCTCGTGCGCATCGTCGATTCTGGGGAATATCAGGTTCAGATCATCCGGCGGCGATGGCCGAGTAGGTGAGCACGTCAGCTGGGATCTGATGGCGGAGCTTCCACACAATTCCCATGGGCTTGCTGCCCTTGTGCTCGACATACTCGGCGGGGCCCAGCAGTATCCATGGCTGAGGGCCCCCAATGTCCGTCTTCTTGTAGCGACGAACGAAAAGCAGCACGTGAGTGCCCCGCTCTTTGTGGGTCTGGTAGCGGATGCCGGTGGGAGAGGACTCCGAGGTCTGGTTCTGAGACTCCCAGTGGAACAGTGAGTCGCTGCGGGCGTAGTCCTTGTATCGCGTCTCTGGCGAGAAGTCCTTCTCGTCCTTCTCAAGAGTGATGAGGAGGGCATCCGTCTGGATGCCCTCACACCACTTCACCCCCTCTCGGAAATGGCCGGGCATGAAGCCGTCTACGGCCGACTGCCCAAGGGCAGGCAAGATTTCCTCGCGGCTGTACGACGCATGGACTGCGAGCGGCAGGCTTGTGTGGGAGCCGAGAAGGGGAAGGGGGACATGGTCTGCCTGTTCGAGGACATGGGCAAGAACCTGGTGGAGCTCGTCACGGAAGGCTTTCTGGGGGCGCAGAGCGTCGAGGCCGGCTTGGTAGCTGGTGAAGCCACCGCCCAGCGGCCAGAGCGAGAAGAAGAACATGCGGGCGTACGCCTGCCCTTGTTCCGAGAGCTGTTCGTAGTCCGGGGTGTCGTCGGTCAGGAGTTGACTGTATGCCGCCACGCGGAGCGGGTCATCCACGTGAAGGAAGGCTGAGACCCGCTTCAGGAGCGCTGCTTCACCGGCAGGCCCTACCTCCGCCAGTAGCTTCGCCCGGCGCAGCAGCCCGGTCCAGGAGTTCCCGTTGCCCCGGTAGAGCTCCTTCAACTCCCGGCCGCTCTCCCGAAGGTAGTCCGTGAGGCGCGGCTCGGCGTACGCGGCTACTTCGCGTGCCAGCTGGGTGACATTTACACCGATTTGGTTCCTGATGTTGTCAATGATCAGGTCCTTGGCTTTCGCCTCAAGGACGATCTGGCAGCCAGAGGGAAGTTGCGGGAAGCCTTGCTCGATGTTCGTCAGCAGGCGGTTCCTCGTCAGGTTGGTCAGCGCCCGGAACTGCTCTTCGAAGCGGAACTCCTTGCGGTGCTGTCCGATGAAGTCCAGGACCGTGAGCACGGCCTTGTCTTCGGTGCGGCGAAGCCCGCGCCCCAACTGCTGAAGAAAGACAGTGGCGCTGGAAGTGGGACGCAGCAGGAGCAAGGTGTCGACGTCGGGGATGTCGAGTCCCTCGTTGAACAGATCCACCGAAAAGATCACTTGGAGGGTGCCCGCTCGTAGTTCGTCGAGAGCTGCCTTCCTCTCGTGACGTGGCGTCTCGCCAGAGAGCGCGCGGGCGTTGAGCCCAGCGCGCTGAAAGAAGGTGGCCATGAAGTGTGCGTGTGCCACCGAGACACAGAAGCCCAGAGCGCGCATCGAGCCTGGGTCTGTCACCTTGTCGATCACTGCCTGGACAACGAGACGGGCGCGTGCGTCGTTACCGGTGAACAGATTACTGAGAGCTGTCGAGTCGTACGTCCCGCGCTTCCAGGTGACCGCACTCATGTCGGTGTTGTCGGTGATGCCAAAGTAGTGAAACGGGCTGAGTAGCTCGTTCTCCAAGGCCTCCCAGAGCCGCATCTCCGCGGCGATCCGCCCATCGAAGTACTCGTCCTGAATGTTCAGGCCGTCCATGCGCTCCGGTGTCGCCGTGAGACCGAGCAGCTCCTTCGGTGCGAAGTGATCCAAAATCTTGCGGTAGGTGGGTGATGTGCCGTGGTGAAACTCATCGATGACGATGACGTCGAAATGGTCCGAGGCGAAGCGGTCCAGGGTGCGCGCGTTCAGAGACTGGACGCTTGCGAAGACGTGAGTCCAGTGGTCTGGGATCTCGCCGGCGTAGAACAGCTCGCCAAAATTGGCGTCGATTAGCACATTTTGGTACACGCGGAGGGACTGTTCGAGGATTTCTTTGCGATGGGCCACGAAGAGTAGGCGGGGCTCTCTACCGAGCGTCTGGCGTAGACGCTTGAAGTCCAGTGCGGCCATCACTGTCTTGCCTGTGCCCGTCGCGGCCACCAGCAGATTGTGGTGGCGGTCATGTACGGTTCGCTCGACTTCTAGGCGTTCGAGCATGTCGCGCTGATGCGGGTAGGGACGGACTTCTAGGCCGGAGAGAGTGATCGTGCTTCGGTCTCGCTGGTGGGAGCCACCGGCGTGGGAAAGGGCCTCGTCCAGCCGTTGCGCGTCGGTGTCGGGGTCGTAGGGCTCGAAGGCCTGCTCGCTCCAGTAAGCATCGAATGTGGCCTCGAACTTGCGGAGGACAGAAGGCGTGGCGACGGATGAAAGACGTACGTTCCACTCGAGTCCATCAAGAAGCGCGGCCTTGGACAGGTTCGAGCTGCCTACGTAGGCCGTGTCGAAGCCACTTGCCCTCCGGAAGAGCCAGGCCTTTGCGTGGAGTCGTGTGGAGCGAAGCTCATAGTTGACCTTGACCTGTGCTCCGAAATCCCGGACAAGACGGTCCAAAGCGCGGCGTTCCGTGGCTCCGATGTACGTGGTTGTTAGGACCCGGATTGGTACGCCGCGAGCCTGTGCGGAGGTGAGGGACTGCTCAAGGACACGAAGGCCATGCCACTTCACGAAGGCACAGAGGAGATCGACGCTGTCTGCTGTGGCCAGCTCGGCGCGGAGTTCGAAGCCGAGGCTCGGATCCTCTGGGGAGTTGGTGATGAGGGCCGTGTCGGACAAGGGGGTCGCGGGGCGGATGGCGTACACACCGGGAGCTTCCTCCTCGGCGACTGATAGCAGCTGACGGGGGCCATCGGTGACCAGGTCAACCCATTGCGTCGCACCCTCAATGGTGTTGAGGGACTCCAGGATGTGGTTGGCCGCGAGCACCTGCTCTGTAGGGGAGAGCCCCTGGAGGACCTGTCGGACCGTATTGCCGATGTGGCGGGCGAGGACGTGAGGCGAAGATTCGGGACCAACGTGCCCTTCGATGGAACGCCACCCGGCCGCATCGAGCTGTTTCATCCGCTCTTCCAGGCGGTGCGTGATGAGCGTTTCATAAAGCCCGACCACTGGGGCGGTCGTTGGAATGTCGCTGGGCATAGCCGAGTCCCCCTCGTCTCGTCACGTACAGGTGCAGTTGTATCAAGGGGCACGGACACCGAGCTCCCGGCCGCCCGCCCTCCTCTTCGTCAACCCGTATCCGCTTGCGCCCCCGCCACCAGCCCCTCCACCCCGTCCAGCACCCGTGCCAGGCCGAACTCGAAGAGGGCGTCCAGCTCCAGTTCGAAGCCGTCCTCATCCGAGAGCGTGGACAGCACCGGGTAGGCCGTGGCCGTCTGGATCGCGTCCATGCGCGGCTCCATCGACGTCATCCACTCGGCCGCCGTCATGCCGCTGTCCTGCCGCGCCCGGGATTCCAGCTCGGCGGCCATCGCGATGCCCTGGGCGTAGCCGAGCACCGTGAGGTGGGTGTGCAGCATCTGCTCCGGGGTGAGGCCGAGGCCCGTCAGGGCGCTCAGGACGCGCTCCAGGTACTGCATGGCGTTCGGGGAGGCCATCGGGCGGGTGATGCTGGCCATGGCGCGGGCCAGCCAGGGGTGTTGCTGGTACTGCTTCCACAGCCAGCGTGCCTCCCGCTCCAGCCGGGGGCGCCAGCCCGTCGGGCGTGGGCCGGGCGGGCCGCTGCCGAACACCGCCTCCGACATCAGCCGGACCAGTTCGCCCTTGCTCGGGACGTGGCGGTACAGGGCCATCGTGGAGGTGCCGAACTCCGTCGCGAGGCGCCGCATCGAGAGTGCGGCGAGGCCCTCCTCGTCCGCCAGCGCAATCGCCGTACGGATGACGCGTTCGCGGCTGAGCTGCCGGCCCGGCGGCATGGCGCGCTCCCGGCCGCTCTCCGCGACCACGGTGCCGATGCCGGGCACCGCCCGCACCAGGCCCTCCTGGCCGAGCGCCCCGAGGGCCTTCGTGGCCGTGGCCATCGCGACGCCCCACTCCTGCGTGATCCGGCGCGTGGAGGGGACCGCGTCACCCGGGCCGAGCTCGCCCGAGGCGATGCGGCGGCGGATCTCCCCGGCGATGCGGAGGTAGGGCGGTTCGGTGGTCATCGCGCCACCGTACTAGTGCACCTGGGGCCCCCGCACCCCTGTCAGCTGGGAGTGCGGGCCGGTGCACTAGGGAGCTGTTTGCGGTGTACGTCGCGGCCCGCTTCCGTGCTGCACATGGAGAACACACCCGGCCCCCGCGCGGGCCGCAAGGAATGGACCGCCCTCGGCGTCCTGATGCTGCCGCTGCTCCTCGTCTCGATGGACGTGTCCGTCCTCTACTTCGCCATCCCCTACATCAGCCAGGACCTGGAGCCGAGCGCCACCCAGCAGTTGTGGATCCTGGACGTGTACGGCTTCGTGCTCGCCGGCCTGCTCATCGTCATGGGCGCCCTCGGCGACCGCATCGGGCGGCGCACGCTGGTCCTCGCCGGAGCCGCCGTCTTCGGCGCGGCCTCGGTCGCCGCCGCGTACGCGCACTCCGCGGAAGTGCTCATCGGCGTACGCGCGTTGCTGGGGATCGGCGGGGCGGCCCTGATGCCCTCCACCCTCGCCCTGATCCGCAACCTCTTCCACGACGCGAAGCAGCGCGGGCAGGCGGTGACCGTCTGGACGGGCGTCATGACCACCGGTATCTCGCTGGGACCCGTCGTCAGCGGGCTGCTGCTCGAACACTTCTGGTGGGGCTCGGTGTTCATCGTCAACCTCCCCGCCATGGTGCTGCTGCTCGTGCTGGTGCCCGTCCTGGTGCCGGAGACCGCCACCACCGCCCGCGGACGGTTCGACCTGCTCGGCGCCGTGCTCTCGCTCGGTGCCCTGCTCGCGGTCATCTACGGCATCAAGGAGTGGGCCCGGCACGGTTACGAACCGCTGCCCGCGCTCTGCGTCGCCGCCGGGCTGGTGCTCGGCCTCGTCTTCGTACGCCGTCAGAAGCGCGTCGCCCACCCCCTGATCGATCTCGGCCTGCTCGGACGGCGCGCCTTCGGCGGGCCGGTGCTCGCCAACCTGCTCGCGATGTTCGCCACGGTGGGCATGGCCGTCTTCTTCACGCAGTACCTGCAGTCCGTGCTCGGCCTGAGCCCGCTCACCGCCGCGCTGTGGAGCCTCGTGCCCGCCGCGGGCGTCGCCGTCATGGCGCCGACCGGGGCCGCGCTCGCCCAGCGGACCGACCGTGCCTACGTGATGGGGGGCGGCTTTCTCGTCGCCGCCTGCGGATTCCTCTGGCTGTCCCAGCTGCGTACGGACTCGCCCCTGTGGTTCGCCCTCGCCGGCGGCTCCGTCTACGCGGGCGGCCTGGTCGCCTCCATGACCCTCGCCAACGAGCTCGCCCTGGGTGCCGCCCCGCCGGAGCGCGCCGGATCGGCGGCGGCCGTCCTGGAGTCGGGGCAGGAGCTGGGCGGAGCCCTCGGCATGGCGATCCTCGGTTCCGTCGGCGCCGCGGTCTACAGCCGGGACATGGCCGACGCCCTGCCCGCCGGGACGGCCCACGCCGACGTGGTGCGCGAGACCCTGGGCGGCGCGGCGGCGGTCGCGGCCGAGCTGCCGGCCGCGGCGGCCGAGACCGTACTGTCCGCCGCGCGTGACGCCTTCACCCACGGGCTGGGCATCGCGGCGGTCGGTGCGGCGGTGGCCATGGCGGGGGCCGGGGTGTTCTCGGCCGTCTTCCTGCGGGGCACGTCCGGACGGACGCCCGCCACGCCGCCGCCCACGGACCGCAGCCGGCCCACGGCGTCGGCACGCTGATCCAAGGGCTGACCGTAGGGAGCTCACCCGCACCGTTACGGGATGTCAGGCGCGCACCGCGGTGATCAATACACCGTCGACGGTCTGGATCTTGAGCGTGGTGCCGTCCCACGCGACGGGGAGGGGGAACGGTGTGGTGTCCACCGGTTCTCCGTCGCTGAGGCCGGACTCCGCGTCGTGCCCCCACTGCAGGGTGAGCGAGGCGTCCTCGCCGACCGTGCCCGGCATGCCGGTGGCAGCCCAGACGTTGTCCGTGCTCATGTTGTCGATCGTGAGCTGGAGTTCGTCGCCGGTGAGCGTGAAGGAGCCGACCAGGTCGCCCCCGTCGAGGTCCCAGGTGCGGCCCGTGATCTCGATCCGCCGGTACTCGTCGTTGACCTCTCCCTGTGGGCTGTAGGCGAGGTTCCACGCGCCCTGTACGAAGGCCTGGACGGCGGCCCCGGCGACGGTCGGCCTGCTGGAACCGCCGCCCCGTCCCTTGGCGCCCGAGGCGTCGTCGTCCTCCCCCTTCTTCCCGCCGCAGGCGGCCAGGGCGACGGACAGCAGACCGAGGCTGCCGTATCTGATCAGGTCCCGCCTGCGGACGGCCTTCCGCAGCTGCATGAATTCGTTCGGCATCAGTGCCCGCCCTCTCCCGGTACGGCCCCGCCGTGAGGTCCGATGGTCACGCGAAGAGCCCGGTGACGGCCTGCTTCAGGGCTTCCGCGGCGGCCGCCAGGCCGGCGACGGATCCGAGTGCGGTGCCCAGCCGGTCCAGTGCGCCGGCGAGGCGGCCCCGGTCCGGCTCGTCGGCGGCGAGTTCGTCCGCCACCTCCTCCAGCTCGCCGCGTGCCCGTGCGCGGTCGGCGTCGGGGAGCTCCCTGCCGTGCACGGCGAGCAGTTCGCGCAGCGCGGCGAGCGCCTCGCTGGGGGACAGCCCGTCCGGTGCGGTGGCCGGACCGTCGGTGGTGACGGACACCTTGGCACCCGAACCGGCGACTGTCGTACCCGAGTTGTCGATCTTTCCGCTGCCGGCCTGGTAGATGCCGATGTTCTGTTCGCCGCTCATGTCTCTCTTCTCTTCTCGCGTGGTCGACGTGTGGGACGTGGATGTCCCGGTGGACCGGTGGCCTGGTGGCCCGCCGTCACCCGCTGCCGGTGACCGAGACGGACGCGTCGGAACCGACGGCGGTGGTACCGCGGTTGACGATCGTGCCGCTGCCGGTCTGCAGGATGCCGACGTTCAGGACCTCCGACTGCCGGGCCCGGAATTCGGTGGTGTCCACGTGCTTCAGATCGAGGAAGTCGAGGATGACCTCCAGCGTCCGGCGTTCCACGACCTTGAAGTACTTGGTGCTGTCCATCCGCTGGAAGTAGTGGTGATAGCCCGAGCTCGCCCCCAGCTGGCGCACGCTGTGCCGCGCGCCCCAGTCGGTGTACGGCAGGTCACCGGCGTCGGTGTCCGGATCCGGTAGTGGCACGGTGCCGGTGGCCCGGCGCGCGGCCGCCCGGCGGGAGCGCAGGGCCCGGGGTGCGGCGGCGACCGCGCCCATGCCGCCGAGCAGCGCCTCGAGTGCCAGGGTCCGCAGCACCCGGCTGTTCACTCCGCGCGGCAGCCGGTCCGGAGCGTGGTAGGCCGCCTTCACCGGCAGGAGCTCGTAGGCGTGCAACTGGGTGTGCAGGACCCTGCCCTTGAGATCGAAGTTGAGGAAGACGGTGAGGACGAGCTCCTCCGACCAGGAACCGACCCGGACGACGAGGAACTCGCGTGCCGCGTCGTAGTGCTCGGACCGCTCCCGCGTGGACGGGCCGTCCGGCCGGGGGCCGCCGTCCTCCCCGGATGCGGGCGGATGCGGGCCGTCGGCGCGTGCGTAGAGACGGCGAGTGACCTCCAGGCCGTCCAGCCGCTGGTCCGGGTGCGAGACCTCCGTCAGCAGGTGCGTGGTGAGCCGCTCCTGTACGTAGGCCGTCAGCTCCGGGCCGGTGAAGGGGGTGATGCCGGCCGGCGTGGAAGCGGGGTCCGGGCGGGAAAGGGCGGTGGGGTGGAGGGGCGCTCCGTCCAGCAGCACGGCGAAGGACCAGGCGCGCAGCGCGTGCCCCGCGCCGACGAACGGCATGTACCCGCCGTAGTGGACGATGCCGGAGCTTCCGTCCTGCTCCTGCCGGATCTCGTCGTAGATCTCGGCATCGCTCGTGGTGCTCAGCGGCGGCTCGCCGTCGAAACCGTACCCGGCGTCCGACCGCGTGGCAGGCCTGAGATGGACCGTGGTGATCTGCCGGGTGACGATCTCGCCGACCAGGCGCGCGGCCCAGGCCGCCCACAGACCCACGACGGTGCACACCCAGAAGGCCGTCACTCCGAGCGGTCCCGCCACGACGGCGAGCACCCCGACGAGGAGCCACTGGAGAGCCGCCGCGGTGGACACGGCCGTCCGGACGCGCCGCAGCCGACGGGCGGCAAGCGCGTGGCCCAGCACGGTCGCCGCGTCGTAGCCGTAGGCGGGAGCGGCGAGGCGGTGGCGGTTGTCGAAAAGCTCCTCGATCACCCGGTCGGCGAACTCCCGGTCCACATGGGCGCCGACGGACAGCAGCCTGGTCACCTCGGACTGCGCGGAGGGGGCCCCGTCCTGGCCCCCCGGCACCGGTGACGGGTCCGGGGGCGCGGGGTCGGTGCGGTCCGGGCCGCCGGGCGGTGGTGCGGAAGACGTGGTGCGGTCAGTGCTCATGTCGATCCCCCGGGAGTTCTCGCCGGTTCACGGCGGTAGGGCTCAGAACTGGTCGGCACGCCACGAACGCAGCGCGTACGTCTCCGCGATCGGGTTCCAGGCGTCCACGAAGTCCTGCTTCGCTGTCGCTGCGGCCTCGTTCGCCTCGCCCGTGGCCAGGAGGTAGTCGGCCTGGTCGGTGACGGAGGAAGCGGAACACGAGCCGTCGTCGACAGCCGCGGCCCAGTCGGCGAAGTGGTTGTCGACGGTGGCCGAGAGTCGAAGCGCCTCCTGGAGAAGAACTTTCAGGTCGAGTCCGCGAGTGACCTGGTCGAGTGTCAGGGCGTTCACGTCGGAAGCGAGTGAACTCCGCGCCTCGGCCGCGCCGCGGAGGGCGGAGGCGTCCTGGTCGAGGCCTTGCGCCGCGCCGCACGCCGAGGCGTCGTCGACAGCCGTTTGCACACTCGTCCGGTAGTCGGCCGACTTCTCCACGATCTCGTCCAGCGCGCCCGCCTGGGCTGCCTCCTCGGCGGACGCGGTCGGCGCCGTGGAGGTGGCCGGTGTCCCGGTCGGCGGGGGCTCCTCCGCACTGCCGCCGCCCGCCGGGTCCGAGGCGGAGGACTCGGGCGCACCCGCGCTGTAGGGGGATTCGCCGCCGTCGTCGGACGGCAGATACGACCAAGGGTGTGTGGCCGGCACCAGAAGGAGGACGAGCGGCACAGCCAGAACCCTGACCAGCGTCTTTCGCACCGGTGGGGCGAGCGTACGGAGGATTTCGTCGTGCACGTACCGCACGGGACGGGGGCCTCGGCCCGGCGGAGGCGGCGCGGTGCCGGGCTCCGGGGACGTACGAGTGACCCGGCCGTCGGCACCGGGCGGATCGGCCGAGCCTGTCATCCGGTCTCCTGTCCGCTCTGTCATTGTTCGGGAGCCAGAGTGTGGCGTAGGGGTGACCTGAATGTCAGTGGATTGCGCAGATAGGGGCATATTCCGTCCTGAGAGGCGGCGATGTGGTACAAGGCCCGGTTGTCCTGCTGTCCGCCCGCTCAGGTAGCGGTCGGCAGAAGCGGGCCCGATGCTGGTTCGGTACGTGTCCACGTGTAAGGAGGCCCTGTCCCGGGCCCGAGCGGGGGTGGAGGAGCTGGATTCATGGCTGATGCGCCCCTGATGGTCGTGGACGGCGCCGGAGTGGTCACCGGGTGGAGCCGGGCGGCCGAGAGGCGCTTCGGTGCGACGACCGCCGACGCGCTGGGCCGGTACGTCATGGACGTACTGGCGGACGAAACCGGCGGCATCCGAGGTGAGGGCGACGCCTTGGGCGGGGACGGCCAGGCGCGTACGGGCCTGCGGCTGGAGCCGCTCGCGGGCGGGGGCTGGGCCGTCCGCGCCGCCGACGGGGGCCCCGGCCCCGGGGCCCTCGGGCAGGCGCTGCTGGACGTGATGTTCACCCAGGCACACGTACGCGTCCATGTCCTCGACCCGGACCTCCGCCTCCTGCGGATCAGCGACCACTCCCCGGACCCCGACACCGACGAGACCGAGCGGCTGCGCGGCCTGCCGTTCCGCGATGTGTGCGCCTTCGAGGAACCGGAGCGGGTCGAGGCGTTCGTACGGGAGGTCCTGCGCACCGGCGTGCCCGGCATCGAGCGCCCCTTCCGCGCCCGCCCCGGCGACGTGCCCGGCGGGCGGCGTACCCTCTCCCTCTCGGCGTTCCGGCTCCAGGAGGGGCACGGGGCGCGGCCGGGCCGCCACGGTGCCGTCCTGGGGGTCTCCGTCTCCGTGGCCGACGTCACCGAACAGGCGAGGCGCCAGGCCCGGGACGCGGCGCTCGACGCGGTGCGCGACAGCGTGGGCCGCACACTGGACGTCGAGGCCACCTGCCGCGACCTCGTCGACGCGCTGGTCCCCGGTTACGCCGACATCGGCGTCGTCGAGGTCGTCGACGCGGTCCTGCGCGGCGAGACCCCGCAGCCCGGACCGCTCGGCCGGGACGTGCCGCTGCGGCGGGCCGCGTTCGGAGGCGGCGACGAGCCCGCCTACCCGATCGGCGACGTGCGGGCCGTGGCCCTGGGGACGCCGTTCCAGCGTGCCCTGTCCGACCTGCGGGCCCGCGTCGTCCCGGTCGAGGACGCACCCTGGGCCGACGCCGACCCCGCGCGGGCGCGCTCCATCCGGGAGCAGCGCGCCCATACGCTCCTGCTGGCGCCGCTGACCCTGCGCGGAGCCGTCCTCGGGATGGTGAGCCTCTACCGCTGCGGCGACTCCGAGCCCTTCACCGAGGAGGACATCCCCGTGGCGACCGCGATGGCGTCCCGCGTCGCCCTCGGCATCGACAACGCCCGCCGCTACGTGCACGAGTACACCATCGCCAGCGCCCTGCAGCGCCGGCTGCTGCCCCAGCGCCCGTCCCCCCAGCCCGCCGTCGAGACGGACCACCTGCTGCTGCCCGGCGGGGGCGCGGGCAGCTGGTTCGACACGATCGCGCTGCCCGGGGCCCGCACCGCCCTCGTCATCGGGGAGGTGGCCGAGCGGGGCATCCACGCGGCCACCACCATGGGGCAGTTGCGCACCGTCGTCCACTCCCTCGCCGCACTCGACCTGGAACCCGACGAGCTGCTGGCGCGCCTGTACGACACCGCGGACCGGCTGGCACGGGAACGCGCCGACCTGCCGCAGAGCGACCCGCTGCACCGTGAGCCACTGACCGCGTCGTGCACGTACGCCGTGTACGACCCCTTCACCGAGACGTGCACCGTGGCCTCCGCCGGGCACTGCGCCCCCCTCGTCGTCGGCGCGGAGGGCGCCCTCACGGAGGCCACCGTCCCCAAGGGACCACCACTCGGCACGCAGAACCGCGAACCCGTGGCGGCGGTCACGTTCCCGGTGCCCGAGGGCAGCCTGATCGCGCTCCACAGCAACGCGCTGCAGGACCACGCCCACCCCCGTACGGGCCTGCTGGTCCAGGCGCTCTCACCGCCGGACCGGCCGCTGCGGGAACTCTGCGACGCGGTCTCCTACGCCCTGCCCGACGCCGCCGCCCTCCGCGGCTCGGCCGTGCTCCTGGCCCGCACGCACGCGATGCCCGCGGACCGGTACGCCGCCTGGGAGCTCCCGTACGACAAGACGGCCCCGGCCACCGCGCGCCGCCTCGCGTCGAAGGCGCTGGCCGGCTGGCACGTCGACGGTGACACCGGTGACGCGACCGAGCTGATCGTCAGCGAGCTGGTGACCAACGCCGTGCGCTACGGCCGCCCGCCGGTGGAGCTGCGCCTCATCCTGGACCGCGGTCTGACCTGCGAGATCCGGGACGGCAGCACCACCGCCCCGTACATGAAGTACGCCGGAGCGGTCGACGAGGGCGGGCGGGGCCTCTTCATCATTTCCCAGCTCGCCTCGCTGTGGGGCACCCGTTACGCGGCCGAGGGCAAGACCGTCTGGTCGGAGCAGGCGATCCCCGAGACGGACGTCGAGGGCGAGACCCCCGACGACGGGCCCTCCACCGGCGCGCTCCCCGACGACGAGCTCCCGGACGACCAGGGGTGAACAGGCCCCTGCCGGCTCCTACTTGTCCTCGGCCAGCGTGTGCGCGACCAGGGCGTTGGCGTGGCCGTGTCCCATGCCGTGTTCGGACTTGAGCCAGGAGACGAGCTCCATGTGCCCGGTCAGGGGCGAGGAGCGGACGAGCTCCTTCCACTCCGCGACCGGGCGGCCGTACTTCTTCTCGATCGAGGGGAAGTAGCTCGCCGGGCCCTTCACTGCTTCGGTCATGTTCTCGTCCCGTCCGTGGTTCCGTCATGAGGTCCGTGTGGCCGGTGATGATGACTGCCGGAGGGCGAAGAAGTCATCGGTGCGCGCACCACGACCTCGGGTGCGCGCACCACGACCTCGGGTACGCGCACCGCGACCTCGGCACGCGCACCACGACCTCGCGCGGAAGCTTCAGATGGAGCGGAACAAAGGGGTGCCTCCTGTCAACTCGCGTGAAATACTCCTGTGTTCAGTGACCAGTCCCTTGCGGGGCGAGAGCGACGGGGTCGATGGGGGCAGGCATGGCGGACGGGGCGGACACGGGCGTGCGGGAACAGGGGCAGGAGAGCATCGAGTTACGGATCAGCCTCAGCGGGACGCACACCCGGCGCGACGACCTCGAAGCCCTGAGCACCTGGCTGAGGAACGCGCCGGTCCTCGAGGACGCGCTGGAGCGGGACGAAGTCACCCTGGCCCGCAAGGCCTCGTTCAAGCAGGCCGAGGCGATGGGCGGGGAGCTGATCCAGGACATCATCCTGGTCGTCTCCGTCGAGGTGGCGCGCTCGGTGGCCGAGAACGCCTGGCGGTCCGTGGAGACCTGGCTGCGCAACCGGCGCCGGTTCGCCGACCCCGAGGAGAGGCCGCGGGTCACGCTGGACGGGCCGCCCGAGGGCGCCGGGTCCGACCTGAGACGCGACACCGACGAGGACGCCGCGCGGGGCGACTCCCGGGGCGACTCCCGCGTCGGTGACGGGGGCCCGGACGCGGGGCCCGGGTCCGGCGGCCCGAACCGAACGCGCGGTGGCGACGAGCCCGGAGAGGACTAGCGGGCCGTGCCGCCGTACGACGCGCGCGGCGAGGAGAACGGAGCCAAGCGTCACAGGGCCGTGCTCATCGGGGTGGAGCACTACAGGGGTGCCCGGAACGACCTGCCCTCCGTCACCACGAACCTCCGCCTCATGCGCGAGGCCCTGACTGACGAACGCACCGGCGTGCTCGCCCCGGAGGATCTCGTCGTGGTCCCACCGGACGGTGGCGGCCCTGACACCACCGTCGATCCGAACAGCGTGCGCACCGCGCTCGCCGCTGCCCGCAGGGAGGTCACCGGGCTGCTGGTGGTCTACTTCGCCGGGCACGGCATCGTGCGCCCCGACGGCAGTGACCTCAACCTGATGTTCACCGACTCGGAGGTGACCAGGGACCGGCACCATCCCTTCGTCGGCACCCTGTCCTGGGACAACGAGGTCATGGGCGTCCTGCGGAACTCCCACGCCGACTGGGTCGTCGTCATCCTCGACTGCTGCTTCGCCGGTAACGCCCTCCGCGCCTTCCAGCCGGCCGTGGGGCAGAACTTCGCCCTCCTCACCGCCGCCGAGCCCGGCGTGGAGGTCCCGCCCGGCGATCCCCGTACCGGTACGGAGTTCACGGCGGCCCTCCACCGGCTGCTGACCACCGGCAAGGGCGAGCCGGTCACCTTCACGCGGATCGTCGAGGGGATCCGTGAGGCGATGGAGCCCTTCAAGGCCGTCGACGGGCACCCGTGGATCCCGGACGAGCTCCGCCACGGCGACGACGTCGTGCTCGCCTTCGCCACGGACGCGGAACGCCCTGTGCCCCCGGTCCTTCATCCGCCGGATCCGAAGCCCCCGGAAGAGGACGAGAATCCGCAGGACCCGGAGCGGCCGCCGTGCCTCCCGGGCCGGCTGCTTTCCGGGGTGCTCAGCCGTCTGACGCGTACGGCAGCGGTGGTCCTGGCGGGTGTCGTCGCCCTCGCCGGGGCCGGTGCGTGGTACTTCCTGGGCGGGGCCTCCGGCGGCCCCTGCCCGTCGCCCCTGGAACTGCGCGTGGCCACCGACCCCGATCTGAGGGCCACCGTGCAGAAGGCCGCCGACGCCTATACCAAGCGGGACGTCGACGGCTGCCGGACCGTCGGCATCAACGTGTACGACGCCAAGGCCACCGACGCCGTGGCCGCCCTGCGGTCCTCCTCGCTCTGGCAGGAACCGCCCGCCACCTGCCCGTCCTCCGGTGACTGCCCGCGGCCCCAGCGGGACGTGGGCGCCCAGCCGGACATCTGGATCCCGGCCGCCGACAGCGCGTGGCAGCGGGCGACGGCCGACGGGGCGGGCGGCGGCACGCCCTCCACCGCGACGGCCACCGGGGACGACGGCGACGAGCCCGCGGCCGACGCCGGAAAGAGTGTGGTGGACCTCGACCGCCTGGGACCCATCGCCTATACGCCGATGGTCCTCGGCGTGCCGGACACCATGCGTCTCGCGCAGTCCCTGCAGACCGACGATCCGCTCGGCGCGATCATCTCCGGGCTGGAGGAGGACCAGACGGTCGAGATCCTGCGTCCCGACCCCGAGGACACCGAGGGGGCCCTGCTGGCGACCGACGCGCTCTACGCCTCCTCCGGGAGCGTGGGCACGCTCGAACAGAGGATGTCCCAGGTGCTGCGGCCCATGCCCTCCACCGCACGGGAACTGATGTGCGTACTGGCCGACGGTGCCCACAACGACCTGGAGGACCGGGCGGCCGTCCTCGTGCCGGAGCAGACCCTGGCGCAGTTCAACCTGTCGGCGGGCGAGCCGGGCCGGCCCTCCTGCGCGACCGAGGCACTGGCGCACCGGGTGGCCCACTACCCGTCCGACGTGCCGATGCTGGACCTCCCCTTCGTCCGGGTCACCTGGGCCGGGGCCGACCGGGACGCCGCCGCCCGCGAGGACGCCGTGAAGGACTTCTACACCTGGCTGACCACGGACGAGGACGCCCAGAGGTGCTTCACCGACGACGGCTTCCGGGGCGTCGCGAAGGGCTCCCCGGCACCGCCGACCGGGGACTCGGTGCTGGCCAACGAGGACAACACGTCGGCCGTACGCGAACAGATCCCGCAGACCGGCCCGGGAGCCGACGTCTCCACCTCACTGACCGACACCCTGGACCGCTACCGGGGAGCGCTCGGGCCCGGACGGGTGCTGTATCTCCTCGACAACTCGACCTCGATGGCCGACAAACGGGTCTGGGACGGCACCGGCGGGGCCAAGGAACTGGTGGCCCGTTCGATGAGCTCCCTGGGCGCCGGGGACTCGTACGGGGTGTGGCTGGCGGCCGTCGCCGAGGGGAAACGGGCCACGGACCGCGTTCCCTTCGGGTCTGCCTCCAGGGCCGACGCGCAGAAGACCGTCGCACGCGCGGGAACCGCCGACTTCGACGCCCGCATCGCGGCGGGCATGCGCGAGGCGCTCGGCACTCTGCGGGAACTGCCCGACGAGGAGCAGCCCCGGCTGCTCGTCCTGGTCACCGACGGCGAGGACTTTGAAGCCGTGAAGGAGAGGGAACAGCAGCGGCTGGTCACGGAGGCGGGGAGGACCCCGCTGGTCAGGATCGTGACGGTCTCGCTCCAGGACGGCGCCTGCGCACCCGGCCGGTTCGGCGAGCGGCTCGCGGAGGCGAGCGGTGGCCGCTGCCTCGATCCGGCCGACGACATCGCGGCGGAACTGACGGCGGAGGTCGCCAAGACCGGTACGGGGGACGCGGAATGACCCACTGCGACCGGCGCACCAATCACCGGAGGGGCAGGGCGGCCGTCGCCCTCACCTGCCTGCTCGCGCTCGTCTCCGCCGCCTGCACGGGAGGGCCGGGAGGGGCGCCGCAGGACGGTCAGGGGAAGCCGGCCGAAGGTCCGATCGTCGTCGCCAGCGGACTGGACGTCACCGGCTCCGGCAGCGTACGGCAGCAGCTCATAGAGGAATGGAACCGCCGCCACGCCGGGTCGAAGGCCGAACAGGCGAAGCTCGTCGAGCTGCCCGGCGGCGCCGACCAGCAGCGCAGCCAGCTCCTGGGCGCCCTCCAGTCCGGCAGCGCCCGCTACGACGTGGTGAACCTCGACATCACCTGGATCCCGGAGTTCGCCGAGGCCGGGCTCATCCGCCCGATGCCCGTCGGGGAATCCGGGGCCACAGCCGCCGAGGGCGACCTCGACTTCATCCCGCAGGTACACGCCACCACCGTCTGGAAGGACCGGTCCTACGCCCGGCCGTTCAACACGGACGTGGGGCTCCTCTACTACCGGCCCCGCCTACTGACGGCGGCCGACATCAAGGCGGACAAGCAGCCCAACGACCACTGGACGTGGGACCAGCTCTACTCCTCCGTCAAGACCCTCGGGCTGAACCCGGTCCGCCGTGACGAACGGGCCGGCTGGACCACGCAGTTGAAGCAGTACGAGGGACTGACCGTCAACACCGTCGAGGCGTTCGCCGACGCCGGGGTCGAACTCACCGACAGCGAAGGCAAGTACACCTCCGACGCCGGAAAGCTGAAGAAGGGGCTCGACACGCTCCTCGACCGCGTCGACCGGGGCCGTGTCCAGCCCGCCGCGCTCACCTCCGACGAGACGGCGTCCCTCACCGACTTCGCCGAGGGACGCGCGGTCTTCCTGCGCCACTGGCCGTACGCCTACGGGGCTCTGGGGAGCCTGATGCGCCCGCAGGACTACGCCGTGAACCGGCTGCCGGGGAAGGCCGTGCTCGGCGGGCAGAACCTCGCCGTCACCGCCGACTCGCCCCGCGCGGAGGCAGCCGGCGAGCTCATCACCTTCCTGACCTCGCCGGAGAGCGAACGCTGCCTGCTCGACGCCGGTTTCGCGGCGACCCGGGCCTCCGTCTACGGCAGCACCGCGAAGCCCTGCTGGCCCCGGGTCGCCGCCGCGCTCCGGCCGGCGGGGGACGCGCCGAAGGCGGCGGCCACGGGGGAGGGGGCGCCGCAGGGGCAGGGGGAAGACGAGCGAGCCGAGTACATCCGGATCCTCGGCGAGGCGCTGGCCGAGGCGGTGCAACGGCCGCGCACCCCCTACTACGGCGCGTTCACCCAGGTCCTGCAATCCCATGTGCACGCGCTGCTGGCCGCGGAGCGGCCCGACACCGACGAGGCCGCCGCGAAGCTCGACAAGGAGCTGCGGGACGTGTTCGCGGGGAAGTGACGGGGCTGCCCCGGAAAGGGGGCAGCCTCCCTCAGCCCGCCCCGTGGCACTCGCGGTACGAACGCCCCGAGCCGCACCAGCACGCCGCGCTCCGCGCCGGGGGCCACGGGACGGCGCGGCCACGGGCCGCCAGCGTCGTGGCGTACTGGGGGAGCAGGTCGGGGTCGGACGGGGACGCGGCCTCCGACGCGGCGAACGCCTCGTAGGAGGGGACCGTGCCCGTCACGATGCCGAGATTCGGCGTGCCCGCGGCATGCAGATCCCGCAGCGCCGCCTCCAGGCGTGCCAGGTGGTCCTGGTGCGAGAGGTACTCCTGGGCCAGCTCCGGGTAGGCCGTCAGGAGCTCCCGCAGCTCGCCCTCGGGCCAGTGCAGCACCGCGACGGGGAACGGGCGGGACAGGGCGCTGCGGTAGGTGCCCAGCTCGGCGCGGAGCCGGTTGATCTCCGCCTGCAGCTCGCCCGGGTCCGAGGAGCCGAGGGACCACAGACGCTTCGGGTCGTGCAGCTCGTCGAGAGGGACGGCGGCCGTGTGCAGCGCGTCGGCCAGCTCGTCCCACGCGTCGTGGGCGACGCCCATCAGCCTGCGCACCCGGTGCCGCCCGGTCACCAGCGACTGGGTGGCGTAGGGGACTTCCTCGCCCGGCGCGAGGAGCAGCGTCAGCGCGGTCGAGAAGAAGTCGTGGGCCGCCTCCAGCTCGTCGTGCGCTTCGAGCGTCTCCGCGGCGATCTCCCACGGTGCCGCGTCGAGCGGACCGGCGGCGCGGATGCCGTCGATGATCGCGCGGGCCTCCGCCTCGTGGCCGTACTCCCACAGGTTGGCGGCTTTGAGTGCCTTGACCAGGTGCGGGTGATCGATGGTGGTCTCGGCCGAGCCGAGCAGTTCGTCGTAGAGGGTGCTCGCGCGGGCACGCTCTCCGGCGAGCTCCAGATGGGCCGCGGCCTGGAGGAACAGCGGTTCGTGGTCCTCGGGATACTGCGCCGCGGTGCGCAGCAGGCGCTCGGCTTCGGCGATGTGGTCGGCAGGCGTGTCGGGGCGCATGGACCACACGGTACTGCGGGTCGGGTGCGAGGTGAGAGGGTGCGGGCCGGAGTGCTGGACGAAGGCCGGAGGACGCCGGGGAGAACGCCCGGGGGCCCGCTCCCGCAGGGGGAGGAGGCCCGCCGCCGTGGTGGCGGGCGGCAGCACCGCTCCTTCAGCCGCCGGCCACCGATCGTGTATAACGGCTGGAGGATACGTACGAGCGCGAAGCGACAGGGGAGGGCCGATGAACGACGACATGAACCGTGGGCGCCGTGCGGTCGCCCGGCTCCTGCGCCCCGCCGCCTTCCTCGTCCTCTTCCTCACCGAGGTCCTCCTCGCCGAGGGCGGCAGCCTCTCCGCCGCCGTCGCGCTCGCCGCCACCGCGGCCGCCGGCTCGGCGCTGCTCGTCTGCTCCGTCATCAGCGCGCGCTGCGCCGCCCCCGTACCCCGTACGAGAGTGCGCACCGCCATGCGCGACCGGGAGAAGCGCACCGCGTTCCTCCCGCAGCGTGACCCCGACGCCCGGGGACGCACCAGGCCCCGAGCGCCCGGGGCCGCCCTCCTGACGGCCGCGTAGAGGGCACCCTGCCACCACCCCTGCGCGGGCCGTCCTGCCGAGTCATTCACTCCCCGGCACGACGAGACCCCCGGAGGGCTCACCCATGTCCGCGTTCATGTCCGCATTCGCTAGCCTGGTCGGCGCATTCGCCGATCTGCTCCAGCCCCTCTTCCAAGGCGCCTCCACCGCCGCCGCGATCGTCCTCTTCACCGCGCTCGTACGGCTCGCCGTCCACCCCCTCTCGCGGGCGGCGGCGCGCGGGCAGAAGGCCCGCACCAAGCTCCAGCCGCAGATCGCCGAACTGCGCAAGAAGCACGCCAAGAACCCCGACCGGATGCAGAAGGCGCTCATGGAGCTCCACGCGAAGGAGAAGGTCTCACCGCTCTCCGGCTGCCTCCCGAGCCTCCTCCAGATGCCCGCCTTCTTCCTGCTCTACCACCTCTTCTCCAGCCGGCGGATCGGCGGCGAAGCCAACTCGCTGCTCGGCCACGAACTCCTCGGCGCCCCGCTCGGCGAACGCTGGCACGACGCGCTGGCCGACGGCGGCCCCTTCGGCCAGCAGGGGATGGTCTACCTCGCGCTCTTCGTGATCGTCGCCGCCGTCGCCACCTTCAACTACGGACGCACCAAGCGGCAGATGGCCGCCAACCCGATGACGCCGGCCACCGGCCCGGACGGACAGCCCGTGCCCGGCATGGGTGCGATGACGAAGGTCATGCCGCTGATGTCCTTCCTGACCCTCGTCTCCGTCGCGTACGTGCCGCTCGCCGCGGCCCTGTACATCGTCACGAGCACCACCTGGACCGCGATCGAGCGTGCCTTCCTCTACCGGGAGACCCCGGCCACCGAGGCCGCGGTCGCCCCCGCCGTCTAGCTAGGCGCCTCGGGTCCAGTGAGTGAACAGGGTCTTGCGGAGTGATCCGATGTCTTGGAGGATCGACCGAGCCTTTCGCTGGCCGCAACCCACCGACTGGCTCGATCGCGACCAAGGGGAGATGGACCGTTGAAGCTTCTTCGAGTGGGTACGGCGGGCTCCGAACGCCCTGCGCTGCTTGACCGGAACGGGACTTTGCGTGACCTTTCGGGCCTCGTCACCGACATCGACGGCGAGCTCCTCGCCGACGCCTCCGCACTGACACGCGTACGGGAGGCGGCGCAGACGCCCGACGTCCTGCCCCCGCTCGACGCGCAAGGCCTGCGGATCGGGCCGCCTCTGGGGCGGATCGGCAAGATCGTGTGCATCGGGCTGAACTACCACGACCACGCCGCCGAGACCGGGGCGGCGATCCCGGAGGAGCCGATCCTGTTCTTCAAGGCCCCCGACACCGTCGTCGGCCCCGAGGACACGGTGCTGGTGCCGCGCGGCAGCCGCAAGACCGACTGGGAGGTCGAGCTCGCCGTCGTGATCGGCCGCACCGCCCGCTACCTCGACTCCGCCGAGGAGGCGCTGGGACACGTCGCCGGATACGCGACCTCGCACGACGTCTCCGAGCGCGAGTTCCAGATCGAGCGCGGCGGCACCTGGGACAAGGGCAAGAACTGCGAGACCTTCAACCCGCTCGGCCCCTGGCTCGTCACGGCGGACGAGGTGCCCGACCCGCAGGCGCTGCCGCTCAGGCTGTGGGTCAACGGGGAGCTGAAGCAGGACGGCACCACGGCCGAGCAGATCTTCCCGGTCGGCGAGGTCGTGCGCTATCTCAGCCACTTCATGACGCTCTACCCGGGTGACGTCATCAACACCGGAACCCCGGCGGGCGTCGCCATGGGCCGGCCCGAGCCCAAGCCGTACCTCCGGGCGGGAGACGTCGTGGAGCTGGAGGTCGAGGGACTGGGCCGCCAGCGCCAGGAGCTCAAGCAGGCGTGACGGAGGGGTGGGCCGCCGGGCGGTCCCGGTGGCCCACCCCACCCCCTGTCAGGCCTGCGGACGCGTCATGAACTGCTCCAGGGCCTCCACGACCAGCGCGTGGTCCTCGGCCTGCGGCAGTCCCGACACCGTGACCGAGCCGATCACGCCGGCCCCCTCCACCGCGATCGGGAACGAGCCGCCGTGCGCGGCGTACGTGTCCGGGTCCAGCCGCGAGGACTCCTCGAACGTGGTGCCCTTCGCCCGGAACCGCGTACCGACCAGGTAGGAGCTCTCCCCGTACCGCTCCACCACCTTCCGCTTACGGTCGATCCAGGCGTCGTTGTCCGCGCTCGAACCCGGCAGCGCGGCGTGGAACAGCTGCTGGCCGCCCCGCCGGATGTCGATCGCGACCGGGGCGTGCCGCTCACGGGCCAGCGCGACCAGCAGGCCGCCCAGCGCGTACGCGTCGTCGTAGCCGAAGCGCGGCAGCGTCAGACGCCGCTCCTGGGCGATCAGCTCGGAGATGGTCGGAGCGCCGGTGCTCATGCGTGCTGCTCCTCGTCGTGGTGGGGCAGAAGCGTCACGGACACGCCCTCACGGGCCGAGCGCCGTGCCGCCTCCAGGACATCCAGTGCGGCGGCGGCCTGCAGAGCCGTCACCGGGTTCGCACCCTTGCCGCGCAGGGCCGAGGCCACGGCGGCGTAGTACGCGGGATAGTCGCCCGGCAGCGTGCGGACCGGGTCGCCGCCGCCGGTCAGCGGGGACTCGCCGGAACCGATCCGGCCCCACAGCTCCTCGGGCTCCTCGCCCCACGGCACGCCGGCCGCCGGACGCGCGCCCTCACGCAGCGCGGCCTCCTGCGGGTCCAGGCCGTACTTCACATAGCCCGCCTTCGAGCCGAGCACCCGGAAACGGGGGCCGAGCTGGGCCGTGGTGGCGCTCATGTAGAGGTGCGAGCGCACCCCGTCGCGGTGCGTGATCGCGATGAACGTGTCGTCGTCGGCCGCCGCGCCAGGACGGCGTACGTCGGACTCCGCGTACACCTGCACCGCCGGCCCGAACAGGGTGAGCGCCTGGTCGACGACATGGCTGCCCAGGTCGTACAGCAGCCCGCCGATCTCCTCCGGGTCGCCCGACTCGCGCCAGCCGCCCTTCAGCTGCGGACGCCACCGCTCGAAACGGGACTCGAAGCGCTGCACCTCACCGAGCTCGCCCTCCTCGATCAGACCGGTCAGGGTGAGGAAGTCGTTGTCCCAGCGGCGGTTCTGGAAGACCGAGAGCAGCAGCCCCCGCTCACCGGCCAGCGCGGCCAGCTCACGGGCCTCGGCGGCCGTGCCGGCGAGCGGCTTGTCCACGACCACCGGCAGCCCCGCCTCCAGCGCGGCCCGCGCGAGCGGGACGTGCGTCTTGTTCGGCGAGGCGATCACGATCAGGTCCAGCTCGTCCGCGCGCGGCCACAGCTCGTCGGGCGAGGCCGCGCACCGCACGCCCGGGAACTCGGCGCGGGCCTGCGCCTGCCGCTCCTCGTTCGACGTGACGACCGTGTCGAGGACGAGGCCCTCGGTCCCGGCGACCAGCGGGGCGTGGAAGACGGAACCCGCCAGGCCGTAGCCGACGAGCCCGACGCGGAGAGGAGCGTTGGCAGTCATGCGATCCACTTAAGCAACGCTGTTGCCAAAGTGCAAGCGATGGAGACAATGGGGCGGTGAACAGGAGCAACAGCAGGAGCGGCGGAGCGAATCTGCCGGCGCTGCGCCACCACAACGCGTCGCTCGTCCTCGACCTGCTGCGCGTCGCCGGTGAGCAGGGCATCAGCCGGCTGGAGCTCGCCGGGCGCACCGGGCTCACCCCGCAGGCCGTCAGCAAGATCACCGCCAGGCTCCGCGCGGAGGGCCTCGCCGCCGAAGCCGGCCGGCTCGCCTCCACGGGCGGCAAACCCCGCACCGTCCTGCGCCTCGTCCCGGACGCCGGATACGCCGTCGGCCTCCATCTGGACCGCGACGAACTCACCGCCGTCCTGGCCGACCTCGCCGGTACCACGGTCGCCACCCGCACCTTCCCGCTCGACCTCGGAGCCCCGGCCGCCGAGGTCCTCACCACGGCCGCCCACGCGGTGCAGACGCTACGGGCAGCGGCCCACGGGGCCGGGGACGGCCAGATCCTCGGCGTGGGCGCCGCCCTCCCGGGCCCCCTGGACCACCGGGGCGGAGTGCTGCACCGGGTCACCGGCTTCCCCCGGTGGGACGGCTACCCGCTGCGCGACGCCCTCGCGGAGTACACCGGGCTGCCCGTCGTCCTCGACAAGGACACCAACGCCGCCGCCCTCGGCCTCGCCCTGCGTGAACGCGCCGACGCCGACTTCGCCTACCTCCACCTGGGCACCGGCCTCGGCGCCGGTCTCGTCCTCGGCGGGGCCGTGCACCGAGGGGCCCGTACCGGCGCCGGAGAGTTCGGCCACCAGACCCTCCAGCTGGACGGCCCGCCGTGCGGCTGCGGCGGACGCGGCTGCGTCGAGGCGCTCTGCCTGGCCGCCGCCGCCCGCGGTGACATCGCGGAGGCGGCCAGGGTCCTCGGCGCGGGCGCGGCCAACCTCGTCGGGCTGCTCGACATCGACCGGATCGTCCTCGGCGGCCGTACGGTCGCCGCCGACGAGGACGCCTACCTGAGGGGGGTCCGCGCCGTCGTCGAGGAGCGTGCCCGGCGCGAGGGCGTCACCTCCGCCGTCCCCGTCACCGTGGCCGGCGGCGGGGACCGCCCCGTGGCCGAAGGGGCGGCCCAGCTGGTCCTCGCCCCGCTCTTCGGCCGGGCGGGTGAGGCCGAAGAGCGGTCCGGGCAGGGCTGATCGGGCGGTTTCCGACGCCCGTACGGGCGGTGTCGCCCGGTCGGCGGTGGCCGCCCTCGCGCGCGCGTGGCAGCGTCGTCCCCGGCAGCCGGCCTCCCCGCGCCGGTCGTTCGCGAGCAGCGAAGGGTGTTCTCCCATGCCCCCCAAACCCCCCGCACGGCCGCGCGACGGCCGTGTCTTCTCCACCCTCGGGACGTTCGGGCTGGCGGCCGGATTTGCCGTACCCGCCGTCCTCCTCGGCGGAACCCAGGCGGACGCGGCACCGGCGGCTCCCACCTCGGTCGTCGCCGACGACCGGCAGCCCGTCTGCGGCGAACCGGAAGCCGAGCGCTTCCCGATCGAGACCCGCATCCACGGCGGCCCGGACACCTACGCCTCCGGCGGCGGCTACGGCATCTGGAACCTCGACCTCACCAACACCACGGCCGAGCCGTGCCGGGCCATCCACCCGGTGCTGGTGCTCACCGACGAGGACCGCACGCTCACCCCCGCCCGGATCCAGCTGGAGTTCGCCGAGGAGTCCGACCCGGACACACGGCACCGCGTCTCCTGGGAGACCACGGAACGGCACGAACAGATCGGGGTCTTCGGCGGCGGCGAGGACGACGACTTCCCCGGCTTCACCGTGCCGGCAAGGGGCACCGTCACCGTCCAGGTCCGGATGGCCTTCACCTCGGACACCGAACCCGGACGGGTCACGGCCAACGCGGCCGTCGTGCAGCGGCTGGCGGCGGGAGAGCGGCGCGGTGACGACGGGGACTGGGTGGGGGAGTCGGAGGACTACACCTTCGACATCGTCGAGGGGGGCCTCGACGGCGGGACCGACCTGGAACCCACCGGCCCCGGGACGGACACCGGCGAGGGGCGCGACACGGAGACCTCCGAGCTGGCCCGCACGGGACAGGATGACCAGGCCGCCGCGGCCGGAATCGCCGCCGGTGTGCTGCTGGCAGGCGGTGTGGCCGCACTGGCCGGCGCCCGCAGGATCCGCCGCGTACGGGACTGACCGGCCGGCAGCATCCGCCGCGGACTTCCCGACCGACCAGGCACCTGGCGCACCGATCCGTTCCGGCATCCCGGAACACGGCCGTATCCCCAAGTACTACGTGGTGAAGACCCATGTCTCCGCCCTCATAGAGGAGCTGGGCGAGGGCGGCACGCTTCCCACGGAGCGTCACCTCGCCCTGCGCTTCGAGGTCTCGTGCGAGACCGTGCGGCAGGCGCTGCGCGAGCTGCTGCTGGAGGGCCGGCTCCGCAGGCAGGGGCGGGGGACGGTCGTGGCGGGCCCCCAAGCTCGAACAGCCGCTCTCGCTCACCAGCCACACCGGGGGCGTACGCCGCCAGGGCCGCGCGCCGCGGATTCAGCGCGCGGGAGGGCGTCGAGGCCACCGACGCCAACGCGGTGGAGCTGGCGGGACTGATGAAGGGCGTGCAGATCTTCGAGCCGGACCGGTCCGGCATCAGCACCGGCCTGGACGAGTACGTCGAGGCCTGGAAGTCGGCCACGGGCGGCTGACCACCGTCCCTCCCCGTCTGTCTAAGATCGGGGCGTCGGCGCTGCACAACGCGGTGCCGCCGGCGTCCAGCACCTCGGGTGCACAGCGCGTACGGCAGGAGCCCGTCACATGGCAGAGCGCAAGCCGATCGAATCCTGGCTGACCGACATGGACGGTGTCCTCATCCACGAGGGCACACCGATCCCCGGGGCCGACGCCTTCATCAAGCGGCTGCGGGAATCCGGGCTGCCGTTCCTGGTCCTCACCAACAACTCCATCTACACCGCACGTGACCTGCACGCGCGCCTCAAGCGCATGGGTCTGGACGTGCCCGTGGAGAACATCTGGACCTCCGCCCTGGCCACCGCCCAGTTCCTGGACGACCAGCGGCCGCGCGGCACGGCGTACGTCATCGGCGAGGCCGGACTCACCACCGCGCTGCACGACATCGGCTACGTGCTCACCGACCACGAGCCCGATTACGTCGTCCTGGGAGAGACCCGGACCTACAGCTTCGAAGCCCTCACCAAGGCGATCCGGCTGATCAACGGCGGCGCCCGCTTCATCTGCACCAACCCGGACGAGACCGGCCCGTCCGCCGAGGGCCCGCTGCCCGCGACCGGCTCGGTCGCCGCGCTGATCACCAAGGCCACCGGGAAGGCACCGTACTTCGCGGGCAAGCCCAACCCGCTGATGATGCGGACCGGGCTCAACGCCATCGGCGCCCACTCCGAGACCTCCGCCATGATCGGCGACCGGATGGACACCGACGTGCTGGCCGGTCTGGAGGCGGGGATGCAGACCTTCCTGGTCCTCACCGGCCTGACCACGGTGGCCGACATGGACCGCTACCCCTTCCGGCCCTCCACGGTCGTCGACTCGATCGCGGACCTCGTCGACCTGGTCGACCTGCCCGTGCCGTAACCCGACCGGGCTACAGCGGATGCGGGGTGCCGCCCGGAGCGTGAACCTTCACTCAGGAGGTTTACGATGCGTTCACTGCCCCTCACGTTCTGTGCCGCGATCGCGGCCGGGACGATAGCCCTTCCCGCGTCCGCCGCGTCGGCCGCTCCCACGTCCGACGACTCCAGGGACGAGAAGCGTCACGGGACGGTCTCGGTCAGCCCGTCCCGAGTCTCACCCGGCGGGGAGGTGGAGCTCCGGACCGACGCCTGCGGCAAGGGCAGGTCGGCCCGGGGCAACTCCGAAGCCTTCGCCGCCGAAGCCCACTTCGAGCGGGGTGACGGCAAGGAGCTCGTCGCCGAGGCCCGGATCCGCTCCGACGCCGCGCCCGACGACTACGAGGTCTGGGTGACCTGCAAGGACGGCCACGGCAAGGCCACCGGCACGGTCACCGTCGTCCATCACGGCCGCCCCTCGCCCGTCGCCCCCGTGCGGGCCGGCGGCGGAGGCACCGCGGTGCTCGCCGAGGAGGCCGCCGACGAGGGCCCCGGCACCCGGCACGCGGTGATCGGTCTCGGACTGGGCGCCGTCGCGGCCGTCGCCGTCGCGTTCCGCAGCGCGCGACGCCGCCGCCCGGCGCAGCACTGACATGGCGGCCCCGGACCGTCCCGCCGGGACCGGGCGGCTGCTGACCGGTGTCGTGTGGGCCGTTCTCCTGCTGGGACTCTGGCTGTGGGGCCGCGCGGCCACCGCGGGGAACTCCGCCCCGACGACCGGTGACGTCGCGGCGGTCGGCCGCCCCCTGGGTGTCCCGATGCCCCCGGCGCACGATCCGCTGGACGGTGCCACGCCGCAGCGGGTCGAGATCCCGGCCCTCGGGATCGACGCGGACCTCGTGAGCCGTGGGCTGGACGACGAAGGGGCGATCACGCCCCCGCCGTTCGAGACGCCGGGTGCCGTCGGCTGGTACGCCGAGGGCACCGAGCCCGGCACGGAGGGCGCCGCGCTCTTCGTCGGCCATGTCGACACCGAGACGGAACCGGCCGTCTTCTACGGGCTGAGCGCCGCGAGACCGGGCGAGAAGGTCCGGGTGAGCCGGTCCGACGGCAAGATCGCCGAATTCACCATCGACGACGTCCAGGTCTTCACCCGCGAACGCTTCGACGCGCAGAAGGCGTACGGGCCGCGCGAGGACGGGCGGGCGGAGCTCCGGCTGATCACCTGCGGCGGTACGTACGACCACAAGTCCCGTGCGTACACGGCGAACGTCGTCGTCTCCGCGTATCTGACGGCGGAGAAGAGCGTGGAGGAGCACGGCTCGAAGAGCCGCACCTGAAGGCGACCTGGCCCGGCCGGCGCCCGCTCCCCCTCGGAGCCGCCGGCCGGGCCGGTCCTCTACCGCGGCGCCCGGACCGCGGGAGTGACCCGGGCGCGACGCGGGAGGTCGGGTCGTTCGTACCGACACGACACTGTAGGCCGACGACGCCCCGCACCCGGAGTGTTTTCGGCAGGATGTCCGGATCCGGGAGGCAGTTGCCCGACGCGCTGTCCGAGCCGTTGCCGCGGGACATGAGCAAGGCCCCCTCACACTCGGTGAGGGGGCCTTGCTGTTGCGTGCGCCGTCAGGGACTCGAACCCCGGACCCGCTGATTAAGAGTCAGCTGCTCTAACCAACTGAGCTAACGGCGCCTGCTGACCTGAAGAACTTTACCCGATGTCCTGGAGTGCTCCTGACCAATTCCTCTCCGGTACGGCCTGTCGGATGGTCGTTTTGTCTCTTTAATCCGTCACCATGAGCTATGCCGGGAAAGTTGACATACGGAAGATCTGGACGACTGCCGAGGGGAAGAGGAGTCGCATGACTGTGCCGGTCTTCGAGGAGTTCGAACCAGCCGCCGACTGTGCCTGTCCGGGTTGCGCGCGACGTCGCCGTACGGCCGCCGCGCTGCCCGTACGCCATGGCGGCCACCCGGCCGCGAACGGCGCGCGGCGGGCGCTGGTGCTGGTCACCGCCGCAGGGGTGGTCCTCTCCTGCGGGGCAGGTCAGGCCGCGGCCACCGCTGCCGGACGGGACGCCCGGGGCGGCACGGTGACCGACCCCCAGCCGGTCACGCCCCAGGGCACGGTGGGACCGCTGAACAGCGGCGGATCCTCCGGGCCGCCCTCCGCTCCGGACACCGCGCCGCGCACGACGACCCGGACCGAGATCATCGACCGCGCCAAGAAATGGGTGACGGCGAAGGTCCCGTACGACATGGGGGCGTACTGGTCGGACGGCTACCGGCAGGACTGCTCGGGCTTCGTGTCGATGGCGTGGAACCTCGGCAGCAACGAGTGGACCGGCAGCCTCGCCGCCTTCGGGACGAAGATCGCCCGGGCCGACCTGGAGCCCGGCGACATCCTCCTCTTCCACAACCTGGCCGACCCCGCGGTGGGGTCGCACGTCACGGTCTTCGGCGGCTGGACCGACCACACGCACAGTCACTACCTCGCGTACGAGCAGACCCGCCCGAACACGCGGGCGGCGACGACGCCGATGGCGTACTGGAGCAACTCCTCGAAGTACGTGGCCTACCGCTACAAGGGCGTCGTCAGCGGTGCGAGCGGCAGCGGTTCGGCCACCGCCTTCCCCGGGGCCGGGAAGTTCGGCCCCGGCGCCGACAACGCGCAGGTGACCCGGCTCGGGGAGCTGCTCATCGCGCAGGGCGGCAAGCGCTTCTACGCGGAGGGTGCGGGGCCGCGCTGGAGCGACGCGGACAAGCGGGCGACCCGGGCGTTCCAGCTGGCGCAGGGGTGGAAGGGCAAGGAGGCGGACGGCATTCCCGGCCCGGGGACCTGGAGCCTGCTGGTCAAGGGCACCGGGCACAGGATCCCCGCCGCCGGGCCGGGCGAGGCCGTGGAGTACCCCGGGAAGAGCTTCTTCCGGCCGGGGCAGTCCAGCGGTCACGTCGAACGGCTCGGCGACCGCCTGGTGAAGAAAGGGTTCGGCACCCACTACGTGACCGGCCCCGGCCCGCGCTGGACGGAGGCGGACCGCCGCAATGTGCAGGCGTTCCAGCGTGCGCAGGGCTGGAGCGGGAGCGCGGCCGACGGATATCCGGGGCCGGAGACATGGCGACGGCTCTTCGCGTGACGGGTGAAGCGACGGAACGGACATGACGGAGGCGGGAATGCGGTCAACGGAGAACGTACGGGGCGAGTGGGACGAGCTGGGCGAGCGGGACACGCGGGTGATGGTGCCCGGTCCCGGCATGGGGGACGCGCAGGGTGAGGCGCCGGCCGAAGTGCCGGCGGTGGCGGTTCCGGAGCCGTCGGCGGAGCCGGCCGGGGGCGGGGCGGACGTGGCCCCGGCTCCTGCGGCGGATGTGCCGGCGGTGGAGGACGACATCCCGCCGGATCTGGGGCCGGCCCTGGACGCCGTCGCCGTGGTGGGCCGGTCGGTACCGGTGGACGGCGTGGGCGTTCCGGCGGACCTGGACCTGGGGCCGGGGCCGGACATGCCGGTGCCGGTGCCGGTGCGGGAGCCGGCGTCCGGCCCGAGGAGGCCGGACCTCGACCTGGACCTGGAGCCGTGGCTCGGCCCGGAGCCGGGACGTGGCCCTGCCCCGGTGCTCGGCCCCGAGCCCTCGGAAACGGAGCCGGAGACGGGTCTTCCGCCGTTCGTTCCGGAGGAGGCCGTCGGTGTGGAGGCGGACACGGAGGCGGCGCCCGCCCCGGCGGACCAGGACGCCGGTCAGGGGGAAGGCCCGCCGGACCTCCGGAAGCCCAGGACCGGCCGGTTCCGGCCGCCCGGCGGAGAGGAGCCCGCCCCGGTGACGCTCACGGTCGGCGCCGCTGACCCCGTCGCCTGGTGGGGGGCCGGGCGCCGGCAGCCCGTCATCACCACCGAGACCACCGCCCCCATCCCCGTACACCTGCTCTTCCGCGACGACGAGGGCGCCGGACCCGCCGGCGCGGGGACCGGCACCGTGCGACGCGCGCCCCTGCCGCGGTCCCGCCGGACGCAGGCGCCCACCCGGCCCGCGCCCCTTGCCGACCCCCGGCTCACCGAGCGTCCCGGACCCGTACTGCCTGGGTGGGCCGCGCTGTTCACCGCGACGGCCGCGGTGGCCGCCGGACTGGCCCTGCTCCGGTGGCAGGGCGCACTGCCCACCGCGGTGACCGGGCGGCTCGGGCTGGGGGAGCGCCCGTACGACGGCATCGGCACCGGAACCTGGGCGCTGCTGGCCCTCGTACTGGCGGTGGCGCTGTTCGCGCTCTGCGGTCTCGGGCGGGCCCGCGCCGGACACGCCTCGGTGCTGACGCTCTTCGGCGACTACCGGGGCAGCGTCCGGCGCACCGGCCTCCTCTGGATCTCCCCGATCCTGCGGCGCCGCCGGATCGACGTACGCCTGCGGCACTGGCGCAGTGAGCCGCTGCCCGCCGTGGACGCGAGCGGTACCGCGCTGCGGGCCGTGGTCCTCGTCGTATGGCGGGTGCGGGACACCGCGCGGGCCACGCTCGGAGTCGCGGACCACGAGCGGTACCTGCGCGACCAGGTGGAGGCGGCGCTGGCCCGGGTCCTCTCGCAGCTGCCCGCCGACGCCTTCCAGGGGGAGACCCGTACCCTGCGCGACGCGGAGGCGGTGGGTGACGCGCTGACCCGCATGGTGAAGGCGGACTGCGTGCCCGTGGGCATCGAGGTCTACTCCGCGCAGCCCACCGTGATCGAGTACGCCCCCGAGGTCGCGGCGGCGATGCAGCGGTGCCGGGTGGCCGCCATCGACGCGAAGCACCGGGACGAGGTGCTGACCTCCGTCGTCGACGCGGTGGACGACACCGTCGGCCGGCTGACCGCGCGCGGCATCGTCGAGCTCGACGCCTACGAACACAAGGCCCTGGTCAGGGATCTGACAGTGGCCTTCTACACCGGCCGCAGCGGCGGGGACGGGGCCTGACGGCCTCCGCTTGCACCGGAGGGCCCGCTGAAACCCGATCCACATTGGTCTGGACATGTTCATGCCGCGTCAATAATCTGGACTTGGTCTAGACCGCAGCACAGCGAGGCGCGCAGCACAGTTCGGATCATCCCCAGAACATCCCCCACGTTCTCGAGGAGCGACACAGCATGCGGAAAAGAGCAAGCGCGGCCGTCATCGGCCTGGCGATAGCGGGCGTCTCCATGTTCGCGACCAGCAGCGCCAGCAGTCACGGCTACACGGATTCCCCCATCAGCCGGCAGAAGCTCTGCGCCAACGGCACGGTCACCGGCTGCGGCAGCATCCAGTGGGAACCGCAGAGCGTCGAGGGCCCCAAGGGCTTCCCGGCGGCAGGACCGGCGGACGGCAAGATCTGCTCCGGCGGGAACAGCGGTTTCGCTCAGCTCGACGACCCGCGAGGCGGCAACTGGCCCGCCACCCAGGTCACCGCGGGGCAGGGCTACAGCTTCCGCTGGCAGTTCACCGCCCGGCACTCCACCAGCGACTTCCGCTACTACATCACCAAGAACGGCTGGGACTCCACCAAGCCGCTGACCAGGGCGGCACTGGAATCGCAGCCCTTCATGACGGTGCCGTACGGCAACCAGCAGCCGCCGGCGACGCTGACCCACCAGGGCTCGATGCCCACCCAGAAGTCCGGGAAGCACGTCATCCTGGCCGTCTGGAACGTCGCCGACACCGGCAACGCGTTCTACGCGTGCTCCGACGTGAAGTTCTGATCCCGCGCGGCACGAAAACACAGTGGGCGGTCTCCCCGGAGGGAGACCGCCCACTGTGGTGTCTGTGCGCCGTCAGGGACTCGAACCCCGGACCCGCTGATTAAGAGTCAGCTGCTCTAACCAACTGAGCTAACGGCGCCGGCTGACTCGAAAATAATACCTGGTCCTCAGGGGTGCTGATGACACATGCCCGCCGCACCCCGGCGACAGCCGTCGGTTCGTGCGGACCCGCCCCTGACCTGCGGGCCCGCACCCGTACATGTATACCGAGCGAGGCATCCGCGCCACCGCCCGGGCGTGGTGTGTGCCACAGGGGAGCGGCCTGTGAAGCTCGGCTCAGAGGGCCAGCGACAGCAGAACCGGCGCCGCGCGCCGGTTCAGCGTGGCGGCCGCGGCCCGCAGCCGGTGCGCGTGCTCGATCGGCAGGGAGAGCGCCAGGCACCCGGCCGAGGAGCCCGCCGTCAGCGGAACGGCCGCGCACACCGTGCCCACGGCGTACTCCTGGAGGTCGAGCACCGGGACCGTCGCCGGCTGGCTGTCCAGCTTGGAGAAGAGCACCTTCTCGTTCGTGATCGTCCGCGACGTCAGCCGCGCGGTCCGGTGCCGGGCCAGATGGTCGCGACGGCCGTTCTGGTCGAGCTGCGTCAGCAGACACTTGCCGATCGCGCTGGCGTGCGCCGCCGAGCGGAAGTCGACCCACTCGTTGACGGCGGGCGTGCGGGGCCCGTCGGCCACCTGCGTGACGCGGATCTCCCCGTCGACGTAGCGGCTGACGTAGACGGCCGCACCGACCGAGTCGCGCAGCTGCACGAGGGTCTGCTGGAGCTTCGCCTCCAGGGCCCGCCTGCGGGCGGAGCCGGAGCCGAGCTCCAGGAGGGAGGACCCGATGATGTAGGCGCCGTCGGCGACCTGCTCGACGTACCCCTCGCGGCGCAGTGTCAGCAGGAGCGGCGTGAGATGCCCCGCCGGAAGTCCGGTCTCGCGGGAGAGCCGCGCCTCGGTCACCCCGCTGCCGTGGGTGGACACGGACTCGAGCACCCGCAGGGCGTACTGCACCGAATGGAACGGCGCCTTCGGCTCGGGCTTCAACGCCACGGTTCCCCCTCCAGGGCTTCTGCCAGGTTGTGACCGCAAGCTCACGGCCCACGATAGTCGTCAACAAGCCGCAAGGGAGGGGCTGTCGGGGAGTTGATGGTGCGCCCCCGCCGCGTCGGCCGGGGCGCACCCACCTGGCATATGCCAAGGTCACGGGCAACATGCCAAAGGCAAGGTCACAGCACCGCGTTGAGAAATTCGCGCGTGCGTTCGTGTTCGGGGTCGGTGAATATTTTTTCCGGCGTACCGGATTCCACGACCCGTCCCGCGTCGAACATCAGGACCTTTTCGGACACGTCCCGGGCGAAGTTCATCTCGTGGGTCACACAGAGCATCGTGATGTTGGTGTTCCTCGCGATGTCGCTGAGGAGCTCCAGCACACCCGCCACCAGCTCCGGGTCCAGAGCCGAGGTCACCTCGTCGAGCAGCAGGATCTCCGGCCGCATCGCCAGCGCCCTGGCGATGGCCACGCGCTGCTGCTGGCCGCCGGAGAGCTGGGAGGGATGGGCGTCGACCTTGCCGGAGAGCCCGACCAGGTCGAGCAGTTCCCGGGCCCGGGCCTCCGCCTCGTCCTTGTCCATGCCGAGGACGTTGACCGGCGCCTCGGTGATGTTCTGGAGCACCTTCATGTTCGGGAAGAGATTGAACTGCTGGAAGACCATCCCGATCTTCTTCCGGGACTCCCGCAGCTGCTTCTCACCGGCGGGCTTCAGAGCCCCGGACGGCGTCCGCACGTGCGAGAGCGGAGAGCCGTCCACCCAGATCACGCCGTCGCTGACCTTCTCCAGCGTCATCAGGAGCCGCAGGATGGTCGTCTTTCCCGAGCCGCTCGGCCCGATCAGCGTGACGTGCTCGCCGCGCCGCACGGTGAAGTCCAGTTCGTCCAGGACCACATGGTCGCCGTACCGCTTGACGACCTTGTCGAAACGGACCAGCGGCTCGACTCCTGTCAGCCGGGTGTCCGGAGCCGCGTCCGCGGGCCCGGGTACCTTCTCGAGGGGTGCGGGTTCAGTGGCCAAGGCGCTTCTCCAGCTTTCTCATGAGCAGTGAGGTGGGGTAGCTCGCGACCAGGAAGACCAGTCCGGCGAGCGTGAACACCTCGGTGTACACGAAGTGGTCGGCTCCGTACTTCCGGGCTTCGAAGACCATTTCCTGCACCGTGATCACGGCGAGGAAAGGGGTCTCCTTGAACATCGAGATCGCGTAGTTGCCGAGCGCGGGCAGCACGTTGCGCACCGCCTGCGGCAGGATCACGGCCTGCCAGGTCCGCCGCGGTGACATGGAGAGCGCCCGGCAGGCCTCCCACTGGCCCTTGGGCACACCGTCGATCCCGGCCCGGTAGACCTCCGAGGTGTACGCGGCGTAGTGGATGCCCAGCACGATGATGCCGATGGTCAGCGGCTCCACGGAGCTGAAGACGGCTGCCGCGCCCACCAGCTGCACCAGCAGCGGGGTGGAGCGGACGAACTCGGTCACCGCCTTCACCGGCACGGTCACGATGCGGGACGGCGCCCGCCCGGCCACGGCGACTGCCAGTCCCAGCACCGCCGCCACGAGTGTGCCGAGCACGGTCGCGAGCAGCGTGACCCTGAATCCTTCGAGCAGCAGGGGAAAGGCGTCCCCGACGGCCTCCCACCGGAACGACTGGTTCACCGGGCACCTCCCGCTGTGGCGGCGGCTTCCGCCGTGCGTGTCTTCAGCAGGCTGCCCGCACCGGTGTGCAGTCCCAGCCGCCGCTTGGCGGTGCGCTCCAGCATGTTCATCAGCAGCGTCAGCGCGTAGGCGAGGACGAAGTAGACGGCCAGCAGCAGCAGATAGGTGAGGAGACTCTCACCGCTCCGGCTGCGGACGTGTTCGATCGCGGTCATCAGATCGGCCGCGGAGAGCAGCCACAGCAGGGGCGTGCACTTCAGCAGCTGGATCAGCAGGTTGGTGAAGGACGGGATCATCTGCACCCAGGCCTGCGGCATGATCACCTTCCGCATGCGGTGGAAGGGCGTCATGTTCAGCGCCACGGCCGCCTCGTACTGGGCGCGCGGCACGGAGTTGATCGCGCCGCGCACGATCTCTGAGCCGTACGCCCCGTAGTTGAGGCCGAACGCGACGACCCCGCAGACCAGCGGGGTGAGTTCGTATCCCGTGAGGGGCGGCATCGCGTAGTAGAGCCAGAACAGCTGGATGTAGAGCGAGGTGCCGCGGAAGAACTCCACGACGGTCCGGGAGACCCCGCGCACCAGCAGCAGCTTGCTGCCCGCGGCGAGACCGAGGGCGAAGGACAGCAGCAGGGCGAGCAGGGAGCCCAGGACGGTCGCCTCGAGCGTCACCCACAGGCCCGACCTGACCTGGGGGAACTCTTCGCCGAGTATGGAGAGGAAGTCACTCATACGGTGGGGTCCGTCCTCGTCAGCCCTTGCACAGGTCGGCCGTCTTGAGCGTGGCCGGCGGAATTTCCGTGGCGCCGAAGCCGTACTCCTGGAGGAGCTCCACATAGCGGGACTTGTCCGAGACGATCTTCTTGAGCTCGCGGTTGAAGGAGTCCCGCAGATCCTCGTTGCCCTTGCGGAACACCGCGCCGCCCGGCGAGTACTGCTTCGCGCCGTCCAGCTCGGGGACGAAGGCCTCGGTGACCTCGGTGTCCGGGTTGGTCTTCGCGAGCCAGCGCAGGGAGATCCCGGTGAGCAGGAAGGCGTCGATCCGCCCGCCCTTGACGGCGTCCGCGCCGTCCTGCGGTTTCTGCAGGGTCTTGATCTTCCCCTCGGCGATGCCCGCGCCCTCGGCGTACGAGCCCTCGACCGCACCGGACATCACGCCGACGGTGACGCCGGCGGCCTTCGCGGACGCGAGGTCGGTGAGCTTCTTCGGGTTGCCCTTCTTCACCATCAGGGCGGTGGGGGAGATGAACTCCGGCTCGGAGAAGAGGGCGTTGGCGCAGCGCTCGGGAGTGATGGCCATGCCCGCGCTGACGACGTCGTACTTGCCGGCCTGGAGACCGGGGATGAGGCCGTCCCACTCCGAGAGGGTGGGCTTCAGCTCGTCCACGCCGAGCGCCTTGAATATCTCCCGGTGCAGTGTGGGGGCCTCGCCCTTGAGCTCCTTGCCCTCCATGTAGCCGTACGGGGCCTCGTTGGCGTACGCGACCCTGACGAAGCCCTGCTTGCGGAGCTTGTCGAGCGCGCCCTCACCGTCCGTGGCGCCGGCGTCCGTCTTGCTGCACGCGGAGAGCAGGCCGGGAACGACGATCAGACCTCCCACGGCCGCCGATCGATTGAGGAAGCCCCGACGGGACAGGTGAGGGAAGTCAGCCATGGTTCGCAATCTCCTGGAGAAATCGGGGTGTCGAACAGTCCGGACAGGGTGAGCACCTTCCCGCTCCCGGACGTCTATGCAGGAAGCGCTGCCATGTAACCGAACGGTGGCCGGAGGGTGACCTTCCCGTGTCTCGTCATGGGCGGAGTGCGACGACGGATGTGCGGGGCGTATTCCCCGCCCCGCGCGGTTCATGAGTGCGCGTCACCGCGGGCGTCAGGCAGGGATGTCCGGAGAAGGTACGTAACCACGCCGTACGTCCACCACGTTGGGGAGCGGCTCACCGGCCGCCCAGCCCTCGTACATCGAGACGAACTGCTCGCCCAGCCGGTCCCGCCAGCCGGCCGTGTCGCCGCTCATGTGCGGGGAGATCAGCAGCCCCGGCACGTCCCACAGCGGGCTCGACGGACCCAGCGGCTCCTCGTGGAACACATCGAGCGCCGCGCCCGCGATCCACCGCTTCCGCAGCGCCTCGGCCAGATCCTCCTCGACGGTCAGCGGGCCGCGCCCCACGTTGACGAAGTGGGCGGACGGCTGGAGCAGTCCGAAGAAGCGGGCGTCGAACATCCCGCGCGTCTCGTCCGTCAGCGGGGCCGCGCAGATCACCCAGTCCGCGCCGGCCGCCAGCCGGCCCAGATCCTCCACGCCGTGGATCGTGCGCCGGGCCGTACGGCCGACGAGGGCCACCTGGACGCCGAGGCCGTGCAGCAGCCGCATGATCTCCCGGCCGACGGGGCCCGCGCCGACGACCACGGCCCGGCTGCCGGCCAGCCGCCTGGTCTCCCGGTGGCGCCAGTGGCGCTGCCGCTGGAGCTCCAGGGTGTGGGGCAGGTCCTTGGCGAAGGCGAGCACCAGCCCCGCGACGTACTCGGCGACGGGCAGCTCGAACACGCCACGGGCGTTGGTGACGACGGTGGGGGAGGAGGCCAGCTCCGGGCAGAGCAGCCGGTCCACCCCGGCGCTCGCGGTGTGCACCCAGCGGGGGCGCGGTCCCCCGCCCGGCCATGCCTCGCGGACGGCGTCGGAGGTGAAGTCCCAGACGAGCAGCACATCCGCGCCGGGCAGCCGGGCGGCCAGCGTCCGCTCGTCGGCGTACCGGACGACGGCCCGGCCGGTCAGCCGGCCCAGGCGCGGTGACGGGTCGGTGTCCAGGACGAGGATCACGGGAGCGGTCATCGGAACGACCACGCTCGCACCGGGGGGCACGGCCGTCAACAGGGCCTCGGCGTGCGGGGAGAAACCGCTGGTCACCCCTGTTGCGGGCGGCGGTATGGGACGAAAAGGGGAATACTTGTGCCAGGCAGGGGCAGCGGTGGTTACGAGTGCCGGCAGGACATCCGGACGCACGGGAAGGGTGGACATGACGACCGTAGGACTTCTCTACCCGGGCCACGCCGCGGAGGACGACTTCCCGCGGATCGAGGTCATGCTCGACAGCGACATCAGAGTGCCGCTCTTCCACACCGACATCGACGAGGACGTCCGCAGGGCCGACAACCTGCGGGCGGCAGGCTCGGCCGAGCGCCTGGGCGCAGGCGTCGAGGAGCTGCGGATGGCCGGCGCCGAGTCGCTGGTCTGGGCCTGCTCGGGCGGCAGCTTCGCCTACGGCTGGGCGGGCGCCCACGAGCAGGCCGCGGACCTGGCCAGGGCCGCCGGGCTCCCCGCGTCCAGCACGTCCATCGCCTTCGTCCAGGCGGTACGCGAGCTGGGTGCCACCCGGGTCGCGGTCGCCGCGACCTACTCCGACGACGTCGCCGCGCTCTTCGCGGGCTTCCTGGGGTCCGGGGGCGTCGAGGTGACCTCGACGCGGGGCGGCGGCATCGTGACGGCGTCCGAGGCGGCCGACGCGGACGTGGAGCTCGTGAAGGAGCTGGCCGTGGCGGGTGACCACCCGGACGCCGAGGTGGTCCTGCTCCCCGACAACGCCCTGCACACCGCCGCGTACGTCCCGGAACTTGAGGAACTCCTCGGCAAGCCGGTCCTCACCGCCAACCAGGTGGCGGTCTGGGAGGGCCTCCGGCTGGCCGAGCGCCGGATCTGGGCGCCCACCCTCGGCACCCTGTTCGCCACCCGCGAGCCCCCCTTGGGCGCCTCGGAGCCCCGGGGCATCGAGGTCCGGGAGTAGGCGGACCAGGACCGGGGCCGGGGGAGCGGCGGGAATAAGCGGAGTCATCCTCCTGTTGGCACCCTCCGGTACACAGACGCAGCACCGGAGAGGCCGAAACACGTGGACGAGAACCGAGGCGACGAGAACCGGGGCGACGGGATCCGCGGCACAGCGAGCGGCACGGCCTCCGTGCCCCTCTCCGTGCTCGACCTGGTGACCGTGGGCCAGGGCCGCACGGCGACCCAGGCCCTGCGCACCAGCGTGGACATCGCCAAGCTTGCCGAGAGCCGTGGCTTCCACCGCTTCTGGGTCGCCGAGCACCACTCCATGCCCGGGGTGGCCTCCTCGTCCCCCGCCGTGATCCTCGCGCACCTGGCCGCCCACACCGAGCGCATCAGGCTCGGCTCCGGCGGGGTGATGCTGCCCAACCACGCGCCTCTGGTCATCGCCGAGCAGTTCGGCACGCTGGAGGCGATGGCCCCCGGCCGCGTCGACCTCGGCCTCGGCCGCGCCCCCGGCACGGACGGCGCCACCGCCGCCGCCCTGCGGCGCACGGACCGGCTGAACGAGGGGGCCGACGACTTCCCGCAGCAGCTCGCCGAGCTGACCCGCTTCCTGGACGACGACTTCCCGGACGGGCACCCCTACGCCCGTATCCACGCCGTCCCCGGGCCCGTGCAGGCAACCTCGCCCGGCGGCGTCCAGTCGCCCGGCCGTCCGCCCGTCTGGCTGCTGGGCTCCTCCGGCTTCAGCGCCCGGCTGGCCGGTGTGCTCGGCCTGCCCTTCGCCTTCGCCCACCACTTCTCGTCCCGGAACACCGTGCCGGCCCTGGAGCTGTACCGGGAGTCCTTCACGCCCTCCGCGGTGCTCGACGCCCCCTACGCCCTCATCGGGGTCGCGGCACTGGCCGCCGACGACGAGCGCGAGGCCAGGCGCCAGGTGCTCACCGGCGCCCTGTCCATGGTCCGGCTGCGCACCGGGCGCCCGGGCCTCGTGCCGAGCCCCGAGGAGGCCGAGGCGTACGACTTCAGCCCCATGGAGCGCGAGTTCGTCGACGGCTGGCTGAAGGACATCGTCCACGGCACGGCGGACGAGGTCCGCAGCGGCCTGGACGACCTGGCCAAGCGCACCGGCGCCGACGAGCTGATGATCACGGCCAACGCACACGGCGGCGAGGCCCGGCTGCGCTCGTACGAACTCATCGCCGACGCCTACGGGCTGCCCGCCCTCGGCTGACCCGGTCAGCTCTCCGGTGGCCTCGTGCCGATCAGCTCGGCGATCCGCTCCGGGGCCACCGCGCGGGAGTACAGCCACCCCTGCCCGGTGTCGCAGCCGATCCGGCGCAGCCGCTCCGCCTGGCCCGAGGTCTCCACGCACTCCGCGGTGACCGTCAGGCCCAGGCGGTGGGCCAGCTGCACCATGGCCTCGACGATCGTCTCGTCGGCCGGGCTGGGGTGCGCCCCGTCCTCGTAACGGAAACCGCGTACGAAGGAGCCGTCCAGTTTCAGCACGGACACGGGCAGCCGGCTGAGATAGGCGAGGTTGGAGTAGCCGGTGCCGAAGTCGTCGATCGCGATACGGACACCCATGTCGCTGAGCGCCTGGAGCACCCGCAGGGGCCTGCCCGACGAGCCCATCACCGCGGACTCGGTCAGCTCCAGCTGCAGCAGCCCGGGTTCGAGGCCCGTCTCGGCGAGGGTCTCCGCGACATCGGCCACCAGGTCGGAGTCCCACACCTGCCGCACGGCGACGTTGACGCTGATGAACAGCGGCGGTTCGCCGGGGTGTTCCAGCTGCCAGCGGCGGGCCTGACGGCAGGCCGTGCGCAGCACCCACCGGCCGAGCTGGACGATCGTGCCGTCCTCCTCGGCGATGGGGACGAACCGGCTCGGCGCGAGCAGGCCGAACTGCGGGTGGTTCCAGCGGACCAGGGCCTCCACACCCCGTACGACCTCGTCCGCCATGCCGACCAGCGGCTGGTACTCCAGAGTGAACTCGCCGCGCTCGACGGCCGGGCGGAGCGTGGAGGAGAGCGCCTGCCGGGTCATCCTGTGGGCGTTGCGCTCGGGGTCGAAGAGGGTCCAGCGGGCCCGGCCGTCGGCCTTCGCCCAGTACAGCGTGGTGTCCGCGGCCTGCATCAGGGCCGTGGCCGACGTGCCGGCCGACGACCGCTCCACCACTCCGATCGACGCGGAGACCGACAGCCGGTGCCCGGAGACCTCGAACGGCCGCTGGAGGGCGAGGAGCACCGAGCGGGCGAGTTCGGTGAGCTGCGGCGTACCCGACGAGTCCTCGACCAGGATCGCGAACTCGTCACCGCCCAGACGCGCCACCAGATGACCGCCGGTGCGGTGGCCGTCGGCCTCCGCGCAGTCGGTGAGCCGCCCGGCGACAGCGGCGAGGAGACGGTCGCCTGTGCGGTGCCCCAAGGTGTCGTTGACCGCCTTGAAGCCGTCGATGTCCAGATAGCAGAGGCCGATCCGGCCGTGCGGGGCCGACGACGGCCCGTCCTGGTGCGGCGGGGGCTCCAGCGCGCTCGCGAGCCGCTCGAAGAACAGGGTGCGGTTGGGCAGCCGGGTCACGGGATCGTGTATCCGCAGATGGCGCAGCCGCTGCCGCATCTCGCGCCGGTCACTGACGTCGGCGACCGACAACAGCACACGGCCCGTGCCGCCGGTCCGGTCGCCCATCGGCGCGATGGTGACCTCGGCCCACAGCGGCCGGCCGTCGGCGTGCTTGAGTCGCCGGGTGCACCGGAGGCGGGGGCGGGCGCCGCGCAGGACCTCGGTGTAGGACCGCCAGGTGGGACTGTCCGAGGTCAGACCGAGGAGATCGGCCGCGGTCCGCCCGGTCAGGGACGCGGGAGCGGCGCCGAGGAGCGCGCCCAGCGCGTCGTTGGGCCTGACGATCAGTCCGTGGTGGTCGACGACGGCCATCGGGAGAGCGGACGCGGCGAACGCGGCGCGGTAGTCGCGCAGCTCGGAGAGGCCCGGCCTCGGATGATCACTTTGCGTGACCTCTGACCTCCCGGCGCCGGGGGCCGTGCCCGCCCGGGGCGTCGGCCCTTCGGAGGTTCCGCTCACCGCTCGCTCCCGCTGTGCCGATTGTCATGAACAGGTGTGGCCGGGCAGCTGCGTGGAGTGGAGCGCCGCGCCGGAGGCGGGAACCACGCAGGGAAACGAGGTGAAGCATAGAGGGTGGCGCACCGGCCGTTCCAACGCGCCCGCCGTTTCGGACCGGGGGTACGCGCATGGCGCACGCCCGCCTCGCGCTTGCCTGACGCCTGTCCCGCGCGTGGCATCCGCATGCGCGATGGCCGTAGATGATCATTTTTGTGCTGATCTGGACGGTTCGGCTTTCGGGGTGAGCAAATGTGACTGTCTGTAAGGGTGATCGTGTGGGTGCACTGACCACCGGCGCCTCCGGCTGACCCGTGTGGGGCAGCACAACAGGGCGTACGCCGCCGACTCGGCACAGGGTGAGGGGGAAGTCCCGCATTCGCCACCGGAGGTAGATGTGCCGCGTCAGCGCAGACCCGGGGGATCGGAGAGGCCGAGGCTGCGCAGCGCGGCGGCTGCTCTCACGTCCCTCCTGGCGCTCGCCGCCACCGGACTCGTCGCCGGCCCCGCCGTGGCGGCGTCGCGCGACGCGGGACCGTGCGCCCTGCCCAGGACCGGGGCGCACCACTCCCTCGGCCTCGACACCTGGAACGGCGCCTACCCCCGCCCCGACCGCAGCCTCGACGCGGTCATGGTCTTCCTCTCGTTCCCCGACTCCGACCCCGTCGTGCCCCCCGAGGTGCTCGCCGCCGACTACTTCCCCTCCACCACACGCTTCTTCCAGCGCGCCTCGTACGGGAAGTTCACCCTGCACGCCCACCCCCAGCGGCGGTGGACCTCCATGCCGCACCCCTCCACCTGGTACGGCATACAGCGCGACTGGGGCTCCGATCGCCGCAGCGCCTATCTGCGCGACGCCATCGAGGCCGCCGACGAGGAGACCGACTTCTCCGCCTACGACATCGTCTACCTCGTAGCCGACCCGGACGCCCCCGGAGTCGACTCCGACGCCACCAAGGTCGTCAACTTCGACCGTCCGGTGCGCGCCGACGGCACGGACATCAGGCGTGTGGTGACCGTCTTCGAGGAACACCCGCCGGACCGGAACGTCCTCGCGCACGAGACCGGACACGTCTTCGACCTGGCGGACCTCTACCACCGCCCGGAGGACGGGAAGGGCGACTGGGACACCTACGTCGGCGACTGGGACGTCATGGGCAGCCAGTTCGGACTCTCCCCGGACCTGTTCGGCTGGCACAAGTGGAAGCTCGGCTGGCTCGACGGGGAGGAGGTCGTGTGTGTCCAGGGCGCCGCCGACCTCACCCTGGAACCGATGGCCGAGGTGCCCGTGCGCGGCGCGTCCCTCGGGACCCGGCTCGCGGTCGTCAGGACCGGCCCGGACAGCGCGCTGGCCATCGAGGCACGCAGCGCCACGGGCAACGACCGCACGACCTGCACCGAGGGCGTGCTCGTCTACCGCATCCGCAACGCCACACCGTCCGGCGGCGGCCCGGTGGAGGTGCTGGACACGCACCCCGACTCCGACGCCTGCTGGGACCGGTCGGTCTACCCGCCGCTCGCGGACGCCCCGCTCCGGGAGGGCGAGCGCTACAGCGTGCCCGGCGAGCGCATCCGCATCGACGTCGCCGACCGCACCCGGTCCGGCGCCTGGACCGTCCGGGTCGCCACCGGGACCTGACCCCGCCGGAACACGAAGAAGCCCCCTCGCTTCCACGAAGGGGCTTCCACCGTCGGTGCGCCGTCAGGGACTCGAACCCCGGACCCGCTGATTAAGAGTCAGCTGCTCTAACCAACTGAGCTAACGGCGCCTGCTGACGTCGTAGACATTAGCACCCGGATCGGCGGGAGGAAAAATCGAATTCCCGGTGGTCGACGGGGCCGCCGACCTGCCCACCCTCACACAGGCCCACAGCAGTACGTCAGGCCCCGGCAGCCAGGGGTTGCGGGTGTCGGGGGCGACCACCCAGCGAGGCCCGCCGGCATCCGCGCCGCCGGTCAGGGGCGGAACGGTGACCGCGTCCCCCGTGCCGTGGCAGAGCACCGGTGGCAGCGCGCCCTGGCGGCGCGGGGGAGCGTCGGCACAACCCGTGCCCCACTCCTCCCAGGCCAGCAGGGACGGCAGCCGCTGGGCCGTGCCGGGCGAGGCGAACAGCAGCATCCGGCCCCGGTGCGTGGCGACCGGACCCGATCCCGGCCCCTCCGCCCAGAGCCGCTCCAGCATGCGCCTGCCGAACAGGGCGGGGACGCTCACGACGTCGAACGAGGAACCGCACGGCAGTACGCCGGGGGAACAGGGGCTGGCCTCCCACTGCGAGAGCGTGCTGCGCGGGTAGGCCGAGGCGCCCGCCAGCCACGCGGCACCGGACGCCGTGACCTGGGCAGCCCTGTCGTCGGCCCGGCGGTCCACGCGGTCCCGCAGCAGGGCGAAGATGTCGACACCGGGGCGGGGGGCGGGGGCGGTCCGCAGGGTCGTTTCGTCATTCAGCCATGCGCTCATGACGACATGTCTACCGGCCGTGACGCTCCTGTTCCCCAGAGTTGCCGAAAGCCGGACAGGACGGACCCCGGCGGAGTATCTTGCCCGACGGCATATGCCAGGGGTGTACCCGCAGTGACGGACGGTCGTGCGGTGACCGGGTTGCCGGTCGTGGGGTGACCGAATTCGTCGGTCGTGCGGTGTCGGGTCGCCCGGGGCCCTGCGGTCAGGGCGCGGGGGCGTCGAGCAGGGACCGGCCGAACTCGATCATCTTCTTGGCGTAGTCCTCGGTCCACTCCGCGCGCTCGGCTATGTCCGCGGCCGTGAGCCGGTCGAACCGTCGCGGATCGGCGAGCTGGGCGGCGGCCACGGCCTGGAACTCCACGGCCCGGTCGGTCGCCGCCCGGAAGGCGAGCGTCAGTTCCGTCGCGCGGGCCAGCAGCTCCTTCGGGTCCTCCATCGACTCCAGGTCGAAGAAGTGCTCGGGATCCGCCGCCGCCTCCGACGGCTCGAAGAGCAGCGGCGCCGGACGCAGCCTCTGCCGCTCGTTCCGCTCGGGTTGTGCCATGTGGTGTTCCTTCCTCGTACGGCCGGACGGCCACCTTCCATTGTCCAGCCGGGCGCAAGAGCGCTGCCGTTCTGCGCACCGGGAGCGCTGCCCAGGGTCAGGGCGCCCCATGCACGCGGTGCTCGGCGAGGTGCGCCAGCACCGCGTGGTTCGCCTCCCAGCCGTCCGGGAACTTCACCGTCACACCCAGCTGCACCGGCTCCGTCGACGGGTGCTCGTCCAGCAGGTCCGCCACCCCGGCACGGCACACCACCACGCACGCGTGCCGGTGCCGCGAGGCCAGGACGCAGAGGCGGCCCGTCTCCAGGTGGAAGGCCGTGGCGTCCGGGCGGCCCGACAGCGGGTGCAGGACCACGGTCACGTCGAACTCGCGGCCCTGGAGCCGGTTCGCCGTGTCCACCGCCACACCCGTCACACCCAGTTCCGCGAGCGCCGCCCGCACCGCGGCGGCCTGGTCGCGGTGGGCCGTGCCGACCGCGACCCGGTCCGCCGTCACCGGGACCGGATCCGGGCCGCGCTCGCTCGTCGCGGCGCCGCCCCGGTCCAGCAGCCTGCGCACCACCAGGGCCACCGCCCTGACCGCCTCCGGGTCCGTGCGCGGGGTGTGCCGGGCCGGGAGCTCCAGCAGCCCCCAGCCGGACTCCGCCGCCTCGTCCAGCACCCGGTCGGGGGCCGACCCGTCCGATGGCACCCCGAACGACAGCCGCCGGTCACCGTGGTCCGTGCCGCTGCGGAACGGTGTGTACGGGTAGAACGCGGCGGAGACCAGTGGCGCGGCCGACGCGGGCAGCCGCCATGACACCGGCAGCCGGTGCTGCGGCAGATCGGGATTGTGCGCGAGCAGAGTCGAGACGGCGCTCGCCGACGGGTCGTACGACAGGCCCGCCCACTGGTCGGCGCCCACGATCGAGAACGGGTCGAGCTGGCCCGGATCCCCGACGAACAGCGCCCGCTCGAACAGTCCGGCCACCGCCAGGAGGGCGTCCGACCGCATCTGGTACGCCTCGTCGACGATCGCGTGCCCCCACGGCTCCACGTTCTTCACGTGCGCCCACTTCGCGGCCGTGGAGATGACGATGTCCAGGCCCGCCAGATCCGCCGCCTTCGCCGACTTCCGTACGTTGTCCAGGCCGTCCAGGACCTTGTCGTACGGATCGGAGTCGCTGCTGTGCAGCCGCCCCACCGGCAGCTCGGGAGCCTTCTCCGCCAGCCGCACCACCAGATCGTCCACCTGGGCGTTCGTCTGCGCGACCACCATCAGCGGGCGGCCCGCGGCGGCCAGCTCCAGCGCCGCGCGCACCACCAGCGTCGACTTCCCCGCGCCCGGCGGAGAGTCCACGACGATGCCGCGCGCCGTGCCGCGCAGGGTGTCGTCCAGGATCGCGTCGGTCGCCCGCGCCGCCGCGGCCCCCGGGTCGGTAACGGCAGTCACAGGAGGTCCTCCGCGGTCACGGGATCGGGCTGCTCGGCATGGCCGGCGGAGCCGTCGGCGCCCGGCGGACCGCCGTGGGTCCACGGGGTGTCCTCCGGATCGGGCAGCTTCGGGCCGCCCCGCTGGTCGTGTTCGAACAGGGTCCAGGCGATCCGGTCGCCGGGCTCGGGCACCGAACCCGGCGCCGGTTCCTTGGACCGGCCCATCCGGTCCGTGACGCGCAGGACGAGGCCGACCGTGCCGGCTTCGGGATCCTCGGCGGCGTACCCCACGAACTCCGCCGTCTGCGGCTTGCCCTCCAGCGAGCGGTACACCTTGGTGCGCTCCCCGAGATGCGGGCGCTCCTCGGTCCACACCGTGACCAGGGGGCGCGGCGAGGGCCGCTTGGACTCGCTGTACGCCATCTCGACCTCCGTCACCTCCCCGACGAACGCCTCGCCGGCCAGCCTGCGGCCCGCAAGCACCAGCGGGTCGTCGAGTGCCTCCTGGGCGTCCAACTGCGCCTGGGCCGCCTCCCGCGAGGCCAGCTTCTGCGCGGCCGTGACCGCGTCGTCCCGGCGCGGCTGCGGGGGCTCGCCCGCCCGGACCCGGTCCCGGTGCGCGGTGAACGACCAGCGGTCCCGCGTCCAGCGGTCCTGTGCCCTGGCCCCCTCCGGCAGCTCCCGCAGCAGGTCGAGCCCCCGCCACACGGCATCCCAGGTGGGCAGCAGCACCCCCGCCAGCAGCGACCTGATCTCCCGCTCCGCACCGCTCAGCTCACCGAGCCGGGTGTCGGCGTCGACCCCGTCCTCCGCGGCGGCCAGTGCTTGCCGCGCACGGTCGTACCGCTCGATCGCGGGCGCCAGCAGCCTGTTGTCGAACGCCGGATCCGTCGCCGGTCCGGCGGGCGGGCAGACCAGCTGACCGGCGCGGTCCCGCTCCCCCTCCGCCCGCAGTGCCGCCTCCGCGCCGGACTCACCGGCCGGCGGGTCGACCCAGGCGAGCAGGGCCCCGAGGTGCTGGTCCTCCAGGCTGCTCTGCCCCGTCGCCCAGTGCCGGTTCAGCAGATCCGTCGTGGCCAGCAGCAGCGAGGAACCCGGCACCCTGGCCCGCTCTCCGTAGTGCGTCAGCCAGCGGCCGAGCAGCGGCACCCGGGCGGGCGCCGGATAGGGCGTGTCCGGATCGTCCTCGGCCGTACGCCGGAACCGCATGGACCGCCCGAGCAGCCGTACGAAGTCGAGACCCGCCCTGCTGGGCACGATCAGCTGCGCCGCGTCCGCGCACAGCTCCACCTCGACCCTGACCTTCTTGCCGGTCTCGGGATCGGCCTCCGTGCGCTCGGCCGGCTCGACCGTGTCGGCGTACGACTCGATGTGCGGCAGCACCGCCTCGGCCAGCTCGGCGAGGAACGCGAACCGCAGATCCCGGTCGCGCGGCTGGGCCACCACCAGCAGCCGGGGTTCCGCGCGGTCCGTGCCCACGAGCGCGCCGAGCGGGGCGCCCGCCTCACCGGCGGTCGTCAGCGGCACCAGCACGAGCGGCCGGTCGGTCAGATGGCGGTGGCGGACGGTGGCCAGCGGCTGGGCACGGCCGCTGTCGACGGCCTCCAGCCGGGCGAGCGTGCTGATCAACGACATGGGACACCGCCGTCCGCGCCGGCCAGCGCCTCGGCCCGCAGCGCGGCGGCCCGGCGCAGGGCCGCCACCGTCGGGTCGGCCGGGTCCCCCTCCTTGCCGGCCGCCGCGGCCAGCACCCCGGCGACCGTCGTCAGGCCGCCGAGCTCACCCCGCACGCTCCGGCCCAGCGACTCCACCGCGCCCTCGGCGCGGGCCTTGGCCCGGCAGTGGAAGGCCAGCTCGCACGCGGCCAGGCACTCGGGGGCGTACGCCGCGGGGACCGCCTCGACCGCGGTGCCCAGCTCCTCGGGGGAGCGGCCCGGGTCGAAGGTCGTGCCCTCGGGCAGGGCGGCCGCGATGTCCTCGACACGGGTCAGCCTGGTCAGCTGGCGGCTGGTGACGGCACGCTGTTTGCGCACGTCCACGACCGAGGCGGTCGGCAGGTTGGAGAAGTCCTTCGGGCAGACCAGCAGGATCCGGTGCGCGACCCGGGCGCCCTCCGTCATCGCGGCGATCCGCTCCAGCGCCAGGACGTAGACCGCGGACTGACGGGCCGCCGCGCCGACCTTCGCGGCGTCCGCCGAGCTGTCGATCATGGGGAAGGACTTGATCTCGACGACCGTCCAGGTGCCGTCGGGGTGCACCACCACGGCGTCCGGCTCCAGGTAGGCGGGCGAGCCCGCTACCTCCAGGGCCAGCATCGGATGGTCGAGCAGCGCCCAGCCGCCCGCCGCCGTGGCCTCGCGCAGCGCCAGCGCCGTCCGCGCGGCGCGGCCCTCGGGGCCGGCGGCCGTCAGATCGGGCACCACGGCCGAGACCGGCGCTTCGGCGCCGCCGCCGAGCCGCTCGACGAGGAGGCGCAGCAGCTCCGTGCCGCCGTCGGCCTTGACCTTCGCCTCGAAGGCGTTGCCCCGGACGAACGCGAACTGCGACTGGCCGAACGCCGCGGGGGAGCCGAGCGCGGTGGCCAGCTCCGCCTTGTCGACGCCCGCGCCGTCGAGCAGGGCGCGCCGCTTGCATCCCGGGTTGGCGGCGAGCGCTGCCAGCGCGCGTGCGTCGAGGGGATGCGGCGCGACGGCCGGACCCCGCAGCTCAGCGAGCCGCTGCCGGAGTGTCGTCGCCGGCTTCGACCGCGGAGCGGGGGCGCGCGTCGCTGGAATCTGCGGAGGCGGTCCGCCGGCCGGGTATTCGCTCACCCGCGGAAGTCTTGCATCCGTCACTGACAATCGTGGAGCCCGTGGGGGTGACGGACGTGGGCACCGGTGCGAACACCGCCCTCACCCGGTCCTTGACGCGGTCCGCGAGCCGCATGAACGGCCTGGTCAGCAGCGCGCCGACCACCATCACGGCGGCGCCGGCCACGGCGTCGAGGAAATAGTGGTTCGCCGTGCCCATCACCACGAACACGGTGATCAGCGGATAGGCGACCCCCGCGGCCCGGACGACCGGGTGGCGGCCGTGCCGCCACAGCAGGACGCCGCACCACACCGCCCAGCCGACGTGCAGGCTCGGCATCGCCGCGTACTGGTTGGTCATCCCGCTGAGCCCGCGCGGGGCGCTCGCGCCCGCGCCCCACCACCCGTACGCGCTGTACTGCGCCATCGTGTCGACGAAGCCGTGGTGGGCGTCGAGCAGCCGGGGCGGGCAGGTCGGCATCAGCGTGAAGCCGACCAGTCCGAGGAGGGTGGAGGTCATCAGCCAGGTGCGGGCCGCCCGGTAGACGGCGGTACGGCGCCGGAAGATCCAGACCAGGATGGCGGGGGTGACCAGGTAGTGCAGGGAGGCGTACGCGAAGTCGGCGGGTATCCCGAGCGCGGGGTTGCCGGTCAGGAGCCGGTTGAGGGGGTGCTCGGCGTTGAGGTGCAGCGCCTTCTCCAGGCGGAGGATCGCGAGCCCGTTGTCCACGGCCGCCGGTATGTTCTCGTGGACCAGCAGCCGTCCCGTCGAATACAGCCCGTACACCACCGCGATCAGCGGAAGCTCCGTCCACCAGCGGGGCCGGTGACCGGAGGAAGGGGTCGCGGCGGTGGCGTGCGGCATCCGGTAGCTCTCCCCAGTGTTCATGCGGTCGACGGCGGGCGTTCAACCGTACGGCGGTCGTATGCCCTGATTCCCCCCGGGGCCCGTCCCACGCGGACGGCCCTGGTCATGCGTGAGGAGGGACGCGGACGCCGCCCCCCGGGTTGCCCGTGCGGCAGGTGAGAGATGATGGAGCGGGGCCCGATCCCGCACCGGTGTCCCAGCCGGCCGCTCGCGTCCGCCGCTCCGTCGCCGTCCCGGACACCGCCGTCCCGGACCCACCAGATCCTAGGGTCCCCGGATCTTCGGATCTTCGTATTTTCAGGGAGAGCCGTCATGGCACCGCGAATCCTGCTCGCCCGGCACGGCCAGACACAGTGGTCGGTCCAGGGCAATCACACCGGCAGGACCGACATCCCCCTCCTCGACACCGGCCGCGAGGGCGCCAAGCTGCTCGGCGAACGGCTGCACCGGGAGCCCTGGGGCGGCCTGCCCGGCGTCGAGGTGCGGACCAGCCCGCTCGTCCGCGCCGCCGAGACCTGCGCGATCGCCGGATTCGGCGACCGGGCCCAGCCGTGGGACGCGCTGATGGAGTGGGACTACGGGGATTACGAGGGGCTGACCCCGGCGCAGATCAAGGCGGACCGGCCGGACTGGCTCATCTGGCGCGACGGGGTCCCGGGGGGCGAGAGCCTCGCCTCACTGGCGGCCCGGGCGGACGAGGTCGTCGAGTGGGCGCGGTCCGCCGACCGCGATGTGCTGGTCTTCGCGCACGGCCACATCCTGCGGGCGCTGGGGGCGCGGTGGCTGGGCGAGGACGTGTCGTTCGCCGCGCGGATCCGGCTGGAGCCGACGTCGCTGTCGGTGCTGGGGTGGGCGTACGGCATGCCCGCGCTGGAGCGCTGGAACGACACGGGCCACCTGGACCGCTGACCCGGGCCGCCCGGGCCGGTCCTCTTCGGCTCGGGCGGGCCGCCCCACCCGGCCCAGTCGGGCCGATCGAGCCCGTCTGCTCCGGTTCCGGGCCGGCAAATCCAGCCCGTCCGGCGTTTGAGGACGGAACCCTGGTGTCGGGTTCGGCCGGCTGACCATGCGGGCCTGAGGGGGAGCGCAGCCAGGACCCGCGCACCGGTTCCGTCCTCAATCGCCGGACGGGCTTGTATTGGCCGGCGGAGGCTGGAAGGTCCGGGGGAGGGGGCTTTGGCGGGTCCGGGCTGGAGAGCGCCTGCTGGGACCCGCGCACCGGTTCCGTCCTCAATCGCCGGACGGGCTTGTATTGGTCGGCCAAAGCCGGAAGGTGCCGGGCGGGCCCGGCGTCACGTGTCCGGGGGCAGCTCCTCGTAGCGGGCCAGGAGGGCCGTCACCTCCGGGCCGCCCCGAGGGCGGAGCACCCGCACGGCGCTCGCCAGCATCCCGCGGATCCGGGAGGACTGGACACGGTCCAGCAGGTCCAGTACCTGGTGGCCCGCCGCCGCGGCCTCGTCGGCCGTCCCCGCCCGCGCCAGGTCTCCCGCGAGCTGCGCGCGGTACAGCGCGAGGTTCCGGGTGAAGTGCGGGTCCTGCAGCCGGGTCGCCCGCCGGCCGTGCCGCGCCGCCCGGGACCAGTCACCCAGCGCCGACCAGCACTGCGCCTCCAGCAGCTCCAGTTCCGCCTCCCGGAAGAAGGTCATCCACTCAGGGTCCGCGTCGCTCGGCCCGCGCCCGAACGCCGTCTGCGCCCGCCCGATCGCCCGCTCGCACCCCGTACGGTCCCCGAGCCACGCCCTGGCCCCCGCCTCCCGCAGCGCCAGCAGGGCCAGCAGCCGCGGTGAGCCGAGCGGCCGGGCGGCCCGCTGCCCGGCCTCCGCCGCGCGGACCGCCTCCCTGGCCCGCCCCGTGTCGCGGGCCAGGAACGAGGCGTTGCAGAACGCGTGCGCTTCCAGCGCGGCGTCGCCGGCCAGCCGGGCCGTCGCGAGCGCCTCCGCGTAATGGGAGCGCGCGTCGTCGAAGCGCCCCGAGTCGTGGGCCAGCCAGCCCACGGAGATCGCCAGCTCACCGGCGCCCGCGTGCAGCCGGTCCGCCGTGCTGCGCCGCGCCGTCGTCCCGGAGTCGAGCAGGGCGTACGCGGCCCGCAGCGGCTGGGAGGCCCGCCGGTACAGGCCGTCCGCGCCGTGCCGGTCGTCCAGCAGCCGGATCTGGCGTACGGCCTTCTCCACGGCGCTCACCTCGGCCTCGCCGATCCGGCGCTGCGCGGGGACGGTGGGGGGGCCCGCGGCGGACGCATGGCCGCCCAGGCCCAGGGACGCGGCCGCCACCGTGGTGGTACCGCTGGTCATGAACACGCGACGCAGCACGTCGCTCTCCTCGTGGATGTCGCTGTCGAGCGCGGGGGGTGTGGTGGGCGGGGGCAGAGGTGTCGCGCGGGCCCCCCGGCCGCGCACGCTCTCGCGCGCCGAGAAGCCCAGGTCCGCGAGGCTCGCCCCGGGGAACATGTGCAGGAACACCCGTTCGTACGCGTAGTTGGGGCAGCGGATCTCACCCGACTCCACGCGTCCGACGTACCGGGCGTCGCACGCGACGTGTTCACCGATCTCGCGCGCGGCCCGGCGGACCGCGGCCGCGAACTCCCCGGCGGAGCGCTGTCCGCGCAGCCGCCGGAAGGCGAGGTTGGGAACTGCCCGTGTCGACACCATGGCAAGGCCCTCTCTGGTGCAGCCGGGCTCCTGCTTCCGGTGTCCCGGCGGAGCAAGAACGTACCTGCTGTGACGGAGCGCACACGAAGCGTTTAGCTATAAAGCGGACATCTCGCCCGTGATCCGCCATGAACTGCCACCCTTTGCGGCGGCGTGCCGCCGTAGCCCTTGACGCCGTCGGCGCGTTGGTCCATGAGGAGACGGGCGCGGCGCCGTCTCGTCGAGACGAGAGGAGGGGTTCCCTTGCCTCATACGGACAGGGGCCCGGAGACCACACCGTGTGACCTGGTGACCGTCCCGGCGCGTCAGGGCCTGGAGGCCGTGGACATCCTGCGCAGGGGAGCGGAGAACGAGCCCGTCGGCCCGGTCCTGCACGACGGAGCCTGCGCGGTCCTCGGCTTCCTGGTGCCGCCCGGCACAGCGGAGGCGTGGGACGTGCCCGGCAGCGCCTGTACGAGGACGGACGGCCGGGGGCTGCGCGTTCCCGCCGAGCCGCCCGTCATCGGAGGGGGGTGGCTCCTGCCGCCCGTCGACGAGGCCCCGGTCACCGATCCGGCCGTCCTCCGGGCCGCCCTCGACCAGGCGGCCAGGCTCATCGAGGCGGCCGACAACTGCCGCTGAGGCCATAATGGCCAGGTGGGCGGGGTCTCCCGCCCTCGCCGGCCCTACCAGGGAACCGGCCCGAACCGGTGAGTAGTGGGGACGAGCGCGCGTGGCACGTCGAGGAGCGGCCCGGGGCGCGAGCGACCGGAAGCGGTCCGAGCGCCGGCAGGAGTCCGTCTCCGCGACGGTGGACGGCGGCCTCGCCGAGCTGGTGCCCGACCGTGAGCGCCCGCGCGCGTGGACGCTGCTGCTGGACGGTGCCCCGCAGTCCCACGTGGACCTGGACGATCCCGCGTACCTCTCGTTCGAATACCAGCGCAGGCTCGGCCATGTCATCGATCTCGCCGCGCCGGCCGGCCGGCCCCTCCAGGTGGTGCACCTCGGCGGCGGAGCCTTCACGCTCGCCCGGTACGTCGCCGCGAGCCGCCCGCGCTCCACGCAGCAGATCGTGGAGATCGACGCGCCCCTCGTCCAGCTGGTGCGGCGGGAGCTGCCCCTGGACCCACAGGCGCGGATACGGGTCCGCTCGGCGGACGCCCGCGCCGGACTCGGCAGGATCCAGGACGGCTGGGCCGACCTCGTCATCGCCGACGTGTTCGGCGGAGCCCGGACCCCCGCGCACCTCACCTCCGTCGAATTCCTCGCCGAGGTGCGACGGGTGCTGAAGCCCGGCGGGCAGTACGCCGCCAACCTCGCGGACGGCCCGCCGCTCGCCCATCTGCGCGGCCAGATCGCCACGGCCGCCTCGCTCTTCCCCGAGGTGGCCCTGGCCGCCGATCCGACCGTCTGGCGCGGCCGCCGCTTCGGGAACGCCGTCCTGGTCGCCTCCGACCTGCCGATCGCCGTCGCCGACCTGACCCGGCGGGTCGCGAGCGACCCCCACCCCGGCCGTGTCGAACAGGGCCGCGCGCTCGCCGACTTCACGGGAGGCGCCGCCGTCGTCACCGACGCGGGCGCCAAGCCGTCCCCGGCCCCGCCGCCCGACGCGTTCTCGTAACCGGACTACTGGTCCACGGTCTCCACGATCGGCGGGTGGCCGTTCCAGGTACAGAACACGGAGACCGTCGCGCCCGCCCCGTCGCTGAAGTCCACCCGGATCCACTCCGGGTTCGTCCACACCTGCATCGACCAGCCCGGCTCCGGCGTCGCCGAAACCAGCTTCGCCGACGCGTCCGCGAGCTCCAGGACGACCCTGCCCCCACGCGTCGGGTAGCTCTTCACCTCGCCCGATGCGGCCGGTGACGCAGGAGGCCGTGGCGCCCCGCTGCTCGCGGCCGGCGGCCGGGACGAAGGCTTCCGGGAGGGCCGTGGAGAGGCCGGGGCCGTGGAGCGGGAGGCGGTGGCACTCGGCGAGGGGGAGGGCAGCGCGCGGTGCGTCGAGGACGACACCGGCTCGTCCGTCGCCTGCGCGCCCCGCGCCCCCACCGAGATCGGAACCGCGCGCGGAGGGTCGTACGCCGTTCCCGACATGACCGTGTGCACGCCCCACCACGACAGGGTCACCGCCGCACCCGTGGCGAGCGACCACGCGATCGCGTGTACGAGTCCTCGTTGCATCGGGCACATCCTGCACCACCCGCACACGGGCTGTCCTGGAGGGGACCGGGTTCCTCCGGATGGGCTACGGTGCGGCGCATGCCTAGTGTGCTCGTGGTCGAGGACGACCAGTTCGTACGTTCCGCCCTCATCCGGCACCTGACCGAGGCCTCGCACACCGTACGGAGCGTCGGGACCGCGCTCGAAGCACTGCGCGAAGTCGCGCACTTCCGCTTCGACGTCGTCGTCCTCGATCTCGGACTGCCCGACCTCGACGGCTCCGAAGCCCTGAAGATGCTGCGCTCCATCACCGACGTACCCGTGATCATCGCGACCGCGCGGGACGACGAGGCCGAGATAGTCAGGCTGCTCAACGACGGTGCCGACGACTACCTGACCAAACCGTTCTCGGTGGAGCACCTCTCCGCCCGCATGGCGGCCGTCCTGCGCCGCACCCGTGGTCCCGGCGCCCAGGCCCCGCCCCCGCGTGTCCTCCAGGTCGGCGGACTCTCCATCGACCCGCTCCGCCGCCAGGCCGAACTGGACGGAGCCGCACTGGACCTGACCCGCCGTGAATTCGACCTGCTGGCCTTCCTCGCCGGGCGTCCCGGTGTCGTCGTCCCGCGCCGCGAGCTGCTGGCCGAGGTCTGGAAGCAGTCCTACGGGGACGACCAGACCATCGACGTCCATCTCTCCTGGCTGCGCCGCAAACTGGGTGAGACGGCCGCCCGGCCCCGCTATCTGCACACCCTGCGCGGAGTCGGCGTCAAGCTCGAACCACCGGCCGCGGGGCCGGCCGCATGAGATGGGCCCTGGTCAAGGTCTGCCTGGCGGTCACCGCCATGGTCGTGATCGCGTTCGCCGTCCCGCTCGGGCTCGTCATCAAGGAGATGGCCCGTGACCGCGCCTTCTCCGACGCCGAGCGGCAGGCCGCCACCATCGGCCCCACCCTCACCATCACCACCGACCGGGAGGAACTGACCCGGGCCGTCCTCTCCACCGAGCCCGGCGGCCGGGGCCGCCTCGCGGTCCACGTCCCCGCCGCAGCCGAACAGGGCGGCCACCGGCTGGAGATAGGCACCCGGCGAGCCACCCGCGAAGACCTGGAGACCGTACGGAAGTCGGGCCGCGCCTCCATCGCCGAGGTGCCCGGCGGCTCCGCGCTGCTCCAGCCCACCGCGCTCGGCACCGGAGGCATCGCCGTCGTCGAGGTCTTCGTGCCCGAGGACGAGGTCTCCAACGGCGTCTCCACGGCCTGGCTGGTGCTCGCCGGCGTCGGGATCGCGCTGATCGTCGGCTCGGTGGCCGTGGCCGACCGGCTCGGCGTACGGATGGTGGAGCCCGCCCAGCGGCTCGCCGGCGCCGCACAGGACCTGGGGGAGGGCCGGCTGGGCACCCGGGTCCCCGAGGAGGGCCCCACCGAGCTCCGCTCCGCCGCCGTCGCCTTCAACTCCATGGCCGACCAGGTGGTCCAGCTCCTGGCCAACGAACGCGAACTGGCCGCCGACCTCTCGCACCGGCTCCGCACCCCGCTGACCGTGCTCCGCCTCAACGCCGCCTCGCTGGGCGAGGGCCCGGCCGCCGAGCAGACCAGGGCGGCCGTCGAACAGCTGGAACACGAGGTCGACACGATCATCCGCACCGCCCGGGAACAGCGCCCGCAGACCCAGGGCGGGCAGACGGGGGCCGGAGCCGGGTGCGACGCGTCGGAGGTCATCCGGGAACGCATGGGGTTCTGGTCGGCGCTGGCCGAGGACGAGGGGCGCACGGTGCGGCTGGCCGGTGTGGACCGCACCGTACGGATCCCGGTGGCCAGGCCCGAGCTGGCCGCCGCTCTGGACGCGCTGCTCGGCAACGTCTTCCGGCACACCCCGGAAGGCACCGCCTTCGCCGTCGACGTGCACCACACCGGCCACGCGGTGATCGTGCTGGTCTCGGACGCCGGGCCCGGGATACCCGATCCGGAATCCGCCCTCACTCGGGGCGCCAGCGGCCGGAACGGGGCGCGGAGCGAGGTGGGTTCGACCGGGCTCGGTCTCGACATCGTCCGCCGGGTCGCCGAATCCACCGGTGGTGACCTGCGGATCGGGCGGTCGGTCCTCGGCGGCACGGAGGTGCGCATCTGGATCGGGCTCGACGGCGGCCCGGCCGAGCGCGCGCGCCGGGGACACCGGGTGGGGCGGCGTACCGGAAAGCGGGGGCCGCGGGGAGCGCGAGGCCGGAACGCAGAATTCCGGGGAGCTGAGGGGTCGGGTTCCGGCCCTCGGGAGAGCCGGGCTTAACCGGCGCCGATGTCTCCCTTAAGCAAACCCTAAGAACATCAACTCGGGTCCCATGAGCACCTTTTGCCTGGTTCGCGGCGGCTAGCGTGCAGACGCAATCACCCCCCGGCAGGACAGAGGCACGCGATGGGCACCAGTACGCACCGCCGCACGGCGAGCACCCGCACGAAGGCCGTCGGCGCCCTCGTCGCCGCGGCCGTCGTGGGTGGCACGGTCTTCGCGCTCACCGGCACCGCGCAGGCGGCTGCCGTGGGCGCCACGTACACGAGGGCCAGCGCCTGGACCGGTGGCTACACCGGGCAGTACGTCGTCTCGAACGACACCGGGACGGTCCAGTCGGGCTGGACGCTCGAATTCGACCTGCCCGCCGGCACGGAGATCGACTCGCTCTGGAACGGCGAGCACACCGTCAGCGGCAACCACGTCACCGTGAAGCCGGAAAGCTGGAACAAGGACATCGCGCCGGGCGCGTCCGTGACGGTCGGATTCGTCACCAGGTCCGCCTCCGCGACGACCGCCGCCGACCCGGAAGGCTGTCGCATCGACGAGGCCCCCTGCTCGGCGGACGGCGGCGCGACCCCGGAACCGAGCGGACGCCCGACCGGAACCCCGGCACCCGCACCGACGCCGACGGAGGACGCCATCCCGACGGAGACCGCGACGGCCGAGCCGTCCGTGACCCCGGGCGGCACGGCCGGCGGAGCGGGATTCGCCCCGTACGTCGACACGTCGCTCCACCCCGCCTACGACCTTCTGGACACCGCGTCCAGGACCGGCGTCAAGGAGTTCAACCTGGCGTTCATCACGTCGGGCGGCGGCTGCGCCCCGCTGTGGGGCGGGGTCACGGGTCTCGCCGACGACAAGGTGGCCGCCCAGATCGGCGCACTGCGGGCCGAGGGCGGTGACGTACGGGTCTCCTTCGGCGGGGCGGCCGGCGCCGAACTGGCGCTGCACTGCTCCTCGGCGGACGAGCTCGCCGCGGCGTACGCCGAAGTCATCGACACGTACGAGCTGACCAAGGTCGACTTCGACATCGAAGGCGGCGCGCTGCCCGACACCGCCGCCAACTCCCGCCGCTCGGCGGCCATCGCCCAGCTCCAGAAGTCCCACCCCGGACTCGACGTGTCCTTCACGCTGCCCGTGATGCCCGAGGGACTGACCCAGCCGGGCGTGGACCTGATCGCGGACGCGAAGAAGAACGGCGTCTCGATCGGCGCCGTCAACGTCATGGCGATGGACTACGGGGCGTCGTACAGCGAGGACATGGGCGACTACGCCACCCAGGCGGCCACCGCCACGCAGGCCCAGGTCAAGGGCGTGCTCGGGCTCACGGACGCGGAGGCGTGGAAGGCCGTCGCGGTCACCCCGATGATCGGCGTGAACGACGTCGCCACCGAGATCTTCACCGTCGAGGACGCCACGCAGCTGGTGGAGTTCGCCCGGGCGAAGGGCATCGGCCGGCTGGCGATGTGGTCGGGCACGCGGGACGCGCAGTGCCAAGGCGGCGCGAAGCCGACCGCAGACGCGACCTGCAGCTCGATCCTCCAGGAGCCGCTGGCCTTCACCAAGGCGTTCGGCGCCTTCGGATAGTCCGCACCACCCTTCGGCCACCACCTCGACGCGCGCGTCCCGGCCGCCCCCCACGCCCCCCACACCCGGCCGGGACGCGCGCCCCCACCGCCTCTCCACGCCCGGTCCCCGGTGTGTGGAGGGGTGCTTGCGTCCCGAGGGGCCGGAACCTCCCTGCGCCGGGGTGGAGTTCGGGGAAAGAACACGGAAACGCCCCATGACCCCCTGTGCACCCCCCGCAACCCCCTGTCCCGTTCATCTTCCGGCGGGCATGTCGCGGCGGAGGGGCTCGGCGCGGCCCTTTCGGGCATGGCGCGGAAATCTGCGCGACGGACGGGCTCTTCCTGTCACCGGAGGAGTCCGACAGCGATCAACACCCCGCTGACCTGCGGCAATTGAAATGCTTGCGCGTTTCGCATGCAGGGCGCGGAGGTAAACGCAAGTCCTCGGTCGGACACGTTCCCGTGACTTGCAGGACACGCTCGGGCAACGGAAGCGTCTTCAACTCTTGACACCCACCCCGGGAGGTAGCAATCTTCCGGCATCAGCGCATGGGAGCGCTCCCATATCGAACGACGTTTTCGCTCGTACGGGGGACGACACCGCCCATGTCCTCTCCGTACTCATGGCACCCGCACCCACCAGCGCGTATGCCGCAGAACGAACGCCAGTCCCACCCTGGAACAAGGAGTAGTGGAATGCGCATCACCCGCACCGTCGCAGGTCGACGCCGCAGAACAGCCGTCATGGCTACCACGGGCCTCACGGCCGCCGCCCTGCTGCTGACCGGCTGTGGCGATTCCGGCTCGGATTCCGACGAGGCAGACGCGGGCGGGAACATCACCCTGACCCTCGCCGACTTCGGACAGTTCGGGTACAAGGAGGCGAAGCTCTTCGAGAAGTACCACGAGCTTCACCCGAACATCACCGTCAAGGCGAACACCTCCAGCGACGAGAAGATCTACTACCCCAAGTTCCTCCAGCAGCTCAACACGGGCAGCGGTCTGGCCGACATCCACGGTGTCGAGGTCGGCCGCGTCAAGGAGCTCGTCGACACGAAGGCCGACGCCTTCGAAGACCTCTCCAAGGTGATCGACACCGACCAGTGGGTGAACTGGAAGGCGCTGCAGGCGACCACCGACGAGGGCAAGGTCATCGGCGCCGGCACCGACATCGGCCCGATGTCGATCTGCTACCGCCGTGACCTCTTCGAGAAGGCCGGACTGCCGGCCGACCGCACCGAGGTCGCCGCGAAGGTCGCCGGCGGCTGGGAGGACTACCTCAAGCTCGGTGAGGAGTACAAGAAGAAGGCTCCCAAGGACACCTACTTCATGGACTCCGCCAGTGCCATGTACAACGGCGTGGTCGGCTCGAGCGAGGAGCAGTACTACTCCAAGGACGGCGAGGCGATCTACAAGGAGAGCGCCGGCGTCGAGAAGGGCTGGCAGCTGGCCACCCAGGCGGTCGACAAGGGTCTGAGCCAGGGCCTGGCCCAGTTCACCGACGAGTGGGGTGTGGCCCTGCGCAAGGGCAGCATCGCCTCCGTGGCCTGCCCGGCGTGGATGGCCGCTCGTATCACCACGGACGCCGGTGACGAGTACAAGGGCAAGTGGGACATCGCCATGACCCCGGGCAAGACCGCCGCCAACTGGGGCGGTTCGTTCCTGACGGTGCCCAAGAAGGGCAAGCACGTCAAGGAGGCCGCCGAGCTCGTCAAGTGGCTGACCGCGCCCGAGCAGCAGGCCGCCGTGTTCAAGGCCGCCGGCCTCTTCCCGTCGAACAAGGGCGCCTACCAGCTCCCCGACGTGAAGACCGCCAAGCTGGAGTACTTCAACAACGCCCCGATCGGTGAGATCTACGCCGAAGAGGCCCAGGTCATTCCGGCCGCCGTGCTCGGCCCGAAGGACGGCATCATCAAGGACACCATCTCCACCCAGATCAACAACATGGAGCAGCGCGGCACCAAGCCGGACGACGCCTGGGACGCCGCCACCAAGGCGATCGACAAGGTGATCGGCTGATCCTCACCGGTGCGGGCGGCCGGGACGACTTCCACGCGTCCCGGCCGGCCCGCACCGGTGCCGGTTCCCCCACCGGCCCCGTGCACCTTTTCCGACACCTCCGCCGGACCTGACCAGAGGTCCGGCCTGCCCCTGCGGTGTCGGCACACCCCAGGGAAGGACTCCCACCTGTGGCAACCACGACCCCCACCCGGGGCGCTCAAGGCTCGCGGCCCAGCCGTCGTGCTCCGAAGCCGATGACACCCCGCCGCCAGGCCTGGCGCAGCCGGCTGTGGCGCTTCGACGACAAGGTGTCGCCGTACGCCTACATCGCGCCCTTCTTCCTCGTCTTCGGGGCCTTCGGGCTCTACCCGCTCATCTACACCGGCTGGATCGCCCTGCACAAGGTGGAGATGACCAGCCTCGACCAGATGGAGTGGGTCGGCTGGGAGAACTTCAGCACCATCCTCCAGGACAGCGAGTTCTGGACCGCGGTCAGCAACACCTTCATCATCGGTGTCATCTCGACCGTCCCGCAGCTGATGATGGCGCTGGGCCTCGCCCACCTGCTGAACTACAAGCTCCGTGCCAGCACCTTCTGGCGCACCGTGATCCTCACCCCGTACGCCACGTCGGTGGCCTCCGCGGCCCTGGTCTTCGCCCTGGTGTTCCGGGCCGACGGCGGCCTGCTGAACTGGTTCCTCGGCCTCTTCGGCGTCGGTGAGACGAACTGGGTCAATGGCCACTGGACGTCCAACATCGCCATCGCGGTCATCGTGATCTGGCGCTGGACGGGCTACAACACGCTGATCTACCTGGCCGCGATGCAGGCCGTCCCGTCCGATCTGTACGAGGCCGCGTCCATCGACGGAGCCTCGCGCTGGCAGCAGTTCCGCAACGTGACGATTCCCGCGCTGCGGCCGACGATCCTCTTCACGATCGTCATCTCCACCATCGGCGCCATGCAGCTGTTCGGTGAGCCCCTCCTGCTCGAGGGCGGCGCCAACGGAGCGCAGGGCGGCACCGAGAACCAGTACGAGACGCTCAGCATCTACCTCTACAACTACGGCTGGAACCTCGGGCACCTCGGTCCGGCCGCCGCAGTGGCGTGGGCCATGCTCGTCCTGCTGCTGCTCATTGCCGCGATCAACTGGCTCATCGGGCGCCTCGCGCGCAAGACCGCGGCCTGACGGGGAGCGATTTCCATGACCACCACCAGCCCCATCACCGCTCCGGACCGCCGCGTCTCCAAGGACGCCGCCGTCCCCGGCCAGCCCCCGCGGCGCCGTCGGTTCCAGCCCGGGGCGGGCCGTCAGCACCATGCCGGCCCCTTCGCCTACTTCGTCCTCGCCGTCGTCGGCATCGGCTCGCTGTTCCCGCTGTACTGGACGCTCGTCACCGCGTCCCGCACCCAGGACGAGGTGCTGGACACACCGCCTCCGTTCCTGCCGGGCGGCAACCTGTTCCACAACATCGAGGCGGCCTGGGAACAGGCCCACCTCGGCAAGGCCATTCTCAACACGTTCATCGTGTCCAGTTCCATCACGATCGCGACCCTGTTCTTCTGCACCCTGGCCGGCTACGCCTTCGCCAAGATGCGCTTCAGGGGCCGCGGCGCGCTGATGACGGCGGTCATCGCCACGCTGACCATCCCCCCGCAGCTCAGCGTCGTCCCGCTGTTCATGATGATGTCGGACATCGGCTGGGGCGGTCAGCTGGAGTCGGTGATCTTCCCGACCCTGGTGAGCGCGTTCGGTGTGTTCTTCATGCGCCAGTACCTCCTGGAGGCCCTGCCGTACGAGCTCATCGAGGCGGGCCGCGTGGACGGGGCGAACAACCTCCGCATCGTGTGGAGCATCGTGCTTCCGGTCGCCCGACCGGCCATGATGGTGCTCGGCATGCTCACCTTCGTCCAGGCATGGAACGACTTCTTCTGGCCGTACCTCGCTCTGAACGCGGACAACCCGACGCTCCAGGTGGCCCTCGGCGAGCTGACCGCCTCCTACGTCCCCGACCAGAGCATCATCATGGCGGGCGCACTGATCAGCACCCTGCCGCTGCTCGTCGTCTTCGTGATCTTCGGCAAGCAGATCGTCGGAGGCATCATGGCCGGCGCCGTCAAGGGCTGACCCGCCCGTCCGCCGCGGTCCGCGCCCGTACGGCCTGTGCCTGACCACAACAGGCCGTACGGTTACCGGGTTCCGCACTTCCTGTCCCCGTCCCTCCACCCCCATGGGAGCGCTCCCGCATGACAGCCGTACGACCCGACACCACCCCGAAGCAGGCGCCCGGTACACAGTTCCCCACGGGCTTCATCTGGGGCGCGGCGACCGCCTCCTACCAGGTCGAGGGCGCCGCCGCCGAGGACGGCCGCACGCCGTCCATCTGGGACACCTTCAGCCGTACGCCAGGCAAGGTCCGCAACGGGGACACCGGCGACATCGCCGCCGACCACTACCACCGCTACCGCGACGACGTCGCGCTCATGAAGCAGCTCGGACTGAAGGCGTACCGCTTCTCCGTCTCCTGGTCCCGGGTCCAGCCCACCGGCCGCGGCCCCGCCGTCGAGCGCGGTCTTGACTTCTACCGCAAGCTCGTCGACGAGCTGCTGGACGCCGGCATCATGCCCGTCGCCACCCTCTACCACTGGGACCTGCCCCAGGAGCTGGAGGACGCCGGCGGCTGGCCCGAGCGGGTGACCGCCGACCGCTTCGCCGACTACGCCGCCATCGTCTCGGGCGCCCTCGGCGACCGCGTCGGCATGTGGACCACCCTCAACGAGCCCTGGTGCTCGGCCTACCTCGGTTACGGCTCCGGTGTGCACGCCCCCGGCCGTACCGAGCCCGCAGCCGCGCTGCAGGCGGCCCATCACCTCAACCTCGCCCATGGCCGGGCGATCGAGGTTCTGCGCGCCCAACTCCCCGCTTCTGCGCAGACCTCGGTCACCCTCAACCTCCACCAGGTCCGCCCGCTCACCGGCAGCGAGGCCGACGCGGACGCGGCCCGCCGCATCGACGCCGTCGGCAACCGCGTCTTCACCGGCCCGATGCTGCGCGGGGAGTACCCCGAGGACCTGATCACCGACACCTCGCACCTGGTGGACTGGTCGAAGCTGGTGCGGGACGGCGACCTCGCCACCATCTCGCGCCCGGTGGACGCCCTCGGCATCAACTACTACACGCCGACGCTGGTCTCCACCCCGGTGGAGGGCGCCGACTACGCGCGCAGCGACGCCCACGGCGCCAGCGACCATTCCCCCTGGCCCGGCTCCGAGCACGTCGCCTTCCACCTCGCCGAGGGGAAGGAGCGCACCGCGATGGACTGGTCGATCGACCCCAACGGGCTCTACAACCTGCTCATGGACGTGACCAGGGACCACCCGGGCCTCCCGCTGATGGTCACGGAGAACGGCGCCGCGTTCGACGACTACGTCTCTCCCGAGGGCAAGGTCGAGGACCCGGAGCGGGTCGCGTACCTGCACGGCCACCTCGACGCCGTGCAGCGGGCGGTCGCCGACGGTGCGGACGTCCGCGGCTACTTCCTCTGGTCGCTGATGGACAACTTCGAGTGGGCGTACGGCTATTCGAAGCGCTTCGGCGCGGTGTACGTCGACTACGCCTCCCAGCGCCGTATCCCCAAGACGAGCGCCCACTGGTACTCCGACGTGATCCGTCGCCACGCACTGCCCCCGGTCGGCACCGTCTGACCCCGACCGGCACGGAAAAGCGGGACCCGGCACACCGCCGGGTCCCGCTTTCCGTTGCCCGGCCCGCCCGCCTTACGTGTTCGTCATCCGGACCCCGTAGGCTTGGGAGCGCTCCCAAGAGGTGTGGCGCTGCAGAGACCGGCTGGTCCTGACAAGTGTCGAGGGATCGGGCGGCGGGACTTGGTTTGGCCAACCCGCTGTGAGAAATTGACCGCGAACGGGAGGCAGCCATGGCGGCAGCGCGAGTACGGAGTGGCGGGCGGCCCACGCTCGAAGAGGTAGCGGCGCGGGCCGGAGTGGGGCGGGGCACGGCCTCACGCGTCATCAACGGCTCACCGCGGGTCAGCGCACAGACCCGGGAGGCCGTGGAGGCGGCGGTCGCCGAACTGGGTTACGTACCCAACCGCGCGGCCCGCGCCCTCGCGGGCAACCGCACGGACGCCATCGCGCTCGTCGTGCCCGAGTCCGAGACCCGGTTCTTCGCCGAGCCCTACTTCTCCGACATCGTGCGGGGCGTCGGCGCGGCCCTCGCCGACACGGAGATGCAGCTGCTGCTGACCCTCGCGGGCAACGACCGCGAGCGCCGCCGGCTGGCCCAGTACCTGACCGCACACCGTGTCGACGGGGTGCTCCTGGTCTCCGTCCACGCCGACGACCCGCTGCCGGACCTCCTCGAACAGCTCGGCATGCCCTCCGTGATCAGCGGTCGCAGGCACGCCGCGGAGACGCTGCCCTCCGTGGACTCCGACAACTTCGAGGGTGCCCGCGCGGCCGTCGACCACTTCATATCGCGAGGCCGCCGCTCCATCGCCACGATCACCGGCCGCCTGGACGTCTACGGCGCCCAGCGCCGCCTCGACGGCTACCGCAAGGCCATTGCCGCGGCCGGTCTCGACCCCGACGAACGGCTCATCGCCCCCGCCGACTTCAGCGAGGAGGGCGGCGCCCGCGCGATGCGGGAGCTGCTGGAGCGCCGCCCCGACGTGGACGCGGTCTTCGCCGCATCCGACGTGATGGCCGCGGGCGCCCGCCACGTGCTGCGCGAGTCCGGCCGCAGCATCCCGGACGACGTGGCCCTGATCGGCTTCGACGACTCCGCGGTGGCCCGCCACATGGACCCGCCCCTGACGAGCGTGCGTCAGCCGATCGAGGAGATGGGCCGCACGATGACGCGCGTCCTGCTGCAGGAGATCGCGAACCGCTCCTCGGGCGACGGCACCCAGGAGCGCCCGAGGATCGTGCTGCCCACGGAGCTGGTGGTGCGCGAGTCGTCCTGAGGGGCCCGGCACGGAAAGAGGGCCGACAGTGGTCTGTCGGCCCTCTTTCGGAGCGGGTGCCGCCGTGCGGTCAGATCCGGCCGCCGGTGAGGCGGGTGATCGGGCCGGCGTGGGTCCTGGCCGTCTGGCGGCCGAGGGCGAACGCGCCGCCCAGGAGGCCGCCGACACCGGCGGCGGCACCCACGGCTATGGCCTTGCGGTGCTTGACGACCGTCCACGCGGTGGTGGCCGTCGAGGTCACCTTCCCCGCTGTGTCCAGGACGGTCTGCCGGCCCGTGTCCCAGCCGGCGACCGCTGCCCGCTTCGTCGCCTGGCCGGCCGACCGCACTCCGGTCTCCGCCGAGCGGGCGGCTTCCCCGGCGGACGACTTGGCGTCCTGCGCCGAGGACTTGGCCTTCGAGGCTGCGACCGCCGAGCCGGACTTGGCGTGGTTGCCGGCTGCCGCTGTGGTCTGTCGCCCCTTGGCGGCGGCCGTCCTGGCACCCGTACCGGCCTTCGCCGCAGAACCGTCTACCTTCTTGGATTCTTCGCTCTCTGCAGTCATGGTGTTCGTGTTACCTCTCGCAGTGGCTCGAAACGGGGCGGTGAACATTCAGCCGGAATCCCGTGGAAGCAGCGAACCCAGCGGCCCCAGGTCCAGGTTGAGGTCCTCCATGGTGAGGTCGTAGCGCTCGCAGAGCTCCGACATCCGGTCCTGGAGGATCATCAGCGTCATGCCGATGCGTTCCTCCTGGTCCTCACGGAGATCACCCACGTCGACCCGGTGCAGAGCGGTGCGCTCCATGAGCTGGCGCAGCAGTTCGACGATGGTCAGCACCAGCTTGATGAGGTCGCGTTCCACCGTCTCCGGGTCCGTCTCCAGACGCTGAGCCAGGCCGCTGCGCGTGCCCGGCTCGTCGGGCCCGGCGGGCACGAGGTCGAAGGCGTGCGCCGCGGCCTGTGCGACCTCCTGGAGGCTCGTCGCCGGCGTACGGGGGTCCGCTGCTTCCCCGGGGTGCTCGGACATGGGGTGCTCCTCCTCGCTCGTCCTCACCACGGGGCCGGTTCCTCCGACGTGATCGACCGGATCACGGCCCGCAGGTTGATGTGCACCAGGTCGACGTCGGCGACGGAGAGCACCAGGTCTCCCGTGAGCACCGCGCCCCCGTTCAGCAACCGGTCCAGCAGGTCGATCAGAGCCACCTGGCGCCCCGCCAGGGACTCGATGGAGTCCTCGTTCACCCCGGCTCACCGCCACCCGCCGCGGGCGGAGTCGCGAAGGAGTACGGGGCCCAGGGGCCGGTGATCTCCACGCGTACGCCCGGTACGCCGTCGGCGAGCCCCGCGAGGGCCGCGCGGAACGCCTCGGCCTCGGTGCCCTGCACCAGATAGGCGTCGTTGACGATGTTCTCGCCCGCCGCCTGCGCGAGGTCCCCCTGCTGCGGACGGTGCGTGACGTGCGCCCGGGCGATGCCGGCCACCCGGGCGGGCACCTCGGCGGCCACCGAGCCCGCCGACCGGTAGGTCGCGCGGTGGTTCTGCTGCTGGGCACGGCGCCGCTGCAGGTACGCCCGCCCCGGACTCGCCGTCGTGTCCGCCTCCGGTGCCGCGCCGCTCACCGAGACCGCCTCGCGCGGGTCGGCGTAGACCTTGACGCCGAGCTCGACGTGACCTTCGAGGCGGGCGAGCAGAGCGGTGAACTCCGGCTCGCGCGCGTCGAGCATCCCGCGCACGCGCTCGTCGTCGAGGTAGACCGTCGCCAGTCGCATCGGCAGTACCGTCGCGTGCTCGTACGCCCCCTCGACGACCGCGTGGTGGGTGCGGGCCAGCACCTCCAGCCGGCCGAGGTCCTCCATCTGCGCCTGCATGCCCTCGGTTCCGTACAGGGCGGAGGGAACGGACGAGACCACGGCCGCGAGGTCTCCGGAGTGGACCGTCCGCAGAGGGGTCCCCTCCAGGCCCTGCCGGCCCGCGAGCGCCGCGTCGAGGGGGGTGCCGGCGCGGCTGACGGCATAGACGTAGGACATGTCAGGGCCGGTCGCCGGGGTCGCTTGCTCAGTCACTTCCGCTCCTCGTCTTCCCCGTGCGCGGCCTGCCCGGCCGGCAGCCCCACAGCGGCCCTCAGCTCGGCTATCTCGGCCCGCAGCCGTGCGTTCTCCGCCTCCACCGCCGTCCCGTCCCGCGACCCGTCCACCGCCTGGGACGTCTGCGGAGGGCGGGCCCGGGAGGAGAGCGAGGGATCGTGCTCCCACCAGTCGATGCCCATCTCCTTGGCCTTGTCCACGGAGGCGACCAGCAGGCGCAGCTTGATCGTCAGGAGTTCGATGTCGAGCAGGTTGATCTGGATGTCACCCGCGATGACGACGCCCTTGTCCAGGACGCGTTCGAGGATGTCGGCCAGATTCGCGGAGGACTGCTGCTGACCGTACGGGGACGCTCCCGAAGAGGCCCCCATACGGCCGGCCAGTGAATCGGACACGTCGGATCAGTCCCATCCGTGCTGTAGGCGGCGCATGTCAGCTCCGGGCGGAGGCGGTACGGCGCCGGGTGCGCGGGGCCGGCTCCTCTTCTTCGTCGTCCTCGTCCTCCAGAGGCTCCTCCTGCTCCTCCTCGGCACCCGCGTCCTCCTCCTCGGGCTCGTCCTCGTCCTCGTCCTCGTAGGAGTCGTCCGCACGCGGTTCGTCGGCGGGAGCCTCGTCCTCGTCGGCGGGAGCCTCTTCGTCGTCCTCGTAGGCCTCGTCCTCCGGGGGGAGTTCGCCGTCCTCGTCCTCGGCGAGCTCCTCGTCGTCACCGTCCCGGGACTCGGGCTCCTCCGCCTCGGAGCCGTTCTCCTCCTCGGCGCGTGCCTCTTCCTCCTCGACGGCCTCGTCGTGCTCCAGGACGACCTCGCCGTCGCGGATCTCACCGCGCCAGCCGTCGGTCGCCTCACCGCGCATCATGATGAACTTGCGGTAGAGCTTCAGGTCGAGGCGGGCCCTGCGGCCCTGGGCACGCCAGATGTTGCCGGTCTTCTCGAACAGGCCCTTGGGGAAGTACTCGAGGACGAGCAGGACCCGCGTCAGGTTGTCGGTGATGGCGTGGAACGTCACCACGCCCTTGACCGTCCCCTTGGCACCCTCGGTGGTCCAGGTGATCCGCTCGTCCGGCACCTGCTCCGTGACGTTCGCCTTCCAGCTGCGCGTGGACTTGGCGACCTTCACCTTCCAGTTGCTGCTCGTGTCGTCGGACTTCTCGACGCTCACGACACCCTTGGCGAAGGTGCTGAACTCCTGGAACTGCGTCCACTGGTCGTAGGCCTCACGCACCGGCACACCGACGTCGATGTCCTCGGAGATCGTGACGCTCTTCGACTTGCCTCCGCCGCCCTTGCGCCCCTTGCCGAACAATCCCTTGACCTTGTCCTTGATGGCGTCCTTCACATGGGACGCGCCGGCGCTGACGGCGGCCTGTGCGGGGGACTTGCCCTCGCTGAGCGCCTTGCCGCCCTTGGCGAGGGTCCTCGCCGCGCCCCCGGGTCCGTCACCGTCCGCGAGTCTGGAGGCCCCCTCGCCCAGCTTGCGGCCGAGATCGGTGACCGCGTGCTGCGCACGCGCCTTGAGGTAGTTCTGCAGCTCTTCCTTGAGGCGGTCGGTGGCGGGGTTGTTCGCCACGTCGTCCTTGAGCTTGCTGAAAGCCGAGTCAGCCATTGCTGCCACCACGCTTCCCACGGGCGCCGGAGGCGGTCTTGCGGGCGGCCGGAGCGGCCTTCTTCCGCGCTCCGCCCGATGCGGTTCGCCGGGCGCCTCCTGCGGCCTTGGCCGCCGGCTTGGCGGTCTTCCTGGCCGCCGCCGTGCGGCGCGGGGCCGGCTTCTCCTCGGTGTCCTCGGTGTCCTTGTCCTCGTCGTCCTGCGCGTCCCGCGCGTCGAGGTCGTCGTCCTCCCCGGACTCCTCGTCGGCCTCGTCCTCCTCGTCCCGCGCCTGGGCGCCGGACGGGTCCTCGAGTTCGAGCGTGCGCTTGTGCAGGGAGTCGGCGAGGCCGGTGGCCCGCTGGGTGAGGGCGTTGGTTGCCGCCGTCTTCGTGGCGCCCACCAGCTCCTTGCGGACCTGGTCGTTCAGGCCGCCCAGAAGCGGCGAGTCGGCCAGCATCTTCCCGATCTGCCTCGGGTCCAGGCTCAGCTTCTTGCCCGCCAGGAACATCCCGAAGCCGATCGCCAGTTTGGCCTTCTTGGTGCGTCCCAGCAGATAGCCGCCCACCAGGGCCGCACCTATCTTCGCATTGCCGGTCATCTGTCGAACACCTCAATCTCCCACCATCAGGAGTTGCCGGTCGGACGATTCCGGTAGGCCTCGCACTCGGCGAGCCAGTCCAGCAGTTCGTCCTCGCGTCGGTCGAATTCTTCCTCGTCGATGTCGCCGCTCAGCAGTTCACGTTCCAGCTCGGCCAATTGCGTGCGTACGGCTGCCGGGTCGTAGTGCTCGCGTTCCGCGGCTTGCACCACTTGGTCGAGAACCCATGCCGTGCCGCGTACCGGAGCCAGCGGAAGGGTGAGCAGTTGCGTGATGAGGCCCATGAACAGGTGCCTCCCCTCTGCGAGGGATGTACGTCAGACGAAGCTGTAGGGCGGCAGAGGGCCGTTCAGGGCGAAGGTGTAATCGTCGCCCCTGCGCTCCGCCTCCTCGTGGACCGCCTGTGAGAAGGCGGACGCCTCGTCGCGCCGTACGAGGTACGACACGTTCAGGAAGTGGGTCTTCGTGGGTTCTCCTTCGGAGACCCGTTCCGCGGCGGTCGCCAGCGCACGCGCCAATTCCCGGCCCATTGCTTCCTGCCTGGCCTGGACCTCGTGCGAGACGAGTTCGCCGAGTGCCATCTTCTGGTCCTGCGCCCCCGGGTTCTGCCGGGTGTGTTCGCTGAGCCGCCGGGCCTCGGGCGATTCCGTGAGGATCTCCCGCAGCAGGCTCTCCTCGTCGCGCGAGACCTTCACGTTGTACTCGAGCCGGCCGTCCAGCTCGGCAAGGCGGGCCGTGTAGCTGTCCTTGCCCTGTTCGAGCGCGTTGCGCACCTGCTCGTCGTCCGGTCCCACGAGACCGAAGCGCATCGGCAGCGCGGCGCCGTCGGCCATCAGCCTCTCCAGCACGCTCTGGTGGGCCACCAGATCACGTCGCTTGGCCCGCAGGTCGGCCGGTGTGTCGCTGACCACCGCGGCGAGCGCTCCCGCCGTGACGGTGCGCAGCTCCGAAGCCGGTTCCCCGACGCCGGACAGGCCGTCCAGCCGCAGCGGGTGGTCGGCCGCGGTGATGGCGTAGATGTAGGTCGGCATGCGTTACTCCTCCCCCCGCTGGGACGTCCGGCGGCTGCTGGAAGCGGAGGTCTTCCGGGCGGGCCGCTTCTCCTTCTCCTTCTCGTCGGAGTCGTCACGGCCACCCTGGAAGGAGTCCGTGAAGGCTTCGACCGCACCGGTCAGTGCCCCTTTCGACTTGCCCTTGGCACCGCTCTCCATGGTGTCGCCGACTATGTCGGTGAGCTGAGCGGGAGCCTTCCGGCCCGACTCCAGGTCCAGCCGGTTGCACGCCTCGGCGAAGCGCAGATACGTGTCCACGCTGGCGACGACGACACGTACGTCGATCTTGAGGATCTCGATACCGACGAGCGAGACACGAATGAAGGCATCGATGACGAGCCCCCTGTCGAGAATGAGCTCAAGAACGTCGTAGAGATTTCCGGAACCGCCCCCGCTGCTGTTGGAGGCGTTGCTCTGCTGTACGAGACTCATGGTCGGTCTTCCTTCCAATGAGTTGTGTGACGCGGTACGGCTGCTCGGCGAGTGGCCGGCTCAGCGGTCGACCTGTCCTCGCGAGTACCGTCGAATTCGTTCGTAGCCCATGAGTTGGCCCTGACCGTCGAGCCTGACGCGATAAGAGGCCATCACGCTCATGGTGTCCGGGATCTTCTCGATCTCGACGACTTCCACATCCGCCGCCCAGCCGTCGTCCGTCGCATTCAGCGAGGACACCGAATCGGGCTGGCGCTGGAGGAGTTCGGCAAGCTGTTCGGCCGCTTTCCGCATCGCTGTGGAGACACCGATCCGGCCGTTGCCGCCACTGCTTCCCTCATCACTCTTGGTGTTCTCGGTCGTGGCCATGTGCTTCACCTGCCGCGCGTCATTGTGGCTACCTGTCGGCTTCGTTCGGTCAGCCATTCGTTCGGGCTGCACTGCGCGTGCCCATGAGACCCGAACGTATGCATGAACCTTCCTCACGCCTCCCACACAGCTGCGGATTTTTGGCGCCAGCGGCCCCCACGCCCCGCATGGACCGCCTGCCGCCGGGCACCCGGAAAGGCGGCCCCCGCCGCGCACTCCCCAGACGCGGCGGGGCCGCTCGGCCGCACACGGATCAGGCCGTCGGCTGACCGAAACGTGGGAAGCCGCTCGCGGTCGGCAGCCGTGGGCACGATGCTGTCCTGATGTCCGCAGAGCACGCTTACCACGACCGAGTCGGCGACTTCTTCGCGAAGAACGCCGACACCAGCCCCTACAACGCCTACACCGACCGGCCGGCGATGCTCGCGTTGGCGGGGGAGGTCGCCGGGCTGAGGATTCTGGATGTCGGCTGCGGCGCCGGGCACTACGCGGCTGAGCTCCTGGCGGCCGGTGCCGAGGTCGTCGGGATCGACGGCAGCGCCACTCTGCTGGGTCACGCACGGGAGCGACTGGGTGACCGGGCCGAACTCCACGTGCACGACGCGGAGACGCCGCTGGACTTCATCGACGACTCGTCGTTCGACGGAGTCGTGTGCGCATTGGTGTTCCACCACATCGCCGACCGGCCGCGTCTCCTCGGCGAGCTACGACGCGTCCTCCGCCCGGGCGGATGGCTGCTGGTCTCGACGACCCACCCGACGGCTGACTGGAGGGAATTCGGTGGCTCGTACTACGCCGAGGACTGGGTCGACCTCCCGGTCGCCGGGGGATCACTGTCAGTCCACTACCAGCGCATGCCGCTGGAGAGTTTCCTCGGCCAGCTGCTGGCCGCCGGCTTCATGCTCGAACAGCTCATCGAGCCTCGCCCCACGCCTGGCCTGCGAGACCACGACGAAGCCGCCTACGACAAGCTTCACCACGCTCCGTGTTTCCTCGCGGTCAGGCTCCTGCGGCCCTGACCGCGCGTGATCCCTGCCGCCGCGCACGGCGCCACGGCCCTGTCTCCCGAGCCGGAACCGGCGACACCGGGTCTCGGGAGCTTGCCACGGCCGGGGCGGGCACGCTTGAGCAGACGCGGCGAACAGGGTGGCGGATGGCAGGCGTCCGTGACCCCGGGAGCGCCGCCGAGCATTCGTGGCGTACCTCACTGATCGCCTCGGTCATTCGCCGAGCTGGAGGGTGCCCGGCCCTGCGTGGGCCGCGTTCCTCGCTGTGTGGCACGACACGCAGGAGACCCGCGCGGGGGACGTGAACCGTCCCGGAACGACGTACGCCCCCGCTGGGGACCTGCGTGCCGCCCTGGGCGAAGGGCGGAAGCAGCCCGGACCCGAGGACGGCAAGACCGGAACGCAATCAGCCCCTGACCTGTTTTCCCAGGTCAGGGGCTGATCGTTCAGGGTGAGTAACGGGACTTGAACCCGCGACATCCTGGACCACAACCAGGTGCTCTGCCAGCTGAGCTATACCCACCATGTCGCCCGGTCGCTTTCCTGACCGGCCGAGAAAAAGTGTACAGGGTCCGAGCGGGTGCTCGCGCCCCAGTTCTCCGGCGCGGGTGCACGGGCCTCGGAAGGCCCGTGACCAGCGGGTGTGTGCCTACTGCCCGGCGGCCGGCGTGTGGCGCGCCGCGATCTCCTTGGCACGGGCCGAGTCCGGGCCGGGCTGCGGCACGAAGACCGCCTCCCGGTAGTAGCGCAGCTCCGTGATGGAGTCGCGGATGTCGGCGAGCGCCCGGTGGTTGCCGTTCTTCTCCGGACTGTTGAAGTACGCCCTCGGGTACCAGCGGCGCGCCAGCTCCTTGACCGAGGACACATCGACGATCCGGTAGTGGAGGTAGCCCTCCAGCGACGGCATGTCACGCGCCAGGAAGCCCCGGTCGGTGCCGACGGAGTTTCCGCACAGCGGGGCCTTGCCCGGCTCCTTCACGTGCTCGCGGATGTAGGCCATGACCCGCTCCTCCGCGTCGGCCAGGGTCGTGCCCCCGGCCAGCTCGTCGAGGAGGCCCGAGGCGGTGTGCATCTGCCGCACCACCTCGGGCATGGTCTCCAGGGCCGCGTCCGGCGGGCGGATCACGATGTCCACCCCTTCACCGAGCACGTTCAGTTCCGAGTCGGTGACCAGGGCGGCCACCTCGACGAGTGCGTCGTCCGTCAGCGAGAGCCCGGTCATCTCGCAGTCGATCCACACCATACGGTCGTTCATGGGCCCCACCCTACGGGGCGCTGCGCTGCCCCGGCAGGGCCGGGCGGCCCGGAGCGTACGCCTCCGGGCCCGGTCCGGGACGGTCCGCCGGGCTGCCCGCAGCGGCGTTCGCGGTGACCGGCGACGGGCCGGGTGAGGACGCCGCGGCGGCCCGCCGGCTCGACGCCGTGCCCTGGACGGGTACGGACGTCTCGATCACCGTGGCGACGCTCTCCAGCGCCCCGCCCTGCGGACGGCGGGCCCGGTAGGCGGCCCGGTACGCGGCGGGGGAGGAGCCCAGCTGGCGGCGGAAGTGCCCGCGCAGCGCGACCGGCGAGCGGAAGCCGCAGCGGCCGGCGACCTCGTCTACGGAGTAGTCGGAGGTCTCGAGCAGCCGCTGCGCCTGCAGCACGCGCTGGGTGATGAGCCACTGGAGCGGGGCGCTGCCCGTGAGCGAGCGGAACCTGCGGTCGAAGGTCCGCCGGCTCATGTAGGCACGCGCGGCCAGCGTCTCCACGTCGAACTGCTCGTGGAGATGCTCCAGCGCCCAGGCCACGACCTCGGCGAGCGGGTCGGAGCCGATCTCTTCGGGTAAAGACCTGTCGAGGTAGCGCTCCTGGCCGCCACTGCGCCGCGGTGGTACGACGAGCCGGCGGGCCAGGGCCCCTGCCGCCTCGGTGCCGTGGTCGGTACGGACTATGTGGAGGCACAGATCGATTCCGGCCGCCGTTCCGGCCGAGGTGAGCACATCGCCGTCGTCGACGAACAGCTCACGCGGATCGACGTGCACCGACGGATAGCGCTTGGCCAGCGTCGGTGCGTACATCCAGTGAGTGGTGGCCGGGCGGCCGTCCAGCAGGCCGGCCGCGGCGAGCACGAAGGCCCCCGTGCAGAGTCCGACGATGCGGGCACCCTCCTCATGGGCGCGGCGCAGCGCGTCCAGGGCCTCTGCGGGCGGCGGGGAGGTGATCGACCGCCAGGCCGGCACCACGACGGTGCCCGCCCTGCTGATCGCCTCCAGGCCGTACGGTGCGCTGAGTTCCAGACCGCCGGTGGTGCGCAGCGGTCCTTCCTCACCCCCGCAGACCAGCAGGCGGTAGCGCGGAACGCCCGCGTCCTGCCGGTCGATTCCGAAAACCGAGAGCGGAATGGAGCTCTCGAAGATAGGGCCGCCACTGAACAGCAGTACGGCTACGACTTCCCGGCGTCGCCGCCCGGTCAGCTTCCGTGACGCCTCCGTTGCGGTGGCGGAGTCCTGGCTCATGACGCTAAGCCCCCCTCGGTGTTCGCGTCTTCCTGGTCCCTGCGGGCCTGTCGCTCCTGCACGTTTCCCCTCGGTCTCGCACGCGTCCCCAGTCCTCGACACTCAAGATCGAATCTACTGCGTCCCATGGTCCCGACGTGACACGTTCCCCCACCGGCACTATGTCGACAAGGCAACTTGGCGCGAAGCGTTCGATCACGAAGCGTTTCACCCGCGAGCCCCACAGGGAAGGGCGCATGGCGATCATGGCCCGTCCCCATAGGGTCAAAGCGTACCGCGCGGTCTATTCCTGCCTGGTGGCACGTGGGTTGGGCGGCTGTTACCCCAAGGGAACGGGGTGAACGTGAAGTTGGCTGAAAACCGATGGGTGCGTGCGCGTAATCCAGTCATGCGACCGGCGTACGCCCCCTGTTCACAGGAGCACGCACGCGCCTCCGGGGCCTCTTGAGGCCGTCCGGGCGCCCTGGGTGAACGATGTGCAATTGCATGATGGCGGGGTGTGACGGCCCCTGCCGGAGGGGTGGGCGACACATTCGGCCGCCCCGCCCGGATCACGGCGGGCGCCGGCCGGACACCGTGACCGGAACCCGTCGAAGCCTCCACGAGCTGGATGTACGACGCAACCGGCATTGCCATACCGGGGCACTCTCCGGCATGCTCCCTCCATCGCCGCCCGCGATGTGTGAGCGCTGGGCAGTGGAGGAGTGGCGCCGTACCCTTGGGGGTAGGGGGTTGGGAAGATGTTTCCCGGACACAGCTCCACCGCGCGCAGGTACACCTCCAAACCGCTCCCTCCTCACGAGGACTCTCTTCGCCGAGACACCGATGGCCGGTCACGAAATCCCTGAACCCGCAGACCGCAAGCAGGTAGCCGACCCCGGGTCGGAACCGCAGACGGTCGAAGAGTCGCGCCCTTCCTGCGATCCCGCCTTCCGGCATGGCGTCGTGGTCGGTTTCGACGGCTCCATGTCCAGCGAACGAGCCCTCGCGTACGCCATCGGAATGGCGAACCGGCACAGCTCCGGGCTGATCATCGTCCATGTGGCCAACCGGCTGCCGACCACCGTCTGGGCCGGCTGTGAGCCGCCCGTCTTCGTCGACGTCCCGGACCACCGCACCGAGGTCCTCGGCCTGGAGCTGGCCTGCGCGGACTATCTCTCCGAGGTGCCCTGGGTCCTCGTGGAGCGAGGCGGGGACATCTGCCACGAGCTGGAGGAGGTCGGCCGCGAGTATTCGGCCGACGCGATCGTCGTCGGCTCGACGCACGGCATCGTGGGCCGCATCTTCGGGTCCGTGGCCGGCCGTCTCGCGCGCCGCGCCCAGCGCCCGGTCATCGTCATCCCCTGAGCGGCCCTGAGCGCGCACAAAGGCCCCTGACGGCACGTCAGGGGCCTTTGTGCGCGCGTCGGGACGGTGTCCGCTACTCGACGGTGACCGACTTCGCCAGGTTGCGCGGCTTGTCGATGTCACGGCCCATGGCCAGGGCCGTGTGGTAGGCGAGCAGCTGCAGCGGGATGCCCATCAGGATCGGGTCCAGCTCGTTCTCGTTCTTCGGGACGACGATCGTGTGGTCGGCCTTCTCCTGCTCGCGGTGGGCGACGGCGAGGATGCGTCCGCTGCGGGCCTTGATCTCCTCCAGCGCGGCGCGGTTCTTCTCCAGCAGGTCGTCGTCCGGGACGATCGCGACGGTGGGGAGCGCCGGCTCGATGAGCGCGAGAGGCCCGTGCTTGAGCTCCGAGGCGGGGTAGGCCTCGGCGTGGATGTACGAGATCTCCTTGAGCTTCAGGGATGCCTCCAGCGCGACCGGGTAGCCCCGGACGCGGCCGATGAACATCATCGACTGCGCACCGGCGTACTCCTCGGCCAGCTTCTTGATCTCGTCCTCGGATTCGAGGATCTGACCGATCTGCTCCGGCAGCTTGCGCAGGCCCTCGATGATCCGCTTGCCGTCGGCCACCGACAGGTCGCGGATGCGGCCCAGGTGCAGGGCGAGCAGCGCGAAGGCGACGACGGTGTTGGTGAAGCACTTGGTGGAGACGACGCAGACCTCGGGACCCGCGTGGACGTACATGCCGCCGTCCGCCTCGCGGGCGATCGCCGAGCCGACGACGTTCACGACGCCCAGGACACGGGCGCCCTTGCGCTTGAGCTCCTGCACGGCGGCCAGCACGTCGTAGGTCTCGCCGGACTGGGAGACGGCGACGTACAGGGTGTCGGGGTCCACGACCGGGTTGCGGTAGCGGAACTCGGACGCGGGCTCAGCGTCCGCGGGGATGCGGGCCAGCTCCTCGATGAGGCCGGCGCCGATCATGCCCGCGTGGTACGAGGTGCCGCAGCCCAGGATCTTGATCCGGCGGACCCCGCGCGCCTCGCGGGCGTCCAGGTTCAGGCCGCCCAGGTGCACGGTGGAGAAACGGTCGTCGATGCGGCCGCGCAGCACGCGGTCCACGGCGTCGGCCTGCTCGGAGATCTCCTTGTGCATGTACGTGTCGTGGCCGCCCATGTCGTACGACTCGGCCTCCCACTCCACGGTGGTCGGCGTGGCCGTCGTGGTGGAGCCCTCCGTGGTGTACGTACGGAAGTCGTCGGCCTTGAGGGTGGCCATCTCGCCGTCGTCCAGGGTGACGATCTGGCGGGTGTGCGCGACCAGGGCGGCCACGTCGGAGGCGACGAACATCTCCTTCTCGCCGATGCCGAGGACGACCGGGGAGCCGTTGCGGGCGACGACGATGCGGTCGTTGAAGTCGGCGTGCAGGACGGCGATGCCGTACGTGCCCTCGACGGACTTCAGCGCCTCGCGGACCTTCTCCTCCAGCGTCAGCGCGGCCGCGCGGGAGATCAGGTGGACCAGCACCTCGGTGTCGGTCTCCGAGAGGAAGACGACACCGTCGGCGACGAGCTTCGCCCGGAGCTCGGAGGCGTTGTCGATGATGCCGTTGTGGACGACGGCGACCTTGCTCTCCGCGTCCAGGTGGGGGTGCGCGTTCTCGTCGCTCGGGGCGCCGTGCGTGGCCCAGCGGGTGTGGGCGATGCCGGTGGTGCCGGCGAACCGCTTGGGCACCCGGGCCTCCAGCTCACGGACCCGGCCTTTGGCCTTGACCATCTTCAGGACGCCGGGCTTCCCGGCCGCGGCCTTGCCCGTGATGACGATGCCCGCGGAGTCGTACCCCCGGTACTCCAGCCGCTGGAGGCCTTCCAGCAGCAGCGGAGCCACGTCACGCTTCCCGATGTATCCGACGATCCCGCACATGGGTCCTGCCCTCCATCGACGTACAAAAAGACCGGTGCCCGGGCCGTCCCGCTCAGCCGTAGACGATGCGGCGCAACTGGCGGAGCGAGAGCTCCTGCGGCGCCACCGCGCGGTGCGGCAGTTCGGCCGCGATCCGCTCGAAGATCTCCGTGTTCACCAGGCCGCCGGACTGCAGTTCGCGGTGGCGGCGCCGGACGAAGGTCTCGGTCGTCTCGTCGAAGTACGCCAGCACGTCGAGGATCACCCGGGCGGCCTCGCCGCGCTGGAGCGCGGTGGAGCGTACGAGGTGGTCGATGAGGTCGTCATGCGTGGGGCGGTGTTCGAGCACTCGTCGATATTGCGTGGATCGGAGGCGCTACGCAAGAAATCTGCCCGATATCGGGCAGGAATCTCATCCTGGAGAGTCGAAGGGGTGGGAATGTCCGTTACGTTCTCATCATTCGGCCTCAGTGGCCGCGAGGGGGAGAGGGGCGAAGCCGGGCTGCCCGCCGTTGGCGGCAAAACGGGGGTACCCCTCGGTCGTGCCGGTCCCCACCGCCCGGAAACCGGCCACGGTGAGCTGTGCGGCCGCGGTCGGTTCCTCGGCCGGCCGGTGCGCGGTTCCGGCCAGCGTGGAGGGGATCCGGCGAGGGGGCTGCCGGCCTCGCGCCACTGCGTAACCGACTGCCCGGTCCGCTCGAAGCGGTTCCGCCGGGCCGGGCAGCGGTTACGAGGCGACCCGCGCCGCTTGCTCCCTCAGCTGCTCCTCGTTCAGCCCGCGCCGCCAGTAGCCGGTGAAGGTGACGCGCCTGCGGTCGAACTCCCGCTCCCGCACGAAGTGGCGGCGCAGCGCCTTTACCCCGGACGACTCGCCGGCGATCCAGACGTACGGAGTGCCCTCGGGCAGTGCGGCGGCGCGCACGGCGTCCACGGCGGAGGGGGCGCCCTCCTCCCGTACGAGCCAGGTGATGTGCGCGTCGGCCTCGGTGCGGATGTCCAGCCGGTCCTGGGTGTGCGGGACCTCCAGCCAGACCCTGGCCTTCGTGCCGGCCGGGAGCCATTCCAGGGCGGCCGAGGCGGCGGGAAGCGCCGTCTCGTCGGCGCAGATCAGGACGCAGCCGGTGTCCTGCGGCGGCTGGAAGCGGATGCCGTTGTTGTCCTCGCCGGTCGGGCCCAGCACGGTGAGCCGCTGCCCCGGTGCGGCCGCCTCGGCCCAACGGCAGGCCGGTCCGCCGTCCGCGTGGAGGGCGAAGTCGATGTCGATCTCGGTCGAGCCGTCCGGGGCGTACCGCTGGGCGCGCACGGTGTACGACCGCATCAGGGCCCGGACCTCCGGGGGCTGGGCCCGCCAGGCGGCGAACCACTCACCGTTCTCGTCGACCGGGACGACGGCCTCGGTCCGGCCCGGGTGCGGCAGGAAGATCGAGAGGCTCTGGTCCCTGCCCCCGGCGACGAAGCCCTCGCTCCCCGGTCCGCCGAAGGTGATTCTGCGCATGGAGGGGCTCAGCCTGCTGGTCCTCAGGACCGTCAGGCCGAAGAACCGGTAGGGGGCGACGGCGGGTGCGGTGGCGGTCGTCATGCGAGGGGTCCTCCCGGGAACCGGAACGGCGAAGGCCCTGCCGGGATCCGCTCCCGGCAGGGCCGGAGGGTCAGCTGACCTTCTTGGCCTTCTCGATGGCCTCGGCGAGGGCGTCGAGGATCGGCGCGCACTTGTCGTAGGAGTAGATGGGCTCCGTCGTACGCGGGACGACCTGGCCGGCCTTGACGGCGGGCAGCTGGGCCCAGGTCGGCTTGGAGGTCAGGGCGTCGGGCTGCAGGGCCGAGGAGCGGTTGTCCATCATGATGATGTCGGCGTCGTACTTGTCGACGTTCTCCCAGCTCAGCTCCTCGAAGAAGCCGGCCGCGTTGACCTTCGGCTCGACGAACTGCACGCCGAGCTCCTGGAAGTACAGGGTGTCGGCGGACGTCTTGGCGAGGGAGACGTAGAACAGGTCCTGGCTGGCCGAGCCGACCATGACCTTGATGTTCGGCTGGGACTTGGCGGCGGCGCGCAGCCGGGCCGCCGCCTTCTCGAACGCGGCCTTGGCGTCGGTGACCTTCTTGGCCTTGATGTCGGCACCGAGGGAGGCGGCGAGGTCCTCATGACGCTGGATCGCCTTCGGCACGGTGGTCTGCGCGGCCCACAGGGCGACGCTCGGGGCCAGCTTGAGGATCTTGTCCTTGGACTGGTCCGGCACGTACCAGAGGGCGTCCTTCTCCCACATGGCGGTGACGAGGAGTTCCGGCGCGAGACCGGCGTACTTCTCGACGTTGAACTCGCCCCAGACGTTGCCGAGCACCTCGACCTTGCTGATGTCCAGGTCGCCGGCCTGCACATCGGCCTTGCCGTCGGAGGTCTTCGTCGGACCGAAGACACCCTTGACCTCGACCCCGTAGTCGTGGAGCGCGGCGGCCACACCGATGAACGCGACTATGTTCTTCGGTACGGAATCGGCCTTCGCCGTCTGCCCGCGGTCGTCCTTGAAGGACCAGGGGCCGGATTTCTCCGCACCCGTACCCGAGGCGGAGCTCTTCTCGTCGCCGTCGCCACAGGCTGCGAGGACGGCACCGAGACCGACGGCACCACCGGCGGCCAGCAGGCCGCGGCGGGAGAGTGGGCTGGTCCGGAGGTTGGACATGAGTGGGTCTGCTTTCGTACGCGCCCCAGGGCGCCCGCTGACGATTCGAAGGAAGGCTAGCCTAACCTCACATAGCGCGGACGTGGAGGGCAAGAGGCAGCGGCCGTTCCGTTACCGGCCCACGGGAAAGCCGCCTCCCCCGTGACCAGGGAAGGCGGCTGCCTGGAGCGTCCGGCTCAGCCGGTGACCGGCTGGAGACGCGGGATGTCGATGCCGGGGCACACCTTGGAGATCGCGCCGAAGTCGTCGTCCACGTGCAGCTCCGCGTTCGTCAGGCGTCCATGCCCAGCTCGCGGGCGATCAGCATCCGCTGGACCTCGCTCGTGCCCTCGCCGATCTCCAGGATCTTGGAGTCGCGCCACATCCGGGCCACCGGGTACTCGTTCATGAAGCCGTAGCCGCCGTGGATCTGCGTAGCCTCGCGGGCGTTGTCCACCGCCACCGTCGAGGAGTACAGCTTCGCGATCGCCGCCTCCTTCTTGAACGGCTCGCCCGCCACCAGCCGCGAGGCCGCGTCCCGCCAGCCGACCCGGGCCATGTGCGCCCGCGTCTCCATGTCCGCGATCTTGAACTGGATGGCCTGGTTGGCGCCGATCGGCTTCCCGAAGGCGTGGCGTTCCCTCGCGTACTTCAGCGACTCGTCCACACAGCCCTGCGCCAGGCCCGTCGACAGCGCCGAGATCGCGATCCGGCCCTCGTCCAGGATCCGCAGGAACTGCGCGTAACCACGGCCCTCCTCGCCCAGCAGGTTCGCCGCCGGGACGCGGACGTCGGAGAAGGACAGCTCACGGGTGTCCGAGGCGTTCCAGCCGACCTTGGAGTACGGGGCGGCCACCGTGAAGCCGGGGGTGCCCGACGGGACGATGATCGCGGAGATGCGCGGGGCGCCGTTCTCCTTGCGGCCGGTGACCGCCGTCACCGTGACCAGCTCCGTGATGTCCGTACCCGAGTTGGTGATGAAGCACTTGGAGCCGTTGATCACCCACTCGCCGGCGGCCTCGTCCAGCACGGCCGTCGTCCGCGTTCCGCCCGCGTCCGAACCGCCGTCCGGCTCCGTCAGGCCGAACGCGCCGAGCGCCTCGCCCGCACAGAGCTTCGGCAGCCACCGCTGCTTCTGCTCCTCGGTCCCGAAGCGGAAGACCGGCATGGCGCCGAGCGAGACACCCGCCTCCAGCGTGATCGCCACGGAGGAGTCGACCCGGGCCAGCTCCTCCAGGGCGATCCCGAGCGCGAGGTAGTCGCCGCCCATGCCGCCGTACTCCTCGGGGAAGGGCAGGCCGAACAGGCCCATGCGCCCCATCTCCCGCACGATCTCGTACGGGAACTCATGGCGCTCGTAGAAGTCGCCGATCTTCGGGGCGATCACATCGTGTGCGAACTCCTCGACGGTACGGCGCAGTTCCTCGTGCTCGGCGGTCAGCCGGTGGTCAAGGGACATGTGTCGTTCACTCCTTGTGGGACAGCGCGCGGACGGTACGGGAAGGGCTCGGGCGGCCCAGCTGTTCGGCCATCCACACGCTGGTGGCGGTGAGTGCGCCGAGATCGACCCCGGTTTCGACACCGAGGCCGTCGAGCATCCACACGAGATCCTCGGTGGCGAGATTGCCGGTCGCGCTCTTCGCGTACGGGCAGCCGCCGAGGCCGCCCGCCGAGGCGTCCACGGTCGTCACACCGTGCTGGAGCGCGGCCAGGGTGTTGGAGAGCGCCTGGCCGTACGTGTCGTGGAAGTGCACCCCGATCGTGCCGGTGGCGACTCCCGACTCGTTCAGCGCGGTCAGCAGCGCCGTCACATGGCCCGGGGTGGCCACACCGATCGTGTCGCCGAGGGAGAGCTCGTCACAGCCGAGGTCCATCAGCGCCCTGGCCACCCGGACGACCTGCGCGACGGGCACGGCGCCCTCCCACGGGTCGCCGAAACACATCGAGAGGTAGCCGCGCACATGCACCCCGGCCGCCTTCGCCCGGGCCACCACCGGCTCGAACATGGCGAGCGACTCGTCCACCGTGCGGTTGAGGTTGCGGGCGGCGAACGTCTCCGTCGCCGAACCGAACACGGCGATCCTGCGGGCACCGAGCGCGAGCGCCCGGTCCAGGCCGCGTTCGTTGGGCACCAGGACGGGCAGGGCCACGTCCCCGACGTCGGCGATCTCGCCGAGCATCGGGAACAGCTGCTCCGCGTCCGCCAGTTGGGGAACCCACTTCGGATGGACGAAGCTGGTCGCCTCGATCGTGGAGAGCCCGGCCTCCGCGAGACGGCGGACGAACTCCGCCTTCACCCCGGTCGGTACGACGGTCTTCTCGTTCTGCAGTCCGTCGCGGGCGCCGACCTCATGGATGCGGATCCGGGCGGGCAGCCCCGGCGCGGGCACCGTCATGGGCAGACCGGTGTCGGTCACGATTCCTCCCTCGGGGCCACCACGGCCAGGACCTGGTCCATGGCGACCGTGGCACCGGCGATGACGTCCAGCTCGGTGACGGTCCCCGCGTGCGGGGCGGAGATGACGTGCTCCATCTTCATCGCCTCGACGACCAGCAGGCTCTGCCCGGCCACGACCTCGTCCCCGACCGCCACCTTCACCACCGTCACGGTGCCGGGCATGGGCGCGGCGAGCGTGTCGGCGCCCGAACGGGCGGCGCCGCTGAGGGACGCCTCGACCGGGTCGTGGTCCTGGACGTGCCAGGCGTCCCCGTCCCGGCCGAGCCAGATACCGTCCGGGGACGACGCCAGGCTGAACGTGTGGGTCAGGCCGTCGAGTTCGACGACGACCCGCCTCCCGGACGCCTCGACCAGCCGGGACCGCTCCGCGCCCGGCAGCGAGGGCACCGGACCGCACGTGTCCACGGGCTCCTCCCGGTCCCCGGCGTGGCCGAACGTCAGCGCCGCCGTGGACCCCGCGCCCGTACGCAGACCCACGCGCACCGGGTCATGGCCGGGGACGCGGAAGTGGTGGAAGGTTTCCGCGGGAGTGCCGCCCAGCCGCCAGCCGCTGGGCACCGAGAACGGATCGACCCAGCCGCCGGCGGGAACGGGGGACGGCTGCCGCAGCAGCGCCGCCGCCGCGTACACCTCCTCCGGAACCCCGTCTGGGACCAGGCCGTCCGCCTCCCGCTCCACGAGGCCGGTGTCCAGATCGCCCGCTGCCACCGCCGGATGGGCCAGCAGCCGCCGCAGGAACCCGGCGTTCGTCGGGACGCCCAGCACCACCGTGTCCGCGAGCGCCGCCCGCAGCCGGCGCAGGGCGGTCGCCCGGTCGGGGCCGTAGGCGATGACCTTCGACAGCATCGGGTCGTACGTGCTGCCGACCGGCACGCCCTCGCTGAGCCCCGAGTCGGTCCGCACCCCGCCGCCCGCCGGCTCGTGCAGCGCGAGCACCGTGCCGCCGGACGGCAGGAAGCCGCGCGCCGGGTCCTCCGCGCAGACCCGGGCCTCGACGGCGTGCCCGGTGAGCGTGATGTCGCCCTGGCCGTAGGGCAGTCGGTCTCCGGAGGCGACCCGCAACTGCCACTCCACCAGGTCGAGCCCGGTGACCAGCTCGGTGACCGGGTGCTCGACCTGGAGGCGGGTGTTCATCTCCATGAAGTAGTACGAGGAGGGGTCGCTGCCCGGGACGATGAACTCGACCGTGCCCGCCCCGACATATCCGCAGGAGCGGGCCGCCTGCACGGCCGCCTCGCCCATCGCGGCCCGGGTCGTCTCGTCGAGCAGGACCGAGGGGGCCTCCTCGATGATCTTCTGGTGGCGGCGCTGGAGGGAGCACTCGCGCTCGCCGAGGTGCACCACGTTGCCGTGGCCGTCGGCCAGGACCTGGATCTCGATGTGGCGCGGCCGGTCGATCCACCGCTCCACGAGGAGCGTGTCGTCACCGAACGAGGCGCGCGCCTCGCGCCGGGCCGCCGTGATCTCGTCGGCGAGCAGCCTCTCCTCGCGCACCAGCCGCATGCCCTTGCCGCCGCCGCCCGCCGAGGGCTTCAGCAGGACGGGCATCCCGATCTCGCGGGCGGCCGCGCCCAGCTGGGCGTCGGTGAGCCCGCTCCCGGAGGAGCCGGGCACCACCGGCACCCCGGCCGCGGCGACGGTCTCCTTGGCGCGGATCTTGTCGCCCATCAGCGCGATCGCGGAGGCGGGCGGGCCGATGAAGACCAGCCCCGCCTCCGCGCACGCCCGGGCGAAGGCCGCGTTCTCCGCGAGGAAGCCGTAGCCCGGGTGAACCGCCTCCGCGCCCGTGCGGCGGGCGGCGTCCAGCAGCCGCTCCACCGACAGATAGCTCTCGGCGGCGGGCGCCGGCCCGATCCGTACCGCCGTGTCCGCCTCCCGGACGTGCCGGGCGTCCGCGTCCGCGTCGCTGAAGACGGCGACCGACCGCACGCCGAGCTCGCGCAGGGTCCGGATGACCCGGACCGCGATCTCGCCACGGTTGGCGACCAGAACAGTGCTGAACATGGAAGTCCTCACATCACATCCGGAAGACGCCGAACTGGGGGTCGCCCAGCGGGGCGTTGGCACACGCGGTCAGGGCGAGCCCCAGCACCTGCCGGGTCTCCACGGGGTCGATCACACCGTCGTCCCACAGCCGGGCGGTGGCGTAGTAGGCGTTGCCCTGCTGCTCGTACTGAGCGCGGACGGGGTCCTTGAACGCCTCTTCCTCCTCGGCGGGCCACTCCTCGCCGCGGCCCTCGATCTGGTCGCGCTTGACGGTGGCCAGCACGGAGGCGGCCTGCTCGCCGCCCATGACCGAGATCTTGGCGTTGGGCCACATCCACAGGAAGCGCGGCCCGTAGGCCCGGCCGCACATGGAGTAGTTCCCCGCGCCGTACGACCCGCCGACCACGACCGTCAGCTTCGGGACCCTGGTGCACGCCACGGCCGTGACCATCTTGGCGCCGTGCTTGGCGATGCCCCCGGCCTCGTAGTCACGGCCGACCATGAAGCCGGAGATGTTCTGGAGGAACACCAGCGGGATGCCGCGCTGGTCGCACAGCTCGATGAAGTGGGCGCCCTTCTGGGCGGACTCCGAGAACAGGATGCCGTTGTTCGCGACGATCCCGACGGGATGGCCGTGGATCCGGGCGAAGCCGGTGATCAGCGTCTGGCCGTACTCCGCCTTGAACTCCTGGAAGCGGGAGCCGTCCACGACCCGGGCGATGACCTCACGCACGTCGTAGGGCGTACGCGAGTCGACGGGCACCGCGCCGTACAGGCCGGCGGGGTCCGCCTTCGGCTCCTCGGCTGGCTCCACGGACCAGGGGAGCGGCCCCCGGCCGGGGAGGGTCGCGACGATGTTCCGCACGATCCGCAGCGCGTGCGCGTCGTCCTCGGCGAGATGGTCGGTGACCCCGGACGTACGCGAGTGGACCTCGCCGCCGCCCAGCTCCTCGGCCGTGACGACCTCACCGGTGGCCGCCTTCACGAGCGGCGGGCCGCCCAGGAAGATCGTGCCCTGGTTCCGGACGATGACGGCCTCGTCGCTCATGGCCGGGACGTACGCCCCGCCCGCCGTGCACGAGCCGAGCACCGCGGCGATCTGCGGGATGCCGGCGCCCGACATCCGGGCCTGGTTGTAGAAGATCCGCCCGAAGTGGTCCCGGTCGGGGAAGACCTCGTCCTGCATCGGGAGGAAGGCGCCCCCCGAGTCCACCAGGTACAGGCAGGGCAGCCGGTTCTCCAGGGCCACCTCCTGGGCGCGGAGGTGCTTCTTCACGGTCATCGGGTAGTACGTGCCGCCCTTGACGGTCGCGTCGTTGGCGACGATCACGCACTCCCGGCCGCTGACCCGCCCGATTCCGGCGATCACCCCGGCGGCCGGCGCCGCGCCCCCGTACAGCCCCTCGGCCGCGAGCGGGGCCAGCTCCAGGAAGGGCGAGCCCGGATCGAGCAGCGTGTCCACCCGCTCCCGGGGCAGCAGCTTGCCGCGCGCCACATGCCGGGCGCGGGCCTTCTCACCCCCGCCCAGCCGTGCTGTGGCGAGCCGCGTACGCAGCTCCTCGGCGAGCGCGTGATGCGCCGCCTCGTTGGCCTGCCAGGCCTCCGAGGCGGGATCGGCCGCGCTCACCAGGACCGGTGCCTGCTGCATCCTGTCGAGCCCCCTTGCCCGTACCGCGGTGATCGGATGAACGTTAATGAGCGTTAACGCATGACGCTCAGGTTAACGAGCGCTAACCCGCCTGTCTAGAATGAATCCCCATGAGCACCCACGCCGCCGCCCGTGTCGCGGCTCCCACCCGCCGCGAGCAGATCCTCCGGGAGGCCGCCCGCCTCTTCGCCGAGCGCGGTTTCCACGGTGTCGGGGTCGACGAGATAGGGGCGGCGGTCGGTATCAGCGGCCCCGGCCTCTACCGCCACTTCCCCGGCAAGGACGCGATGCTCGCCGAACTGCTCGTCGGCATCAGCGAGCGCCTGCTGGCCGGCGGGAAGCTGCGCGTCACCGAGGACGGCGCGTCCCGCGAGGGCTCCCCGGAGGCGCTCCTGGACGCGCTCATCGAGGGCCACATCGACTTCGCCCTGGACGACCGCCCCCTGATCACCCTCCACGACCGCGAGCTGGACCGCCTGCGTGACACCGACCGCAAGCGCGTGCGCCAGCTCCAGCGGCAGTACGTCGAGGTCTGGGTCGAGGCCGTACGCGCCCTCTACCCGGCCCTCGCGGAGAACGAGGCCCGGGTCACCGTCCACGCCGTGTTCGGCCTGCTGAACTCCACCCCCCACCTGACCCGCCCGGAAGCCCTCCCGGGCAGGGCGGCCACGGCCGCCCTGCTGCACCGGCTGGCGCGCGGGGCCTTCGAGGCGGCGGCCTCGTAACCCGGACGCCGTACCGTCCGCGGGATTCCGCCGTACGAGACACCAGGCACACAGCGCGCCGCCGACGGCACAATGGGTGCATGCCGATACCCAGCCGCGCCGAACTCGTCGAGCACCTCGTCCGCACACGTATCGCGGGCGACGTCGCCACCCCCCGCGACAACAACCTCTCCCACTACCGCCAGCTCGCCAACGGCAACCGCCACTTCTGGCTGGGGCTGGAGCTCGGCGACCGGTGGACCGACGAGCAGGACGTCCTCGCCGTGATGGCCGAGAGATGCGGGGTGAACGACGACCCCGAGCACCGCCAGGGTCAGGACACCATCGACCCCGAGCTGACGGTCGACGCCCTCGACCGGATGGCCGCGCGGCTGCGGAAGGCGGCGGCCGGCCGGGAACGGGTGCTGCTCGCCACCGGCCACCCGGGCGGGCTGCTCGACGTGCACCGGCGGACCGGGGACGCGCTGCGGACCGCCGGATGCGAGATCGTACGGATCCCCGGCGGCCTGATGGCGGACGAGGGCATGGTCTTCCAGTTCGCCGACGTCGCCGTCCTGGAGCGCGGCGCGACCCTGTGGCACACGCACTCACCGGTGCCGATGGCCGCCATCCTGGACGGCCTGGAGCGCGAGGGCCGGCCCCGGCCCGACCTGGTCGTGGCCGACCACGGATGGGCCGGGTGCGCGGGACAGCGCGGGATCGACTCGATCGGTTACGCCGACTGCAACGACCCCGCGCTCTTCCTCGGCGAGGCGGAGGGCACCCTCCAGGTCACCGTGCCGCTCGACGACCACGTCACCGACCCGCGCTACTACGACCTGATGACCGACTACCTCCTGGACGCGGCCGGACTGCTCCCCGCCGAGGACCGGGAGTGACGACGCGGGAGTGAGCCCGTCGAGCCGGCCGGCCGGTGGACGTCACCGGGACCGGCCGGCCGGGCCCGTCCCCTCGGCTCTCCCGTGCTCAGACCGTGGTCCGGCCGTTCAGCGTGACGTCGATGCGCTGAGCGCCGTTGACGATGAACGACTCCACGGGGAGCACGTCCGCGGCGGGGGACGCCGGGGAGAGGTCCGGGTACCGGGCGAACAGGGTGGTCAGGGCGACATCGGCCTCCAGGCGCGCGAGCGGGGCCCCGAGGCAGAAGTGGACGCCGTAGCCGAACGCCAGGTGCTCCCGGCCGAACCGGTCGATGTCGAACCGGTCGGCGTCCGGGCCGTGCTGGGCCGGCTCCCGGCCCGCCGCGGCGTAGGAGGCGAGGATCGCCTCACCCCGGGCGATGCGCCGGCCGTCCGGCAGGTCGATGTCCTCGACGGCGTAGCGCAGCGGCAGGTGGGCCACGCTCGGCTCCCAGCGCAGGGTCTCCTCGACGACGTCGTTCCAGCGCTTCGCACCGGCCTCGGTGACCTGCCGGCGCTGCTCGGGGTGGTCCAGCAGGGCGCGGACGGCGTTGCCGATGAGGTTGACGGTGGTCTCGAAGCCGGCGCTGATGATGAGCAGCAGGGTGTCGGTCAGCTCGGCCTCGCTCAGGCGGGCGCCGTCCTCGTCACGGGTGGCGATCAGGACGCTCGTCATGTCGTCGCCGGGGTTCTGCCGCTTGCTCGCGATGAGGCCGGTCAGCATCTGCTGGAGCTCCGCGAAGTTCGACGCGGCGTCCTCGATGGTCGTGTCGAAGACCTTCTCCACCAACTGGGCCATGCGCGGCCGCAGTTCCTCCGGCAGCCCGAACAGATGGCAGATGACCTGCATCGGCAGCGGGTGGGCGTAGGAGCTGCGCAGGTCCACCGTGCCGTCGGAGCTGATCGCCACGTCGTCCAGCAGCTGGTCGGCGATCTTCTGGATGACGGGCCGCAGCGCCTCGATGCGGCGTGCGGTGAACGCGGGGGTGATGAGTTTGCGCAGGCGGCGGTGGTCCTGCCCCGCGGCGGTGAACATGTTGTTGACCGCCACCCAGGTGTAGACCCACATGTCCGGGGTGATCTCGCCGCGCTGCCAGGCGTTCCAGGCGCGGGGATCCTTGGTCACGCGGTCGTCGGTCAGGAGTTCCTTGAGGAGCGAGTGGCTGGTGACGGCCCAGGCGTCTATGGGGCCGGGGAGTACGACCCGGGTCGCCGGCCCGCGCTCGCGGAGGAGACCGGACTCTCCGTGGATGTCGCGGCCGGCGGGGTCGAGGACGAGGGGCTGCTGCTCCATGGGGTGACTCCAGTTTTCTGCGGCGTGATGGGACCGAAGCGGGCCGGGAGGTGTGCCAGTGCGCGGTGGAAGGGGCCGGGGCGCCATTGCAGGCTCTCGCGGGGCACGGCGAGTTCGAGGTCACCGAGGTGGCTGGTGAGCCTCTCGATCGCGGTGATCGCGATGAGCAGGGCGGGCTGCTTGACGGGGCAGGCGTGCGGGCCGGAGGACCAGGCGAGGTGCGCGCCGCCGTCGGTGCGCTCGCCGCCGTCGTAACCGTCCGGGGTGGTGTTCGCCGCGTGGTACGAGATGAGTACCAGACTGTCGGCGGCGATCCAGGTGCTGCCGATCTGCATGTTGCGCCGCGGGTAGTGCGCGCTGTAGTTCGCCATCGGCGGCTCGTGGCGCAGCACGTCGTCGATGGCGTCGCGGGCGGTGCGGGCACCGTTGGAGAGGCTGCTGTAGTAGTCCGGGTTGGACAGCATGCGCGACAGCGCGTTCGAGATCAGGTTCGTGGTCGGCTCCTGCCCGGCGGCCATCGTGAGGATCACCTGGTGGGCGAGTTCCTCCGGCGCCAGACCGGCGGGGTGGTCCATGAACCAGCTCGTCAGGTCCTCGCCGCGCTGTCTCACCTTGAGCGCGATGAGCTCGTCCATGTACCGGCCGAAGTCCTCGTTCGCCTTGATCGCGTGCTCGGGCTCGGACTCGAACAGGCCACCCATGGCGGCCACCAGGCGGGGCCCGTCCTCGGGCGGCATGCCGAACATCGCGTTGAACAGCACCAGCGGCAGCGGGCGGGCGTACTGACCGACCAGGTCCACCTCACCCGTGCCGGCGAAGTCCTGGATCAGGCCGTCCGCGGTCTCCGCGACCTGCCGACGGAGGTCGTGCGGCTCGATCCGGCTGAAACTGTCGGTGATGACCGACCGGTAACGACGGTGCTCGGCGCCGTCGTTGAACAGGGCGTTGGGCCGCCACCCCATCATCGGCTTCACCGGCGAGTCGGCCGGGAGGCCGCTCTCCCAGACCCGCGGGTCCTTCGACCAGACGTCGGGGTCGTTGAGCACGGCGAGAGCGGCGTCCCGGTCGGTGACGAGATAGCCGCTGACGCCGGGGGACACCTCGACGGGGGCGACCGGCCCGAACGCGCGCAGGCGCGCGTAGACGCGCCCGGGATCCGCGGCGAAGTCCGGGCCGTACAGGGGGACGGCCAGGGGCAGGTAGGTGCTCATGAGGCTTCCAGGACGGGGTGGGCGGCGAGCAGGTGGGTCACCAGCGCGATCAGTACGTCCACGGCCGAGGTCGTCTCACGGGCGTCGCAGACGACCAGTGGGGTGTGCGACTCCAGGTCCAGGTGGTCGCGGAGCACCTCGGGCGGGTAGTCGGGCGAGTCGGGGAAGCTGTTGACGGCCACGGCGTAGGACAGCCCCTGCTGCTCGATCATGTCGATGACGTCGAACGAGTCGTCGAGACGGCGGGTGTCGACCAGGACCACCGCGCCCAGGGCGCCGCGCGCGATGTCCTCCCAGAGCGGCTTGAACCTCTTCTGGCCCGGGGTGCCGAACAGGTAGAGGACCAGGTCACCGGGGAGCGTCCTGCGGCCGAAGTCGATGGCGACCGTGGTGGTGGCCTTGTCCCGCACCCCGGCGAGATCGTCGGCCGCGGCACCGGCCTGGGTCATGACCTCCTCGGTGTGCAGCGGAGCGGTCTCGGAGAGCGTGTTGATCAGCGTCGTCTTCCCGACGCCGAAAGGCCCGGTCACCACGATCTTCACCAGCGTCTGCTCGTCGCTGTCGAGGAAGGTGTTATCGGATACTGCGGAGTCCATCGAGCACCTTCTCTAGCAGCTGGGGATCGTGTGCCTTCGCTTCGGGGATGGGGGCGCGGGCGTGCAGGTGCGAACTGTCGACGAGATCCGCCACGAGGACGCGGACCAGGCTCACCGGCAGCACGAGGCGCGCGGCGACCTCGACCAGCGCCAGCGGGCCGCCCCGGAGGAGTTCGACCAGCCGGCGCTGCGCGTGCGTCAGGTCGTCCACGGCGGTGACGCCGGTGGACGACAGCAGGGTCAGGCGGTCCAGCGTGTTGCGCGTCGGCTGGACGCTGTCGGTGGCCAGGAACGACGGTACGAGCCGCCGGCGGGGCGCCGGCGTCATCCCCGGGCCCGAGCAGGCGAGTTCATCACCTTGTCGCCGAGCTTCGAGACCTGCACCTGCATGGCGTGGGCGATGACGCCCATGTCCACGGCCGGCTGTGCGAAGACCGCCATGACCGTGTTGTCGCCCGCGGGGATCAGGAAGGCGAACCCGTAGTTCGTGCTGACCACCACCTGGTGGAGTACGGGGCTCTCCTCCTGCCCCGCCAGTTTCCTGACCAGCTCCTTGCAGGCGCCCTGGACGGCCGAGGCCATCGCGGAGGCGCCCTCCCCGGCCTCCCGGGTGAGGGCCTGGGTGGCGCCCTGGATCATCCCGTCTCCGGAGAGGACCAGGGCGTGCACGACCCCCGGCACCTCCAGAAGCGGGGTGAGCACCCAGGACATGTCCCTGAGGAGGGGGCGCTTGGGAACGACGGTCATGGCTGCGTGCCTTCTTCCTGGTCGGTGTGCGCGTCCTCGAATCCGCGCATGGTGCCGGTCTGCCAGGCGCCCCACGTCCGGGCCGCTTCGTCCGGGCTGATCACAGGCGTCGGGTCCGGGCCCTGCCGGTCGGGCCGGTCCGTGTCCTGAACGGCTCGCTGGCGTCGCCGCCGCGGCAGTTCGACCGCGCCGGCGGTCCCGCCGGCCGGGGACGGCGCGGGGCTCTCCTGCCTGGGCGGCTCGGGCTTGCGCAGGGCGGGGGACATGGCCGACATGGGCCGGGCCACCTCATCCATCAGCATCAGCAGGTGATCGGGGACGAACGCCACGGCCCGCACTCCGCCGTACGACGAGGGCTTGTCGACAGTGACGGTGAAGCCGAACTGCTGCACAAGACGGCCGATCGTGGCGAACCCCGCGCGCGGTGGATCTCCCAGATGGGTCAGCAGGACACCCTGCTGACCGGAGAGCATGCGCGCGGCGAACTCCCGCTCCTCGTCGGTCATGCCCACGCCCGGGTCGTCGATCACCACGCACGCCCCCGCCTGCACCTGGTGCAGGCTGACGTCCACGGGCCGCGTGCCCTGAGGAGTGTGGTGCACCGCGTTGGAGAGCAGCTCGGCGACGATCACGGCGAGCGGCTCCACCGCCCGGGCCACCACCCCGACCGGGTCGGAGAGCTGGCTGGTGATCTGGACGCGCTGGTAGCCCGCGATGCGGGACTGGGCTCCGGCAACGATGTCACCGAGGTGGGAGTCCTCCCGTGTCAGGCCCGGCCACGCCCCGCAGAGCACTCCGGTCGCCTGGATCTGCCGGAGGTTCTCCTCGTTCGTGCGGTCCATCGATACGAGCCGTTTCGCGATCTCCGGGTCGTCGAAGGTGAACTGCGCCTCCTCGATCATCTCCTGGAGGCGGTAGGACTTGGCCTGGATCTCGGCGGTGGTGGCCCTCAGCACGGCCTGGGCGCCGGCGTCGACCCGCTGCTCGGTGTCGACGACGACCTGGGCGACCTGGTTCAGGGCCCGCTCCAGGAGGGCCCCGATGTCGGTGTGGGTGAGCTCCGGGTCCTGCGTTCCGGGGACCGGCACATGACGGTGTCTCAGGTGCGTGACGAGCGCCGGCAGCCGGGTGTCGACGAAGTACGCCAGCTCCCCGCCCATCCGGCCGGTCTGCTGCTCGGCGGCGAGTCTGGCGCGCTCGGCCTCCTGCGCCTCGGCGAGGAGGGTGGCTTCCATCGACCGGTAGCGGGCATCCGAAGCCTGCTCCGCCGCCTGTGCGCCGGACCGCGCATTGGCCTCCAGTGCCTGGTATCTGCCGGCCGCGGCCCGCGCTTCGGTGAGAGCCTCAGCACGCAGTGCCGCGTTCGACCGGCGCGTGCGGAGGTGGAGGAGCGCCAGGGTGAGGGCGACGGCCGTCATGGCCAGCGCCAGTACCCAGGGACCGGCCTCCGATATGTGCGTCATCACAAGGTCCTCGGTGGATGGGGGGATGCCCTGCCCGCGTACGGCCAGGGCGAGTTGAGGCAACCCTGAGAAGGACACCGGTTCCTGGCCGCAGATGCAATGAATTCGCTGATCATGGCTGGAATTCGAGCCCTCGGGTAATTTCAGGAACCACCGAGGTATTCCAAAAATTGATATGAAACGTAAAAAGGTACATAGGCACAATGTCTCCGGCGGGCGGTGAGTCAGGCCGGCCGCGCCGGTGCGGGGGCGCCCCGCTCAGCCGTCGGCGCGTGCCGCAAGGCGCTGGGCGCGCCCCGGTGTCGGGTCCAGGTACACCCGCCGGATCGACGGGTAGCGCTCCCGCAGCTGCTGCTCCGCCTCCTCGCACGCCCACTCGATCTGCGCGGCCGTGGACGCGTCGCGGAAGTCGATCTTCGCCGCGACCAGCATCTCCGACGGCCCCTGGATCAGCGTGGTCAGCTCCACCACCTCGACGACGTGCGGCACGGAGAGCAGTTCCTCGCGCACCCCGTCCCGCATCCCGGCCGGCAGCGGCCGGCCGATCAGCAACTGGGCGTTGGACCGGCAGAGCACCCATGCCACGTACACCAGCAGTACGCCGATGAGGACGGAGGCGATGCCGTCCCACACCCCGGAGCCCGAGAGCTGCCCGCCGAGCAGGCCGCCCGCCGCCAGCAGCAGCCCGGCCAGCGCCGCCGAGTCCTCCATCACCACGGCCTTGACCGCCGTGTCCGGGGTCCGGCGCAGATAGTGCGGCGCGGGCATCCGGAGCCGCGCGGCCTCACCGCGCACCTGCCGGACGCCCGTACGCAGTGAGAAGCCCTCCAGCAGGAAGGCGACCGCGAGTACGAGGTACGACACGAGCGGATCCCCGAGTTCCTCACCCCGCAGCAGGGTGTGGATCCCGTCGTAGAGGGAGAACACCGCGCCGCCCACGAACGTCGCGACGGCTGCGAGCATCGCCCAGATGTACCGCTCGGGGCCGTAGCCCAGCGGATGGTCCTCGTCGGCGGGCTTCTCGCTGCGCTTCAGCGCGGTCAGGAGCATGACCTCGGTGACGGTGTCGGCGACCGAGTGCGCGGCCTCCGACAGCATCGCGCTCGAACCGCTGATCAGCCCCGCCACCAGCTTCGCCACCGCGATGCCGAGGTTGGCGGCCGCCGCGACCACCACGGTGAAGGTGGACTCGCCGGCGCCGGTCTGCTCGTCACTCATGGACGGCAGTATGTCCGAATAGCGCGGTTTCAGTCCCTCGGGACGCGGACCAGGCCCTCCTGGATGACCGTGATGGCCAGCTTCCCGTCCGCCGTCCAGATCCTGGCCTGGCCGAGACCGCGCCCACCGGACGAGGAGGGTGACTCCTGGTCGTACAGCAGCCACTCGTCAGCCCGGAAGGGGCGGTGGAACCACATCGCGTGGTCCAGGCTGGCGCCCACCACGTCACCCACCGACCAGCCGCCGCGCCCGTGGGCGAGCAGCACCGAGTCGAGCAGCGTCATGTCGGAGACGTACGTCGCCATGCAGACGTGCAGCAGCGGGTCGTCCGCCAGCTTGCCGTGTGTCCGGAACCAGACCTGGGAGCGAGGCTCGCGCGGCTCACCGGCGGTGGCGAACGGCGGCGCGTCCACATACCGCAGGTCGACCGCGGCCCTGGCCTCCAGCAGCCGGTCCACCATGCGCGGGTCGGTGAAGCGGTGCGCGTGGCGGGGCAGCATCTCCGCCGCGGTCGGCAGGGTCTCCGGGTCCGGGGCCGGGGGCATGACCGCCTGGTGGTCCAAGCCCTCCTCGTGCACCTGGAAGGACGCCGAGAGGTGGAAGATCGGCTTGCCGTGCTGGACGGCGACGACCCGGCGGGTGGTGAAGGACCGCCCGTCGCGGATCCGGTCCACGCTGTAGACGATCGGCGCGCCGGGATCCCCGGGGCGCAGGAAATAGGCGTGGAGGGAGTGGGCTCCACGGTCCTCGGGGACCGTACGCCCGGCGGCGACCAGGGCCTGGGCCGCGACCTGGCCGCCGAAGACACGGGGCACGACCGCGGAACGGCTCGTGCCCCGGAAGATGTCCTGCTCGATCTGCTCCAGGTCGAGCAGATCGAGCAGGGATTCAAGTGCTGCGCTCATGGAGGAGAAACGTAGCCGTTCTCAGAGGCCCATGGACTTGGCGATGATCGACTTCATGACCTCGCTGGTGCCGCCGTAGATGCGGTTGACCCGGTTGTCCGTGTAGAGGCGGGCGATCGGGTACTCGTTCATGAAGCCGTAGCCGCCGTGCAGCTGGAGGCAGCGGTCGATCACGCGGTGCGCGACCTCGGTGCAGAACAGCTTCGCCGAGGCGGCCTCGGCGGGGGTGAGCTCACCGGCGTCCAGGGCCTCGATCGCCCGGTCGCAGACGGCCTCGGCCGCGTCGACCTCGGCCTTGCAGGCGGCCAGCTCGAACTTCGTGTTCTGGAAGGACGCGACGGTCTTGCCGAAGACGGTGCGGTCCTGCGTGTACTGCTGGGCGAACCGCACGGCGGCCTTCGCCTGCGCGTACGCGCCGACGGCGATGCCCAGGCGCTCCTGGGGGAGGTTCTGGCCGAGGTAGGAGAAGCCCTTGTTCTCCTCGCCCAGCAGGTCCTCGACGGGCACCTTGACGTCCACGAAGGCCAGTTCGGCGGTGTCGGAGACCTTCAGGCCCAGCTTGTCGAGCTTGCGGCCGACCGAGTAACCCTCGGACTTGGTGTCGACCACCAGGAGCGAGATGCCGTGCCGGCGGTCGTCGGCCTTGGGGGCGTCCGTGCGGGCGCAGACGATGACCTTGTCGGCGTGCACACCACCGGTGATGAAGGTCTTGGCACCGTTGAGGACGTAGTGCGTGCCGTCCTCGGAGAGCTTGGCGGTCGTCTTCATGCCGGCCAGGTCCGACCCGGTGCCCGGCTCGGTCATGGCTATCGCGTACATCGACCTGCCGGAGACGAAGTCCGGCAGCCAGCGCTTCTTCTGCTCCTCGGTGGCGTACGCCTTGAGGTACGGCAGACAGAGCAGGACGTGCACCCCGGAGCCGCCGAAGGAGATGCCCGCGCGGGCGGTCTCCTCGTACAGGATCGCCTCGAACTTGAAGGACTCCACGCCCGCGCCGCCGTACTCCTCGGGCACCTCGATGCCGAAGATGCCGAGCTCGGCGAGCTTGTAGTAGAAGTCGCGGGGCGCCTGGCCCGCCGCGAACCACTCGTCGTAGACGGGGACGACCTCGGACTCGATGAAGGCGCGGATGGTCTCCCGGAACGCCTCGTGGTCCTCGTTGTAAACCGTACGGCGCACGGGATGCCTCCTGATGTCAGCTTCAGCGTCGGTCGCGGTGGCTAAGCGCTTGCTCAGTCCTGGTCAAAAGTTACCCGGCGGTCACGGCGGCTGTCCAGGGTGATGCTGCGCACGCCCTGTTCCACCGGGCGTCCGGTCGCGGAGCGTGGCGGTGGAGAGCGCTGCGTATGTCTCGATGGCGGGCGGCGGCGGGCAGGCGCACAGTGAAATGAGAGCCGGCGGGGACGCCAGCAGCCCCGCCGCACCAACTCTCTGTGAGGCAGTCATGGCTGATGTCGGGACCCAGGGCGTGAGTTCAACCGCGGACAGGAGCACGGGGCAGGCCGGGCGCGGCACGACGACCATCGCCGACGGTGTCGTCGCGACCATCGCCGGAATCGCCATCCGCGAGACCGACGGCGTGCATTCGGTCGGCCGGGGGGCTTCCAAGGCCATGGGGGCGGTCACCGGGCGGAGGTCGGGGTCCTCGGGGGCCGGGCGTTCCGTCAAGGTGGAAGTGGGCGAGAAGGAGGCCGCGATCGACGTCGACGTGGAGGTGGAGTACGGCGTCCCGATCCACAAGCTGGCCGACCGGATCAGGGCCCAGGTGACGGACGCGGTGGAGTCGATGACCGGTCTGGAGGTCGTCGAGATCAACATCCACGTCTTCGACGTCCACGTCCCGGACGACGACGGGGACGAGGAGGACAAGGACGACCGCTCGGGCCGGGGCTCCGCGCGCGTGCAGTGAGAACCCCGTGGGACCGGTGCCCGCCCGGCGCCCTGGCGCCGCGCCCGCCTCCGTCCCGGGTCAGTTCTCCGGCTGCGCGACACGCGGTGACGGGGGCGGGTCAGGCCTGGGCGGTCGGGCGGACCACGATCTCGTTGACGTCGACGTCGTCGGGCTGCTCGATCGCGAACCGGATGGCACGCGCGACCGCCGCCGGCGGGATGGCGGTCTCCTCCTTCGACTCGTTCATCCGCGCACGCAGGTCCGCGTCCGGCACGGAGTCGATGAAGTCGGTGGCCACGAATCCCGGCGAGACCGCGGAGACCCGGATCGACGGCCCGGCCTCCTGCCGCAGGCCCTCGGTGAGGGTGCGCGCGGCGACCTTGGAGGCCGAGTAGACGGCCATGGTGGGCACCGTCCGGTAGGCCGCGGTCGAGAGGGTGTGCACGAACTGGCCGTGTCCCTGGCTCCGGAAGACGGGGAGGGCGGCCGCGATGCCGTACAGCAGCCCCTTGACGTTCACGTCGATCATCGCGTCCCAGTCGTCCACCCGCAGGTCGTCGAGCGGTGAGACCGGGCCGATCCCCGCGTTGCCGACGAGGACGTCCAGCCTGCCGAAGCGTTCGCGGGCCAGCTCCACCAGGCGTGCCGGGTCCTCGCGGCGGGTGACGTCGACCGCGGTGTACGCCACCTCGCACCCCTTCTCCCGCAGCTCGTCGGCCAGGGCCGCGAGCCGTTCCTCCCGGCGGGCGCCGAGTACGAGCTTCGCTCCGCCCTCCGCCAGCAGGCGCGCGGTGGCGGCGCCGATCCCGCTGCTCGCCCCTGTGACCGCCACGACCTTGCCCTCGGTTCCAGGCATGCCGAATCTCCGTTCCAGGCGCTCTAGACTGTTATGCGGACACGTGTCCAGTACGGTTTCCACGTTAGCGGACACGTGTCCGGATAAGCAATGCCGTCCGTGCGCACGGAACGAGGGAGAGCCGATGACGGAGCCACGCCGCCGTGCCACGCGGTCGGACGCGCAGGACAACAGGGCGCGCATCATCGACACCGCGCGGACCGCGTTCACCGAGACCCCCGGCGCGACACTCCAGTCGATCGCCAAGGCGGTCGGTATCGGCCAGGGCACGATGTACCGGCACTTCCCCAACCGCGAGGCACTGCTCGTCGCCGTCTACCGGGAGGATGTCGAGGCGCTCGTCGACGCCGCCCCGGTTCTGCTCGCGGAGCACGAGCCGCTCGACGCGCTCCGCCTCTGGTTCGGCCGCCTCGCCGCCTACGGCCGGATCAAGCACGGCGCGTCCCTGGCCGTCGAGGCCGCCACCCGCGCCGACCTGGGCAACGAGTACTACGCGCCGGTCGTCGCCGCGCTGGACCTGCTGCTCACCGCCTGCAAGGAGGCGGGGGAGCTGCGCCCCGACGCCGACGCCGACGAGGTGCTGCTGCTCGTGTCGTTCCTGTGGAAGGCCGACGGGCCCGACTGGCAGGAACGCGGCGAACGCATGCTCGCCGTCGTCATCGACGGTCTGCGGGCCGGGCGGGAGCAGGCGTCACCGTGAGCCCGGCCGCCCGGGTGCGCTGCGACGACGGCCCCGTCTCGATCGCGAACTCGCCCGGCTCCACGGCCCATTCCCCCGCGTACGTGTACGAGGCCAGCGCCGCCGCGTCCAAGGGGAAGGCGACCTCGGTGCTCTCGCCCGGCGCCAGCTCCACCCGGGCGAAGCCCCGCAGTTCGCGCACCCGTGGCCACGAAGACCCGCCGAGCACCCGGCGCACGTAGAGCTGGACGGTCTCCCGCACGGGCCGGGCGCCCGTGTTGGTGACGCGGACCGTGCAGATCAGCGGTGCCGGCCCGTCGAACCGGTCCGCCGCCAGGGACCGCACGGACAGCCGGGGCGTGCCGTATGCGACCGTCGTGTAGGACAGCCCGTGGCCGAACGCATGACGAGCGGTGGCCGGCTGGTCGACGTAACCCCGGTAGCCGTGGTCCTTCACGTTGTAGAACACGGGCAGTTGGGCCGCCGAGCGGGGCACCGAGACCGGTAGCCTCCCCTGGGGGTCCGACCGGCCGAACAGCACGTCCGCGACCGCCCTCCCGCCCCACGGGCCCGGATACCAGGCGCTCAGCACCGCCGCCGCCCTGCCGGTGAGGTCGGGCAGGGCGTGCGGCCGGCCCTGGACCAGCACCACGACCACCGGGGTGCCCGTCGCGACGACCGCGTCCAGCAGCGCCGCCTGCCCCTCCGGCAGAGAGAGTCCGGCCAGATCGACGCCCTCGCCGCACGTCATCTCCACCGGGTTCCCGGAGGCGACGACGGCCGCCCCGTTCGCGTCGAAGCGTGTCCCGGACTCGCGCGCGCTCGACCCGCCGAGGACCAGCACCGCCACATCGGCGGCGGAGGCCAGCGCCACCGCCTCCGGCAGCTCCGACCGGTCGCCCCCGATGAGGCCGCACCCCCGGGCGTACGTGACGTCCGTACCGGCGGGCGCCGCGGCCCGGAGGCCGGCGAGCACACTGCCGCCCGTGCCGGGCCGTTGCGGCGCGGTGTAGTCGCCGATCTGCTGCGGCACGGAGTCGGCGTTCGGCCCGATCACCGCGACGGTCCCGATGGGGCGATCGGCCAGTGGCAGCGTCACCCCGTCGTGTTCGAGGAGGGTCACGGACTCGCGGGCGAGGCGCTCACTCAGCTCCTCCACGCGCGCGGGATCCGTCACCCGGGCGCCGGTGTACGGATCCTCGAACAGCCCGAGGCGGAACTTCAGCGCCAGGACGCGCCCGACCGCCGTGTCGAGCGTCGCCTCGTCGACCAGCCCGCGCCGGACCGCCTCCGCCAGCCGGGGGTAGCAGTCGTCCCACAGGCTCAGGTCGGTCCCGGCCCGCAGCGCCAGCGCCCCGGCCGCCGCCGGATCACCCGCCATCCGCACCAGCCGGTCGATCGCGAGCCCGTCGGCCATCACCAGGCCGCCGAAGCCCCACCGTTCCCGGAGGATCCCCGTCAGCAGGTGACGGCTCGCCGCGCACGGGACGCCGTCGAACTCGTTGTACGCGGCCATCAGGCCCGCCGCCCCGGCCCGTACGCCCGCCAGCGCCGCCACGAGGTGGATCTCGTGCAGCTCCCGCGCGCCCAGCTCCGTGGCCGCGCTGTTGCGGCCGCCGACCGTGGCCCCCTGCCCGGCGAAGTGCTTGAGCACGACGGCCGCCCGGTCCCGGCCGATGCGGTCACCGGCCGGCCCCTGCACCCCGCGCACCAGCGCCTCGGTGAACCGCGCCGCCAGATACGGGTCCTCCCCGAAGCACTCCTCGGCGCGGCCCCAGCGCGGATCCCGCACCAGGTCGAGCGCGGACACCAGCGCCACGTGGCCGCCCCGGGCCCGGAGCTGCCCGGCGGCGAGGGCCGCCGCCTCCTCGTACAGCTCCGGATTCCAGGTGGCGCCGACCGCCAGGTTCACCGGCAGCACCGTCCCGTCCAGCGCCTGCACGCCGTGCGGCATCTCCTCGACCAGCAGCACCGGTATGCCGAGCCGGGTGTTCTCGACGACGTGCCGCTGCACCGCGTCCGAGACCCGCGCCCCGTCAGCGGCGCCGATCCCCGTCTCCGCCGTCACCCCGGACCAGGGGTCGGCGCGCTGGAGTCCGTACAGCGCGCCCATCCCGTCGTAGGCCGCCACCTCCGCACGGAACGCGTCGGTCAGCCGGTGGCCGGACGGGGTGCGCTCGTACGCGTGCCAGCCGTACATCCGCTGGTTGACCTGGCCCACCTTCTCGGTGAGCGTCATCCGCGACAGCAGATCGCGCACCCGGTCGGTGACGGGCGCTTCCGGGTCGCGGAACAGGGGATCGGACATCGGGAGCCTCCTCAAGGACCGGGCGGTCAGCGCAGTCCGAGCACGCGCACGCCGTACGGAGCCAGGGTCACGTCCCGCACCGGGCCCCCGCCGGTCAGCTCGCGCAGCTCCCCGTCCGCCGACGGGCGTACGGTCAGCTCCTCGCCGGACTGGCTCACCAGCCACACGAAGCGCGCGCCGTCCTCGCGGACCAGCGTGTCGGCGCTGACGTACGGGGTGTCCACCGTCACCGGGCGCGCCGCCCCGGCCAGCTCGGCGAGCGCCGCGTACAGCCGGTGGGTCTGCTCGGGGTTGGCGCGGGCCGTATGGGCGGCCATGTGCTCCAGCGGATACGTGGACAGGACCGTGCGGCCGGCGCCCGTCTCGTGACGCAGGAGCGCTGGGCGGCCGTGCGCGTCGGTGGCGACGACCCGCGCGCCGTCCGGGACGACCGGCAGATAGGCGCGGCTGTCCTCGTTGCCCGCGACGGGGAAGGTCAGCACCTCGCCGGCGGCTATCGAGCCGAAGTCCTCGGTGAACGTCATCTCCAGGACGTCGTCCTCGATCGGCTCGGCGACACCGTAGGACAGCTGGAGCTCCACGCCGAACAGCCCGTCGAGGTCGTGGAACCACGGGCCGCGCGTCGTCGGGTACTCGCCCGAGCAGAACGACAGGTAGACCGTGGCCCCCTCCCTCGCCCGGCGCTCCAGCGCACGGCGGGTGCGGGTGGTCAGCTGACGGGTCGACGGCAGCAGATACAGCGAGGCGTCGTCCGGCAGTCCGTCGGCCTCCCGCGCGAACGCCACCGGCAGGTCGGCGCCGCGCGCCGCCACGTAACCCTGGTGCAGCGAGGTGAAGATCAACGGGCGGTCGGCGGGCCGGCTGTACGGGTAGCCCCGCTCCAGGAAGGCCGGCACGACGAGAGCCGCGTCCGCGTCGGTACGGCGGCAGCGCGGGAAGTCGACCTGCTCCAGGACCTTCGCGAAGGCCGCCAGTTCGCGCAGCGGCTCCTTCGGGCGCCCGGTACTGTCGGTGATCCCGAAGTGCATCTCGAAGGGGTGGTGGTCGTACGGCGACTGCTCCCACAGATCGTCGTAGTCCGTGTTGTTCCAGGCCATCCAGCCGGTGGCCCCGCCGAGCAGCGAGTTGTGCAGCGTCTGCCGGTAGAAGACCCCGGCGTTCGCGGCCGAGACCGTGTCCGTGGAGAGCCCGAACTCCTCCAGCACGACCGGCTGACCGGTGACGGCGGCGAGCTCGCACTCGAACGCGGCCCGGTAGTGCTGGCGCGGCCGGTCCGTGTCGGAGCGGTAGACGTGCGGGCCCACGAAGTCGACGTACTCGGCGGTCTCCCGCAGCGAGAAGCCGTTGTCCCGGCCCGTCACCTCGATGCCCCACGCGCCGTCGCCCAGCGACACCGGCTGGGTGCCGCCGGCCGCGCGCACCGCGTCGCACATGAACTGCGCCCAGGCGGTCACGACGTCGCTCGACGGCGGGTCGACCTGGTAGATCCGGCCGTAGCCCGGCATCTCGTTGGTGATCAGCCAGCCGGTCACCGCCGGATGGTCCTTGAAGCGGCGGGTCATCTGCGAGACGAACCACGCCTGCCGGCCGACGAGCCACACGTCCTCGTACAGATCCCGGTCACCACGCCACGCCGGGTCCCAGTTCTCGCCCGACATGTGGCCGACGATGAACGTGGGGACCGTGCCCATGCCCAGCTCGTGGTGGGCGTCCAGGAAGTCCCGGAAGCGGTCGCAGAGTTCCTCGTCGATCCGTCCGGGCTCCGGGTGGAAGTCGGGCCAGTAGAAGAACGACCGGGTCATGTTCAGGCCGTGCTCCGCGAGCACGGCAAGCTCCTCGCGGACCGTCTTCGGCTCGTAGTTCCGCCACATCAGCGGCCCGCCGGTCCGGGACCAGAAGTTGGCGCCGAGCCACGGGAGGACGGCGGAGTCGTGGGTGAGCTGGGCGCTGTGGCGTCGCATGGTGTCTCTGGGTCCTCTTCGATGTGCGGGGGGTGCGGGGTGGTGCGGTGGTTCAGGTCGGGGAGGTCAGGGGGCCCGTCGACTCCCGTACGACCAGACGCGGTCGGCCGTCGAGCACCGGCGGGGGCACGTCCTCCCCGCACCCGGCGAGCAGGGTGAGCGCGGCGGCCGCACCGACGCGCTGTACCTGCTGGTCGACGGTGGTGAGCCGGGGGTGGACCCAGCGGCCGAGCGAGAGGTTGTCGTAACCGATGACCGACAGGTCTCCGGGCACCCGGAGCCCGGCGCGCTGCGCCGTGCCGATGCCGCAGACGGCCATGGAGTCGTTCGGGAACACCAGGGCCGTCGGCCGGTCGGGCAGGGCGAGCAGCTCCTCGGTGACGTCGACGGCGGCCTGCTCGGTGAAGTCGCTGTGCCGCACGGCGACGGGGCGCAGCCCCGCCTCGGCCAGGGCCTCCTCGAACGCGTGCAGCCGCCGCCGGGTGTGCAACAGCTCGGCCGGGCCCGCGACATAGGCGACGCGGCGGTGGCCGAGCTCCAGCAGATGGGCCACGGCCTCCTTCACACCCGCGCCCTGCTGCCCGAGCCCCACCCGGGGCACGGGCGATCCGGCGTCGGGGGCGCCCAGCAGGACGGCGGGCAGCCCGAGGCTCCGCAGCAGGCCGGGGCGGGGGTCGTCGGCGCGGGCGTCGGTCAGCACGGCGCCGTCTATGCGGCCCTCCGCGACGAGCCGTTCGTACAGCGCGTTCTCCTGGTCCATGCCCGCGACCAGGTGGAGCAGCAGACCGTAGCCGCGCGGCGCGAGCTCGCCCTCCAGACCGGTGATCAGCTCACTGAAGTGCGGGTCGGAGCCCAGCACATCGGTGGGCCGCCGCACGACGAGGGCGATCGTACGGGTACGCGCGCGGCGCAGCGCCGTCGCGGAGGCACTGGGGGACCAGCCCAGTTCGGTGGCCGCGTCCAGGACCCGGCGGCGGGTGGCCTCCGAGATCCGGCCGGTGCCGTTGACGGCCTGGGAGACCGCGGCGGTGGAGACCCCCGCCGCTGCGGCCACGGCCTTGATCGTGGGCCGTACGGTCGTGCGGCCTTCCAGAGGCTTGTTCACATCTTCACCGCTCCGCTGACGAGGGCCTGCTGCATCCGCTTCTGGAGCACGGTGTAGACCGCCCAGACCGGGACCAGGGTCAGCACCGTGCCCGCCGTAAGGATGCCGTAGTCCGTACCCGTCAGGGACTTGAGCGTCGGCAGGGCGACCTGCACGGTCCGCAGGTCCGGGTCGGGGCCGATGATGACGAGCGAGTAGAGGTACTCGTTCCAGAACGTCAGGAAGTTCAGCAGCAGGATCGTCGCGATGCCCGGCATGCACATCGGCGTGTAGACGTGCCGCAGGACGGCGAAGGTGGACGCGCCGTCCATGCGCGCGGCCTCCTCCATCTCACGCGGGATGGTCCGCATGAACTGCACCAGGATGACGACGGAGAGCGGCATCGCCGTGGCCGGCAGGAACAGCACCATGAACGCGCGGGTGTGGAACAGCCCGGTCGCGGCGGCCAGCAGGAACGTCGGGAAGAGCGCGGCGAAGGTGGGGATCAGGAAGCCCAGCGAGAACACCCGCTCGACCAGGGCGCCGAGCCGTCCCTCGGCACGGGCGATGGCGAAGGCCGCCGGTATCGCGAGCGCCAGGGTGAGCACGAGCGCCAGCACGGTCACGAGCATCGAGTTGAGGATCGCCGGCCCGAGGTGGGCCGAGGTGAACGACTCGGTGAAGTTCGCGGTGGAGAGGGAGGTGGGGAGGGAGAACGGGCTCCCGAAGATCTGGTCGTTCGTCTTGAACGCCGAGACCAGCAGGTAGTAGAGGGGGACGACCAGCAGCACCATGTACAGCCAGGCGAAGATGTGCGCCGGCAGCCAGGACCTTCCGAACTTCATGGGACCAGCTCCGATCAGTAGTTCTGGCGGAAGACGCGACGGATGGTCAGCAGCCCGGCCAGGCCCACCAGGAAGAGCACCACGCCGACGGTCTGGCTGTAGCCGAGGTCGGCCGCGATGAACGCCTTCTGGTAGACGAGGAAGGACAGCGTCGTCGACGAGCTGCCCGGCCCGCCCTGCGTCAGCAGCAGCACGTTCTGCGCGGAGCCGAACAGCGTCCAGAGGAACTGGAGCATCGTCACGACGCCCACGAAGTCACGGATGACGGGGAAGTGGATGCGCCACATGGCGCGCCAGTGCCCGGCGCCGTCGAGCTGCGCGGCCTCACCGATCTCGTCCGGGACGCTGCCGAGCCGGGCCGCGAACAGCACGGCGGTGAACCCGATGCCGCTCCACACGTCGAGGAGGATGAGGGAGCCGAGCGCGGTGGACGGCGAGGCGAGCCATGCGTCGGTCAGCGAGCCGAGACCGGCCTTGTCCAGGGCGCCGTTGAGCAGGCCGTCCGGGGAGAGGACCGCGTAGAACACCATCGCCTTGGCGGGGGTGGAGATCAGCCCGGGGATGAAGAGCAGATAACGCAGGACGCGGTGGCCCGGCGGTTTCTGGGCCACGTAGTACCCGAGCATGTACGCCCCGACGATCATCAGGGGCACGGCCACGACGAGCTGCACGGCGGTGTTCTGCACCGCGTCCCAGAAGACCGGGTCGTCGAGGACCGCGCCGATGTTGCCCGTGCCGGCGAAGGAGACCGGCTGGAGCATGCCGGGCCAGTGCAGGGCGGCGATCACGAAGATGGCGACCAGCGGGCCGACCATGAAGACGAGGTACCAGACCAGCGCGGGCACGGCGAGGATGACCCCGCCCTGCGTACGGCGCTTCGTGGTGGGGGCGGACAGCGGCGGAGTGACCGGTCCGCGGACCGAGGCGCCGCCCGGGGCGGACGAAAGCATCGTCATGGGAGGACTCGCAAGGGCTCGGGCGCGCGGATCAGGCCGTGCGGTACGCGGATTCCAGGGCGGAGCGCACGGAGGCCGCGCTCGTTCCCCGGGTGAAGGCGGTGCTGGTCGCGGTGATCAGCGGCTGGGTGGCGGTCGGGGGGACGTACAGGTCGGGGAGGAGCACCTGGCCGACCCGGTCGCCGAGCTGCTGGGCCTCGGCCACCAGCGGGAAGTCCTTGCTGACGGTGTCGGTCACGAGCGCCATGTCCCGGCCGCTCTCGGTGATGAAGCGGGACACCACGTCGGGGCGGTACATGAAGCGGAGGAACTTCTCGACGGAGGACAGCTTCTTGACCCCGTTGGGGCTGATCCAGAAGCCGATGAGGGTGTACGAGCGCAGGATGGTCGGCTTCTCGTGGGCGGCACCCGGTGCGAGGGGCCAGCCGCCGATCTCGGTGTGCCCGGCCGCCTTCGCCGGGACCTTCGCCAGCGCGGACGACATCGCGGACTGGACGGCCGCCGCCTCCGTGTTGTACTGCGTGGTCATCGTGTCGGAGGTCAGCCCCTGCGCCTTGTCGGCGAAGACACCGGCGTCCCGCAGGGTCACGAAGTAGTCGATGCCCGCGCGGGCTCCCCGGCTGCCGCTGAAGTCGCCGGTCGTGTAGACCTGCCTGGCCTCCTCGGGGGTGAGGAAGGTCTGGATGATCTGGGCGAGCAGCTTCTGCCCCGTCCAGTCGTTGCCGCCGACGGTGACGGGGGCGATGCCCTTGGCGCGCAACTTCCGTGCGGCGCCGATGAGCTGGTCGCCGGTGGTGGGGACGGAGCCGACGCCGGCCCGGTCGAGCAGGTGGGTGTTGAAGGCGACGGGCCAGTTGGTGGCGAAGTACGGGAAGGCGCGGAGCCTGCCCTGTCCGTCGGTCCACTCCGTCAGGGCGGCGGGCAGGACGCGGTCGCGCAGCCCCCAGTCGTCGAGGTAGCCCTTGACGTCGACGGTGGCACCGACGTCGGTCCAGGCCAGCGTCTTGTCGTACAGGTTGACCATGACCACGTCCGGCTCCTTACGGGCCAGCCGTGAGGTCTCGTAGACCTGGGGGAGGTCGTCGCCGTTGACGAGGTTCTTGACCCGGAGGCCCGGGTTCTCCTTCTCGAAGGCCTTGACGACGGCGGTGTACGTGGCGGAGCCCGGCGCGGTGGTCCCGAGCTGGGTGTGGACGAGTAGGGAGCCGGGGTCGGAATCGGCCGAGGCGAGCGTGGAGCAGCCGGACATTGCGGGCAGCGCGGCAGCGGCGGTGAGGCCGGAACCAGCGGCAAGGAAACCGCGCCGACTCAGGGGTGAGCGCACAGCGGGATGTCTCCAACCAGGACGTTGACCAGGGTGGTTAATCGATGTACCAGCGGGTTGCGAGAAACTTAGGGGCGTGTGGCGGAACGGTCAACCCCCGGTTGCACATGTTGGAGAGACCGGCATTTCGGGCAAGGGCCGGGGGCGGGCCGGAGAGCCGGTGGCCCTGCCCGACGGCTTCACAGGGCGGCGGTCAGCGGCCGTCCCTATGATCCGGGCATGCGTGCGAGATGGGTGGGGGCCGCCTTCGCGGCGGGGTTGATGCTCTGGTTCGGCTGGGGCCTGGCGGGGATGGTGACCCTGGGGTGCGCGCCGCATCCGAAGGGAGGCTGTGGCGTTCCGGAGGGCGGGGGCAAGTACTTCACGGCCTTCATGGCCGCGTTGTGGCCGCTGGGCATCATGGCCAGGGCCTTCGGGCGCTACCGCACGGACTGGCGCCCGGCCCTGGGCTACTCGGCAGGAGCGGCCGCCGGGGCGGTGGTCGCGCTGACCATGGGTACCTCCTTCGGTCACTGGATCGTGGCGTTCGCCCTGGTCGCGGTCGCCGTCGTGATCCCGTGGTCCGCGCATCGCCACACCGACACGGCACGCGAGGCGCGACGCCTGGCGCGGGAGCGCCGTCTGCGGGAGGAGCGGCAGGCGCGGTCCCGGGCGCGCAGGGCCGAGCGCCGTCGCGAACGGCGCAGGCGTCGGCGGGAGGAGAACAGCGGTAGGTGACCTGGGGGTCACGGGAGAAGCGGTCGCCCTCGGCGTGCGGGGCCGGCCGGAACCGCACCGACGTCGGTATTGCTCCGGAGATCGTTCTGTTGGAGGCTGAGACATGCCGAACCAACCGACATTCATCCTTGTCCACGGGGCCTTCGCGAACTCGTTCTCGTTCGCACCTCTGCAAGCCGAACTCGCCCTGCTGGGCCACCGCTCGGTCGCGGTCGATCTTCCCGGGCATGGATTCGAGGCGACCTTCCCCGCGCCCTACCAGGCTCCTCAGGATCTCGCCGCCCTGTCCGCCGAACCGGGGAGCATCAAGGGGGTCACGCTCGCGGACAACGTCGCCCGCGTGATCGAAGTCCTCGAACGGGCCAAGCGGAACGGGCCCACCATTCTCGTCGCCCACAGCAGGGGTGGCATCACCGTCACCGCCGTCGCCAACGCCCGGCCCGAGCTGGTCGACCGGATCGTCTACGTCTCCGCCTGGTGCCCCGTCGACCTGGAGGTGGCCGACTACTACGCCCAGCCGGAGATGGCGGACGTCGATCCGGGCGCCCTGGCTGCCGCGCTCGTCGGGAACCCCGCCGAACTGGGCCTGCTGCGGGTCAATTTCCGTACCGCCGACCCGGTGGCGCTCGCCGCGTTCCGGCAGGCGTTCGCCGCCGATCTCACCGATGACGAGTTCCGGACCTTCCTGAACACCTTCCAGCCCGACGAGAACCTCGACGCCGGTACGTCCGCCGACCGGGCACAGGCCGCGACGTGGGGCCGGATTCCCCGGACCTATGTGCGGCTGGCCGCCGATGCCAGCGTTCCGCCCGCCGTGCAGGACCGCATGATCCGCGAGGCCGACGCGCTCACACCGGACAATCCCTTCGACGTCCGGACACTTGAGGGGAGTCACCTGCGCTGGCTCGTCCACCCGAAGCCCGCCGCCGAGCTGCTGGCGGGCCTCGCGGCGCACTGACGCCCGTCGAGGGGCCCTCGCCGGCGGGGGTGTCCGGTCAGCCCCCGCCGGGCGAACGCCCCACGGTTACCTGTGTGCCGACTGTCGCGAGCACCAGGTCGGCCAGCTCCGCGACCGAATGTCCCGCCCCCGTGTCGACACGGTCCAGGCCCAGTCTGTCGACGGCGTCCAGCGTGAGCTCCTGGTAGCGCTCGGTCCGGGCCAGGAACCGGTCCATCAGGTGCCGTTCCGCCGCAGTCGCCGCCTCGTAGCGGCCGGCCGCGCGCACCCGGGCGCGTAGCACCACGGCGTCCGCGGTGAGCCATACCGCGGACGTACGCCGGACCTTCAGCTCCGCGACGGGCTCGGGCCGGAGCGCCGAACCCTCGAGGACCAGGCCCGTCCCGGTGCCGCCCTCGGCCGCGCGGGTGGTGATCAGCTCCTCGACGCGGGGCCACAGCCGGTCGTAGTGGTCGAGGACGGACCGGATCAGCTCGTCGACCGTGAGGCTGCCGTAGTGCTCGGCGACGTGCGGAGGCACTTCCCGCTCCGGTGTCCGCCAGGGCCTCCCCGGGTGCCGGGCCAGGTCGTCCGTCGACAGGCACTCGAAGCCGAGTCCTTCCGCCACCGCTCGGGCGACGGCCGACTTCCCGACGTTCGACGTGCCCCCGATCAGCACCACTCGCACACCACGCATGCCGGCGACCTTATCGGGACGGGGTGGGCCGCCCGGACGGAGAAGTGCGCGGCGCCGCTCAGCCCTCGGCGGCGGCGCGGGAGCTGAGGATTCCCTCGACGCCGTGCAGGAAGGTCTCGGAGATCAACTCCGGGTCGAAGAGGCAGCCGGCCGCCATGGCGCCGTCCCGGAGCATGACGAGATGCCGGGCCGCCGGCTCGGCGGGTGCGGATCCGGTCTCCGCCAGCAGGTCCGTGACGGTGTTCAGGAACCATTCCCGGTGGGCCAGGACGGCCCGGTGGACCGGGTGCGCGGGATCGGGGTATTCGGCTACCGCGTTGAGGAAGGCGCAGCCGCGGAAACCGGGGGAGGTGATGCCCTCCGTGATGGACCTGGCCACGGCCCGGACGTTGTCGGCGGCTGACCGTCCGTCCGTCTGCGCGGCGGCGATCTGCGCTCGGATCCCCTGGTCGGCTTGGCCCAGATACGCGAGGACGAGGTCTTCCTTGCCCGCGAAGTGCCGGTACAGCGTGGCGCGGGTGACCTTCGCCTCCGCGGTGATCCGGTCGATGCCGACGGAGTGGATCCCCTCCGCGTAGAAGATCCTGATCGCTGTGCTGAGCAGCCGCGCCCGCGCTTCGGACGTGCTGCCGCCTTCTGGGCTCCGGCTCATGCGGCCAGGCTACCAAACCACTGAGGTAGAACGTTCGGTCTTGACAGGCCCGGACCGGAGGCCTCTAATGCAATGAGACCGAACGTTCTCCCTCATGTGCAGGGCCGGCTGTTGCGCATCCCTGCGCCGTCATCGAAAGGCACCTCCGTGGACACCCTCGTCAGCACCGCGCCCCCCAGCGTTCCCGCGACCCTGCGAAAGCTGTACTTCGGCCGCTTCGCGTTCGCCGCGGTCTGGGCCGGCGCCCTGTTCGCCACCGCCGACACCCTGGGGCCGCTCAGTGTGGCGCTCCTGCTGGTCTACCCCCTGTTCGACGTGGCGGCCGCGATCGTCGACGTACGGTCCGCCAAGGCGAACGGCGCCCCGGCGCCCGCTCTGTACGTGAACATCGCGATCAGCTCACTGGCCGTCATCGGCCTGGCGGTCGCCGTCACGTCCGGCATCCCGGACGTCCTGCGGATCTGGGGAGCCTGGGCCGTCGTCTCCGGGCTCGTCCAGCTCGTCGCGGGTGCCGTTCGCCGGGGACTGGGCGGTCAGTGGCCGATGATCATCAGCGGTGCCATCTCCGTACTCGCCGGCACCTCGTTCGTCACGCAGGCCGGCAGCGGCGATCCCACACTGATGAACCTCGCGGGCTACGCCTTCCTCGGAGGCGTGTTCTTCCTCGTCTCGGCGCTCCGGCTGAAGCCCGCCCGCGACCGGGCGTGACCGGGGGACGGCCGGTGCCGGGGCGCGTGGGGCCGCTTCCCACGCCGGGTCAGGTCGTCGACGGCTCCCCGGCCGACGGCATCCCGGTCGACGGCATCCCGGTCGACGGCATCCCGGTCGACGGCCTCTCGCGGAGGGCGTCGACGACCCCGCGCTCCAGGACCGCCGACTTGCTGAGCAGGGTGCCCTTCTTGCCCATGGAGGTGTCCCTGATGAGGGAGGTCCGTTGGCCCAGGTACTCCAGGGTGGCCGAGTCGAAGATCCAGGTGGTGTGCCAGCCGTCCCGGACGTCGTCGCGGGCCACGCCGATGCCGTGCCGGCCCGCCGCGTCCACCACGTCGGGGTCGACGGTCACGCCGGGGATCTTCGCCGCGGCCTTGTAGAGGGCGGCCGCGGTCTTCGGCGGCATCACCGTCCCCCCCAGCAGCTCACCGATGATGTCGAAGGCGTCCTGCGCCGGGTTCCGATCCCCGGCCGGGGTGTCGCGCGAGTCCTGGTCCCGGGTGATCTCGGTGGTGATCCGCCGCAGGAGGGCATCGGGGTCGGTGGGCAGCGAGGCCAGCCAGGTGTACGTCGGCCGGTTGAAACCGGCCGGGTAGCCGACGGGAGTCTCGCCGTCCGGGACCCCGACCGTGATCGGGCCGTACGAGCCGTCCTCGTGGATCAGACCCTCCTCGACCACCGGCCCGGCCTTCTGCGTGATCCAGATCTCGCGCTCGCTGGGCGCGGTCATCTTCAACGGCCCGCCGAGTGTGCCCTCGCTGCCGGCCTCCAGCGTCCTGACGTACACGAACTGGTCGTCGGTCACCTTCAGTTCGTCGCTCTTCCGGGCGACCGAGGCGATCTGGTCCAGCAGCACCGCCGCACCCCGCGGAGCCGTGGTCCCGGAGCTGGCGCCCGCGGCGGACGGTGCCGGATCGCGGTCCTGGCCGGTCACGGCGAGCGTGGTCAGCAGCACCGCGCCCAGGGCGAGACCGGCGGCGGGCAGCAGAACGGCGGGGCGCAGGAGGCGGGGGCGGGGGCGAGCGGTGGCGCGGTCGCCGTCCTGGTCGATCAGACGCATCAGGGTGTCCTTGTGGTGGAGATGACGGCCCGGGGGCAGGTCCCGTTCGGCCGGGGCCGGCAACAGCCGGCCCAGTTCCTCGCGTTCGGCCCGCTCGGGGCCGGAGGTACGGTCGTTCATCGGGCTTCCTCCTGGATGGGCAGGGCCACGAACGGGGCCCTGCTCCCTACCTCTCCGCGGCCGGGGCGGGGTTCCCGGCCTGATCGCACCGCTTCTCCGGATCGCGCCACACGCGGGGCCCCGTCAGGTGCCCGGCCGAGCTCCTCGTCGGTGAGCCGGCGCAGCCGGGCACGGGCACGGGACAGCCGCGACCGCACGGTGCCCACCGGGACGCCGAGGGCCTCGGCGGTCTCGGCGTAGTCCAGCCCGGACCACACGCAGAGGACCAGCACCTCGCGTTCCTGTCGGCGGAGCCCGCCCAGCGCCCGCTGTGCCGCGGCGAGCCGCCGTCCGTCGTCGACACGCCCCGCCGTGGCGTCCGCGATGTCCGCCACCGGTTCCGGGGCGGGGCGGCGGGCCAGGAAGGCCAGGCGCCGCCCGGTGCCGCGGTTGGCGTTGCGGGCCTTGTTCGTGGCGATCCCGAGCAGCCACGGCCGCAGCGAGTCGCCCTCCGGTTCGACCGCGCGACGGGTGCGCCAGGCCGCCAGAAAGGTCTCGGACAGCACCTCCTCGGCCGTCGACCAGTCGCCCGTCAGCCGGTAGGCGTGGTTGTAGACCGCCCGCGCGTACTCCTCGAAGAGCGCGGCGAACGCCTCGCGGTCGCCCGCCCTGATCCGTGCACGCATGCGCTCCCGATCTCCGTCCTCATCACACCTCACACCACTTATCTCTCCGGCCCGGCCGAGGAGTTCCGGTGACCCGCGCCACACGGCGGGGGCCCGGCGGCGCGGCAGCGGCCGGCGACAGTGGGGCGGCGCTACTCCCAGGAGCGAACGCCCGCGAGTTCCTCGGAGATCTGCCAGATTCGCCGCGCGTCCTCGCTGCCGCGCAGGCGGCCGTACAGCTTCTGCTCCGCCGGACGGCCACCCAGGTGCCCGGTCCCGTTCGGCCCGTAGAACCCGCCGCCCACGGCCTCGGGCGACGTGGCGGCGTGGAGGGCCGGAAGCTGCGCCGTGCGCACTGTTCCGACCACGATGCCGCGGGCGGACAGGGCGCGGATCAGGCGCACGCCGAGCGTGTCCTCGGCACGGCCGACCTCGGGGCGGGCGGCGAGCAGGCTCGTCGGCGCGACTCCCGGGTGGGAGAGGTTGCTCGTGATGCCCCAGCCTTCTGCCCTGCTGCGCCGGTCGAGTTCGAGACCGAAGAGGCCGAAGGCGATCTTCGACTGGCTGTAGGCGCGCATGCCGTTGTACGAACGTTCCCAGTTCAGGTCGTCCCAGTGGATGGCGTTGCGGTTTGCGGCAACGCTGACCTGCGACGTCACGCGGGCGCGGCCGGCTCGCAGCAGCGGCAGCAGGTGGTTGACCAGGGCGAAGTGCCCCAGATGGTTGGTGCCGAACTGCAGCTCGAAGCCGTCGGCCGTCGTCTGCCGGTCGGGCGGGGTCATGACGCCGGCGTTGTTGATGAGGAGGTGGATGGGGCGGCCCTCGTCCAGCAGGTCCTTGCCGAGCTCCGCGACGGAGGCGAGCGAGGAGAGGTCGAGTACGCGCAGCGACACGTTCGCGCCGGGGACCTGCTCACGGATCCTGGCCGCTGCCCCCTCACCCTTACGCGGATTACGCACCGGCATGACGACCTCCGCGCCGGCGGCGGCCAGGCGCGTGGCGATGCCGAGCCCGATCCCGTCACTCGCCCCGGTGACGACAGCGCGCTGTCCGCTCAGGTCGGGAACGGTGATGTCGATGTCCTGTCGCGGCATGAGTGCACTCCCTGAAGATCCTGTGGATGTCGTTGCCCCCACCGTGACCCCGACGACCGGGCCCATCCAGGGACTCCCGATCCACCGATACGCCCCGCCGGCGCGGCCAGGCTACGGCTGACCTGCACGGACAGCACCGGGACACGCCTGCCGCCCGCCCCTCACCGCTGCCGCAGAGGGGGATCGACGATCAGTGGATAAGCACGGGAGCGCGCGCTACAAAGGATCCGTACGAGAGGGAGAGAACGCATGGAGATCGACCGGGCCGGGCTCGCGGCGTTCCTGCGCCGCCGCCGGGAGCTGCTGCAACCCGAGGACGTCGGACTCCCGCGCGGACGGCGGCGCCGGACCAGCGGGCTGCGCCGCGAAGAGGTCGCCGAGCTCTGCCACATGTCGACCGACTACTACGCCCGGCTGGAGCGCGAGCGCGGCCCCCGGCCCTCCGAGCCGATGATCGCCTCGATCGCGCAGGGGCTGCACCTCTCCCTCGACGAGCGGGACCACCTGTTCCGCCTCGTCGGCCAGGCCCCGCCCGTCCGGGGCACGGGCACCGTCAGTGAGCACATCAGCCCCGGCCTGCTGCGCATCCTCGACCGGCTGGACGACACGCCCGCGGAGGTCGTCACCGAGCTCGGCGAGACACTGCGGCAGACCCCGCTCGGCACAGCCCTCATCGGCGACACGACCCGCTACACCGGGCCCGCGCGCAGCATCGGCTACCGCTGGTTCACCGACCCGGCCACCCGCGACCTCTACGCGCCGGCGGACCACGCCTTCCTCTCCCGGATGTTCGCGTCCGGCCTGCGCGAAGTGGCCGCTCTGCGGGGCCCCGACTCCCGGGCCGCCCACTACGCCGAGCTGCTCCTCGCAAGGAGCGAGGAATTCCGCAGCCTGTGGGAGACACACGAGGTCGGAGTCCGTCCCCATCACATCAAGCGCTTCATCCACCCGGAGGTCGGCGCACTCGAACTGAACTGCCAGAACCTCCTCGACCCGGACCAGTCACACCGCCTGCTCGTCTACACCGCGGTCCCGGGCAGCGAGAGCCACGACAAACTGCGCCTCCTCGCGGTCATAGGCACGCAGGCGCTGCGCTGACCCGCGCAACGCGGTCCCGTCATTGGGAAGTTACGGACGTCCATCCTGGACATAACGGGCTACTTTTCTGTCCGTAACTTCCCAATGACTCCCTGGTGGTCAGGTTTGGGGCGCGGTCAGGGGGCGAGGACGGCGGCTACGGCTTCGATCTCCACGAGTTGGTCGGCGTATCCGAGAACGGTGACGCCGAGCAGCGTGCTCGGGACGTCGTGGTCGCCGAAGGCATTGCGGACCACCTTCCAGGCGGTCACCAGGTCTTCCTGCCGCGTGGAGGCCACCAGTACGCGCGTACTGATGACGTCCTCCAGGCCGGCCCCGGCCGCTGCGAGTGCGGTCTTCATGTTTGCGAGGGCCTTCGCCGCCTGGCCGGCGTAGTCGCCTACGGCCGCCGTTGACCCGTCCTCGTTCAGCGGGCACGCCCCGGCGAGGAAGATCAGCCGTGCGTCGGCGGGTGCGGTGGCGGCGTAGGCGTACTCGGCCACGTCGGAGAGGGCGGAGGAGCGGATGAGTGTGACAGCGCGGGGCATGGCGTCCAAATCCTGGCGGGTGAGGGGGAATTCGCATTCCTAGCAGACCGGTTGCCGGGCTGCCTCCCATTTTCCCGTCCACCGGATTAGACAAGCAGACTGTCCTACGAACACGATGAGCGCGCACGATCGCGGCTGTACGGGGGGCAACTGCGTGTGGCGTGAAACAGCCCTCCGTCCAGGTCGCTCCGTCCCCATCTCTGAACTGGAGAGCTTCGCCATGAGCTTCGGCGATCCCAACAACAACCCTTACAGCCAGCAGCCTCCGCAAGGCCAGCCCGGGTACCCGCAGCAGGCGCCGCAGGGCGTGCCTCCTCAGCCGGGCTACCCGCAGCAGGGCGCGCCTTCGCAGTACGGCTACCCGCAGCAGGGCATGCCCCCTCAGCCCGGCTATCCGCAGCAGCCGTACGGGGCGTACCCGCCGCCCGGCATGCCGGGGGCGGGGCTGCCGCCGCTGGCCCACTGGGGGCAGCGCGTCGGCGGGTACCTGCTGGACGTGCTGATCATCGCCGGCCCGATGTACGCGCTCGGCTTCATCGACCTCGCGGGCAGCGACGACCCGGCGACCGCCGAGCCGGGAGTCTTCTTCGCGATCGGCGTGGTCTACACCATCGTCATGGCGTTCTTCCAGCTCTACCTGGAGGGCAAGACGGGCCAGACGACCGGCAAGAAGGTCCTCGGCATCAGCCTGCACCGGGAGGCCGACGGCAGGCCGCTGGGCTTCGGCATGGCGTTCGTACGCAAGCTCGCGCATTTCCTGGACAGCTTCGCGTGCTACCTCGGCTGGCTGTGGCCGCTGTGGGACGAGAAGAACCAGACCTTCGCCGACAAGGTGTGCAAGACCGTCGTCATCAAGGTCAACAAGGGCTGAGCCGTCGCCGGAGGGACGGAAGGGGTGGGCGGCCGGCCCGTCGGCCCGCCGGCCCTTCGGAGCGGTCGGACAGGGCGCCTGGCAGCGGGGAGGCAGCCTTCCCCGATGAGTGCGGCGGCGTTGGAATCTTGCGTGTGGAGCTGTCACCGGTGGCTGAGATGATCGGCCCGGCCGGCGTGAGCACGCCGGTATCGCGACGCAGGGGTGGTTACGAATGGACACGTGGCGGGAGCTTTCGGCGCTGGTGGAGGAGCGGCTCCAGGCGTCGTCGTCCGGCGAGCGCGGTGTGTTCGCCGCAGGTGTCGCGGAGCGCCTGATGAGTTGGCACGAGGCACTGCCGGAGGACGAGCGAGCACCGTTCACCGTGAGCCTGCGACCTCTGCTGGATTCCGTGTGGGAGGGCGTCCTCGGCGATTCGACGGCCTTCTCGGCAGTCAAGCGTGGCGTTGGCGAGTACCTGCTCGGCGAGTACTGCCACAACGACGGCCAGGACGGGCCGGACGACGCGGACGAGTCGGCTGCGGCGGCGGCGTTGTACGCCGCACATGCCTATCTGTTCGGTTGCCAGGAATTCGCCGTCCGGACCAGCGACCGGGCGGTCGAGGCGATCGACCAGCACCTCGTGTACCTGGCTGAGCAGGAAGAAGGCGAACTCTCCGTCGACCCGGACGAGGCGCTCGTCTCCGAACTTCGGCGACAGTTGCGGGATCTGGACCTTATCGCCCGTTACTCGAAGGAGCTCCGCCACGCCGGCTCGGGCCTGCCCGTCGATCTGTCCATCCGACTTCGCGTCGAGCTACGCGCTCCTCTCCGCAGCCGGGAGTGACCACCGGAGCGGAGCTCCGGACCGCTGTGCGGTCTCAGCTGTCCACGCCGGCTTCCCACTTGCGTCGGCGCAGCACGTAGTCGCTGAAGAGGTGTCGGCTCCGGTCGAGCAGTTCACCCACCTCCGCGTCGCCGTGCGGCCCGTCCGGTGACGGATGCCAGCGCTGCACTGCTTGTCCGGCCCAGGTGCGCAGCTTGGTATCCGGGTCGTCGAGCAGGCCGACCGCCGCCCGTAGCGGCGCGATGCCGCCGCACGCGTCGAGCAGCCGGAACGCGCCGACGCGGACGTGCCGCGGCCGTGCGGAGCCGGTGCGCTCCAACAGCGGGCCGCCAGGCAGTTCCCTGGCCGATGGCAGCAGGGCGGTGGCGGTCTCGCGGACGACCCCGGCGGCGGGGTCGTCGAGGAGCGGCCACAGTTGCTTCGCGTCCACGCAGTCCAGTTCCCGCAGTCCTGCCACCGCTCGCGCCCGTACGCCGGCCTCCGGGTGTGCGAGCAGCGACCGCAGCAGCCCGGCGTCCGCGCGGTTCCCGCACTCGGCCAGCCCGATGACCGCGCCGGGCGGCAACTCGGGGTCGTCCGGCGCCGTGCACCGCTCCCGGTACCAAGCCGCCGGGTCACCTCCCTGCTGTCGGACGACGTACCGGGCGCACGCACGCACGAGCGCGGAGCGGTCGCCCAGGAACGGCTCGGTCTGCTTCGACCGCCCCGCCCGTCTCAGCGCGGTGACGCCGGCCGAACGGGTACGCGGGTTGCGTGCGGACAGCAGTGGAGGCAGCACACTCTCGTAGGCGTCCTCATCCTCGGGAGCCGCGAGCGCCGCTGTGGCACACAGGTCCTGCACCACGGTGTCCTGGTCCCGGGCGGCTGCGCGGGCCAGCTCAGCGGGACGGAGCGTTCGGCCCTCGATGGCCAGCCGGTGCGTGAACCGCCGGACGAGGCGGTCGGGGTCGGCGAAGAGTGCGGCGAGCTGCCTGTGGGATGCCTGGCGCAGGGTCCGGCCGAGCATTTCGACGGCGAAGGCACCTCTGTCGCGGCGGCCGACGCGGAGGATGAGCGGCGCGAGGCCGAGGGCGGAGTCGACGTCCAGGGCCTCGTGCAACAACTGCCGGGCCTGGTCGCGCACCGGTTCGGCCCAGTCGGCGCAGCGGATCACGACCAACGGCAGCAGACCGGGGTACCGCGCCGACTGACGCACCGCCTCCTGACGGATCCGCCCGTCGCGGTGGCAGAGGGCGAGTGCGAGCCGAGACCCGTCGAGCTGAGTCAGGTCGGCGGGCAGCGGGGTGGAGTGCTCCCACGCCGACAGGAACTGCGAGCGGTACCAGGCCACCTCACGCACTCCTGCGTCCAGCGCGAGCCAGTCACCGGGGTCGGCGACATCAAGCGTGCTTCGAAGCGGCGCACCTCCCGCGAGCCGTGTCGCCGCCTTCGCCCCGTCCTCGATGTCCTCAAGCATTCCCGCCCCCCTCCAGTAGTTGTGACGGGTGATCGTAGAACGGAGGGCTCGCGTAGGGCGCGTGAAATACGGCCCGTGAGGGATCTTGTCATCCCGGGTCGCCGGATTCACGCACGCGCGGACCCGTGGTCCCGCAGCGCGAACCACAGCTCCGTCCGTACGTCCATGTCGTCCAGGTCCGCGTCCAGCAGCACCGCGCACCGGGCGATGCGCTGGCGGACCGTGTTGCGGTGGACCTTGAGGGCCACCGCCGTGCGGTCCCAGCTGCCGTGGAGGCTCAGCCAGCAGCGCAGCGTCTCGGCCAGGGGCTCGGTCAGGGGGGCCAGGAGCGTGCGGGCGTGGGCCTCGGCGCGGTCGGGCGGGATCAGGGCGGCCAGGCCGCCGGTGCCGGGGCGGTGTGTGGTCAGCGCGGTGCGGGTCGCCTCGGCGTGGCCCAGGGCGCGGGCCGCCTGGGTGTCGGCGTCGGGCAGGGCGTTGACCGGGGCGGGGCCGGAGACGCCGAGGGTCCAGCCGGGCTGCGGGGGCACCGCCTCGTGGCGGCCGGGGAGCAGGACCCGTACGGTCTCGCGGTCCACGTCCGAGAGGGCGGAGCCCAGGGCGGCGCCGAGGGCCCCGGCGTTCAGCGGGCCGGCCGGGGTGCCGTCGGCGCGCCGGGCGTGGACCACCGTCCAGGAGTCGCCGCCGCCCAGCAGCGGGGCCACGTCCTGCGGGGCCGCGCCCAGCAGCAGCCGTACGAGCGCGGCCGATCGGCTCGCGGCGTCGGCGCCCTGGTGCGGGGCGGTGAGCAAGGAGAGCAGCACGACGGCGATGCCCGCGACGGTGTGGTCGCCGAGGTCGCGGCGGGGTGTCGCCAGGGCGAGGGCCAGCCCCTGACCGCCACCGAGCGCGTACGCGAAGAGGTGGGTGCCGCCCCGGGTGTCGGTCGCCGACGACGGGTTCGGCTTACGGTCCGGGGCGGGACCCGTGGACCCTGAGGGCGCGGTGGGCGCGGTGGGCGCGGTGGGCGCGGTGGGCGCCACCACCCGGGCCAGCCGGGCCAGGGCCGTCTGCACATCCGGTGCCGGGCGCCCGCCCGCCGCGTGCAGCACACCGCCGTCCGCCGTGAGCAGCGCGACCCGGCCCTCCAGCTGTACGGCGAGCTGACGCAGCACCGCAGGCACCGGGTCCGGGCGGGCAGCCGCCGTCGCCAGAGCCTGCTGGGCCCGGGTCACCCGGCGCAGCTCGCGGTGCCGGGCCTCCGCCATGAGCCGCCAGACCGCCTGCGCGATCGCGGTGAAGCGGGTCGCCGGAGGAACCTCAAGGAGGGGGAGGCCGTGCCGGTCGCACGCCTCCACCAGGGCCGCCGGCACCGTGTCGTGCACCGGCGCCACCCCGAAGCCGAGCGCCGCCGCTCCCGCCTGCACCAGCCGTGCCACATAGGTGTCGGCGTCCGTGAGCTGCACCCCGGCGCTCAGCAGCAGCTCACCGCCGAGCAGATACGGATACGGGTCGGCCATCTCCGAGGTGTGCACCCACAGCAGATCCGCCTGGTCCGGACCCGCGATCCGGCGGAGCCCGAGTTCCTCCCGGGCCAGGAGTTCGGAGAGGGCGATGGGAGGGGCGGGCGGCCCGGCGGGGGAGTCCGGCATGGATGGTCCATCCATTCAGCTTCATCAGGATGGAGGAAACGTACACTTCAGCGTCGGCTTCCGGCCACCTACCGTCTTCAGCACCACACCCCCTGAGCGGAACCGAGACGGAGGAAGGCCCATGGCTGTCGACTACGCGGTGATCGTGGTCTATCTGGCCGGCATGCTCGCCATGGGCTGGTGGGGCATGCGCCGCGCCAAGTCCAAGAGCGAGTTCCTGGTCGCCGGACGGCGGCTCGGCCCCTGGATGTACTCCGGCACCATGGCCGCGATCGTCCTCGGCGGTGCCTCGACGATCGGCGGCGTGGGCCTCGGCTTCCAGTACGGGCTCTCCGGCGCCTGGATGGTCTTCACGATCGGCCTCGGGCTGCTCGCCCTGTCCGTCTTCTTCTCCGCGCGCATCGCCCGGCTGAAGGTCTACACCGTCTCCGAGATGCTCGACCTGCGTTACGGCGGCCGGGCCGGGGTCATCTCCGGTGTCGTCATGTGGGCGTACACGCTGATGCTCGCGGTCACCTCGACCATCGCGTACGCCACCATCTTCGACGTCCTGTTCGACGTGAACCGCACCGTGGCGATCATCCTGGGCGGCACCATCGTCGTCGCGTACTCGACGCTCGGCGGCATGTGGTCGATCACGATCACCGACATGGTGCAGTTCGTCGTCAAGACCATCGGCGTCCTGCTGCTGCTCCTGCCGATCGCCGTCGTCAAGGCCGGCGGCTTCAGCGAGATGAAGGCGAAGCTGCCGACGGAGTACTTCGACCCGCTGGGCATAGGCGGCGAGACGATCTTCACGTATGTCCTGATCTACACGTTCGGCATGCTGATCGGCCAGGACATCTGGCAGCGCGTGTTCACCGCCCGCAGCGACCGCACCGCACGCTGGGGCGGCACCGTCGCCGGTACGTACTGTCTGGTCTACGCCGTCGCCGGTGCCGTCATCGGGACGGCGGCCAAGGTGATGTACCCGAAGCTGCCCAGCGCCGACGCCGCCTTCGCCACGATCGTGAAGGACGAACTTCCGGTCGGCGTACGGGGACTGGTGCTGGCCGCCGCCCTCGCCGCGGTGATGTCCACCTCCTCCGGCGCCCTGATCGCCTGCGCGACCGTGGCCAACAACGACATCTGGTCGCGGTTGCGGGGCGTGGTCGCCAAGGACGGCGGTGAGGAGCGGGACGAGGTGAAGGGGAACCGCGCGTTCATCCTCATCATGGGCGTCGCCGTCATCGTGATCGCCATCGCCCTCAACGACGTCGTCGAGGCGCTGACCGTCGCCTACAACCTGCTGGTCGGCGGGTTGCTGGTGCCGATCCTCGGGGGCCTGCTCTGGCGCCGGGGCACGGCGGCGGGCGCGCTGGCGGCCGTGGCCGTCGGCGGTGTCGCGGTGATCGGACTGATGGCCGCCTACGGAATCCTCGCCAACGAGCCGGTCTACTACGGGCTGATCGCCTCACTCGCGGTGTACGTGGTCGTCTCGCTGGCGACCAGGCCGACCGATCCGGCCGTGCTGACCGCCTGGCGTGAGCGCCTGGCCGGGCGGGGGACCGACGACCCGGCCACCCCGGACCCGGTCACCGTCTGACCAGCCGGTACCGGCCCCCTGAGAGACTCAACAGCGTATGAACGCCCACAAGGCGCGCATGGCACGACGAAAGGCACCCACACCATGAGCAGCAACGAATCGCCGCGCGGCCCCGTCGACTCCTCCCGCGTCCCGCGGTACGCCGGACCCGCGACGTTCGCCCGGCTGCCCCGGCTCGACGAGGTCGGCACCGCCGACGTCGCCGTCGTCGGAGTGCCCTTCGACAGCGGCGTCTCCTACCGGCCCGGCGCCCGCTTCGGCGGCAACGCGATCCGGGAGGCCTCGCGCCTCCTGCGCCCCTACAACCCGGCGCAGGACGCCTCCCCCTTCGCCCTCGCCCAGGTCGCCGACGCGGGTGACATCGCCGCCAACCCGTTCAACATCAACGAGGCCGTCGAGACCGTCGAGGCCGCCGCCGACGACCTGCTCTCCACCGGCGCCCGGCTGATGACGCTCGGCGGCGACCACACCATCGCGCTGCCCCTGCTGCGTTCGGTCGCCAAGAAGCACGGCCCCGTCGCCCTGCTCCACTTCGACGCACACCTGGACACCTGGGACACCTACTTCGGGGCCGAGTACACCCACGGCACGCCGTTCCGCCGCGCCGTCGAGGAGGGCATCCTCGACACGGAGGCGCTGTCCCACGTCGGCACGCGCGGCCCGCTGTACGGCAAGCAGGACCTCACCGACGACGCCAAGATGGGCTTCGGCATCGTCACCTCCGCCGACGTCATGCGGCGCGGCGTCGACGAGATCGCCGACCAGCTCCGCCAGCGCATAGGCGACCGGCCGCTCTACATCTCCATCGACATCGACGTCCTCGACCCGGCGCACGCCCCCGGGACCGGCACCCCCGAGGCCGGCGGCCTCACCTCGCGCGAGCTCCTGGAGATCCTGCGCGGACTCTCCTCCTGCCACCTCGTCTCGGCCGACCTGGTCGAGGTCGCCCCGGCGTACGATCACGCCGAGATCACTTCCGTCGCCGCCTCGCACACGGCGTACGAACTGACGACGATCATGTCCCGCCAGATCGCGGAGGGCCGCACCCAGTGAGTCACGACCACGACGACCGGCCGCAGCTCACGGCGGCACAGGCCGAGGCAGCCCTCAAGCCCCCGCCCGGCCGCAACGGTGGGGACCTCGTCGTCGAGACCCTCCAGGGACTCGGCGCCACCACCGTCTTCGGGCTCCCCGGCCAGCACGCGCTCGGGATGTTCGACGCGCTGCGCCGCTCCTCGCTCTCGTACGTCGGACTGCGCGTCGAGAACAACGCGGGCTTCGCTGCCGACGCCTACGGCCGGATCACCGGTGAGGTGGCGCCGCTGCTCCTCTCCACCGGTCCTGGCGCCCTGACCTCGCTGGCCGCGCTCCAGGAGGCGGCAGCCGCGTCCGCGCCCGTGCTGGCGGTCTCCAGCCAGATCCCCACCCGGGGGCTCGGTGGCGGACGTCACGGCTATCTGCACGAACTGCGCGACCAGAAGGCGTCCTTCCGCGACATCGTGAAGTCCGTGCACACCGTGCGCACCGCGTCACAGATCCCTTCCGCGATCGCCGCCGCCTGGGAATCCGCCCTGACCGCCCCGCACGGCCCGGTCTGGGTCGAGATCCCGCAGGACGTGCTGCTCGCCGAGACCGTCCTGCCCGTGGTCAGCGCGCTCGACGCCACACCGCGTGAGCTGTACCCGCGCCCCGAGCTGACCCTCGTCGCCGCCTACCTGCTGTCGGACGCCGAGCGCCCGGTGATCATCGCGGGCGGCGGAGTCGTACGCTCCGACGCGTCCGGCAAGCTGCGCGCCCTCGCGGAGAAGATCAACGCCCCGGTCGTCACCACCTTCGGCGGCAAGGGTGCCTTCCCCTGGGAACACCCGCTCTCGCTCAGGTCCTGGCTGGAGGACCGGCACACCACGGACTTCCTGGAGTCGGCGGACGTGCTGCTGGTCGTCGGCTCGGGACTGGGCGAACTCTCCTCGAACTACCACACGTTCGCCCCGCGCGGCCGGGTCATCCAGATCGAGGCCGACGCCGGGAAGCTGGAGTCCAACCACCCCGCGCTCGGCATCCACTCCGACGCCCGCGAGGCCCTCGCCGACCTCCTGGACGCCGTGGAGCCCCGCGAGGACGACACCGCGCCCGAGCGCGTCCGGGCGCTGCTGGAGCGGGTCCACGCACGCATCGCGGAACAGGACCTCACGCTGGAGCAGCAGGTGCTGGCCTCGGTCCGCGAGGCGCTGCCCGACACCTCGCCCAGCTTCTGGGACATGACGATCCTCGCCTACTGGGCGTGGTCCGCCTTCGACGCCCGCCGCCCGAACACGATGCACTCGGCGCAGGGCGCCGGCGGCCTGGGCTACGCCTTCCCCGCCGCGATCGGCGCGGCCGCGGCCGATCCGACGAAGCCGGTGCTCGCGGTCTCCGGCGACGGCGGCGCGATGTACTCGATCGCCGAGCTCGCCACCGTGCGGCAGTACGGCCTGCCCGTCACGTGGCTGATCGTCGACGACGGGGGCTACGGCATCCTGCGGGAGTACATGACGGGCGCCTTCGGAGAGGCCACGGCGACCGAGCTCTCCCGCCCGGACTTCGTCGCCCTCGCCGAGTCCTTCGGCGTCCCCGCGGTCCGTACGACGCCGGAGACGCTCGCCGCCGACCTGGGCAAGGCCCTGGCCTCCCCGGGGCCCGCGGTCGTCGTGCTTCCCGCGCTGCTGAAGATGTTCGAGCCGACGCACCTCTGAACCCGGCCACCGCCAGGTCCCGGCCCGCCTCCGGCCGGCGTGGCGTCGGTCACCGATGCCGCGCCGGAGGCCTTGCGGTGCGGGACCGGCGCCGGTGCGGCCCTCCTGCCTGTGTCCCAGGCCATAGCTCGTTTTGTCCGTTCCGCGCATCATGTCCGGGTGCTCCGCAGGGGCGGCCGACGAGACAGCGCGGAGGACTGCATGACTCACCAGTGGATGACCCGGTACTCCCGTGCCGCGCTCGGCGCCGCCCTGATCGGTGGTGTTCTCGCCCCGGCGGCCGTGGCGTCGCCCGCCACCGCGGCCCGGGCCCCCGCCGTCTCCTGTGCCTCGGACCGGGCCGGGCTCGCCGCGAAGATGTCCAAGGACATCACCTCGGCCCTCAAGGGACACAAGTCCACCACCGCCCTGGCGGTGCAGGACCACCGGACGCGTACGAGCTGCACGCTGCGCCCCACCCAGCAGGTGGACTCGGCGAGCGTCGTCAAGGTCACCGTCCTCGCCGCGCTGCTCTGGGACGCGCAGAGGACGGACCGGCCGCTCACCCCGCACGAGAGCAAGCTCTCCACAGCCATGATCACCGAGTCCGACAACGACGCGACCACCGAACTGTGGGACGAGCTCGGCCCCGCGAAGGTCAAGGGCTTCCTCAAGGCCGCGGGTATGACCCGTACGGCACTGGACGCCCAGGGGGCATGGGGGCTCACCCAGATCACCGCCCAGGACGAACAGCGTCTGCTGACGCTGGTGACGGCCAGGAACAAGGTCCTCGACGACCGCTCGCGGACCTTCCTCCAGGACCGGATGCGCAAGGTCGTGCCGGAGCAGCGCTGGGGTGTCCCGGCCGGTGCCCCGGGTGACGCGACGGTCCAGCTGAAGAACGGCTGGCTGGAGCGGGCCACCCACGGCTGGCGGGTGCACAGCGTCGGCGCGTTCAGCGGCAAGGGCCACGACTACGTGATCACCGTGCTCACTCAGGACAACAGGACGATGAAGGACGGCATCGACACCATTCAGGCCGTCTCCAAGGCCGTCCACAAGGACATCGGGCCCGCCACCGGCTGACACGCCGGGTCCTAGGACCCCCGGCCCCCGGATCCGCCCATCGGCTGAGAATCATTGCGGGAGGATGAAATCTCCGGCCGGCCGCGTTGGAGACATGCGGCAGGCCCAGGCGGGGCGACGGGGCGATACAGGAGGCACGCGTGGGCGCGGAGAAACAGGGCGCGGAGAAGCAAGGCGCGGAGAAACAGGGCGCGGAGAAGCAAGGCGCGGAGCAACACGGCGCCGAGGCGCAGGACCCCGGGACACAGGGGTGGGGCCGGCGGCTGAGCGGATACGCGTGGCGCTACCGGCGCAACGTCGTGCTGGCGCTCGGCTCGTCGCTCGCGGGCATGGCCGTCATGGCGCTCGTCCCCCTCATCACCAAGGTGATCATCGACGACGTCGTCGGCAGCCACACCCGTTCCCTCGCGGTCTGGACCGGCCTGCTCATCGGGGCCGCCGTCCTCGTCTACATCGCGACCTTCGTCCGCCGCTACTACGGCGGACGGCTCGCCCTGGACGTCCAGCACGACCTGCGTACCGAGATGTACGGCACCCTCACCCGGCTCGACGGGAAGCGGCAGGACGAGCTCTCCACCGGGCAGGTCGTCGGGCGGGCCACCAGCGATCTCCAGCTGATCCAGAGCCTCCTCTTCATGCTCCCGATGACCATCGGGAACATCCTGCTCTTCCTCATCTCCCTGGTGATCATGGCGTGGCTCTCGCTGCCCCTGACCCTCGTCGCCCTCGCGGTCGCCCCCGCGCTGTGGTTCATCGCCCGCCGCTCCAGGACCCGCCTCTTCCCGGCCACCTGGTACGCCCAGAGCCAGGCCGCCGCCGTCGCCGGAGTGGTCGACGGCGCCGTCACGGGCGTCCGGGTCGTCAAGGGGTTCGGCCAGGAGGAGCAGGAGACCGGCAAGCTCCGCGAGGTCAGCCGCAGGCTCTTCGCGGGCCGGCTGCGCACCATCCGGCTGAACTCCCGCTACACCCCGGCGCTCCAGGCCGTCCCCGCGCTCGGCCAGGTCGCGATGCTGGCCCTCGGCGGCTGGCTCGCCACCCGGGGCGAGATCACCCTCGGCACGTTCGTCGCCTTCTCCACCTACCTCGCCCAGCTCGTCGGTCCGGTCCGGATGCTCGCCATGGTCCTCACCGTCGGCCAGCAGGCCCGCGCCGGTGTGGAACGCGTCCTGGAGCTGATCGACACCGAGCCCTCCATGGAGGACGGCACCAAGACGCTTCCGGCCGACGCCCCCGCGAGCGTCGAGTTCGACGACGTCCGCTTCGGCTACGACGAGGAGCGCCCGGTCCTCGACGGCTTCTCCCTCACCATCGAGCCCGGCGAGACCGTCGCCGTCGTCGGCGCCTCCGGCAGCGGCAAGTCGACCGTTTCGCTCCTGCTGCCCCGCTTCTACGACGTGTCGCACGGCGCCGTCCTGGTCGGCGGCCACGACGTCCGCGAGCTGACCCAGGACTCGCTGCGGGCCGCCATCGGCCTCGTACCGGAGGACAGCTTCCTCTTCTCCGAGTCCGTCGCCGCGAACATCGCGTACGGATACCCGGGCGCCACCCAGGAGCAGATCGAACGCGCCGCGAGCGCCGCCCAGGCGCACGGCTTCATCTCCGAACTGCCCGAGGGGTACGACACCAAGGTCGGCGAACACGGGCTCACCCTCTCCGGTGGCCAGCGCCAGCGCGTCGCGCTCGCCCGCGCCATCCTCACCGACCCCCGCCTGCTGCTCCTCGACGACGCCACCTCCGCCGTCGACGCCCGGGTCGAACACGAGATCCACGAGGTCCTGGCGCAGGTCATGGAGGGCCGCACGACCCTGCTGATAGCCCACCGCAGGTCCACGCTCGGCCTAGCCGACCGCATCGCCGTACTCGACCAGGGCCGGCTCGCCGACATCGGCACGCACGCGGAGCTGGAGCGGCGCTCGGCGCTCTACCGCCGGCTGCTCACCGACCCGGACGAGCTGGGCGGCACCTCACCCGGGCACCAGCCGCCGGTCGCCGCCGGACCGGAGGACGACCGCGCGCTCCTGGAGGAGCTGGACGCGGAGTTCGACGCCGAGCGCGGTCTCACCCCCGGGCTGTGGATCCGCAAGGAGGAGCGGCGCGACGCGGCGGCCGCCGGTATGCCCGCCACCCCCGAGCTGCTCGCCCAGGTCGAGGCGCTGCCGCCCGCCACCGACGCCCCCGGCATCGACGAGGCGAGCGCGGTGCGCCCGGAGAAGTCGTACGGCCTGCGCAGGCTGCTGCACGGCTTCGGGGCCCCGCTGCTGGTGAGCCTGGCGCTGGTCGCCGTCGACGCGGGCATGGGACTGCTGCTGCCGGTGCTGATCCGGCACGGCATCGACGACGGCGTCACGAAGATGGCGCTCGGCGCGGTCTGGGCCGCGGCCGGACTCGGACTGCTCGCCGTCCTCGTGCAGTGGGCCGCGCAGATCGGTGAGACCCGGATGACGGGCCGCACCGGCGAACGCGTGCTGTACTCCCTGCGCCTCAAGATCTTCGCCCAGCTCCAGCGGCTCGGCCTCGACTACTACGAGCGTGAGCTGACCGGCCGGATCATGACCCGGATGACCACGGACGTGGACGCGCTCTCCACCTTCCTGCAGACCGGCCTGGTCACCGCCTTCGTCTCCCTGGTCACCTTCTTCGGCATCACGGTCGTGCTGCTCGTCCTCGACATCCAGCTGGCCCTGGTCGTCTTCGCGACGCTGCCGCTGCTGATCGTCGGCACGTTCTTCTTCCGCCGCCGGAGCGTCAAGGCGTACGAGCTCGCCCGTGAGCGCATCAGCGTCGTCAACGCCGACCTCCAGGAGTCCGTCTCCGGTCTGCGGATCGTCCAGGCGTTCCGGCGCGAGCACGACGGCGCCGAGCGGTTCGCGGCGCGCAGCGACCACTACCGCCAGGCCCGGGTGCGCGGTCAGTGGCTGATCTCGGTCTACTTCCCGTTCGTCCAGCTGCTGGCCTCCGTCGCGGCGGCCGCCGTGCTGATCGTCGGCGCCGGCCGTGTCGACAACGGCACGCTGACCACGGGCGCGTTGGTGGCCTATCTCCTCTACATCGACCTGTTCTTCGCTCCCGTGCAGCAGCTGTCGCAGGTCTTCGACGGCTACCAGCAGGCCACCGTCTCCCTCGGCCGCATCCAGGAACTCCTGCGCGAGCCGACCTCCACGGCCGACCACGACGAGCCGGTGGACGTGACGTCGCTGCGCGGCGAGATCGCCTTCGAGAACGTCTCGTTCGCCTACGCCGATGACGAGGAGGCCCTCACCGGCGTCGATCTGCGGATCCCGGCGGGCCAGACGGTCGCCTTCGTCGGCGAGACGGGCGCGGGCAAGTCCACGCTGGTCAAGCTCGTCGCCCGGTTCTACGACCCGACGAGCGGACGGGTCACGGCGGACGGCACGGATCTTCGGCAGCTCGACAGGACGGCGTACCGGCACCGGCTCGGAGTGGTGCCGCAGGAGGCATACCTCTTCGAGGGCACCGTCCGCGACGCCATCGCGTACGGACTCCCCGAGGCCACCGACGCCCAGGTGGAGGCGGCGGCACGGGCCGTCGGCGCGCACGACATGATCGCCACCCTGGAGGACGGCTATCTGCACGAGGTCGCCGAACGGGGCCGCAACCTCTCGGCCGGCCAGCGCCAGCTGATCGCGCTCGCCCGCGCCGAACTGGTCGACCCCGACATCCTGCTCCTCGACGAGGCGACGGCCTCCCTCGACCTCGCCAGCGAGGCGCAGGTCAACCAGGCCACCGACCGGCTGGCAGGACGGCGCACCACCCTGGTGGTCGCCCACCGGCTGACGACGGCGGCGCGCGCCGACCGGGTCGTGGTGATGGACCGGGGCCGGGTCGCCGAGGACGGCACGCACGCCGAGCTGCTGGCCAGGGAAGGCGTGTACGCCCGGCTGTGGCGCACCTTCATAGGAGAGGGCATAGGGGAGGACGCCCCGGCGGGTGTATGAGACATCCCCGCAACTGAACGCCGGCTTCCCGCGTCGTACATCCATGCGTACGTGTGTCCGACGGGGGTCGATATGTTCGAGTGGTGGATGGGGTGGACCGTGTGGCGAGACAGCTGAGGTCATCGGGACGGACGGAACCGAAACGGCCCGGAGCGGCGGCGGGCCGGCGCACGGCGGTGTCGTTCCTCCTCCTGCCGCTGCTCGGAGCCCTCGTGCTGGTGACGGGCCCCGTCGGCCACGCCCCGGCGCAGGCCGCCTCGCCCTGCTCCGGACGGCTGGTCAAGTCGGTGACGTTCTCCACCGGTTCGCTGCGCGTCTACAAGAGCCGCGCCTACGCGTGCGCCGTCACGGTCGCCAAGAAGCCGGGCGCGCGGCGGGCGATGCGGGTCTCGCTCCAGCCGCGCGGCGGCCGGGCGGTCGTCGACAGCGGCAGGTTCACCAAGCTGGCAGGCCCGGTCACGGTGCACGCGCTCAACCGCTGCGTCCGTGCGTCGGGTTCGATCGGGGGATCTTCCGGCTCCACCGGGTGGATCGGGTGCTGATGTGCGAGTGGGGTCTGGCGTGACGGGTGTTACCACCGCTAGGTTCACGGCGACTGTCGTGAATCAAGGGGAGGGTGCATGCGCAAGGCGCTCAGAGGTGTTCTGTCGCTCGCGGTGCTCATAGGCACAGTGAGTGCGACCGGGGCCTCGGCCGGTGCGGCCACAGCCGCGGAACCGGCCGCGAAGCAGAGCAGCGGCCTCAGCAGCAGCGAGAGCAGCAGCGAGGACATCAAGGACCGCATCCTGGCCATCCCGGGCATGAGTCTGATCGAGGAGAAGCCCTACCCCGGCTACCGCTTCTTCGTCCTGAACTACACCCAGCCGGTCGACCACAGGCACCCGTCCAAGGGCACCTTCCAGCAGCGCCTCACCCTGCTGCACAAGGACACGACCCGGCCCACGGTCTTCTTCACCAGCGGCTACAACGTCTCGACCAACCCCAGCCGCAGCGAGCCCACGCAGATCATCGACGGTAACCAGGTCTCCCTGGAGTACCGGTTCTTCACCCCGTCCCGCCCGGCCCCCGCCGACTGGTCGAAGCTCGACATCTGGCAGGCCGCCAGCGACCAGCACCGGGTCTTCAAGGCGCTGAAGAAGATCTACTCCGAGAACTGGCTCACCACCGGCGGCTCCAAGGGCGGCATGACCGCCACCTACTTCGAGCGCTTCTACCCGAAGGACATGGACGGCGTGGTCGCCTATGTCGCCCCCAACGACGTGGTCAACAAGGAGGACTCGGCGTACGACCGGTTCTTCGCCCGCGTCGGCACCAAGGAGTGCCGTGACCGGCTGAGCGGCGTCCAGCGCGAGGCCCTCGTCCGCCGCGAGCCGCTGGAGAAGAAGTTCGAGGCGTACGCCGCCGAGAACGGCCTGACCTTCGACACCGTGGGCACGCTCGACAAGGCGTACGAGGCCGTCGTCATGGACTACGTTTGGGCGTACTGGCAGTACAGCCTGCTCGCCGACTGCGACTCCATCCCGGCCGACGCCCCGAACGCCACCGACCAGGAGATCTGGGACTCCATCGACGGCATCTCCGGCTTCTCCGCCTACGCCGACCAGGGCCTGGCGAACTACACGCCGTACTACTACCAGGCGGGAGCGCAGCTCGGTTCGCCCGACATCAAGCAGCCCTGGCTCGGGAACCTGAGCCGCTACGGCTACCAGCCGCCGCGCAACTTCGTGCCCCGCTCCATCCCGATGAAGTTCCAGCCCTCGGCCATGCGTGACGTGGACAGCTGGGTCCGGAACAACGCCCGGCACATGTTGTACGTCTACGGCGAGAACGACCCGTGGGGAGCCGAGCCCTTCCGCCTGGGCCGCGGCGCCCGCGACAGCTACGTCTACACGGTGCCCGGCGGCAACCACGGCTCCAAGGTCGCCGGTCTCGTCGCCGACGAGAAGGCCAAGGCGACCGCCGCCATCCTGCGCTGGGCCGGAGTCGCCCCCGCGGCCGTCGAGGCCGATCCGGCGAAGGCGAAGCCCCTCGCGAAGTTCGACGCGCGCCTGGACGTGCGTGACGCCGAACTCCAGCGGGACCGGGGCACCCTGCGGCCGTAGGGCCGCTCGGCACCGAAGTGGGCTGGGCCCGCCGGATGTTCACATCCGGTGGACCCAGCCCACCGGCATGCCCCCGCCCGACCGCACACGGGCCGGCACATGGACGTGCACCCGGCGTGACCCGCCGGAGCGGGCGCACGCCGGGCGCACGGGGTGCTTCCAGCTCATTCGGGCGGTCACGGCCTGGGGGCGGCCCAGCTCCGGTACGACAGTCCGTAGCCGACGGGGTACAGCGCCTGCGCGGGCGCGTCAGCCCGTTGCACCGGGACCGGCAGCCGGCCCTCCGGCCGGGCCCGCCCCGCGATCACACGGGCGGCGGCCCGCAGCTCGACGTCCGTCCAGGAGTACGTGGCGAGGCTCGCGGCGTAGCCCGTACCGGCCAGGTGGGCGATGTCGTACGGATTGCGGATCGCGACGGTGATCACCGGGACGCCGGTCGCCGCGAGGGCGCTGACCAGGGAGCGCTGGCTGCTGGTCGCCGTGACGTTGTACGTCCCCACGATCACCGCGTCCTTGCCCTGGGCCGCGGCCACCGCCTCGGCGATCTTCGCCTGGGTCGGGGCCGTGCCCGTCGGCAGCGCCGTCGCCGCGTACCCCAGCTCCTCGAAGGCCCCGGCGAGCGTCGTCGTCGGGGGACCGGTCGTGCCGGACGGGGAGGCCGGATCGGCCCCGACCACGAGGAGGTTCCTGTGGGACCGGCGCGAGAGGGGAAGCAGCGAACCGTCGTTGGCCAGCAGCGTCGTCGTCCGCTCGGCGATGCGGTCGGCGGCGGCGAGGTGCGAGGGGACGCCGACCGTGCGGTCGACGCCCCGCCGGGTGACGTACGGGTCGCGGAACAGCCCGAGTCTCGTCTTCAGCCGCAGGATGCGCAGAATCGATTCCTCGATGCGCGCCTCGCTGATCTCGCCGCTCTTCACGGCGTTCAGGACCGCGTTCCAGGCGACGTCGAGGTGCGGCGGATTGAGCAGCTGGTCGACCCCGGCCAGCAGGGCGAGGACAGGGACGCGCTCGTCGCCGTACTTCGTGCGGACGCCCTCCATCCCGAGCGCGTCGGTGACCACGACCCCGTCGTAGCCGAGCTCCTCGCGCAGGATGCCGGTGAGGATGGGGCGGGACAGGGTCGCCGGGTCCTCGGACGGGTCCAGGGCGGGCACCACGATGTGGGCCGTCATGATCGAGTCGATGCCGGCGGCGACGGCCGCCCGGAACGGCGGGGCGTCCAGCTCGGCCCACTGCTCGCGGGTGTGGGTGATGACGGGCAGACCGGTGTGGCTGTCCGTGCTGGTGTCGCCGTGGCCCGGGAAGTGCTTGGCCGTGGAGGCGATCCCGGCGCTCTGATACCCCTTCACCTGGGCGGTGACCATTCCGGCGACCGACTCGGGGTCGGAGCCGAAGGAGCGTACGCCGATGACGGGGTTGGCCGGATTGACGTTGACGTCCGCGTCCGGCGCGTAGTTCTGGTTGATGCCGAGCGCGGCCAGCTCGGCTCCCGCGATCCTGCCCGCCGCGCGGGCGTCGGAGCGTGAACCGCCCGCGCCCAGCGCCATCGCACCCGGCAGCAGGGTCGCGGGTTCACCGACGCGGCACACGATGCCGTGCTCCTGGTCGGTGGAGACGAGGAGCGGCAGCGGGGTGGGACCGGCGAGCCCGGCCCGCTGGATGCCGTTGGAGAGGGCGGCGATCTGGTGCGGGTCGCGGGTGTTGTGCGCCCAGGCGAAGTAGATGATTCCGCCGACGTGGTACGTGGAGATCAGCTCGGCGGCGTCGCGGACCCCGATCTCGGCGAGGTTGGCGTCGATGTCCGCCTGGTCGGGGTCGGTCGCGGAGTGCCCGTACACCCGCATCACGAAGAGCTGGCCGACCTTCTCCTCAAGGCTCATCCGGGCGATGAGCCGCTTGAGGCGGCTGTCCGGGGAGGTTCCGGTCGTGGCTGCCTGCGCGGCGCCGGGGAGAGCGGCGACGCCGGAGGCCGCGGCAGCGGCGGTCGCCGCGGTGGCGGTGAGGAGGGTGCGTCTGGAGGTGCGGTGGTGCACGTGAGCCCCTTCCGGTGCTGAAAGAAACTTCCAAGAAGGTACGGATATATGGAAAGTAACTACCAGTCAAGGGGGCGGTCCGAGAACGGACGTGACACGCGGGACAAGGGGCGGACATGCCCGGCAATGAGGGCGGACGGGGGGCCCTCAGCCACCGGCCGGGCCCGACGGCACCGCCTCGGACGGCCCCGCCCTCGGCAGTTCGGCGCACCGCAACGACCGCGTGCCGAACCCGACGAGAGCGCCGGGCGCCACGAAAGCGGCGCTGACGGTGAACACCGGCTGAGCCCCCCAGGCGGCGATGGCCGCACCGCTGAGGGGGCAGGTCATCGGGGCGAGACCGAGTGAGGACAGCCGGACGCCGCCCGCAGCACCGACACCGCCGCGATGATCGCGGGCCGCCGTGCCGCCTCCGTACGCCACAGCGCGTACAGCCGCCGCACCGGTACGGGATCCAGCCGCACCGCGACCACGCCCGGCGGCAGCGGGCCCCGCCCCAGCCGGGGGATCATCGCCACGCCGAGCCCGGCCGCCACCAGGGCCAGCTGGGTGTGGTTCTCCTCCGCCCGGTGCCGGATGTCCGGCTCGTACCCCGCCGCCCGCAGGGTCCGTACGAGCCAGTCGTGGCACACCGTGCCGGGCGGCTGGCACACCCACCGCTCCTTGGCCAGTTCCTCCCGCCGCACCGCGTCCCGGCCGGCGAGCGGGTGTCCCTCCGGTACCAGCAGGTCGCACCGGTCGTCCCCGAGCACCGCCTGCGCGACGCCCTCCGGTGCGGGGAGCGGGCTGATGTCCCAGTCGTGGGCGACCGCGAGATCGACCACGCCTTTCGCCACCAGGTCGACCGAGAGGTGCGGGTCGACCTCGGTGAGCCGCGCGTCCAGTGCCGGGTGGTCCCGTGCCAGCTCCGCCAGCACCCCGGGCAGCAGCCCGCGCGCCGCCGAGGCGAACGCCGCGATGGAAAGCCGCCCCGTCGGCTGCCCCCTTCGCTGCTCCAGCGTCGTCTCCGCCTGCTCCACGATTGCCAGCAACTGCTGGGCGGTGGCGGCGAGATGAAGGGCGTCCTCGGTGAGCGCCACCCCGCGCCCCCGTCTTTCGAGCAGGGTCGTACGGGTTTCCCGCTCCAGCTTGGTGATCTGCTGGGAGACCGCCGAGGCGGTGTAGCCGAGAGCGGCGGCGGCCCCCGCGACCGAGCCGTGGACGGAGACGGCGTGCAGGGCGCGCAGCCGGGACAGGTCGAGCACCGGGGCCTCCGGGCGAGCGGAAACGTTAGCGGTCCTCAATCCAACCATGAAGAAATCCGCGCTGGTGCTACATGGTCCTGGCATCGGATGCTCGGTCCATGCGTCCCCTCCACATCGCCCTGGCCGCGCTGGTCGCCGCCGTCTGGGGCGTGAACTTCGTCGTCATCGAGCTGGGTCTCGCCCACTTCCCGCCCCTGCTCTTCTCCGCCCTGCGCTTCCTCGTCGCCGCCCTGCCCGCCGTGTTCCTCGTCGGCAGGCCCACGGTGGCGTGGAAGTACGTCATCGGGGTGGGCCTCGCCCTGGGGGTGGCCAAGTTCGGGCTGCTCTTCATCGGGATGGACCGTGGGATGCCCGCCGGTCTCTCCTCCCTCGTCCTCCAGGTCCAGGCCGTTTTCACCGCCCTGTTCGCGGCCCTGGTCCTGTCCGAACGGCCCGGCAGGACGCGGATCCTGGGCATGGGTGTCGCGCTCGCCGGCATAGGCGTGGCCGCCGTCGACGAGGGGGCTTCCGGGCCCGTGCTCGCCTTCGTGCTGGTGATCCTGGCGGCGGCCTGCTGGGGGGTCTCCAACGTGATCACCCGCAGGGCGGCGCCGCCGGACTCCCTCAACTTCATGGTGTGGGTCTCGACCGTGCCGGTGCTGCCCCTGCTCGGCCTCTCCCTGGTCTTCGAGGGCTGGGAACGTGACGCCGAGGCCCTGGCCTCGCTCGACTGGAGCGGCGTCGGCACCGTCGTCTACGTCGCCTGGATCTCCACCGTCTTCGGCTTCGCGGCCTGGGGCTTCCTGCTCCGCCACCACCCGGCCTCGTCCGTGGCCCCGTTCACCCTGCTCGTGCCCGTCTTCGGGATGTCCTCGGCCGCGCTCCTCCTCGGCGAGACGGTCAGCCCCCTCCGGTGGTGCGCGGCGGCGCTGCTGGTCGGGGGAGTGGCGCTGACCTCGCTCGCACGGCCCCGTCGCGCCGGCGCACCGCCGCTGCCGGCGGTCGAGGAAGCGCGTGTCTGAGTTACTGCTTGGGCGCGCCGAGCCGCAGGATGTGCTCCCGGCCCGCCGCCAGCAGGTCCGGCAGGTCCGCGGCGCCGGCGTACCAGCGCTTCTCGTACTCCCAGCAGACCCAACTGTCCGGGTCCAGCGTGTCAAGGCACGCCTTCAGCGGCAGCACCCCGGCGCCGAGGGCGAGCGGCGCGGTGTCCTCGGCGGAGGCGATGTCCTTCACCTGTACGTATCCCAGGTGCGGGGCCAGCACCGCATGGCTGGCCACCGGTTCCTCACCGGCCAGCCAGGTGTGCATGACGTCCCAGATCGCGCCGATCCGCCCGTGTCCGACGGTGCCCACGACCCGGGCCACGTCGGCGCCGGCGCGGTGCGAGTCATGGGTCTCCAGCAGGATGCGTACGCCCAGGTCGGCGGCGTGCGGCGCGGCGGCCCCCAGGCGCCGCGCGGCGATCGCGTCGGCCTCCGCGGGGTCCTGGTCCCCGCCGCCGGGGAACACCCGGACGTTGGCCGCGCCGAGGTCGCGCGCCAGCTCCACCAGCTCGGCGAGTGCGGCGATCACCGGCTCGTCCTCACCTTCGGCGGCTACGCGCACATACCCGGCGACGGTGAGGATCTCGACCCCTCCGCGCTTGAACTCCTCGGCGACGGCGGCCCGTTCGAGCGAGGTCAGGCCGGGGTGGACCGGCTCCTCGGGATGGGCGCGCAGCTCCACCCCCTGGTAGCCGTTCCCGGCGGCGAGCCGCACCACGTCCGCCACGGGCATCCCCGGAACTCCGAGGGTGGAGAAAGCGAGCTTCAAGGTGTCTGTCCTTTCATCGGTGCGACCCGTATCCGTACCCGTGCCCGTGTTCGCCGGGGAGATTCCTCATCCCGTCCGGGGCGGCGCCGTCGATCCGCGTTCCATGAGCTCCGCCGCGATCGTCGCCGTGCCTCCCGCCGGAGGTGCCTCCTTGCCCATCGCCAGCCGGCCGGCCCGCGCCCCCGCCTCGAACAGCGGCAGCCGGACGGTCGTCAGGGCGGGTACGGCGTCCACGGAGAACGGCAGATCGTCGAATCCGGCCACCGAGATGTCCTCGGGGATGCGGAGCCCGCGCTCCCGGACCGCCGCACAGGCACCGAGTGCCACGGTGTCGTTGGCGGCGACGACCGCCGTCACGTCCGGTTCCCTGCGCAGGAGTTCGAGGGTGGCGTCGTAGCCGGAACTCCGGTCGTACGGGCCGTGGACGGTGACGCTCTCCTCGTCCCCGTACAGCCCCGCCGCCTTCATGGCCTCGCGGTGCCCCTCCAGCCGGTGCCGGGTCGTGGTGCGTTCCAACGGCCCTGCGACGTAGCCGATCCGCCGGTGGCCCAGGGCGATCAGGTGCTTGGTGAGGCGCCTGGCGCCGCCCCGGTTGTCGAAGGTCAGTGCGGCGACCACCGCGTCGGTGCCCGGCAGCGGGGGGCGTCCGCAGAAGACGATCCGGGTGCCGGCGTCCGCGAGCTTGGCCAGTTTCACCGCCATCGCGGCCTGGTGCGCCGGGTCCTCCAGCGCGCCGCCGGTCAGGACGACGGCCGCGGCGCGCTGCCGCTGCAGCAGGGTGAGGTAGGTGAGTTCGCGCCCCGGGGAGCCGCCCGTGTTGCACACGACGGCGAGCTTCTCGCCGCCCGCCCGGCCGGTTCCGTCGCCCGGACCGCCGATCTCGCTCTGCGCCGCTCCGGCCATGATGCCGAAGAACGGGTCGGCGATGTCGTTGACCAGGATGCCCACCAGGTCGGAGGTGGCGGCGGCGAGCGAGCTGGCCGGGCCGTTCAGTACGTAGTCCAGATCGTCCACCGCGCGCAGGACCCGCTCCCGGGTGGACGAGGCCACCGGGTAGTTGCCGTTCAGGACGCGGGACACGGTGGCCGGGGACACCCGGGCGCGGGCCGCTACGTCCGCCAGGGTGACTGTCATCGCTCTCCTTGAGGAGTTGTGGAGCGGCCCCCTTGTCCGGGCCACTGTCGGCAGGCTAGCGTCATACCGCATAGAAAGCGCTTGCTACGGCTGTATGGAGGAACTTTCGTGACACGCAGGACAGTGCGCATCGCCATGAACGGCGTCACGGGACGCATGGGGTACCGGCAGCACCTGGTGCGCTCGATCCTCGCGATCCGCGAGCAGGGCGGCCTCGACCTCGGTGACGGCGAGGTGCTGTGGCCCGAGCCCGTGCTCGTCGGCCGCCGCGCCCACGCCCTGGAGGCGCTCGCCGAGCAGCACGGCCTCACCGAGTGGTCGACGGACCTGGACGCGGTGCTCGCCGACGAGACGGTCGACATCTACTTCGACGCCCAGGTCACCTCCGCCCGTGTGGAGGCGATCAAGAAGGCGATCGCGGCCGGCAAGCACATCTACACCGAGAAGCCCACCGCGACCGATGTCGAGGGCGCGCTCGAACTGGCCCGCCTCGCCCGCGACGCCGGCATCAAGCACGGCGTCGTCCAGGACAAGATCTTCCTCCCGGGCCTGCTCAAGCTGAAGCGCCTCATCGACGGCGGCTTCTTCGGGGAGATCCTCTCCGTGCGCGGCGAGTTCGGCTACTGGGTCTTCGAAGGGGACTGGCAGGAGGCCCAGCGCCCCTCCTGGAACTACCGCGCGGAGGACGGCGGCGGCATCGTCGTCGACATGTTCCCGCACTGGGAGTACGTCCTGCACGAGCTGTTCGGCCAGGTCACCAGCGTCTCGGCCCATGTGCAGACGCACATCCCGCAGCGCTGGGACGAGCAGGGCAAGCCCTACGCCGCCACCGCCGACGACGCCGCGTACGGCACCTTCCAGCTGGCCGGCGGCGCCGTCGCCCAGATCAACTCCTCCTGGGCGGTCCGCGTCAACCGCGACGAACTCGTCGAGTTCCAGGTCGACGGCACCCACGGCTCCGCCGTCGCGGGCCTGCGTAACTGCCGTGTCCAGCACCGCTCGGCCACCCCCAAGCCGGTCTGGAACCCCGACCTGCCGGTCACCGAGTCCTTCCGCGACCAGTGGCAGGAGGTCCCCGACAACGCCGAGTTCGACAACGGCTTCAAGGCCCAGTGGGAGCTCTTCCTGCGCCACATCGTCCTCGACGAGCCCTACACCTGGGACCTGATGGCCGGCGCCCGGGGCGTCCAGCTCGCCGAGCTCGGCCTCAAGTCCTCGGCCGAGGGCCGCCGCTTCGACGTGCCGGAGCTGACCCTGTGACCATCCACCTCCCGCAGGGGCTCTACGAGCCCCGGGCCACCCCGCTCGACCTGGTCCCCACCGGGACTCCGCTCGCCTCCCGCACGGTCTTCTCCGCCGCCCACGTCGTCGCCGACCCGGGCGCCGACATCAGCCCCGACGACCCCGCCGCCGTCGACTGGGACGCCACCCTCGCCTTCCGCCGCCACCTCTGGTCGCACGGCCTGGGCGTCGCCGAGGCCATGGACACCGCACAGCGCGGCATGGGCCTGGACTGGGCGGGCGCCGCGGAGCTGATCCGCCGGTCGTCCGCCGAGGCGAAGACGGTCGGCGGCCGGATCGCCTGCGGCGTCGGCACCGACCAGCTCACCGGCCCCGCCACCCTGCCCGAGGTGCGCGCCGCGTACGAGGAGCAGCTCGCCCTGGTCGAGGAGAGCGGCGCCCAGGCCATCCTGATGGCCTCCCGCGCGCTGGCCGCCGCCGCGCAGGGCCCCGAGGACTACCTGGAGACGTACGCCCATCTCCTGCGCCAGGCCACGGAGCCCGTCGTCCTGCACTGGCTCGGCCCCATGTTCGACCCGGCACTGGAGGGCTACTGGGGCAGCGCGGACCTCGACGCCGCCACGGACACCTTCCTCAAGGTCATCGCGGAACACCCGGACAAGGTCGACGGCATCAAGATCTCGCTCCTGGACGCCGAGCGCGAGATCGACGTACGGCGCCGTCTGCCCGGCGGGGTGCGCTGCTACACCGGCGACGACTTCAACTACCCCGAGCTGATCGCGGGCGACGACCGGGGCTTCAGCCACGCCCTGCTCGGGATCTTCGACCCGCTCGGCCCGCTGGCCGCCCACGCGGTGCGCGCCCTGGACACCGGTGACACCGAGGGCTTCCGGGCCCTCCTGGACCCCACGGTCGAGCTGTCGCGCCATCTGTTCGAGGCCCCGACCCGCTTCTACAAGACGGGCGTCGTGTTCCTCGCCTGGCTGGCGGGCCACCAGGACCACTTCACGATGGTCGGAGGCATGCAGTCCGCCCGCTCGCTGCCGCACCTGGCGAAGGCGTACGAACTGGCCGACCGCCTCGGCCTGTTCCCGGACCCCGAGCTGGCCGAGGCCCGGATGCGCGCGCTGCTGACCGTCCACGGAGGAAGCCGATGAGCAGTGAACTCTCCCGCCTGTCCATCAACCAGGAGACGGTCCGGCAGCTGTCCCTGCCGGAGCTCGTCGAGGGCTGCGCCAAGGCGGGCATCGGCCAGGTCGGCCTGTGGCGCGCCCCGGTTCAGGCGTACGGCGTCGAGCGGGCAGGGCAGCTGATGAGGGACGCCGGCCTCACCGTCACCAGCCTCTGCCGCGGCGGCTTCCTCACCGCCACGGACCCCGCCGGACGCGCCCGCGCGCTGGACGACAACCGCGCGGCGGTCGACGAGGCGGCGGGCGTGGACACCGACACCCTCGTCCTGGTCTCCGGCGGGCTCCCCGAAGGGGAGAAGGACCTGTACGCCGCCCGGGAGCGCATCGCCGACGCGCTGGGCGAGCTCGCCCCGTACGCCGCCGAGCGCGGAGTCCGCCTCGCGATCGAGCCGCTCCACCCGATGTTCGCCTCGGACCGCTGCGTCGTCTCCACCCTGTCCCAGGCCCTGGACATCGCCGAGCGCTTCCCGGCCGAGCAGGTCGGGGTGGTCGTGGACGCATACCACATCTGGTGGGACGACCAGGTGCCCGCGCAGATCGCCCGGGCGGGCGCGGGCGGCCGGATCCACTCCTTCCAGCTGGCCGACTGGATCACTCCGCTTCCGGCGGGCGTTCTGGTCGGCCGCGGCCAACTGGGCGACGGGAGCGTGGACTTCCGAGCGATGCGCCGGCAGGTCGAGGCGACCGGCTTCGACGGACCGATCGAGGTCGAGATCTTCAACGAGGAGCTATGGGCCCGCGACGGAGCCGAAGTGATCGCCGAAGTCGCCGCCCGGTACCTGGAACACGCCTGCTGAGAGCGGGTGGACGACTCGAAGGTAAAGAGATCGTCAAGGCGTGCAACCTTTACGTACCTTGCCCGGTCGTACTCAGCGTCGGGACTTCCGGGGAGGGGTCCGGGGGGATCGGGAAGCCCGACGGAGGGGGAAAGCGAGGGGGGTCCGGCCTGTGGGCCGGGCCCCATTCCGCTTGCATGAGCCGTCCGTGAGCCGTCCGGACGGTTCCGTGGACCGGATCAGGGTTTCGTCCCCTCGCCGTCCGGGCCCGGTGAGTAAGGGTTCGGATGCCCCGAGCCCGCCAACGTGAAGGTCCGTGGAATGCCGAGAGTCAAAGTCAGCGTGATCGTCCCCGTGTACAACACCGGGAAATACGTCGACGAGTGCGCCCCGTCGCTGCTCGGGCAGAGCCTTCCGGCCGACGAGTACGAGGTCATCTACGTCGACGACGGCTCCACGGACGACACCCTGGCACGGCTGGAGAAGCTGGCGGCCGGGCACGACCACGTCCAGGTGCACACCCAGCCCAACTCCGGTTGGCCGGGCGCGCCGCGCAACCTCGGCATGAAGCACGCCAGGGGCGAGTACGTGCAGTTCGTCGACCACGACGACAAGCTTGGCCCCGAGGCCCTGGAGCGGCTGTACGAGCACGCGACGCGCAACCGGGCCGACGTGGTGATCGGCAAGATGTCCAGCACGATGGTGCGGCCCCGGAGGCTGTTCCGGTACACGCTGGACAGCTGCACGATCGAGAACGACGAGCTCATGCAGAGCATGTCACCGCACAAGATGTTCCGGCGGGCCTTCGTCGAGCAGCACGGGCTGCGCTTCCCCGAGGGCCCGTGGATCATGGAGGACCTGGCCTTCGTCACCGCCGCCTACCTGAAGGCGGAACGCATCTCGGTCCTGGCCGACTACCCCTGTTACTACTGGATGAAGCGGGACGACGGCGGGAACAACACCCGCCACCGGTTCAACCCCCGGCACGGGTTCTGGCCCAACCTCCGTACCGTCATCGGGCAGGTCAAGGACGGCACCAGCCCCTCCGACGACGTCGACGCCCTGCAGAACCGGCTCCTGCACCGGCTCTACCACGTCGAGGTCCTGTCCAGGGCCCGCGAGCCCGAGATCCTGCGGGAGGACCCGGCCGAGCAGCGCCAGCGGTTCGAGACGGCCCGCGAGGTGGCGCTGGAGGAGTTCCCGCCCGCCGTGCGGCGTGGACTGCCCGCGGTGAGCGGGGTGCGGGCCGGCCTGCTGGAACGCGGCGACTTCGCCGGAGCGGTCGCGTTCGCGGAGCACGTCCGCACCGTGACCGCCCGCAGCGAACTCGGCGCACCGCACTGGCGGGACGGCTGCCTCGTCGCCGACGTCACGCTGGAACTGCTGCGCGGCGACGGTGAACCGCTCGTCCTGACCGAACGCGACGGGACGTGGTGGCTCGACCCGGAGCTGCTGACCGGCGTACCGGGGGCGGAGGACGGATTCGAGGTCCGCGATCCGCTCCGGATGGCGTACGCGGAACTGGTCGTCAAGGACCGCGACCGCGAGGACTGGTGGTACCCGGACGGCGACCTCGAAGTCCGGCTCCAGCCCCTGGGGGAGGGCCGCTCCCGGCTCGTCGCCTCCGGGCGGCTCCGCCTCGACCCGCGGTCACTGGCCGGCGGACGGCGGCTGGAGCGCGGGGTCTACGACGTGTGGGCGTTCGTCCAACTGCTGGGCATCGACCGGATGGTCCGCGTGACCGGCCAGGGCACCCCGGGCGGACCGGCCGCGGGCCCGGCGCTGACCGGCGGCCGGCTGGCGCTCCCGTACCGGACCGCCGGTGTCGGCCAGCTCGCCCTCGACATCGACCAGCGCCTGCGGAGGTTCGGCCCCGACACGGCCGGTGCCGCCGCGGCCAACGCCGTACGCGGCGGGCGGTCGCTCCCGCTGCCGTACGTGGCGGCGGGCCCGGGAGACCCGGCTCCCGTCAAGGTCACCGTGTCCGCCCTGACGGTCACCGCCGAAGTGGTCCCGGCCGCCGACGGGCCCACGGCGGTGTTGCGTCTGCCCGCCCGCCTGAAGCTCCCTGACGGACGCCACCCGGTCACCCTGCCGAAGGCCGACGCGCCGGTCGCGTACGCCGTGGTCCGCGGTGGCGGCCTGCTCCGGCTGGAGGGCCCGGCGTACGAGGCCGGCGCCGGACGCCGGATCCTCGACACGGTCGCCGACAACCGCCGGGTCCGGCGCGTACGGCGACGGCTGGGCCGGTCGGGCTGAGCCGGCATCGGTGCCGGGCCCGGCGCCGGGCCGGGCGCTCGCGGGAGCGGCGCCGCGACCCGCCGGGCCGGGCGGTGAGCCCGGCCCCGGCGCAGGCCGCCTCAGCCGTCGAAGCCACTCCGGGCCGCCTCGATGTGCCCGAGGTTCCGGTGGGTCCATTCGCACATCACGTCGACCGTCTTCCGCAGCCCCTGGCCCGGCTCGGTCAGGGTGTACTCCACCTTCGGCGGGACCGTGGGATACACGGTCCGCTCGACCAGGCCGTTGCGCTCCAGCATGCGCAGGTTCTGGGTGAGCATCTTGTGACTGATGCCCTCGACCGCGCTCCGCAGCTCACTGAAGCGCAGGGTGCGGGCGCCCAGGGCCTCGATGATCAGGAGCGCCCACTTGTTGGCGACGTCGGAGAAGATCTCCCGCGCCAGCGAGTCCGCGCGCCTCAGATCCGCCTGCTCCTCGATGGAGCCACTGAACTGCTTGGTCACCTTCAGGTTCCCCTGTCACCGAAAAGTGCGTTCTTCCACGTCAGCCCTCACTCTCCTACGGTTTCCCAGTAACCACAAGAGAGCGCGCGTCGCCCCGTCGGGGCCGCGCGGCAAGGAGGCGGACAGCATGGCCATCACCCTGACGAACCCCACGGGACTGCCGGAGACCGGCATCTACCACCAGGTGTCGGTCGCGACCGGTTCCAGGCTGGTCTCCGTCGCCGGCCAGGTCGCCTGGGACGCCGACGGCGTCACCGTCGGCGAAGGCGACCTCACCGCCCAGGTCGAACAGTGCTACCTGAACGTCGGCACCGCCCTGGCCGGCGTCGGCGGTTCCTTCGCCGACGTGACGAGACTGACCGTGTACGTCGTCGACTGGACCCCCGACAAGATGCCCCTGCTCCTCGCGGGCATCTCCCGGGCCACCGAGAAGCTCGGTGTCACAGCGACCCCGCCGGCGGCACTCATCGGCGTCGCGGCACTGGACACCCCCGCCCACCAGGTGGAGATCGAAGCCACAGCCTTCCTGGACTGACCGCGGGTCCGTCGTCGGGAGGTAGGGGACAGCCCAACTGCCTTTATCGGCCCGAATTCTGTCCGTGATCTCCCAACGACACGTCGCCCCTGAAGAGGGCGGACCAGAGGAAGTTCCTGCCGAAGTGGGGGGAGTCGGCCGGCTCCTCCCGCATCCGGCGCAGTTCGACCTCCTCCATCCCCTCGAAGATCCAGCGCAGGGATTCGGGGGTGAAGGCGAGACCGCCCTGCAGCCCTCCCCGGCCGTAGAGTTCGGCGTCCGGCAGCTCGGAGCCCATCGCCCCGGAGGCGAAGCAGCTGAGGGCGAGATGCCCGCCGGGCGCCAGGGACCGCTCCACGAGCCGGAGATAGCTGACGCGCCGGTGCGGCGGCAGGTGGTGGAAACAGCCCGAGTCGTAGATCAGGTCGTACGGGCCGGCCGGCGCGTCCTCGGCGAACGCGTCGCCGCAGCGGAAACGGATGTCCGCGCCTGCCTCCTGGGCCCGTTCCTCCGCCCAGGCGATGGCGCCGGGCGACAGATCGACGGCGTCCACCTCGAAGCCGCGCGAGGAGAGCCAGAGCGCGTTGCGCCCCGGACCGCACCCGAGATCGAGCGCCCGACCAGGGGCGATCAGGCCCCTCTCCACGTACGAGACGAGGCTCTCGTCGGGCTTCGCCACGAAGAACGGCACCGGCTTCGACCGGTCCTCGTAGAACCCGTCCCACCAGCCACCCGCCTCGCTGGTCCACCGGTCGGCCTCAGGTGCGAACAGGCTGTCCATGAGCTGCAGTACGTCCTCGACGGAGCGCACGTTCCGGAGCATCCGGAACCCCCTTCCCGATGAGGGAATTTTACGCCCGCCGCATACATAAGGCCAGGTCAGAGCCTATGTGCGGGAGGTCCTGCGGCCGTCGGAGCGCTGCGCCGACAGGGCGGGGACCCCCTCGGCCCGACTCCGGTGCGCGCCCCGCTCCACGCACCCCTGGAAGGCCCGCACGGGGGTGATCCGGACTGCGCCAGGACATGTTTCCCGGAGCCGGCAGGCCGCGGTTGCCGCGGGACGGCTGCATCACACCCTGAGCTTGACCGCCTCGATCCACTCCTTGTTGTCGTGGGTGCCGACGTAGGTGAACTCGAGCGCGTCCCCGGGGTTGTCGCACGCCAGGTCGAGCCAGTCGTGGTTGTTGACGTAGCTGGACTGGCAGACGGTGCCCTTGCCGGCGTCGACGCTGATCGAGAAGCCCATCAGGTCCGGGGCGTCCTTCTTGGTGCTGCCGACGTAGTTGTCGATGCCGTCGGCGGCCTTCGACCAGGGATCGAAGTATTTTCCCTTGCCCTCGGTCGACGCGGGGTCGGCGACGTAGGCGCCACCGGACGTGCCCTTGGTGCCGGACACGGCGATGTTCACGGCCGTGAGCGGCGTCCCCGAGCCCGCCTCGCCCGCGGCTTCGCCGTCGCACACGGCGTCGGTCCACCCCTTGCCCGCCGCATGGACCCGGTAGCAGATGTGCCGTCCGCCCGGATCGTCCACGGCCAGTTCCTGGACGGCGGTCGCCGCGGTCCTCTCGGGGGCCTCGGCCTCTTCCTCCTTCTCGGAACCGCCGCCTCCGGCCCCCGCTCCGCCGGGCTGCTCCGTCACCGCCGCGGACGGCGGCGGCGTGGCCTCGGCGGACGGGGCCTTCGGCGCACCGGCGGACGGTGAGGCGGAGGGCGGCAGCATGCTGACGCCGGCTTCCTGGGTCTTCTCGGTGGCGGTGCTGCGGACCTGGGGCTTGTAGGCGATCCACAGCATCACGAACGTGACCGCCAGCGCCAGGAAGATACTCAGGAACGCCATCAGCCAGCGCGGCAGGAAACCCCGCTGCACGTACGTGCCTTCCACATCCAGCGGCGCCGCCCCCGACCGCTGCACGGCCAGCGTGTACGGCCGCTGCTCCGCCGACCCGAACCAGATGATCTGCCGTGGCCTCAGCGTCGCCTTCACGAACGCCGCACGGCCCGGCTCGATCTGCACGCTGCCCGGACGGATGTCGTAGGACAGCTGATCGCCGTTGTCGCTGCCGCTCACCGAAGCCGTCAGCTTCGTGTTGCCCAGGTTGTCCACGGCCAGTTTCGGACGGCCGCGGAAACGGCCCTTCACCGTCGGCGGAACCAACTCCGCCCGCACCTGCGTGAACGGAGTGATGGTGACGTTCCCCTCCGGGGCCGTCGTCGCATCCGGATGCTCCGTCGGCACGATCCGCACCGCGTACGGATTCGGCCCCGCCGTCGCGTCCGGCGTACGCGGCGGAGCGAACGTCAGATCCACCGACCCCGTCGTCCCCGGATACAACCGCAGGGACTGCGGCTCGACGACGGTCCAGGGGGCGAGCGAGCCCACCGCCTCGAAGCGGTACTCCTCCACCACGTCACCGGTGTTACGCAGACGCAGCCGCACAGTCGCACTGCCACCCGGGTCCACGGTCGTGGAGGCGGGCTCAAGGGAAGTCCAGAGGCTCACTCCCGGACGTTAAACGTGGCAATGGTGCCGAGTCAGGAAGCCATGGGGCACAACAGGTGCCCGAAGAGGCGGCACCGAGTGCCCCCGCTCCCCGCCCTCGCGAAGCTGCCCGGCGGACTCATGCCCCAGGGGACGCGGCCCCGGTGTGCTGTCGGACCCGCCCGGTACCGTCGGAGCCATGTCCAACACCGCCGTCCTCGAAGGCGTCCTGGAGCGGATCACGTACGCCAACGAGGAGAACGGCTACACGGTCGCCCGCGTCGACACGGGACGCGGGGCAGGGGACCTGCTCACCGTCGTCGGCTCGCTGCTCGGCGCGCAGCCCGGTGAGTCGCTGCGGATGGAAGGGCGTTGGAGCTCCCACTCGCAGTACGGCAAGCAGTTCACCGTCGAGAACTACACGACGATCCTGCCCGCCACCATCCAGGGCATCCGCCGCTACCTCGGCTCCGGCCTGATCAAGGGCATCGGGCCGGTCATGGCCGACCGGATCACCACCCACTTCGGCGTCGACACCCTGGACGTCATCGAGCAGGAGCCCAAGCGGCTCGTCGAGGTGCCCGGGCTCGGTCCGAAGCGGACGAAGATGATCGCCGCGGCCTGGGAGGAGCAGAAGGCGATCAAGGAGGTCATGGTCTTCCTCCAGAGCGTCGGTGTCTCCACCTCCATCGCCGTCCGCATCTACAAGAAGTACGAGGACGCGTCGATCTCCGTGGTGAGGAACCAGCCCTACCGGCTGGCCTCCGACGTCTGGGGCATCGGATTCCTCACCGCCGACCGCATCGCCCAGGCCGTGGGGATCCCGCACGACAGCCCGGAGCGGGTCAAGGCCGGGCTGCAGTACGCCCTGTCGCAGTCCACCGACCAGGGGCACTGCTTCCTCCCCGAGGAGCGGCTGATCGCGGACGGGGTGAAGCTGCTCCAGGTCGACACCGGCCTCGTCATCGACTGTCTGGCGGAGCTCGCTGAGGATCCCGAGGGCGTCGTCCGGGAGAAGGTGCCGGGCCCCGAGGACGGGCAGCCGGTCACCGCCGTGTATCTCGTCCCCTTCCACCGTGCCGAGATCTCCCTCGCCGCCCAGTTGCGGCGTCTGCTGCGTACGCCGGAGGACCGGATGCCGGCCTTCGGGAACGTCGACTGGGGCAAGGCGCTGTCCTGGCTCTCCGGGCGCACGGGAGCGAAGCTGGCGCCCGAGCAGGAGGCGGCCGTCCGGCTCGCCCTCACCGAGAAGGTCGCCGTGCTGACCGGCGGCCCCGGCTGCGGGAAGTCGTTCACCGTCCGCTCCGTCGTCGAGCTGGCCCGCGCGAAGAACGCCAAGGTGGTGCTCGCCGCCCCCACCGGGCGGGCCGCCAAACGGCTCTCCGAGCTGACCGGCGCCGAGGCGTCCACCGTGCACCGGCTGCTGGAGCTGAAGCCCGGCGGGGACGCGGCGTACGACCGTGAACGGCCGCTGGACGCCGATCTGGTCGTCGTCGACGAGGCGTCGATGCTCGATCTGCTGCTCGCCAACAAGCTGATCAAGGCGGTGGCACCCGGTGCCCATCTCCTGCTGGTCGGCGATGTGGACCAGCTGCCCTCGGTCGGCGCGGGGGAGGTGCTGCGGGACCTGCTCGCCGAGGGCGGCCCGGTCCCGGCGGTCCGGCTGACCACCATCTTCCGGCAGGCCCAGAAGTCCGGTGTCGTCACCAACGCCCACCGGATCAACTCCGGGGTGCCGCCGCTCACCCAGGGGCTGGACGACTTCTTCCTGTTCGTGGAGGACGAGACGGAGGACGCCGGAGTGCTCGCGGTGGATGTCGCCGCCCGCCGCATCCCGGCCAGGTTCGGCCTGAACCCCCGCCGTGACGTGCAGGTCCTCGCCCCGATGCACCGCGGCCCGGCGGGTGCGGGTCACCTCAACGGACTGCTCCAGCAGGCCATCACCCCGGGCCGTCCCGGCCTGCCCGAGAAGCGGTTCGGCGGCCGGGTCTTCCGGGTCGGGGACAAAGTGACGCAGATCAGAAACAATTACGACAAAGGCGAGAACGGCGTCTTCAACGGTACGGTCGGGGTCGTCACCGGTCTGGACACGGACGAGCAGAAGCTGACGGTTCTCACCGACGAGGACGAGGAGATCGCGTACGACTTCGACGAGCTGGACGAACTGGCCCACGCCTACGCGATGACCATCCACCGTTCGCAGGGCAGCGAGTACCCGGCGGTCGTCATCCCGGTCACCACCAGCGCCTGGATGATGCTCCAGCGGAACCTGCTGTACACCGCGGTGACCAGAGCCAGGAAGCTCGTCGTACTGGTCGGCTCCCGGAAGGCCATCGGCCAGGCCGTCCGCACGGTTTCCGCAGGCAGGCGCTGCACAGCACTGGATTTCCGGCTCCGCGGCGAGGCGTCGGAAGACTTCCCGAAAAAATGATCGATCAAAACGGTGGGATACATCACTGAGCCCTTCCGGAACCGGACGGGAGGGGGCAGGATGGGCAAGTTGGCGGCACTCAGTGCCGTCGGTAGGTCCAATGGACGACCCCGAGTGCACTCTCCTGCGCCAAATGGGGGAGGGTGGAGACAGTCAGGGCACCTCGAAGAAGAGGCACTACGTCGGTGAGGGATGACGTGAGCGAGCACACCAACAACGCTGTAGTACTGCGGTACGGCGATGACGAGTACACCTACCCGGTGATCGACAGCACCGTCGGCGACAAGGGCTTCGATATCGGGAAGCTCCGGGCCAATACGGGCCTGGTCACGCTGGACAGCGGATACGGCAACACAGCCGCCTATAAATCCGCCATCACCTACCTCGACGGCGAGCAGGGCATCCTGCGGTACCGCGGCTACCCGATCGAGCAGCTCGCCGAGAGCTCGACGTTCCTCGAGGTCGCCTACACGCTGATCAACGGCGACCTTCCCAAGGCCGACGAGCTGTCGGACTTCAAGAACGAGATCACCCAGCACACGCTGCTGCACGAGGACGTCAAGCGTTTCTTCGACGGCTTCCCGCGCGACGCCCACCCGATGGCCATGCTGTCCTCGGTCGTCAGTGCGCTGTCCACCTTCTACCAGGACAGCCACAACCCGTTCGACGAGGAGCAGCGTCACCTCTCGACGATCCGGCTGCTGGCCAAGCTCCCGACGATCGCGGCGTACGCGTACAAGAAGTCGATCGGTCACCCGTTCGTCTACCCGCGCAACGACCTCGGCTACGTCGAGAACTTCCTGCGGATGACGTTCTCCGTGCCGGCCCAGGAGTACGTGCCGGACCCGGTCGTCGTCTCGGCGCTCGAGAAGCTGCTCATCCTGCACGCGGACCACGAGCAGAACTGTTCGACCTCCACCGTGCGACTGGTCGGCTCCTCGCAGGCGAACATGTTCGCCTCGATCTCCGCCGGCATCTCGGCCCTGTGGGGCCCGCTGCACGGCGGCGCCAACCAGTCGGTGCTGGAGATGCTCGAGGGCATCCAGGCCAACGGCGGCGACGTCGACTCCTTCATCCAGAAGGTGAAGAACAAGGAGGACGGCGTCCGCCTGATGGGCTTCGGCCACCGGGTGTACAAGTCCTTCGACCCGCGCGCCAAGATCATCAAGGCCGCCGCCCACGACGTGCTGTCGTCGCTCGGCAAGTCCGACGAGCTGCTCGACATCGCGCTCAAGCTGGAGGAGCACGCGCTCTCCGACGAGTACTTCGTCTCGCGCAACCTCTACCCCAACGTGGACTTCTACACGGGCCTGATCTACCGCGCCATGGGCTTCCCGACCGAGATGTTCACCGTGCTGTTCGCGCTCGGCCGCCTTCCCGGCTGGATCGCCCAGTGGCACGAGATGATCAAGGAGCCGGGATCCCGCATCGGCCGCCCGCGCCAGATCTACACCGGCGAGGTCCTGCGCGACTTCGTCCCGGTCGAGGGCCGCTGACGCTCCCGGACACACCAGCAGTACCCCGGCCGCGCCGGCCGGCATCCTTCGCCCCGTGTGCCGTGCTCGATCATCGAGCACGGTGTCGGGGCGATTCGGCGTTCCGCACCGTGGAGCGGCGGCGCCAGGAAGCAGCGAAGCTATGAAGCAGTGAAGCCGCGGAATGCGAGAAGCGCCCCGTCTGCCGATCCCCCCACGGGTCGACGGACGGGGCGCTTCCCATATCCCGGAGCGGATTCCCCCCACGGGATCCGGCCGGGCGTCTGCGCGGGAGCCTGAACTCCCTTGTTTCCGGTGGTGCGTATTCAGTTCGGTCCTGCTGTGCGACTGCCGGGGTACGTACGCACGGGAGGGCCGCTCAAAGCTCCCCGGTGCACGCGCCCCGGCCACGTTGCCCGGAGCGTCCCCCAAGACACTCCGTCGGACGTCCCCCAAGACATCCTTGGCATCGCACTCTTAGACTCACCAACCCATCGGATGGTTACCCTCGAATCGGTGTGATCTAAGTCTCTTTGTAGAAATTGTGTGAAGGGGTGCGACCGCAGACCGCCCGTCACGACGGAGGCTGTCGGTGACGTCCTCTGCCGCACCCCCGGATATGGCTCTGACCAGCCATGACGTGGTGAGCGGCGGAGTGGCCACAGGGTGGCCGCAGGCCGGGAAGCGGTTGCTTCCGATGGTGCACAGAGTACGCCTCAAGGGGCGGATGATGGCAGGGGCCACCTTGAGATCTCCATGAAACGGCACGAGGCCGCCCGCGTCGCGGGGGTGCCGACCCTCAGGCGCGGCCCACGAGCTCGTACCCCGCCTCGTCGACGGCCGCGCGTACGGCGTCGTCGGTCAGCGGCGCCGCGGAGGTGACGGTCACCCGGCCGGTGGCGGCCTCCGCCTTCACCGCGGTGACTCCCTCGATCCCGGAGACCTCCTCGGTGACCGCGCCTTCGCAGTGGCCGCAGGTCATGCCCTTCACCTCGAACACCGTGGTGACGCCGCCCGCCTGGGCATCGGCCGCCCCGTCGTGGCAGGAACCGGTGGACGAGCAGCAGGAGCCGGCGGTCCGGGGCGTGTCGGTTTCGGCGGTCATGGCGTTCTCCTCTTCGCAGGCGCAGATATGTGACGGTTGTGGCGCGAGGGGGCGCCGGGAAGCCCGGTGTGCCCCCTCTCCCGACACTATACCCCTAGGGGGTATAAAGCGTACGCGACCTCGTCTGCGGCGGGTTCCGATCCGGGGCGTAGATTCGCCGGACCGCGGGCGCCGGCCCTGCGGGACACGGCGCGAGCCGGGGCACGGGAGGCGGGGCGATGCGGGCAGTGGTGTTCGAGCGGTTCGGGCAGGAGGCCCAGGTCCGGGACCTCCCCGACCCCGCCCCGTCGGCCGGAGGCGTCGTGGTCCGGGTCGAGGCCACGGGGCTGTGCCGGAGCGACTGGCACGGCTGGATGGGGCACGACCCGGACATCGTCCTCCCGCACGTGCCGGGGCATGAACTGGCAGGAGTGGTCGAGGAGGTGGGCCCCGGCGTGCACAACTGGCGCCCCGGCGACCGGGTCACCGTGCCCTTCGTCTGTGCCTGCGGCCGGTGCTCCGCCTGCGCGGCCGGCGCCCAGCAGGTCTGTGAGCGGCAGACCCAGCCGGGTTTCACCCACTGGGGGTCCTTCGCCGAGTACGTGACCCTGGAGCAGGCCGACGTCAATCTGGTCGCGGTGCCCGAAGGGCTGTCGTCCGCCACGGCGGCCGGGCTCGGATGCCGTTTCGCCACCGCGTTCCGCGCCGTCGTGGGACAGGGGCGGGTGGCGCCGGGGGAGTGGGTCGCCGTGCACGGCTGCGGCGGGGTCGGGCTGTCGGCCGTGATGATCGCGGTGGCGTGCGGGGCCAGGGTCGTCGCGGTCGATGTCTCGCGGCAGGCCCTGGAGCTGGCGCGGGCCTTCGGCGCGTCCGCCTGTGTGGACGCCTCGGCCCACCCCGTCGGCGCCGACGAGGCCGTACGCGAACTGACCGGCGGCGGCGCCCATCTGTCGCTCGACGCGCTGGGTTCCCCGGTCACCTGTGCCGCCTCGGTGCGGAGCCTGCGCCGGCAGGGCCGCCATGTCCAGGTCGGGCTGCTGCCGCCGGCGGCCGGTGATCCGGTCGTACCCATGGCGCGGGTGATCGCACTGGAGCTGGAGATCCTCGGCAGTCACGGAATGGCCGCCCATGACTACCCGCCGATGATGGACCTGGTCCGGGCCGGCACCCTGCGGCCGGATCTGCTGGTGACGTCCACCATCGCGCTGGACGCCGCCCCGGCGGCCCTCGCCGCGATGGGCACCGCCCCGGGAGCGGGCGTCACGATCATCGAACCGGCGGCGGCCTGAGCGTTCGTGTCCGGCCGGCTCAACGGCCCCGGTTGCTGGGCCGGGACGCGATCCACGCCAGGACGGTGTCCACGTACCAGTAGGGCTTCCCGTTCCTGACGTCGTCGGGAGGCGGAAGAAGCCCGTGCTTGCGATACGAACGGATCGTGTCCGGCTGGACCCTGATGTGTGCCGCGATGTCCTTGTACGACCAGAGCGTTCTGTCCGTCATGGATGACACCTCTCTGTACGTCCCTGCGCCTCTGTTCCGGTGAACGAGAGCGACCGGGTGCGGGCAGGGGGTGTCGCGAGCCCGTGACAGGGGCCCAGCGGAACGCGGACATACGTGACAGAGAGGTGACTGCTGTGGCGGGAGGGGAACGAGTGGCTGAAGAGGCAGCTCAGGAGGACGGCCGCGCGGGTCCGCAGATGCGGAGGAACTCCCGGGTGCGGCGTGCGATGGGCAGCGGCTTGTCGGGCGGGCAGGGGTACATGTCCTGCTCGACGATGGCGAACAGGTCGGTGCCCAGGGCGCGCGCGGCGTCCAGCACGGGCTCCAGCGCGGGCACCCCGCCAGGCGGTTCGCACATCACGCCGCGCGCCACGGCCGGACCGAACGGCACCTCGTTCGCCACGACGTCCGCGAGCACCTCCGGGTCGACCTGCTTGAGGTGCAGATAGCCGATCCGCTCACCGTAGGTCCTGATGAGCTTCACGCTGTCCCCGCCGCAGTACGCGTAATGACCGGTGTCGAGGCAGAGCGAGACCAGGTCGGGGTCGGTGGCGTCGAGGAAGCGGTTGACGTTCTCCTCGCTGTCGATGTGCGTGTCGGCGTGCGGGTGCACCACGATCCGCAGCCCGTACCGGTCCCGGACCTCGCGGGCCAGGCGTTCCGTCTGGGTGGTGAGGTCGCGCCACTGCGCGGCGGTGAGCGTGCGGTCCTCCAGCACCTCACCCGACTTGTCGTCCCGCCAGAACGACGGGATGACCACCAGGTACCCGGCGCCCATCGCCCGGGTGAGTGCCGCGATGCCGGCGACATGCTCCCAGGTGCGGTCCCAGACCGCCGGACCGTGGTGCAATCCCGTGAAGACGGTGCCCGCCGAGACGGCGAGGTTCCGGCGTGCGGTCTCGTCCGCGAGCCGGGCGGGATCGGTCGGCAGATAACCGTAGGGGCCGAGCTCGATCCACTCGTATCCCGCTTCGGAGACCTCGTCGAGGAATCGCTCCCAGGGCACCTGCTGCGGATCGTCGGGGAACCACACTCCCCATGAATCGGGAGCCGAACCGATGCGGATGCGGGCCGGAGGGGGTACGGAGGAGGTCATATCGCCCACCCTCCAGTTCCCGGGAAGGGGTGTCAAGGCTTCGTCCGAATGTCCGGACAAAGTGTTGACAGGGTTCCGGGCGAGGGCTAGACCTGGGAGCGGCCGTCCGGCCGTGGCCGCCTCCCGGGACGACGTGACGGGCCGGAGCACCGGGTCGAAGGGATGCGTATGCCTGAGCCGTACGACGTGATCACCATGGGCCGGATCGGGGTGGACATCTACCCGCTGCAGACCGGTGTACCGCTGGCCCAGGTCGAGACCTTCGGGAAGTTCCTCGGCGGCTCCCCGTCCAACGTGGCGGTGGCGGCCGCCCGCCTGGGACGGCGCACGGCTGTGATCACCCGGACCGGCCAGGACGCGTTCGGCGACTATCTCCACCAGGCGCTGGGGGAGTTCGGGGTGGACGACCGGTGGGTCGGCGCGGTGGCGGAGTACCCGACCCCGGTGACCTTCTGCGAGATCTTCCCGCCGGACGACTTCCCGCTCTACTTCTACCGGCAGCCCAAGGCGCCCGACCTGGAGATCCACAGCGACGAGCTCGACCTGGACGCGGTGCGGGCGGCCCGCGTCTTCTGGATGACCGGCACCGGCCTCTGCGCCGAACCCAGCCGCACCGCGACCCTCACCGCGCTCCGCGCCCGCGGCACGCCAGCCCCGCCGGGCGCGGACGGACACCCGCGCGCCACCGTCTTCGACCTCGACTGGCGCCCCATGTTCTGGGGCGAGGAGGACGACGGGGCCGCCCGCGCCCACTACCGCGAGGCACTCGCCCACGCCACGGTCGCCGTCGGCAACCTCGACGAGTGCGAGATCGCGACGGGGGAACGCGAACCGCACGCGGCCGCCCGCGCCCTGCTCGACACCGGGCCCGAACTCGCCGTCGTCAAACAGGGCCCCGAGGGCGTCCTCGCCGTCCACCGCGACGGCACCACCGCCGAGATCCCGCCCCTGCCCGTCGACGTCGTCAACGGCCTGGGCGCCGGGGACGCGTTCGGCGGCGCCCTCTGCCACGGCCTCCTCGCCGGCTGGGACACGGCGCACATCATGCGCTACGCCAACGCGGCCGGGGCCATCGTCGCCTCCCGCCTCGCCTGCTCGTCAGCGATGCCGTTCCCGCACGAGGTCGAGCGTGCCCTCACCGAGGGCACGGCCGGTGCGGCCACGGAAACCGCGGGAGTTGCAGAACCTCCGGGAACCCCGGCACCCCCGGGAGTCGCAGGGCCCACGGGGGCCACCCCATGACCCCGCCCGCCGCGGCCGGCGTCGCCGATCTCGTCCGGCTCCGCGCCCACCGCCCCGAAGCCGTCGCCGAGGCCGCAGCAGCCCGCGGCAGGCGCCCCCTCCTCGGCCCCACCGGACGCCTGATGATCATCGCGGCGGATCACCCGGCCCGCGGAGCCCTCGCCGTCGGCGACGACGACCTGGCCATGGCGGACCGCTTCGACCTCCTCGAACGCCTCTGTCTCGCCCTCGCCCGCCCCGGCGTCGACGGAGTGCTCGCCGGCGCGGACGTCCTGGAGGACCTGCTCCTCCTCGGTGCCCTGGAGAGCAAGGTCGTCCTCGGCTCCATGAACCGCGGCGGGCTCGCGGGAGCCGCCTTCGAGCTCGACGACCGCTTCACCGGCCACCGTCCCGCCGATCTCTCCCGCCACGGCTACGACGCGGGCAAACTCCTGCTGAGGATCGACCACGACGACCCCGGCTCCCTGGACACGCTGCACACCGCCGCCCGCGCCGTGGACGAGATGGCCGCCCTCCGGCTGCCGGTCTTCATCGAGCCGTTCCTCTGCCACCGCACCCCCGCCGGGCTCCGCACCGACCTGGGCGCCACCGCCGTCACCACCTCCATCGCCATCGCCTCCGGCCTGGGCGGGACATCCGCGTACACCTGGCTCAAGGTCCCCGTCACCGACGACCCCGACGACATGGAGCGGGTCATGCGCGCCTCGACCCTCCCCGCCGTGCTGCTCGGCGGCGAGGTCACGGGGGACCCCGACACGGCGTACGAGAAATGGCGCGGCGCGCTGCGGCTGCCGACCGTCCAGGGGCTGGTGGTCGGGCGCTCGCTGCTCTACCCCGCCGACGGGGACGTGGCGGGGGCGGTCGACACAGCCGTGGGGCTGCTGTGAACGAGCCGGACGACGGGTAGGGATCGGGCATGACGACGAGCGACGAGCAGAGGCACCACCTGAGGGCCGGGCAGGCAGGACGCGGCCCCTACGCCCTCGACATCGACCCGGGGCGTGCCGGGTGGGAGCGGTCGAGTCTGCGCGTCCTGGAGCTCGGGCCGGGAGGTGTTCATACCCTGGTAACCGGGGAGAGTGAATGGATCATCCTGCCGTTGTCCGGTGGCTGTACGGTGCAGGCAGCAGGTGAGATCTTCGAACTGCTGGGCAGGAAAGACGTGTTCAGCGCGGCGACCGACTTCGCCTATGTCCCACGCGACGCCCGCGCCCAGATCGCCTCCGGCGCAGGAGGCCGCTTCGCCCTGGCAGGAGCGAAGTGCGAGCGACGACTCCCCGCTCGCTACGGCCCCGCGCCGGAGGTACCGGTCGAGCTGCGCGGCGCCGGCGCCTGCTCGCGCCAGGTGCACAACTTCGCCGCCGCCGACACCTTCGAATGCGACCGGCTCATCGCCGTCGAGGTCCTCACCCCCGGCGGGAACTGGTCCTCGTACCCCCCGCACAAGCACGACGAGCACCACCCCGGCACCGAGTCGGTGCTGGAGGAGATCTACTACTTCGAGGTCGAGGGCGACGGCCTCGCCTACCACCGGGTGTCGCCGTCCCGCCCCGGCGGCACGGACGTCCTCGCCGAAGTCGCCACGGGTGACGCCGTCCTCATCCCCGACGGCTGGCACGGTCCGTCCATCGCCCCGCCCGGCCGCACCCTGTACTACCTGAACGTGATGGCGGGCCCGGGCGAGCGCGAGTGGCTGATCAGCGACCACCCGGACCACCGCTGGATCCGCGACACCTGGCCCGAACAGCCCGTCGACCCACGGCTGCCGCTCCACAGCACGGAGGCCGCCCGGTGACCACACCACGCAGCACGCCCCGCACGGCCTCGAAGCCCACCCGCAGACTCACCACAGCCCAGGCGCTCGTCGCCTTCCTCGCCCGCCAGTACACCGAGCGGGACGGCCGGCGCCACCGCCTGATCGACGCCACCTGGGGCATCTTCGGCCACGGCAACGTCGCCGGCGTCGGGCAGGCACTCGTCGAGGCAGGCCCCGCGATGCCGTATCTCCAGGGCCGCAGCGAACAGGCCATGGTGCACGCCGCCGTCGGATACGCACGCCAGTCGGGCCGGCTCTCCGCCCACGCCGTCACCACCTCCATCGGGCCCGGCGCCACCAACCTCGTCACCGGTGCCGCGCTCGCCACCGTCAACCACCTGCCGGTGCTGCTCCTGCCCGGCGACACCTTCGCGACCCGCCCCGCCGACCCCGTGCTCCAGCAGCTCGAAGTGCCCCACACCGGCGACGTGTCGGTCAACGACTGCCTGCGCCCCGTCTCCCGCTACTTCGACCGGATCACCCGCCCCGAGGCGCTGATCCCGGCCGCCCTGCAGGCCATGCGCACCCTGGCCGACCCGGCGGAAACGGGCGCCGTCACGCTCGCGCTGCCGCAGGACGTGCAGGCGGAGGCGTACGACTGGCCGGCGGAGTTCTTCGCCACGCGGGTCTGGAACGTACGCAGGCCCGCCCCCGACCCGTACGAACTCGAACAGGCCGTCCGCGCGGTGCGCGCCGCACGGCGCCCCCTGATCGTCGCGGGCGGCGGGGTCCACCACAGTGCCGCGGAGGAGACCCTCGCCGCCTTCTCCGCCGCCACCCGCATCCCCGTCGCCTCCACCCAGGCCGGCAAGGGCTCCCTGCGCCACGACCACCCCGCCGACGTGGGCGGCATCGGCCACACCGGCACCGCCACGGCGGACGCGCTCGCCCGCGAGGCCGACCTGGTGATCGGGATCGGCACCCGCTACACCGACTTCACGACCGCGTCCGGCACCCTCTTCGCCGACCCGGCCGTCCGCTTCCTCAACCTCAACATCACCGGCTTCGACGCCCACAAGCTCGCCGCCCTCCCCCTCGTCGGGGACGCACGCACCGCGCTCGAAGCCCTCGGAGAGGCCCTCGGCGCACGCGGGCACCGCGTCGCCCCCGCCTACGAGAGCGAGTACACCGAGGCCAAGGAGCGCTGGGAGAGCCGCGTCGACGCGGCCTTCGCCACCGGCGACCCGGACGCCCGCCCCACCCAGGCGCAGGTCCTCGGGCTGCTGGACGAGCTGGTCACCGAGGACGACATCCTGATCAACGCGGCGGGCTCCCTCCCCGGCGACCTCCACAAGCTGTGGCGGGCCCGCTCCCCGCGCCAGTACCACGTCGAATACGGCTACTCCTGCATGGGATACGAGATCCCCGCCGCCCTGGGCGTCCAGCTCGCGGCGCCCGGCCGGCCCGTCTGGGCGCTCGTCGGCGACGGCACGTATCTGATGAACCCCACCGAGATCGTCACCGCCGTACAGGAGGGCCTGCCCGTCAAGCTCGTCATCCTCCAGAACCACGGTTACGCGTCCATCGGCGGCCTCTCCGAGTCCGTGGGCGCCGAACGCTTCGGCACCGCCTACCGGCACCGCGCCGAGGACGGGGCGTTCACCGGCGCCCCGCTGCCCGTCGACCTCGCCGCCAACGCCGCCTCGCTGGGCATGGACGTACTGCGCGCCGGATCGGTGGGGGAGCTGCGCGGGGCCCTCGCGAAGGCGCGCGGCGCGGACCGTCCCACTTGTGTCTACGTCGAGACCGAAACGGCAGACACAGTGTCGGGGCCTCCCCCGGCACAGGCGTGGTGGGATGTTCCGGTAGCCGAAACCGCGACCCGCCCGTCGGCGGTCGAGGCCAGGAAAGAGTACGACCGGCAGATCGCAGCCCGACGCCGCCACCTGTGAAGGAGACCCCGTCATGAAGACCGTCAACCACTGGATCGGTGGCAAGACCGTCGAGGGCACGTCGGGCAACCACGGTCCCGTCACCGACCCGGCGACCGGCGCCGTCACGACGCAGGTGGCGCTCGCCTCCACCGAGGAGGTCGACGCCGCGGTGTCCGCAGCGAGGACCGCGTACGCGACGTGGGGCACCTCCTCGCTCTCGGCCCGTACCGCCGTCCTCTTCCGCTACCGCGCCCTGCTGGACTCCCACCGGGACGAGATCGCCGCGTTGATCACCGCCGAGCACGGCAAGGTGCACTCCGACGCGCTGGGCGAGGTCGCCCGCGGCCTGGAGATCGTCGAGCTGGCCTGCGGCATCACCACCCAGCTCAAGGGCGAGCTGTCGACCCAGGTATCCAGCCGGGTCGACGTCTCCTCGATCCGGCAGCCGCTCGGCGTCGTCACGGGCATCACCCCGTTCAACTTCCCGGCCATGGTGCCGATGTGGATGTTCCCGCTGGCCATCGCGTGCGGCAACACCTTCGTCCTCAAGCCCAGCGAGAAGGACCCGTCGGCCGCCAACCTGCTGGCGGAGCTCGCCGCCGAGGCGGGACTGCCCGACGGCGTGCTGAACGTCCTGCACGGTGACAAGGTCGCCGTGGACGGGCTCCTCGCCCACCCCGACGTCGCCGCCGTCTCCTTCGTCGGCTCCACCCCCATCGCCCGGTACATCCACGCCACCGCCTCCGCCAACGGCAAGCGCGTCCAGGCCCTCGGCGGCGCGAAGAACCACATGCTGGTCCTCCCGGACGCCGACCTGGACGCCGCGGCCGACGCCGCGGTCTCGGCCGCGTACGGCTCGGCGGGGGAGCGTTGCATGGCCATCTCCGCCGTCGTCGCCGTGAACTCCGTCGCGGACGAGCTGGTCGCGAAGATCCGCGAGCGCGCCGAGAAGATCAAGATCGGCCCCGGCACCGACCCGGCCTCCGAGATGGGCCCGCTGATCACCGCCGCCCACCGCGACAAGGTCGCCTCCTACGTCACCGGCGCCGCCGCCCAGGGCGCCGACGTCGTCCTCGACGGCACCGGCCACACGGTCGAGGGCTTCGAGGACGGCCACTGGATCGGCCTGTCCCTCCTGGACAACGTCTCCACGGACTCCGACGCCTACCGCGACGAGATCTTCGGCCCCGTCCTGTGCGTCCTGCGCGTCGAGACGTACGAGGACGGCGTCGCCCTCATGAACGCCTCGCCGTTCGGCAACGGCACCGCGATCTTCACCCGCGACGGCGGGGCGGCCCGCCGTTTCCAGCTGGAGATCGAGGCCGGCATGGTCGGCGTCAACGTCCCGATCCCGGTTCCGGTCGGCTACCACTCCTTCGGTGGCTGGAAGGACTCCCTCTTCGGCGACCACCACATCTACGGCAACGACGGCGTGCACTTCTACACCCGTGGCAAGGTCGTCACCACCCGCTGGCCCGACCCGGCCGACGCCCCGGCGGGCGTGGACCTCGGCTTCCCCCGCAACCACTGACACGGCGTCACGAGGGAACTCGCCGAATGGAAGACTGACCCCATGGTGACGGCATCGCAGCTTCCGTTCGGCGAGACCCTGAGGGCGCGTCTGGGCTCGCCAGCCCATCCGGTCGGCCTGGAGAGCAGCCCGCGTTCGCAGGTCTGGCGCATCGAGCTGGCCGGGCGCCCGGCGGTGCTGAAGCAGCTGGTGGCGGGCCCCGGGGCCGACGAGCGGTACGACCGCGAAGTGGCCGCCCTGACCATCGCCGGCCGGGCCTCCGGCACCCCGGTCGTGCCGGCGATCCTCGGGACCGATCCGGCCGAGCGGGTACTCGTCCTCGAACACCTCGACGAGGGCCGCCCGCCCGCCGACTGGATCGTCGACTACGCGGCCGCTCTCGCGAGGCTGCACAGCACCGCCCGGCCGGGCGACGCGGGAGCCCTGCCCCGCTGGCAGGGCCCGACCGGTGCCGACGTCACGTCGTTCCTCACCCTGGCCGAGACCCTCGGAGTCGCCGCGCCGTCAGGCGTACGGGACGAGCTCCGCGCCCTCGTTGGGCGCCTGGACCGGGCGGAAGGGACCGCGCTCCTCCACGGCGACCCGTGCCCCGGCAACGATCTGCACACCCCGGACGGGGTCAGGTTCATCGACTTCGAGCAGGCGTCCCTGGGCAGCGGCCTGATGGAGCTCGCCTACCTACGCATCGGGTTCCCGACCTGCTGGTGCGTCACGAGGGCGTCCGGTCCCCTGCTGGAGCGGGCGGAGGCCGCCTACCGCACGTCCTGGCACGCCGAGACCGGCACCCCACTCCCGGACACCGGCCTCGCCGACGCCTGCGCGGGCTGGCTGATCCGGGGCGACGCCCTGGTCCAGCGGGCCCAGCGAGGCACCACCGACCACCTGGCCCGCCTCCCGGACGAGGACTGGACCTGGGGCACGGCGACCGCCCGCCAACGCCTCGCGCACCGGCTCGGGGTGGTCGCCGGCATGACCTCGGACGACGGGGACCTGCGGCATCTCGGAGCTCTCGCGGCGGACCTGCGCCGTGCGGTCCTGGACAGGTGGCCTACGGTCCGTCCGGTGCCGGAGAGGCGTCCGGAGTAGTCACTGGAAGCTCAGGCGGTGCGGGTGGGCGGGGTCGACCGGGCAGGTGTGTACGCGCATCAGGCCACGACCGAGGTAGACGTCGGTCGGGTTGGTCGCGTACGGGTCGTGGTCGGGGTTGCGGTCCTCGATCGGCAGCCAGCTGCGTGAGGCCCCGTCGCACTCCCACATGTCCACGGTGAGCAGGGGCGGCATCGTTGCCCCGCACACTTCGCAGTCGACCCGGGCGGGATCGGTCAGGTGCCAGGAGGCGAAGCCGCCGACCTTCCAGCCGGGTGCGATCGAGAGATCGCTGATGTAGGTGGTCTCCTCAGGCTCCGCAGCTCGGGCCACGGCCATCGCCTCTGCGTACTCCTCATATGTCGCGTAGCTTCCCGGAGAGGAGAAGTCGTCCTCGTCCTTCTCGTCGTCCTCGCCGAGGAGCCCTTCCTCCCACGCGTCGATCTCCCCCTGGAGTTCTTCGTCCAGCAGTCCGAGATATTCGTGCTCCACGACCTGTTCCGGGTGGACGACGCAGGTGGTCGGCACGCATTCGGCGCGGCCGGCCACCGGCGGCTCGGGCTGCGGCGTGAGTACGGAGCCGACGTCGGCCGAACGCCGCCACTTCAGTACGACGTCGATGGTGCGGTCGGCTCCGTGCACCTCGAAGGGACACCAGAAGACCTGGAGCAGGTCGTGCCCGTCCGCCCCCACGAGGTCCGGAACGTCTCGTGCGTACAACTGGGCAACGGCCAGCATCGGCAACGGGTCGTCGTCACGAAGGTCAGGGTCGTGGTTGCCCTCGCTCATGCCGCTGAGCAGGCGCTGCTCGTCCTCGGTGTACTCCCGTCCCCTGGCCTCCCGCTGGATCCGACGGCTCAGCCGCACGTCGGAGAGGAGGTGGCCCCTGCCCTTCGGGTGCACTGCGGTGCACACCGGCCACGGTTCGTCGGCCGGCCAGAGCAGGGGGCCCGCCACCGAATTGTCGTGTGCCCCTGGTGAGCCATGACGTGGGTGCAAGCGGGTGGCTGTACGCCGGTGGGCCGCGAGGGCGGGGAAAGCCGCTTCCACGTCGAGGGGGCGAGGCGGGGTGGTGCGGGTCATGGGGGGCGCCGCCGCTCCGGGAAAGGGCTCAGACAAAGTAGTTCTCCGCATCGTCCATGTCACTGCTCATGAGGCTCATCATTGCCTCGTATTTTTCGCGCCCGAGGTAGTAGGCCCCCGTGTGATGACAGAGGAAGAAGCGCCCGCTCCCGTCGATGAGCAGGGTGGAACCGTCATAGGTGTCGTAGCCCACCGGAAAAAGCTGCACGCCGAGGTCTGCGGCGAGCTCGGAGATTTCCTCTGCGTCTCCCTTGAAGACCAGATGGGGCGTGAAGATGGCGAGATTCCCCGGTGCGGTGTCGATGACGGCCCGAAGGAACGCGTGCTCCCGGATGAAGGCGAGAGCAGGGCCGGAGGGTGAGATCTCCACGCCGTAGGATCGGTATCGCTCGACGGCGGCCGTAATTGCTCGGTCTGCCTCCTCTCCGACATTGCGCCCTGGGTACCACCCGGCCTCTGTCAGCCAGGCGTCCACTTCTTCGATCGTGAAAAGAACGGGCATGTCAGACCGCCGAGCGCCCGGCCTTCGATGTGTTGCCGGGCCCCGTTCGACGGATCTCCAGGACGACCGCCGTGCCCGCCACGGACCCGTCCTCGTGCATGATGATCACCTGGCCCGGCTCAAGGTGCTGCCACTGTGAGGGGTCGAGAGGGGCAAGCCGCACCGAGGCTTGTCCGCCCGGTTCCAGAAGTGGCATGAATTCCACCCAGAGCCGGGCTATGTTGACGGCCGGATCACCGGCCGGAGACCGGTTCCCGATGTCCCACATCGGCCGCAGGACGCCGGCCCCGGGGATGGCCGTCTTCCGACGCGCCTCGGCAGCAGGGCGGAGGGTGAGGTCGGCTCGGATTGTGCCGTTGCGCGCCTCGTAGCAGCGCCAGTCGCACCAGGCCGCGCTCCTGACCAGCCGCATCTGTTCAGCTGCGGTGGCCAGGGTTTCCCAGAAGCTGAGGGGGAGCGGTTGGACGTCACCGAGCTCTTCCAGCAGACCGAGGGCCACTTCCCACTCGTCCTGAGTGAGGTAGTCCCAGACGTCGTTCACCGTGATGTCGTTCTCGGTGGCGGCCCTCTCGGGGACCAGCAGAAAAGCGGCTTCCAGCAGCGCGGGGACGTCCATGCGTTGAGTCTGGCCCATCGTCCCTGTCAGACGGGCCTGCTGGTGCTCTGCTTGTTGGCCTCGCGGACCTTGGCGACCAGTTCCGCCCTCCGCTGCCGGAGCGCGGCGGTCAGCCGGCGCGTTGTGGCGAGGTTGCATCGACCCAGGTCGATCAGCGGCTGTGACATCGGGCTGACGAGTGACGGGACGTCCAGACGCAGAGATCACGTGCGGTACTCCTCGACGGGTCGGTCTCTGACTGTTCCATCACTGAGCATCGGTCCGTATCGATACGATCACCAGGAGTAGTTGTTTTCGAGACGCCAAGTGAAAACGGGTGGCCGCTGTGCCCGCACCGAAGAAGCTGGACCCGACCCAGTCGCTGGAAGCGCTGTACGGCTCGATGCTCCGCAAGCTCCGTATGAAGGCGGGCTGGACGCAGCGGGAACTGGGAAACATGATCCCGATCGCCCACAGCCGCATCGCGCAGTTCGAACTGGGCAACGAGACGCCAGTATTCGACGTGGCCGAGGCCCTTGACCGGCTGCTCAAGGCCGACGGTGACCTGATGGACCTGTGGCAGCACGTGGTGCGGACGCCGATCCCCAACTGGGCCATCCGGTACGTCAATCTGGAACCGAAGGCGACCAAGATCCGGAAGTATGCGGCGCACTCGGTGCCTGGCCTGCTTCAGACCGAGGGGTATGCGCGAGGGCTTCTGAGCGTCGCGCGGCCAAGTGTGGGAGACGGGCTCGACAAGCTGCTTGCCGCGCGGATGGCGCGTCAGCAAATCTTGGGCAGGAGCAAGCCTCCCGTGCTGTGGGCGGTACTGGACGAAGCGGTGCTTCATCGGGTGGTGGAGCAACCGTCGGTCATGTCCGCCCAGTTGAAGCATCTCCTCGACGTTGCCGAGTCCCGCAACGAGATCACCCTGCAAGTGCTGCCGTTCAGCGCGGGCGCCCACCCACTGCTTGATGGATCGGCAACCGTGCTGTCATTCGCGTCGCGTGCCGATGTCGCATACCTGGAGGGATCGCACTCGGGGGAGTTGATCGAGCACGGTGTGGCGGTTGCCGAATACGCCTTAGCATTCGATTACTTGCTAAGCCTTGCGCTGTCGCCACGTGCGTCGGCCACCATGATCCGTTCCGTTCTGGAGGACCTCAACCGTGACGCTCGTCCCCCCGGTCGCTCTGCACGCCGCCGCTTGGCGCAAGTCCAGCTACAGCAACACGCAGGGCGGCGACTGCGTGGAAGTCGCTGACGGGTACCCCGGCGGGCTGCCCGTCCGTGACAGCAAGGTGCCGGACGGCCCGACGCTGATATTCGGGGCCGATGCGTGGTCCGCGTTCATCGGAGACGTCGGCGCGGGCCGTACCACGTAGGGAAAACCAGGTGCTGCGGGGCGCCGGGGCCCGCATCCTGGGCCTATGAACGACCGGACACACCCGCCCCGTTACGAGATCCGCGCGCAGCACACCGAGTCCACCGTCACCGTGTACCAGGCCTACCGGCCGGCCATCGGACTGCCCGCCGCCCGTGACGGGCGCTTCCCGTCGGCCTGGAAGCGCGACCGCATGACCTGGATCAAGCCGAGCTTCCTGTGGATGATGTACCGCTGTGGCTGGGGTACGAAGGAAGGCCAGGAGACCGTGCTCGCCGTCGAGATCGTCCGTGACGGCTTCGCCTGGGCGCTGGAGAACGCCGAACTCTCCCACTACGTGAGGGGAGTGCACGAGGACCAGGGTGCGTGGAAGCGGGCGTTGCGGTCCGCCCCCGCCCGCGTCCAGTGGGACCCCGAGCGCGATCTCGACCTGAACCCGCTCCCGTACCGCTCGCTCCAGCTCGGACTCTCCGGGGAGGCCGCCCGGCGGTACGCCGACGAGTGGACCGTGTCCGTACGCGATGTCACGCCGCTCGCACGCGAGGTGCACGCGGCGGTCCGGGCGGGAGAGCGGGAGAAGGCCGCCGCCCTGTTGCCGGTGGAGACACCGCTCGACCTCAGTGCTCCTCGCCCGGCTCCCGCCAGCCCGTGAGCTCCAGCACGTCCGAGGCGATCTCCACCACCGTCCGGCCGTCCGTGGTCACCCGGACAACGTCGGGCGGCGCCTGCTCGTCCAGGAGCCGGGCCTTGCGCGCACTGCCCGCGATCTCGCGGTCGAGGGCGGAGCCGATCTCCCGGGCCGAGAGCCGGGCCACCGCCGTGGCGTCCGAAGCGGTGAGCAGGGCCCGGACGACGCGTACGCCGGGGCCCATCGCTCGCTCGAACATGGAGGTCGAGCCGGGCAGCACGCTCACCGTGTTCGTGTAGACCAGACGGTGATGGCCGAGTGCCGCGAAGTTCCGCCACATCGCCGTCAGGTTGGCCTCGGTGATCGCCGAGCGGTGGGGATCGTCGGCGGGGGCGGGATGCACCTGGCCCAGGTAGTCGCCCTCAAGGATCGCGTGCGCGATCCCGGCCGCTCGCAGGCGGTCCGAGATCTCCCAGCCGACCGTCGTCTTGCCGACGCCGGCCCGGCCGCCGATGAGAAGGACTTCCGGACGCTGCGGGTTCATGGCGGAAGCCTGACAGCGGACCCGTACCGCCGCCATCGAATTCGTGGTCGCGACCATGACTTTCGGCAGTGCCGGACGGGCCCCGGGTTCCGTACCGTCGGGCCGGTGAACCTGAACCTGATTCCGCGCCGGAACGTGAGCGGGGACCGTGTGGCGGCTGTCCTGGTGCCCGTGGCTGTGGCCTTGTTCGGGGGGCTGAGTCTGGTGAGCCCCTGGTGGGCCGCGCCGACCGTGGTCGCCGCGTTCCTGGCAGGGCGCGGCCCCGGGCGTACCGGAGCGGTGCTCTGCTCGCTGGCCGCCGTGCTCGCCGCCGGTGTGGTGGCCGTCTCGCTGGTGCCGCCCCTGCTCGCGCTCGGTACCCGGTTCGTCGGGGTGATGGTCCTGGGCGTCCTGCTGCCCTGGTTCGCGGGGCGGTTCTGGCGGCAGTACCAGGAGCTGGCCCGGGCCGGGTGGGAGAAGGCCGAACGGCTGGGGCGGGAGCGGCAGCTGGTGGCCGAACAGGCCCGGCTGGCGGAGCGGGCCCGTATCGCGCAGGACATGCACGACGTGCTCGGTCACGACCTCAGCCTGATCGCCCTGTCCGCGGGCGCTCTCCAGTTGGCCCCCGGGCTCGACGACCAGCAGCGACGGGCCGCCAAGGACATCAGGGCACGGGCGGCCACGGCGGTCGAGCGCCTGGGCGAAGTGGTCGGCGTCCTGAGCGGCCACGAGGAACCGCCGCCGTTGCGGCCGCACGGCGCGGAGCTGGCCGAACTGGTCGGCGATGCGGCCGAGTCCGGGCTGCGGGTCGAACTGCGGGTGGACGGCGAGGCGGACGGGCTACCTCCCGTCGTCGCACGGGCCGTGCACCGGGTCGTGCAGGAAGCACTGACCAATGTGGCCAGGCACGCGCCCGGCGCGATGGCCACCGTCCAGGTCAGGCACACGGAGACCGAGAGCGAGGTGGCCGTCGTCAACGGTCCCGCGAAGCCCCCGGCCGGGCGGCTGCCGGGGCAGGGAGGCCGGGGGCTCATCGGGCTCGACGAACGGGTCAGGCTCGCCGGCGGAACCTTCGAGCACGGCCCCCGCGAAGGCGGCTTCGCCGTGTCCGCCCGGTTGCCGCACCGTCTTCCGGCGCGGCTGCCGGACCGTCGTACATCTGAGCCCTCGGCCGGGGCGCCGGCGGAGTTCCGCAGGGCACGGCGCCGTACGGGCCGCACCCTGGCCGCCGCGCTCCTGGCCCCGCTGGGCGCGGGCGCGGTCCTGGGTGCGGCGGTGACGGGGTGGGACATGGTGGCGGCGGCACGCTCGACCCTCGATCCGGGTGACTACGCCCGGCTCCGGGTGGGGCAGGATCGTGCGGAGGTGCGGCGGGTGCTGCCGGACCGGCAGTCGGTCCACCGGCCCTCCGGTGGCGAGCGCCCCGAGGGACGAGGAGTGACGTGCGAGTACTACGCGATGACGGCCGACCGCTTCGACAGCCGGTCCGGGGACGCCTACCGGCTCTGCTTCCGCGACGACACGCTGGTCTCGCTCGACGCCCTGACCGGGTGAGCGCGCGATGACCAGGGTGCTGATCGCCGACGACGAGCCGATGATCCGGGCCGGTGTCCGGGCCGTGCTGTCCACCGACCCGGACATCGAGATCGTCGCCGAGGCGGGTGACGGCCACGAGGCGGTGGAGCTCGTGCGGCTGCACCGCCCCGACGTGGCCGTGCTCGACGTACGGATGCCGAGGACCGACGGCATCGACGCCGCGGCGGACATCAGCCGGACCGTTCCCGGCACCGGCATCGTCATGCTGACGACGTTCGGTGAGGACGACTACATCCTCCGGGCGCTCGGCTGCGGGGCCGCCGGCTTCCTGATCAAGTCGGGCGAGCCCGAGGAACTCCTCGCGGGCGTACGGGCGGTGGCCGACGGCGCCGCCTATCTGTCACCGAAGGTCGCCGCGCGCGTGGTCGCGCACCTCGCGTCCGGCGGAGCCGGGGACCGGGCCGGGCGCCGGGCCGCCGCCCGGGAGAAGGTCGCCGGGCTGACTCCCAGGGAACGCGAGGTGCTGTCGTTCCTCGGCAGCGGACTGTCCAACGGGCAGATCGCCCGGCGGCTCCACGTGGTGGAGGGGACCGTCAAGGCGCATGTCAGCTCCGTCCTGTCGCGTCTCGGGGTGGAGAACCGGGCCGCCGCTGCCGTCATGGCCCATGAGGCGGGTGTCGTGCCCGCGCACACGACGGAGAACGGCTGACGCGGCCCGCTCCACCGGCCGTTGCGCCACGATCAGGAGCGCGGCCACCACGGCCGCGCCCAGCAGCGCCCCCGCCAGTACGTCGTGCGGGTAGTGGACCCCGGTCAGGACACGCAGCAGCGCCGCCGCCACGGCCAGCGGCACGGTCACGGCGGCCAGACGAGGCCGCCGGACCGCAAGCCCCGTCGCCAGAGCGGCGGCCAGTGTGGCGTGGTTGCTGGGGAACGACCAGTCGCCTGCCTCCGGGCACGCGGCCACCGCCTCGACCCCGGACACGGCCCGGCAGGGGCGTTCCTCGTCGGCCACCAGCTTTAGCGCCTCGCTGACGGCGTACGCCGCGACGGTCCCGACGCCGGTCAGGACCGTGCCGGCAGCCAGGCGTGCGTCCCTGCGGCGGACGGCCGTCCACCCGAGCAGGAGCAGCAACAGGCCCAGGGCGATCAGGGTGAGCTCGGTGACCGGTTCCAGGAGATGAGCGAGGAGGTCGGGCGCGTCCGCGACAGTCTCCGTCAGCCACCGGTACGCGGACACGGAGACACCCTGGGTCACCTCGGTGGGCTCGGCCCGGCCGAGCCCGCCCGGTGACAGGAGCGCGACGGCGCCGCCGGCCGATGCGAGAAGGGCTGCCGCGCCGAGCGGGCGGGCGGCCCGGGGATGTGGGTTCGTCATGCCGCAGAACGTACGAGTGGCCGCGGGCCCGGCACCCGGGCCGAACGGCAGGCCACGTATGCGACGTTCGTCAGGGGTGGGGGAACGGTCTCACGCCGCGCCGGGGGCGCCCGTACCGCTGAACTCCCAGGTCAGCATGGCGAACACCCCGTCGTCCGCCGCCCCCGATGAGCGGTAGGTGGCGAGGGCCGCCTCGTTGTCGCGCTCCACCCCGACCCACATGCCGTAACAGCCCCGCTCCCGGGCCTCCGCCGCCAGCGCCTCCGTCAGCGCCCGGCCGATGCCGCGGCGGCGGTACGGCTCGTCGACGGAGAGCTCGTACAGGCACATCTCCGCGCCCTTGTCCGGGTGCAGCATCTCGATGCCCGAGACGAATCCGGCGGGGGCACCGTCCACGTACGCGATCAGCATCAGATGGCCGTCCGCCGCGAGGAAGCGGGCCGCCCACCCGGGGCGGGGCTCGGCGTCGTAGAGACGCGCGGCGGCGAGGAGCTCGGCGGTGGTGGTGGCGGGGCGGATGTTCACTCAGGGGCCTTTCGCGCGTGTGGTGTACCGCATGCGGAGTACGGGCGGACCGTGCCGTACCTCTCAGGGAGGCCGGGGAGTTCCCCCTGGGGGCATCCTGGTGCACCGCACGCTCCGTTTAGGGTCGAGCCATGGAGAAACCGACTTCCCGGTGGCGGCACCGGCTGCCCCGTACCCCAGGCCGGTGGGCCGCGGTGGTCGCCGCCCTCGCCGTGCTCGTGGGGGCCGGTACCTGGACCGCCGTCGCCGACGACAGCCCCCCGACCGTGCACCGGCAGGACCGGATGATGAAGATGAACGGGGTGTCGGTCGACACCTCGTACTTCACGTCCGGGGGCACGCGGCCCCGGCCCGCCGTCCTCATCGGGCACGGCTTCGGCGGCAGCAAGAACGATGTGCGCGCCCAGGCCGAGAAGCTGGCCGCCGACGGGTACGCCGTGATGACCTGGTCCGCCCGCGGATTCGGGAGGACGACCGGCGAGATCACGCTCAACGCGCCGGACGGCGAGGTCAAGGACGTGTCCGGCCTCATCGACTGGCTGGCCGGCCGGCCCGAGGTGCAGCTCGACGCGAAGGGCGACCCGCGTGTCGGGGTCACCGGCGCTTCGTACGGTGGTGCCGTGTCGCTGCTGGCCGCCGGGCACGACGACCGGGTCGACGCCATCGCACCGGTGATCAGCTACTGGAACCTCGCCGACGCGCTCTTCCCGGACGGGGTCTTCAAGAAACTCTGGGCCGGGATCTTCGTCAGCTCCGGCGGCGGCTGCCAGAAGTTCCAGAAGCAGTTGTGCGAGATGTACGAGCGGGTCGCCGTCAGCGGCAAACCGGACGCAGCCGCCCGCGCGCTGCTGACGGAACGTTCCCCCGAGGCCGTGGCCGACCGGATCGACGTGCCCGTGCTCATCCTCCAGGGCCAGAGCGACTCCCTGTTCCCGCTCGGCCAGTCCGACGCCATGGCCAAGGCCGTCAAGGCCAACGGCGCACCCGTCTCCGTCGACTGGATCGCGGGCGGGCACGACGGAGGGGACGACGAGGGCGACCGCGTCGAGGGCCGGATCGGCGACTGGTTCGACCGGTACCTGAAGAAGGACGAGGGCGCCGACACCGGGCCCGGGTTCCGCGTGACCCGGACCGGCGGCGTCGACTCCACCGACGGCGCCGCCCTGAAGCGCGGCGCCAGCAGCGACACGTACCCCGGCCTGAACAGCGGCGGACGGGAGATCCCTCTCACCGGCGCAGGGCAGCCGGCCACGACGGGCGGTGCCATGGACCGGCCCGGGACCGGCGGCGGGCAGAGCGCCCCCGCCAAGAACCTGACGCAGACCTTCCGCAACCCCGCCGGCGCCAACCCGCCCTCCATCTCCGCCGTCCCCGGCATCGGAGGCGGCCTCTCCCAGCTGTCCTCGCTCGGCGTCGGCTTCTCCCTCGACTTCCCCGGGCAGTACGCCCGCTTCGACTCCGCCCCGCTGGACAGCGCCGTGCACGTCACCGGGTCGCCGACCGTCCGCGTGAACGTGAAGGCGGACCAGGGCGACGCCGTGCTCTTCGGCAAGGTCTACGATGTCTCGCCGGACGGGAAGCAGCAGGTTCTGCCCTCCCAGCTGGTCTCCCCGTACCGGATCACCCCCGACGAGCAGGGCAAGCCAGTCGAGCTGACCCTGCCCGCCGTCGACCACGAGGTCGAGGCCGGGCACAGCCTCCGCCTCGTCCTCTCCGCGACCGACCTCGCCTACGCCTCACCCGCCGAGCCCGCGACGTACACCGTCTCCCTCGACGGACCCCTGACCGTCCCCACGGCGCCCGCCGTGAAGACCGCCGCGGCCACGCTGCCCTGGTGGACCTGGGGACTCCCGGCGGCCGGACTCGTCATCGCCGCCGCCGTCCTGCTCACCGCACGCCGGCGCACCGCGGCCCCCGCCCCCGACCCGGCGCTGACCGGCGTACCGCTGCAGATCACCGGGCTGTCCAAGAAGTACGCCAGGTCCAGTGACCGGTACGCCGTCCGCGACCTCGGCTTCCGCGTCGAGAAGGGGCAGGTCCTCGGCCTCCTCGGGCCGAACGGCGCTGGCAAGACCACCACCCTGCGGATGCTGATGGGGCTCATCACCCCCGACGCCGGTGAGATCCGCGTCTTCGGGCACGCGATCCGCCCCGGGGCCCCTGTGCTGTCCCGCGTCGGCTCGTTCGTCGAAGGCGCCGGATTCCTCCCGCACCTGTCCGGCCGCTCCAACCTGGAGCTGTACTGGCAGGCCACCGGGCGGCCCGCCGAGGACGCCCACATCGACGAGGCCCTGGAGATCGCCGGGCTCGGTGACGCCCTGGCCCGCGCCGTGCGCACGTACTCCCAGGGCATGCGGCAGCGGCTGGCGATCGCCCAGGCCATGCTCGGCATGCCGGACCTCCTCATCCTCGACGAACCGACCAACGGCCTCGACCCGCCCCAGATCCGCGAGATGCGGGACGTGATGATCCGGTACGCGGCCGGGGGCCGCACCGTGATCGTCTCCAGCCACCTCCTCTCCGAGGTGGAGCAGTCCTGCACGCACCTGGTGGTCATGGACCGGGGCCGGCTCGTCCAGGCCGGCCCGGTCGCCGAGATCACCGGTTCCGGCGACATGCTGCTCGTCACCACGGGCACCGAGGTGGCCGGACCACTCGTGGACAAGGTGGCCGAACTGCCGGGCATCGGCTCAGCCGTCCGCCTCGACGACGGCCACGGGCTGCTGGTCCGCCTCGACGGCGCCACGGCCGCGCAGCTGGTCGCCGACCTGGTCCGTCTCGACGTGCCGGTGACGGGTGTCGGGCCGCACCGCCGCCTGGAGGACGCGTTCCTCACCCTCATCTCCCAAGGATCCGCATGAGCTCCGCAACTGAGATCCAGGCACTCGCCGAAGCCCCCGGCTACCGTGCCCGCCGCACCCTGCCGCTGCGCGTGGAGGCGATGAGGCAGCTGCGCAGGCGGCGCACCCTGCTCATGTTCGGGGTGCTGGCAGCACTGCCGTTCGTCCTGATCATCGCCTTCGCGGTCGGCGGCACCCCCGGCGGCGGCGAGGGCGGTGGGGGAGGCGGCGGTTCGCGCATCAACCTCATGGACGTGGCGACGGAGTCCGCCGCGAACTTCGCGGCGACCTGCCTCTTCGTCTCCGCCGGCTTCCTGCTCGTGGTGCCCGTCGCCCTGTTCTGCGGGGACACCGTCGCCTCCGAGGCCAGCTGGTCCTCACTGCGCTACCTGCTCGCGGCGCCCGTCCCCCGGACCAGGCTGCTGTGGAGCAAGCTCGTCGTGGCGCTCGGCTTCAGCCTCGCAGCGATGGTGCTGCTGCCGCTCGTCGCCCTGGGCGCGGGAGCGGCGGCGTACGGCTGGGGGCCGCTGAAGCTTCCCACCGGGGGCGCGCTCACCACATCGGACACCGTGCCGCGCCTCGCCCTCGTCGTCGCCTTCGTCTTCGTCTCCCAACTCGTCACCGCTGGGCTGGCGTTCTGGCTGTCGACGAGGACGGACGCACCGCTCGGCGCGGTGGGAGGCGCGGTCGGGCTGACCATCGTCGGCAATGTCCTGGACGCGGTCACCGCACTCGGCACCTGGCGTGAGTTCCTGCCCGCGCACTGGCAGTTCGCCTGGGCGGACGCGCTCCAGCCCGACCTCGCCTGGGGCGGGATGGTGAAGGGCGCGGCCGTATCGGTGACCTATGCCCTGATCCTGTTCGCCTTCGCCTTCCGCGGGTTCAGCCGTAAGGACATCGTGTCCTGACCCTCGGACGGAGCAGCCGATGCCCGGCCGTAGGGCGACAGGTCTTACGGCCACCAGCGACCGACAGCGACGATCGAGTCGCTGATCAGCGGGATCGCATCCGGGCCGGCGAGTCGGCGGAGGCCGGGAGCGGCACGGCTCAGGATGCTGAGGTGCTCGCCTCGCGGGAGTGTCCGCGTGACGGTGCGCAGGAGTGCGACGTAGTCCGCCGGTGCATCGGCCGCCAGGGTCTCGCCGGCTCGGGCGATCACCGCCGGTACCGTCATGTAGGGGTTGCGGACGATCGTGCCCAGGGCGGGGGCCAGGAGTTCGCCGCGCAGGTACGGGATCAGGCCCCTGAACAATTCCTCCTGTCGGTACCCTTCGACGCGCATCAGCGCTTCCCATGCCTGCTCGGCCACCGCGGGTCGGCGCTCCGGGGCAAGGTACTCGATCAGTCGGGTCAGCTTCTCGGCGCGGTGTTCCGGGGCGGGGATGGTGAGAGCCTCGGCCAGCGTCCGGTCAACGATCGGTTCCCGCAGTTCGGCGGGGAAGTGGCGCATCGCTTCGATCAGCACATGCGTGCGTTCCTGGGCCCGCCAGTCGCTGAGAAAGCGTGTGTGATCGTCGGCCTTCCGCAGTGCCTCAGCCAGCACGGCCTCCCTGCGCTCCACCGGGAAGTGGCCTACCAGCTCGGCCAGTACCGGGGCGTGGTGCGAGCTCCACACAGTGGTCGCGACCTCGCCCAGTGCTCGCTCCAGGAGTGCTCGGCGACGGGGCGGAGACAGGTGCTCCACCAGGGCGGCCCGGGTATGAGCGCGGCGCCTCATGGCCTCCCGATGGTCGAGGCCGACTCCTCTCCTGTCCGCGTCCTCGATGACCCCGTACCTGTTGAATGTTCGGGGAAGGAGCAGGGACAAGGCAGGGGTGCGGTCGTCGGTGATGGCGTCAAGCGCCTGTTCGGCCAGCGCGTTCCTGCGTTCCTCGGGGAGGTGTCCGAGGAGCTTGGTGAGCGACCGGGCGCGGCGGTACTCGTCGGTGATGGCCTCGACGTCCTCCAGCGTCCGTTCGAGCACGGCCCGCGCTCGCTCGACGGGGAGGCGTGCGAACAGTCCACTCAGCGCGTGAGCTCGCGCGGCCACGTCGGTGACGGCGGCGACCGTGTCGAGGGCCTGGTCCAGCAGCGTCTGCCGTAGATGCGGCGGCAGGTGCTGAGCGACTTCGGTCAGGGCCTGTGCGCGGTCCTGCGGACGGGTGAGGGTCTGCGCGACATCCAGTGCCCGGTCGGCGACTGCCCGCCGGTGCTCGGGCGACACCTGCTCGACGAGTCTTCTCAGTGTGTGGGCTGGGAAATAATCGGAAGTGAAGGCTGTCGAGTTCTCCAGAACCTGTACGGCCATGGCCAGTTGATGGTGCGGCGTCGCTTGTCCGATGAGGTCGAGCAGCGTCCCGGTGCCGCTCGCCTGTCGGCCGAGGGCACCGGCCTCGGCGAGACACCTTTCCGCCACCGCACGGCGGCGCTCAACAGGCAGATAGTCGAGGAGTGTCGCCAGGTTCCTGGCCCGCTCGTATGCGTGATACGGCCCGTCGAGGATCTCCCTCACCTGTTCCGCCACGATCGGGACATGTGCGGCGGGCAGGTGTCGTAGCACATCAAGAGGATCCGACAGCAGGACCTTTTGGTCAGTGGCTGCCCCGGCTGCCTCCCGGAGGATGAGATCCATCGCCTCGTCCCGCTGCCGGGGGGGCAGGCCGGGAACCAAGTCGGCCAGCTCCCGGACACGGGCGTTCTGGTTGACGATGGCGGTTGCTTCTTCGAAGGCGCGACTCAGCTCCTTCTCCCTCCGCCCAGGGGGGAGATGGCAGGCCACCAGTCGCAGGACGCGGACGCGGGTGAAGCTGGTGCGGATGAAATCGGCATCCTTCAGCACGCGAGCTGCCTCGGCCGCTCGAACGTCTTCAGGGAGATGTTCGAGCACCTCGGCCACGGCCGCCGCACGGTGGCTGCGACGGTCATCCATTTCGGTCTGGGACGACAGGGGCCGGCGACCGTTGTCCGGGGTCCGCGCAGCACTCACCCAGGCCAGCCTCGCCGCTTCCTCCCGCAGGCTCACGGGGAGCCACTTGATCAGACCGGTCAGAGCTCGGATCCGATCCATCGGGGTCCCCATGCCGGCGGCGATACGCAGTGCTTCCGCAGCCGCTTCGTCCCGTCTTTCCCGGGGCACGTATTCAATCGCCCTGACCAGGGCGGGCCCTCGGTTGTGATCGAATTCGACGGCGCGGACGCAGCGCAGCGCCTGGTCGACCACGTCCTTCTGCTCCTCGGCGGGCAGGAGCGCCACAAGGGAACTGAGAGCGTGAGCGCGGGACTCGGGATCTGTCAGCCTGCGGGCGAAGGCCAGAGCTCGGGCGGGCCTCCATATGTGCTGAGCCACGAGATGACGGAGCAGTCCGGCGGGGACGTTGTCGGTCAGGCTGGTGAGGGACGCGGCGATGAGTGTGTAGTGAAGCTCCCCGGCCAGGGCCGTGGCGGGCCGGTGCTCGGCCAACGCTCGGTCGGTGCGCTGTCGGCAGTCCTCGCGGGCCAGGGCGATGTCGTCGAGGTAGGAGTCCAGGGTGTCGGCGTGGTCGTGGGCGGCGAACCACACGTTCACGCCCATATGCTGCCCGGTGGACCGCTCGGCGCCGAGCAGCCCGTGCAGCCCTTCCCAGCGCCCGGCCTGGGCCAGGTGCCCGGCCAGATGCCGTAACGGGTACCCGTCGTCGACGCCCGCGAGTGACGGGTCCTGGGCCAGCGTCCCGAGCCCCCGGTCCAGTCCGCCGAAATGCTTCAGGTACCGCTCGGCCACCCTTGAGTGCGCCTCCCGGGTGGCCGTCCCCAGTGCATCGGCCCACGACTGCTGTTCTTCGTTCGACCGCCCCTCCGACGGCTCGGGCGTGACACCGGCGAGGACCTCACGGAGGCTGGCATGGTAGATCTCGAACCTTCTGGGAGTGCTGGACGTGGCGGTCAGAAAGGGCCGCAAGCGGCGCTGGCACCACTCGCGCACCCGGCCCTCAGGGACCCCGGACAGGGCCGCAAGCCCAGTCACAGGCAGCGGTTCACCGGCTGCCGTGAGGGTCGCCAACAGCGGCAGCAGACCGTCGTACCAGTACTCATCCCGGCTCCAGTCCCTGAGGCGGTCGACGTAGTAGGACCACAGTCCGTCGGGAAGCTCGTCCAGGGCACTGGCCTGACGCAGACCCAGCCGGACCTCCTGCAGGAGGTAGCGCAGGTAGACCCACACGCCGCCGCTGCGCTCGGCGACTCTGGACGTGAACTGCTCAGGTGTCACGCCCGCTTCGGTCAGCCGGGCAGCCAGCGCTCTCTCCCGGACCTCCGCACGCAGGTACGCGGTCAGGTCGCTCAGGTTGCGTTCGTCATCGGCGTCGATGCGCAGTACGGCAGGGGGCGGGTCACTGTGCCCGGGAGGGTGCCCTGTCCGGTGGGTGCCGATCACGAACACGTCGTCCGGCAGCAGCCGGGGGAGACCCCAGGGCAGGGCGCCCGGCCGGCGCTCGGCCTCGTCCGCTCCGTCGACGACCAGCACCACACAGCCGCCCTCCCTCCGGGCCTGCTCGGCGGCACGCGTCAGTACGACCTCGAACCCCTCCGGTGAAAAGAGCCGTTCGGGCAGCATGCGGGCGGGAGCCATGTCCCACAGGCCGTAGTGTCGGATCAACTGGCCGGCCAGGTTCTGCAGTCCGACCCGGACCGTCTCCCCCCTGGCGTACCGCACGAAGTGGCCGAACCAGCCGCGCTCGCGGACCAGGTGCGCCGCCAGCGCGGATTTGCCCATACCGGCGTCGGCCTCGATCCACAAATATCCGGATCGCCGGCTGCCGAGGAAGACCTGGATCTGTTCGACCACCCAGTCGCGACCTGTGAGACCGCCGCCCAGCACGTTGTCGAACACGGGCCGAGGGTCACGGACCGCCTCGTCGATCGGAACCGCGGCCACGCCCGGGCCTGAGACGCTCACCGAGTCGTACCCGTCCTGGACACGACCGGGTCTCGGCGGCGGCATCACATCATGCAGGGCGGCGGGAGTCAGTCCGCAGCCGAGCAACGTCTCCAGAGTCCGGACTTCGCCGGCCTTCAGCCGCTCGGTCCAGCGGTCCACGCGGCTCGCGGCGAGGCGGCCCAGGCCATCGGCGAGATGGTGTTCGGTGATGACCCCGATGATCCGTCCACCGCTGAACACGACCGCGCCCGACATGCCCTCCCAGGGAGAGACGCCCAGGTCCGGGTGCGGAGCCGGAGGAGGGACGACGAGGTCGAGCGTGCCCTCCCGGCGGTTGGAGAGCGGCGCGCACGTCGCGTGGACCTGTTCGCAGTCCCGGTAGGGCTGCGCGTCCTTGCCGATGCCACGCAGCTTGAACCATGGGAAGCCGACTGCGGTGCAATGCAGCTTCTCCGTGCTTCCGTGCCGGCCGACCCGACCGAACTCCGCGGCTCCCACCGCCACCGGCCGGTCCGCCGGAAGGATCAGGACGGCGACGTCAATCCCCGTATGTGACCACGCCACTTCGGCCTCGGCGGTCCGCTCACCCGGATGATCGGCGTCGAAGCGCACTCGTATCGCAGCCGCGTCTGCGACGACGTGCGCGGCGGTCAGCACCCTGTCCGACGCCACCAGATAGCCCGACCCCCGGCGCCGGCCCGCGGGGAGAGGCAGGTCGACGATGACCTCGGCGACACGGTCGGCCCACATGCCGGGTCAGCGTTCCCCGTCGGCCTCGGCGCCCGTGATCAGAGCCGTCCGAGGCGTGCCGTCCGGGGCAACAGCCTTCGGTTGCAGGGTGAGGGTGATGCGCTGGGTCCGCGCCTGCGCGTATTTCCCGTTACCGCCCGCTTCTGCGACCCAGAAGCGGACCTTTCCGTTGGCACCGGCTTCGCGGTCCACCGTCACGGTCGCCTCGATCTCGACGGGACCGAGTTCGAACCGTACCGCCTCGTCCCTGCCGTCCCTCATCGCGACATCGAGCTCGTGACGCAACTGACGGATCATGTCGGACAGTTCGACCACGAGTCCTCCTCGCCAACACCTCTGTTCGGCATCATGATAGGGCTGTTCACGGGTCCGATCGACGTGAATGACGAGTTGGCCCGGTGCGTTGGAGTCAGGCCGCTCGCACCGAGATCGCCATGCCCTTCCGCGGGTTCAGACGTAAGGACGTCGTGTCCCGACCCTGACGTTCCGCCCTGTGGGGCCTCCGTCGTTGCGCCATCGAGACGGTTCCGCAACGCTTCTGACGACTCCGCCCGGCCGCCTCGCACGTCACATTGGCGAATGTCTACGACGTGGGGGGTACGGATGGACCGCAGGGCAAGGACGTACAGGGGAGCGCTCGGACTGCTCCTGGCGGGCGGGATCCTGGTGACCGGGTGCAGCGGGACCGGCAACGAGGCGACGGCCGACCGTGGTGTCGCCGGCAGCGGCGGGGACAAGCGGGCCCCCTCCGCCGCGGCGCGGCCGCAGGAGGACGGGGCGGGGCAGGCGGAGGCCGGCGCGGCACGGGAGAGCGTGGCGCCCGACTACCTGTCGACCTTCGCGCTCGACGTGGACACCGCCAGCTACGGATACGCGCGCCGCACGCTCGGCGACGGACAGCTCCCGGACGCCGGCACGGTGCGCCCGGAGGAGTTCGTCAACAGCTTCCGCCAGGGCTACGAGCGGCCGGACGGCAACGGCTTCTCGGTGAACGTCGACGGCGCACGGACCGATGCCGCCGACTGGTCGCTCGTACGGGTCGGGCTGGCGACGAAGACCGCCGCGGACACGGGCGAACGCCCGCCCGCCGCGCTGACCTTCGTCGTCGACATCTCCGGATCGATGGCCGAACCGGGCCGCCTCGACCTCGCGAAGACCTCACTGGGCATACTCGCCGACGAACTGCGCGACGACGACTCCGTCTCCCTGGTCACCTTCAGCGACGAGGCCGAGACCCGGCTGCCGATGACCCGCCTCCAGGGCAACCGCACCAAGATCCGCGACGCCATCACCGCGATGGAACCCGCCGACTCCACGAATGTGGCGGCCGGCGTCGAGCAGGGCTACGACGAGGCGGTCGAAGGCCACCGCGAGGGCGCCAACAACCGCGTCGTCCTGCTCTCCGACGCCCTCGCCAACACCGGTGAGACGGACGCCGACGCGATCCTCGAACGCGTCGGGGACGCACGCGAGGAGTACGGCATCACGCTCTTCGGCGTCGGCGTCGGCAGTGACTACGGCGACGAACTGATGGAGCGCCTCACCAACAAGGGCGACGGCAACACCACCTACATCGCCGACGAGACACAGGCCAGGAAGGTCTTCGTCGACCAGCTGCCCGCCCACGTCGAACTCCGGGCCCGCGACGCCAAGGCCCAGGTGGCGTTCGACCGTAAGACGGTCAAGCAGTTCGAGCTCATCGGCTACGAGAACCGCAAGGTCGCCGACGACGACTTCCGGGACGACAGCGTCGACGGCGGCGAAGTGGGTCCGGGCCACACGGTGACCGCGCTCTACGCCGTACGCCTCCGTGAGGGCGCCTCCGGCCACGTGGCGACGGCGACCGTGCGCTGGCTGGACCCGAAGACACGCGAGGCGCACGAGGAGACCGGGTCGGTCGGGACCGGCGCGATCGACGGAAGGCTCTGGGACGACGCCGGCGCACGGCTCCAGGTGACCGCGGTGGCCGCGTACTTCGCGGACACACTGCGCGGCGGTGACCTCCAGGGAACGCCCACGCTCGGCGACCTCGCCGGCCGCGCCCGGAAGCTGGCGGCCTCCACCGAGGACAGCTCGGTGGAGAAGCTCGCCACCGCGATCGAGCAGGCCGACCGGCTCAGGAACGACGGTGGCGAATCGCCGGGCGGGGAGGGTGAGGGCGAACTCGGCTGACACGAAGGCCCATTGGCCCGGCAGGTGACCACACCTGCCGGGCCCGTTCTTGTCGGAGGCTGCTGATAGAACACATCGAACAGTTACCGAACGGACTGTCAGGAGCCATGTCTTGTCCTATGTCCATCATGTCGAGCAGTTCGACGGACTGCCGGTCTTCACCTTCCCGCCGTACGCGCACCCCGCGGATCTCCCCGACGCGGACGCCGTGGCCTGGCGCCTCCACTGCGGTCCGTACGTGACCGACGAGGGCTACACGTCGCACTGGAAACGGTTCACCGAGTTGGTCGACCTGGGGAAGGTGCGGGCCCTGCTCTTCGGCAACCCCTGGTACGGCAACGACGGCGGCAGCAGCCCGGACGAACTGATCGGCCTGCGCTCCCGGTTCACCGCGCTGGAGGCGATATTCCTCGGTGACGTGGAGGACGAGGAGGGGATGATCTCCATGATCGGGCAGGGCGGGATCGCGGAGCTCCTGGACGCCTTCCCGGGGCTGCGGGAGCTGGGCCTGCGAGGCGGTGAGGACCTGGAATTCCCCGTGACGGGCCACGCGGGGCTGCGGGTGCTCCGCGTCGAGTCCGGCGGACTGCCCCCCGAGGCCGTGGCCCAGATCGCCGCAGCCTCCCTGCCCTCGCTGGAGCACCTGGAGCTCTGGCTGGGCGACGAGGACTACGGGGGCGGCACCACGGCCGAGGACCTCGCGCCGCTGTTCGCCGGAGTCGGCAAGCCAGCCCTGCGCCACCTCGGGCTGCAGAACAGCCCGGTCCAGGACGAGCTGGCCGCGGCCCTGGCCTCCGCGCCGGTCGTGAAGGGGCTCACCTCGCTGAGCCTGTCCATGGGCACGCTCGGCGACGAGGGGGCACAGGCCCTGCTGCGGGGGCAGTCACTGTCCCACCTGCGCGAACTGGACCTTTCGCACCACTACCTCAGCCAGGACATGATGCTGCGGCTCTGGACCGAGCTGGAGCCGCAGGGGGTGCGGGTGAACCTCACCGGCAGGCAGGAAGAGGAGGACGACCTCGACTGGGACGACGCGCCCAGCAGATACGTCGCGGTCGCCGAATGACCGCCACCCTGCCCCGCCCCTCGCCCTCCTGCCCCGCCGCCCCCGAAAGGCCCGCACGATGACCCCGGCCCCCGACTTCCAGGACCCGGACGACCTCCGGCTCGTCAGCCGCAACCTCAACGGCCACTACCCCTGGCTGGACCCCGCCGAGCCCGTTCCGCACGCGCACGTGCTGTACGCGGCGGCGGTGCGGGATGAGACTCCCGCCGCCACCGTGGCACGGCTGGCCGCCCTCGGATACGCCGAGATCCAGCAGTCCGGCGCCCCCCTTCCCGGCTCCGTCGGCATGGAGGATGCCTCCCTGGTCAGGAGGGACGACCATATGCAGCCGTGGATCGATGTCTCCCGGCCCGTGTCCCTGTGCCAGCTGCTCGGAACGGCGGAACAAGCCGGGCGCTCTCCCGCCGACGTCGGGTGCCGCCTGACCGCTCTCGGCTACCGGATCGGCGGCAGCGGCCCGCTCCCCGAGTCCCCGGACCCCCGGGACGTCATGCTGACCCGCACCGACGCCCGGGGGGACGGCGAGTGGCTCGACTGGGGCGACGAGGTCACCGCCGGCCACGTACTGGAGGCCGCCGACTACGTGTCCTGCAGTCCGCACGCCGCCGCCGTCCGGCTGGCATCACTCGGCCTGAAGCTGCCGTACACCCCCGAAGCCGACGACGAACTGCTGCTCGCAGCCGGTCACACCGCCGCTGCCCGCTGGTTCGGCCGGTACAAGGAGCCGCCCCTGGGGCATGTCCTCGACGTTGCCAGGAGGACGGGACGGCGCCCCGCGGACCTCGTGGACCGGCTGAAGGTTCTGGGGTTCGCTGGGCCGGGCGGATCGGTGCCCGAGACTCCGGAGGACGAGGACTTCGTCATCCTCAGCGCGAATCTCGACGGGTGCCGCCCCTGGCTGGTCCGGAACACGGTCGTCGGACTGCGGATGGAGCACATCCTGCGCGCGTCCCTCGTCACGGGGCGCGGCCCGGCGGAGATCACCGCGCGGCTGACCGAACTGGGCCACTGGCTGCACGGGAACGCGAAGCTGCCGGAGACCGCCGACGAGGCGGACATCAGGCTGCTGGACACCGTCGACCGTTCGTACCGGGACAACGTCCACCTGGAGCACGTCCTGCGCAGCGCGAGCCTGACGGGCCGGAGCCCGGCGGACGTCGCGGCCCGGCTGACCGAGCTCGGCCACACGCTCCCCGACGAGGTGGAGTACCCGGACGTACGAGGTGCCCTCGCCGCGTCCTGACGTACGTCCGCCCCGGCTGTCACGGCAGCCGGGGCGGACACCGGTCAGGCGAGGTGGAACACCTCGGCCAGCGGGACCATGGCCTCGTCGGCGGCCTCCGGCTGCTCGAAGAACTCGCCCATCTCCCGCTGCCACCGGGCGTTGACCTCCGTCGCGGCCATCGCCTCCCGGGCCGCGTCGAAGTCCTCCGTCTCCAGATAGCCGACCAGCAGGCCGTCCTCGCGCAGGAACAGCGAGTAGTTGTGCCAGCCCGCCTCCGACAGCGCGGCGAGCATCTCCGGCCACACCGCCGCGTGGCGCTCGCGGTACTCGTCCTTGCGGTCCTCGCGGACCTTCAGCAGAAAGCAGACGCGCTGCATGGAGCCGGCCCCTCCGGTCAGAAGTTGAACTGGTCGATGTTCTCGGAGTCGAAGACGGTCGGCTCGCCGAGGATGACCTCGCCGTCCTTGCCGACCGTGTACTCACCGAGCTTGCCCGCCTTGAACTTCTCGCCCTCCACACCGGTGATCTGCCCCGAAGCCAGCGCCGCGGCTGCGTACGAGCCGAGGTAGCCGAGCTCCTCCGGGTTCCAGAGCGAGAACTGCTCGACGGTGCCGTCCTTGACGTACTTGCGCATCTGGTTCGGCGTGCCCAGCCCGTTGAGCACGACCTTCCCCTTGTACGAGGAGTCGCTCAGGTAGCGTGCCGCGGCGGCGATGCCGACCGTGGTGGGGGAGATGATGCCCTTGAGGTCGGGATAGGCCTGCATGAGGCCCTGGGTCTGCTGGAAGGACTTCTGGTCCGCGTCGTCGCCGTACGCGACCTTGACCAGCTCCATGCCCTTGTACTTCGGGAGCTTCAGTTCCTCCTTCATGAACTCGATCCAGGTGTTCTGGTTCGTGGCGTTCTGGGTCGCCGACAGGATCGCGACCTTGCCCTTGTAACCGATCTGCTCACCGAGGTGCTGGACCAGGCTGCGGCCGATCTCCTCGGAGCTCGCCTGGTTGATGAAGAGCTGACGGCAGTCCTTCGCCGTGTCCGAGTCGTAAGCGACGACCTTGATGTCCTTCTTCATGGCCTGCTTGAGCGGGCCGCAGACCGCGTTCGGGTCGTTCGCGGCGATGAGGATCGCGTCCTGGCGCTGCTGGATCAGGGTGTTGATGTAGGAGACCTGCGAGGAGGCGTTCGCGTCGGACGGGCCGACCTCCTTGCCCGTGCCGCCGTACTCCTTCGCCGCCGCGATGCCCGCCTCGTCGACGATCTTCTCGTACGGGTTGTTGATCTGCTTGGGCAGGAAACCGAGCTTCAGCCCCTTCTTCAGCGGGGCGTCCGGGTCGGCCTTCGCGGAGCTGCCGGCCTTCGCGCTCCCGCTCTCCTCGCTGTCCTTCGTGGTGCCGGAACAGGCGGTGAGGGCGAGGGCCAGGGAGACGGCGGTGGCTGCGGTCGCGACGGCGCGGCGCCCAGCGGCATTGCGGAGCATCATGGCGGCGTGTGCCTTTCGGAGGGGTACGGGCCGGATGGGTACGGGGAGGGGCGGTTATGACGACTGGGGTGCGGGGGCGTTCGCGGCCCGCCTGTGCCGGCGTTCGACGACCGTGGCGATGATCCGTGGGGTCAGTACGGACGCCACGAGCAGCAGCCCGGTCACGATGACCTGCACCTCGTTGGCGATGTCGTTGAGCGTGAGGAGGTTCTTCAGGAGGCCGATCAGCAGGACACCGGCGACCGCGCCGAAGAGCGTCCCCTTTCCGCCGTCGAAGTCGATCCCGCCGAGCAGGACGGACGCGATGACGAGCATCTCGAAGCCGAGTCCGTTGTCCGCGCGGGCACTTCCGTACCGGAGGGTGAAGACGATCCCCGCGAAGGCGGAGAACAGGCCGGTGACGACGAAGAGCAGCAGCTTGATCCGCTTGACCCGGATGCCGGCGAAGTAGGCCGCCTCCTCCTGGGCGCCGATGGCGAAGAGCGAGCGGCCGAACCCGGTGGCGTGCAGCACCACCGCGGTGACCGCGGCCAGGACCACGAAGAGAAGCACCGGGTAGGTGAGGAAGGTGCCGGGGACGGTCGTGGTGTCGACCGCCCAGTCCGCGTAGACCTGCGGGAAGTCCGTCACCGCGTCGCTGCCGAGCGCCACCGAGGCCAGACCCCGGTAGAGCGCGAGGGTGCCGATGGTGACGGCCAGGGAGGGCAGGCCCACCCTGGTGACCAGCCAGCCGTTGAGGAGGCCCCCGGCGACGCCCACCAGCAGCACCACCGGCACGATCATCTCGAAGGCCCAGCCCGCTTCCCACAGGGCGCCGGTCAGCGCGCTGCCCAGGCCCAGCATGGAGGCCACCGACAGGTCGACCTGCCCGGCGACGACCAGGAGGGTCATCGGCAGGGCGATGAGGGCGACCTCGGCGATGTCGTTGAAGGCGAACGCGAGGTTTTCGGCCGAACCGAAGCCCTCCGTGGACCCGAGTCCGACGACGAGGACCGCGATCAGCAGGACACCGACCGCGGTGTCCCAGCGCAGGGCCAGGGCGCGTACGGGAGAGGGCTTCGATCCGGCCCGCGGCGTGGGAGCCGTCTTCGTGTCAGGCGCCGTGGTCATGGCGGGCGTTCCTCTTCCTCAGGGCGGCGGTCATCCGCAGGTTCACGATCCGGTCGACGCTGATGGCCAGCAGGAGGAGCGCACCGGTGCTGGCGCCCTGCCAGAACGCGTCCACCTTCAGTACGACCAGGACGCTGCCGATGGTGGTGAGCAGCAGGGCGCCGAGGGCGGCGCCCCAGACGGTGCCGGTGCCACCGGTGATGGCGACACCGCCGACGACGACGGCGCTGACGACGGTCAGTTCCCAGCCGTGCGCGTTGTCCGCGACGACGGTGCCGAAGCGGGCCAGCCACAGCGCCCCCGCGAAGCCGGCGACGGCCCCGGAGAAGGCGTACGCGGCGAGCACCCGGCGGCGGATCGGGATTCCGGCGAGCCGGGCGGCCTCGGGGCTCGACCCGATCGCGTACAGCTCGCGCCCCGAGCGGTAGCTCCGCAGGAAGTACGCCGTCGTCGCGAGCAGGACCAAAGCGATCAGCGGGAGGTACGGGACGCCCAGCACGCTGCCGCTGCCGAGCCCCAGGACGGCCTCGGGGACGTCGGCGGCGCTGATCTGCTCACCCTGCGCCCACCAGTAGTCGACGCCCTGGATGATGTAGAGCATGCCCAGGGTCACGACGAGCGCCGGGACCTTGCCGAAGCTGACGAGGGCGCCGGAGACCAGGCCGCAGACCACGCCGATGGCGATGCCGAGCAGCATCACGGTCAGCACACCGTGGTCGCTGCCCGCGACGAACTTGCCGCAGGCGAAGGCGGACAGTCCGACGACGGACCCGACGGACAGGTCGATGTTGCGGGTGATCACGACCGCCGACTGGCCGACGGCGAGCAGCACCAGGATCGACGCGTTGAGCAGCAGGTCCTTGATGCCCTGGTCGGAGAGGAAGCGCGGGTTGGCCAGGTAGGTGCCGAGGACCAGCAGGACCAGTGCCCCCGCGATGGAGATCTCCCGCGCCCGGAAGACCGCGTCCACGAGCGAGGAAGCGCTCCGCTCCGGCGCCCTCGCGGTGTCCGGGGGACTCCCGATGGTGGTGGTCATGCCGCTGCCCTCTCGTTGCGTCCGGTTGCCGCGGCCATGACCGACTCCTCGGTGGCGCTCCCGCGCGGGATCTCGGCTACGAGCCGGCCCTCGTGCATCACGAGCACCCGGTCGGCCATGCCGATGACCTCGGGGAGGTCGGAGGAGATCATCAGCACGGCGAGACCGTCGGCCGCGAGCGCGGAGAGCAGCCGGTGGACCTCCGCCTTGGTGCCGACGTCGATCCCGCGCGTCGGCTCGTCGACGATCAGCACGGCGGGTCCGGTCGCCAGCCACTTGGCCAGCACGACCTTCTGCTGGTTGCCGCCGGAGAGCACACCCACGGTGTCGGCCAGCCGGTTGTACTTGAGCTGGAGGCGCACCGCCCAGTCGGCGGCCCGGTCGTGCTCCAGGGCCCGGCTGACGAGCCCGCGCTTGCGGACCTCGCCCAGACCGGTCAGACCGATGTTGCGCTCGATCGACATGTCCATCACCAGCCCGCGCTGGCGCCGGTCCTCGGGCACGAGGGCGAGCCCGGCGTCCATCGCGGCGGTCGGCGAACCGGGGCGCAGCACCGTGCCGGCCACCTTCACCTCGCCCGCGTCCGCGCGGTCCACGCCGAACACCGCCTGGGCCACCTCCGTGCGCCCGGCGCCGACGAGTCCGGCGAGCGCCACGATCTCACCGCGGCGGACGTCGAAGGACACATCGCGGAAGACGCCCTCACGGGTCAGCCGGTGTACGGACAGGGCGACTTCGCCGACCTCGGCGTCCTGCTTGGGGTAGAGGTCGTCGAGGTCACGGCCGACCATCCTGCGCACCAGGTCGTCCTCGGTGAGCCCCTCCAGCGGCTCGGAGGAGATCCACCGGCCGTCGCGCAGGGTCGTGACGCGCTGGCACAGCTCGAAGATCTCGTCCAGGCGGTGCGAGATGAACAGCACCGCCGCGCCCTCGGAGCGCAGCGCACGGACGACGGAGAACAGCCGGGCCGTCTCGCTGCCGGTCAGGGCGGCCGTCGGTTCGTCCATGATCAGGACGCGGGCGTCGAAGGAGAGCGCCTTGGCGATCTCGACGATCTGCTGGTCGGCGATCGACAGTCCGCGCGCCGGCCGGTCAGGTGCCAGATCGACCCCCAGCCTCCGCATCAGCCCGGCGGTCGCCCCGTGCACGGCCCTGCGATCGATCCGGCCCAGTGAGCGCCGGGGCTGACGGCCCATGAAGATGTTCTCGGCGATGGACAGATCGGGGAAGAGCGTCGGTTCCTGGTAGATGACGGCGATGCCGGCGTCACGGGCGTCCGCCGGGCCGTGGAAGACGACGGGCTCGCCGTCGAGGAGCACCTCGCCGCTGTCCGGGCGGTGCACCCCGGCGAGTGCCTTGATCAGAGTCGACTTGCCGGCGCCGTTCTCCCCGGCGAGTGCGTGGGCCTCGCCGGGGAACAACTGCAGGGACACGTCCCTCAGGGCCCGTACGGCACCGAAGGACTTGCTCACGCCCTTCAGGGCCAGGACCGGGGCCGGGTCCGGGGCGGACTGGTTCATGGGAGCTCCTCAGCGGAGGGACTGTTCCGCTCCGCCCGCCGTGAAAGGTTTCAATGAGGTTGCTCGGAAGCTAAACGGGGATTGCGGGCGCCGTCAATGGGTTGATGGCGGGAAGTTCCAGGAAGAGAAGCGATGCTGCGACGCGAACGGGGTGAAGGGGTGGGCACCCTTGACAGCCTTCAGGGTGGGCCACTATCTTCCGGGCTTTTGAATCGATTCATGCGGCGGGCGTGCATCGCTCCACTTACGGGCGCGCTGCGGGATGCCTCGGCCCGAGGAGGACGACAAGGCCGGCCTTGCCGGGCACGGGCACCGGCACCTGGTGCCAGCCCGCGCGCCGGTAGAAGCGCATGGTCGCCCCGGCGTGTACGGACGTGAGCAGCCAGCACCGCCCGTCCGGGGCACTCTCGGTGGCCGCCGACAGCAGGGCCGCGCCCAGTCCGGTGCGGCGCGCCTCGGGGGCGACGGCCAGCTCGTCGACCTCCAGGCCCCCGCACAGCCAGTCACGGACACGGTCGGGCCCAAGGGCTTCGGCGACGTGCCCGTAACTGCGGTCGGAGGGGAACGTATCGGGAGTGGTCCAGGCCGTGGCGAAGCCGCCCACGGTGTCCCCGTCGGTGGCCAGCGCGGCGGTGAACCCCGGGCGCACGGCGTCGGCTGCGAGCCGCTCGACGTACAGCGCGGCGGCGGCGGGCTCCTCGTGCCAGGGCGGTGCCGAGAAGACCTCGGCGTACACCCGCCGGATCCCCTCGGCGTACGCGGGAAGGCGTCCGCCCTCGACCAGCTGGACCCGCACGAGCGCACCACCCACCCCTGGACTGTTCCCGACAGGACTCTCACGACAGGACTGCTCTTGGCAGGACTGCTCCGACAAAACTGCTCCCGACAGGATAGGAGGGCCGGTGTGCCGGGGCCACAACTCCCGGGAGGATTCCCCGATCAGCCGGCCGGCCGCACCAGGTGCGTGGTGAACCAGTCCTCGGCCAGTTCCGCCACCCGGTCCAGTGCTCCCGGCTCCTCGAACAGGTGCGTGGCGCCCGGGACGATCTCCAGCCGGTTCTCGCAGTGCAGTGCCGCCTGCGCCTGCCGGTTGAGATCGATCACCGTGGTGTCGGCGCCGCCCACCACCAGCAGGGTGGGCGCGCGCACCGCCGACAGATCCGCCCCGGCCAGATCGGGGCGCCCGCCACGGGAGACCACGGCGCCGACGCCCGAGTCCGCCGCGGCGGCGGCCTGCAGCGCCGCCGCCGCGCCCGTACTCGCCCCGAAGGAGCCGACCGGGAGGGACACCCGGCGGCGGAGCCAGCTGGTCGTGTCCGCCAGTCGCCCGGCCAGCAGGCCGATGTCGAAGACGTTGGCGCGGTAGACCTCCTCCCCGGGAGTGAGCAGGTCGAAGAGCAGGGTGCCCAGGCCGGCACGGTTCAGCGCCGTGGCCACGGCGCGGTTGCGCGGGCTGTGGCGGCTGCTGCCCGAACCATGGGCGAACACCACGACCGCACCCGCCTCCCTGGGGAGCACCAGGTCACCGGGGAGCGGGACGCCGCCCGCGTCCACCTCGACCTCCTCGGCCGTGGCGGCACCACCACCGGCCCGTGCCAGCAGGGAGACGACCTCCTCGTCGGAGGTCTGGGAGAAGTCCCGGTACCACTCACCCACGGCGGAGAAGAGCTGCGGTGCGGAGAGGCAGACGACCTCGTCGACATCCTCGCGCAGCCTGTCGGCGACATCCGGTGACGCGACCGGCACGGCCAGTACGACATGGGCGGCACCCTGCGCCCGCACCACCTGGCAGGCCGCCCGCGCGGTCGCTCCGGTGGCCACCCCGTCGTCCACCACGACCACCGCGCGCCCCCTCAGCGGCAGGCGCGGGCGCCCCTTCCGGTAGGCCTGCGCCCGCCGGAGGAGCTCTGCCTCCTCGGCGCGCTCGACGGAGTCGAGGTCCTTCTCCCGGACACCGGCATGGCGGACGATCTCGTCGCTGATGACCCGCACCCCGCCCTCGCCGATCGCACCGAAACCCAGCTCCGGGTGGTGGGGCACCCCGAGTTTGCGGACCACGATCACATCGAGCGGGGCGCCGAGGGCCTGCGCCACCTCGTACGCCACCGGGACGCCGCCGCGCGGCAGCCCCAGGACGACGGGATCGCGGCGCTCCAGGTGCCGCAGCGCCACGGCGAGCCGCCGCCCGGCGTCCGTGCGGTCGGTGAACAGCACGGGGGTTCACCTCCAACCGAGGGAAGAGCGGAACACACACGCGCGCACCCACTTTCGAAGGAACCGCATTTGCGCCGGCCGGGCAAGTCGAGGACGGTCGGGGACATGGGCGTGGACATGGTGGAGCCGATCGGCGCGGTCCTGATCGACATCGACGGCGTGCTGACGGTGTCCTGGGAACCGCTGCCCGGCGCGGTGGAAGCGATGGAACGGCTCCGCGCAGCGGACGTCCCCCTGGCGCTGGTCACCAACACCACGTCGCGGACGCGCTCCCGGATCGCCGGACGGCTCGCGGATTCGGGCTTCCCCGTCGGCCCCGGAGACATCCTCACCGCGCCGGCGGTCACCGCCGCCCATCTCCGCGAGCACCATCCGGAAGCCCGCTGTCTGCTGATCAACACAGGCGACGTACGGGACGACCTGCCCGGGGTGACCCTCGTCGAGGAGGACACCGAGGGAGCCGCGCCCGACGTCGTGGTCCTCGGCGGCGCGGGCGGCGCCTTCACGTACGCGGCGCTCAACCGCGCCTTCCGCCTCGTCCAGCAGGGCGCGGCACTCGTCGCGATGCACCGCAACCTGTACTGGCGCACCGCCGAAGGGCTCGACCTCGACACCGGAGCTTTCCTCGCCGGCCTGGAGCGCGCCGCGCGTACCGAGGCCGTCATCACCGGCAAGCCGTCCGGCGCCTTCTTCGCCGCCGCGCTGGCCCACCTCGGCACCGGCCCCGGCGGGACGCTGATGGTGGGTGACGACATCGAGACGGACGTGCTCGCCGCACAACGCCACGGCATCACCGGGGCGCTGGTCAGGACGGGCAAGTACCGGCCGGAGACCCACGAGGCCGCGGACGGGACCCCGGACCACGTCCTGGACTCGTTCGCGGACGTGCCGGCGCTGCTGGAGCGGATGGGGCGCTGAGCCGGGTCCTGGGAAACCGCCCGCCGGCGACAGGCCCGATGCGGAGTCCACGACGCGGAGTTCACGACGCGACCACTGTCATGTCACGAACGTGTCTTGAAGACGATCAAGAGGCAACTCGGGCAACCGCACCGGCCGTCTGGGAAGACAGAAAGCAACACGGGCGAACGGTCGCCCAGCCCGTGACACCCCCACGCAGAGGACAGAGACCAGCATGCGCACTCGGAAGATCTCGGTACTGACCATGACCGCGGTAGCCCTCGGCCTGGCGCTGACAGCGTGTGGAAGCGACGGTGGCGGCAGCGCGTCCTCTGCCGTGAGCAGCTCGTCGGCGTCGGCCGCGGGCACCTCGCAGTCCGACTCCGTGGAGGGCAAGTCGGCCGGTACGCCCGCCGAGTCCGACACGAAGTGCACGGACCGGATCAACTATGCGGGCGACTCCCGGTCGAACGCCGAGATCAACTCGATCGGCGAGGACACGGGCACCTGTCCGCCGGTGCAGAAGTCGGGTGAGGCGTCGGGTACGCCGAAGGACCCGGACACGAAGTGCACCGACCGGATCAACTACGCGGGCGACTCCCGGTCGAACGCCGAGATCAACTCCATCGGTGAGGACACGGGCACGTGCCCGCCGGTGCAGAAGTCGGGTGAGGCGTCGGGTACGCCGAAGGACCCGGACACGAAGTGCACGGACCAGATCAACTACGCGGGCGACTCCCGGTCGAACGCCGAGATCAACTCGATCGGTGAGGACACGGGCACGTGCCCGCCGGTGGAGAAGTGAGTCGCTGAGCGCCCCTGTCCTCATCCCTCCCCCGTGGCAGGCGGAACAGCGCCGGATCGCCCTCGCAGCAACCCGAGGCCGGTCCGGCGCTTACGCGCGCTCTACGGCCGAATCTCTAGTGTGCGTCGGACCAGCGAAAAGGCCCTCCGGGGTGGAGGGCCTCACAGTGGTGCGCGCTGTGCGCCCCCGGCAGGACTCGAACCTGCGGCCAAGCGCTTAGAAGAGAGTGCTTCACTTTCCGCAGTTCAGGGCTCTGACCTGCTAAGTAGTGGCGGAAGCCGGTTCTCCGGCCCGCTCCGTCTCCGTGTATTCACCGGAAGACATCGTTCCGCCCGTCCGTCGCTGGTTTGGGCGCCACGGGAAACAGGCAGCCTCGGAGGCAGCATGACCCTTGCCCGTTACGCTGGTACGCACCACTTCAGAACGGAGAGTGCTCCCCGCATGGGACCGAAGACAGCGAAGGTCTACGAGACGCTTCGAGCGCGACTTGCTGCGGGTGACTACGCCCCTGGCGGCAAGCTGCCTTCGGAGCGCGCCCTTGTCGAGGAACTGGGCATCGGGAGGACCGCGCTGCGTCAGGTCCTGGCGCGGTTGGTAGGCGAGGGCGCACTTGAGGTGCGCGACCGCAGTTCCTACCGCGTGCCGGGTGACGACAGCGTCACCGTCAAGACTCCCGAGGGACTCGATGCTTGGCGCATTCACGGCGAGCGGAGCGTCTATGACAACCGCTGGGTCAAGCTGGAACTTTGGGACGTAGAGCCGCCTGGCGTGGAGCGTTTCGAGCATCACGTGGTGAAGCTCCACCACGTCGCTATCACGGCAGTGGTCGACGACCGGGACCGTGTGCTGATGCTGTGGCGGTACCGCTTCGTGCCCGGCCAGTGGGGGTGGGAACTGCCTGGCGGGATCGTCGACGAGGGAGAAGAGGCCGACGCCGCCGCACTCCGGGAGGTAGTCGAAGAGACCGGGTGGCGCGCGAAGTCGCTGGAGCACGTCGTCACCTATCAGCCCATGGTTGGGATGGTCGACTCGCCCCACGAAATCTTCGTGGGCCATGGAGCCGAGCAGGTGGGACCGCCCACCGATGTTGAAGAGGCGGGGCTCGTCGAGTGGGTGCCCCTCGCTGACATTCCAGGCCTGATGGCTCGCGGTCAGCTCCTGGGATCGGGCACTCTCGTTGCCCTACTCCACATCCTGGCCACACGTGGAAAGCGCGGGGCTACAGCCGAGCGCTGAGCTGCTCGATACGGCGCCGATACCGCACGGACCCCGTGCGGTTGGCGAGCAGCCGTGCCTGCCGCAGGTGCGAGTTGGCTTCGTCGTACTCGCCCCGGGCAAGGTGTGCTTGAGCGAGGTCGCTGTAGAGACCAGCCTGTGCGCGAATGAAGGTCGAATCCATGACTTCCAAAGCGCCGTAGAGGCTGGTCAGTGCCTCATCGTCGCCGAGCAAGGCGAGCACGTTGCCGCGCCATCGGGTGAGATGAGAGGCATTGAGGAAGATGCTCAGCATGTCCGGGTCGCGGTCCTCCGGAGTCGCCGGAATGATCGCCTCGGCTGCCTCAAGCCCTCGTCGGCAGTCGTCGGGCATACCTGCGTGGGCGCAGAGCTCCGCTTCGGTGGCGTGCAGCCATGCCCGGAGTCGAGGGGAACCAGCCTCAGCCAGGGTGCGTTGCGCATCGCGGACCAGCTCGACCCCGAGGGCTGGCCTGCCAGCCGCGCACAGCACGTACGCCTGCTCAGCCATCGCGTGGGCCAGGTACATCGGTGCTTCCGCATCGCGAGCTGCCCGTTTGGCGAGTTCGTAGTGTCGCCAGGCGCGTTCGATAGCTCCCGAGTCGATGGCCTGCCAAGCTGCCAGAGTCGAGGCGCCGGCCAAGGCGAGCGCTACTGGGCGCCGTGCGGTGGGAAGCACGGCGAAGTTCAGAGTGTCTTCCAGTGCCGCAAGGTGCCCCTGCATTTGGTCAACGAGACCCGCTGAACCCATTTGCCGGTCCATGGTGCGCAGCAACTCGGTCTGGTCGTTGAATGTCTTAACCACGGACTCGCTCACGCTGCCGGCCGCATCGATCCGGTTCAGAAGTTCGTCGTATCCGTCCGCTGCGGCGGGCGGGCTCACGGTCTGTGGCGGGCTGCTCCTCAGCTCCGTGTCGGTGATGCCGAGGAGCCGTCGGAGGATGGTTGCGTAGCGGTCTGAGATGGCTCGCTTGCCGTTCTCCCACTCGGAAACGTAGACGCGCAGACTCCCCGTGGACGCGACGTCGGTGACGTGCCTCCGCGCGTACTGCTCGATTTCCCGAATCAGTCGTTCCTGAGACCAGCCTCGCGCCGTTCGCGCAGTTCGTAGTCCTGTGCTCACAGGTCACCACCCGGCGGTCAGTCGTTTCGCGGACTGTCCCAGCATGCCTCACGTCGCCGCAGGTCAACAGCCCTTAACAGGTTTGTTGTTAAGGGCTGTTGGCTACCGAAGGCGTGCTCATTGCCGGTCTCCTAGAGGTGCACCAAGACAAGCGAACGTCACGCGTATCGGTGGCACCGCTTGACTCTGGTGCGCACCAGAGTCAAGCTATTGGTGCGCACCAGATGGGGCGGGGCTTCCCGCTCCTCTGGTGCGCACCGAGAGGCCTTCTTTGGGCTGCTCGGTAGCTGAGGGCGGGGACGCTGCAATCCCGCTAAAGGCCAGAGGACAGGGCTTCGGCCCGACTGGCGAGGTGGCCCGGTGACCGCGAGCAACGGCCGGAGTGTGGGGACGAGATCCCCCTTGCAGTGCTCCATGCCATTCAGCCGACTGAGAGGAACCCAATGATCAGGCGATGTACCAGGGCGTTGCCCGCGCTGGACCGGCGCAGGTGACCACGCCCTTTGTGTCGGTGGCCGCCTAGCGCGGGCCGCCAGCACGAACCGTGATTCCCGCGGCTATCGCGGGACCGGTTGCCTCCCCTGCCCGTCCAGTCCGTTTCACACGGGCTGTACGGGCGGGGCTGAGGGGAGCCGGATGGTCCGGAACCGTGAGCGGCACCCCGGGGGCAACCGGGATGCCGCGATACAGGCACCTGAGTTGGAGGCACCTGTGATTACCAGTCTGACAGACGCCGAGCGGGCCGAGCTGGCGAGGAAGAACGCGCAGCAGAACAAGCAGTCCGGCGACAACGCGCGGATGCAGGGGCGCCGTTGATAGCGGGCGCCTACCTGTGGGTGACCGCCCGCTGATCGATCCGCCCCGATGGTCGCAAGGCCGGGTTCGACTCCCGGCCGGGGCGCTCCACCCGCACGGTGCCTGCCGTGCGGGTCGTTGCTTGAGGGAGAGACATGAGCACCGAGACGTTCGAGACCATCCGCTACACCGCTGACGTCGTCGTCACCACGACCGACGGGTACGTCCTGCTGATCGAGCGCGGCTGGGACCCGCACGCCGGCCAGTGGGCGCTGCCCGGTGGGCACGTCGACCCCGGCGAGACCAGCCGCGCCGCGGCTGCCCGCGAGCTGGCCGAAGAGGCCGGTGTGTACGCGGCGCCGGAGGAACTGTCCCAGGTCGGGACCTGGGACGCCCCCGGCCGTGACCCGCGCGGCCGGTACGTCACTGTCGCCTACCAGCTCACCGTCATCTCCGGCACGCCCGCCGAAGCCGGTGACGACGCGGTCAACGTCCGCTGGTGGCCGCTCGCCGACCTTCCGCCGCTGGCGTTCGACCACGCCGACATCATCGCCGCCGCCACGGCGGCGACCGTCTGACCTACCTCGCTTCGCCCCGGTCCCGCCGCCTGCCGGCGGGGTCGTGACGGCGCCGGATCGAATCCGGCCCGGGGCACTCGCCGCCTGCTCTGGCGGCCGGGCCCACCACCGCGTGGTGGCCCTCCCTGAACGGCGCGCGGCCCCGGTGCTGGAACACCGGGGCCGCTGTTTTGGGCCGTCCACCGACTAAGGAGAAAACGACCCATGAAGAACATCGTTGCTGGTCGCGAGCCTGTTACCGCGACCGAGTTCATTGAGCTGGCTCTGGGGATCGACTTGGAGCTGTTCACCGGTTCGGCCACGGAGTCCGCGATGGAGCGGGCGGCGCGGCTGGACGTCGCCCACGAGGTTCTGGCGGACCTGAGGGAGAGCGAGCCGGAGACCGCGGCCTATGCCGCGTCCCTGCTGCGGACGCTGCCCCTGAAGCCGCAGGCGAACGGCCGGCGCCCGCGCCGCAGCGTTCGCCGCCCGGCCACGGTGGGCGCGGTCGCCGGTTCGGCGGTGGCCGCATGAAGGAGTACACCGCGCAGTTGTCCAACCGGGGCGGCCGGTGGCGCCTGTACGTCGAGCTGGTGGACGTCCAGGGGGCCCCGTGGCCGGAGCATGACTTCGGCCCCGCGCCGATCGTGCCGACGATGGCCGAGCGTTCACGGGCCCTGACCGCGCTCGGGTTCGTGTTCACCGATGACGCCGAGTGGGCGTGGACGGAGCACAGCGAGATCCACGGCGACGACACGTCGCCGGTGCTGCTGCTGGCCTCGGTCCGGGTGCGTTCACGGGACGGGGGCACGCCGTGAACAGTGTTCAGATCCGTTCAGCGGAGAGGGCACTGTCGGTGGGCACGTGGCTGATCGTGGGCGGGGCGATGCTCTTCTCCATCCTCACGGTGACCCCGCTCATGGAGCGGCACACACCGGACGGGTGGAAGTGGACGGCGCCGATTCTGCCGTTGGTGGTGGACGCCGCGGTCGTCATCGTGGTCCGGCTCGATGCCGTCCTGGCCCGCCTGGGTGGGCACGGTGGCCGGTGGCCGATCGCGCTGCGGTGGATGACCGGTGGCATGACCCTCGCGTTGAACGTGGCCGACTCCGCGTTGAAGACGGAGCTGGTCGGGGTGGCTGTGCACGCAGTTGCCCCGCTCCTGCTCATCGTCACCGCAGAGACCGGGCTCGCCTACCGGCAGGCCATCACTGCCGCGCTGACCGCTCAGGAAGCCCGGCAGAGGGCCGAGCAGGCCGAGCGCGAGCGGGCAGCCGCTCAGCGCCTTGAGGCGGCCGATCGGCGGAAGCGTGAGGAGCGCGAGCACGCCGCCCAGTTGGCCCGTGAGCAGCGTGAGCACGAAGCGCTGCTGGCCCGTGAACAGACGGCGCGGGAGGAGGCGGCGCGGCGTGAGGAGCGCGAGCGGGCAGAGGTTCGGGAGCGTGCTGAGCGGGAGCTTCGTGAACGCCGTGAACGCGAGCGTGAACAGCAGCAGGTAGAGCGTGAACGCCTTGAACGAGAGGCCGCTCAGCGCCGTGCTGCGGAGCGTCGTGAGCGCGAGGAGCGTGAACGCCGTGAACAGGCTGAGCGGCAGGAGCGGGCCGAGCGTGAACGCGCCGCGGTCCTGGCGGCCGGCCCGCCCAAGGAGAAGCTGCTTGAACCCCAAGCCCTGGAGACCGTGCAGGCGGCCTTCGCTGCTGGGCTCCCGGTGCGGGCCGCGGCCGAGCTGACTGGCTGGTCGGTCGGCTGGATCTCCAGCCGCTACCAGGATCTGCGCGACCACTCGTCAACCCGGGCGCTTGAAGGCGCGAGCCAGTGAGCGCGTTGCCGGTCTACCGGTGGCGCCTGGCACCCGACGGCTACGCCACCCGCCGCCAGCTCCGCGCCCTCGGGCTTCGGCCCGGCGGGCAGGACGTGGCCGCGCAGCTCGAACGGCCCCGCCGACGGCGGGGCCCGCTGGTCGCCTACCTCTACCGCATCGACCGGGCCAAGCCCGTACGGCCCATGACGCCCGCCCGCATGGCCGCTCTCGAAGCGGCCATGCGGGCCCGCCGGACCTGCCCCACCTGCCGCCGCGATGCCGGCTACTGCATCCCGCGCTCCCTCGGCACGTGCGTGCCCTGCGCCGACTCGGGCGCCTGACTCGGCCGCAGCCCTTCTACCAGCCCCGGCGAAGCCGTGATGGTGCCCGATCGAATCGGGCCCGGGGCGCTCTCCGCCGTCTACCGCACCGACCAGCAGGAGACAGTGATGGATCAGCTCCACATCCCCGTGGTTCAGGCCCCTGCGGGCTGGCCCACCATTCCTTCGACGCCTGTGTCCGGGGCCGTGCAGCTGCACAACGAGCAGTCCGGGCCGGTCGTCTACGTCCCGGGGCCGGGCGGGCAGATGGTCCCGGTGCTGCGCGAGTACCTTCCCACCGCCCCGGCCCTCTGCCAGCCGCGGGACCTGACCCCGGCCCCGCTCATCGACGCCCGCGCTCAGCGCCTGGCCGCGGGCGGGCTGCTGGCCGGCGGGATCGGGTTCGGGGGCGGGCAGCTCCTGGTCGGCGCGGGGCAGGTCGTGTCCGCGCTGACCGGGCTCGGCTCCGTCGCGATGTGGATCGCGGTCGCGGTCGTCGCCTCCCGCGTCGCCCCCGCGGCGCTCGGCACCGCCAGGACCAGCGCGGTCCACCACCACACCACCAACATCACCGCCAGCAGCCGCTGGTGGGGGCGCACGAGCACGCACGTGAGCTGACAACCCCCTGCCGCTCCCGGTACCGCTACGGGCCCGGGGGCGGCAGAGGACTGGGCAGCAGTCCGGCCACCGCATCACTCGACCAGTGAGGACATAGCAATGGCTCAGCAGCAGTCCAACGGGTTCTTCAACGCCGTCCCCGGCCAGCAGCACGGCGGCCCGGGCGCCCAGGAGCCGTCCTTCCCGCGTAATCAGCAGGCGAAGGCGGCGGGGCACGAGCAGCCGAAGGGGGCCCCGACGTACAACTTCCACTTCGGGCCCAAGGACAACGGCGGGAAGCGGCAGGGCGGCCCGGGCAACGGGTCCCGCGTCGGCCAGGGCCAGGGTGGCGGGCGCCGTGGGAACACTCACTCACCGCTGGCGGATCCGGAGTTCTTCACCAACGACGACGTCCGCAACTACTGCGAGGCCGCGCGGGCGGCGTTCATCCAGCTGTCCTTCGACATCGCGATGGCTTCCGAGGTGCTGAACGCGGTGCTGAAGGAGGTACCCGACGCGGAGGGGAAGCCGTTCGGGTCGCGGATGCGGGCCCGGCGGGTGACCCGGCGCCTGTCCAAGGTCGCCGACGAAGCGAAAAGCGCCGCGAAGAACGCCGCTGCCACCTACGCGGCGTTCCAGCGCGAGTACTCCCCCGAGATGCAGCACAACCCCCGCGCCCGCCAGCAGCCCGGCCGTCCCTTCGACTTCAACGCCTGAGGAGCCGAGCCGTGTTCGCCAGTCTCTTCGTCCTGCTCTACGTCGCTCATCTGCTCGCGGACTACCCGCTGCAGACCGACCACCAGGCCGCCCACAAGGCGAGCGGCGGGTGGGCGGGATGGTCCGCGAATGCCCATCACGCTGCCACGCACATCGTCACCTGCGGGGCGGCTCTGCTCGCTGGGGCCGCCCTGCTCGATGACGTGGACATCTCCATGCCGGTCGCGGTCGGCGCGCTGGTGTGGATCGGGGCCACGCACGCGGTCATCGACCGCCGGTGGCCCGTCCAGTGGTGGATGCACCACACCGGCCAGTCCCAGTGGGCACAGCACGGAGGCGCCGCCCACGTCGACCAGGCCGCCCATGTGGCCGCGCTCTTGGTCGCAGCCCTGGCCTTGAGCGCCTGACCAGCACAACAGCCCCGGCAACACCGCCGTGAGGGCGCCCGATCGAATCAGGCCCGGGGCACTCCCGTACCACCCGCAGCAGGCAGACCTGAGAGGACACGCACCATGGCACGCAAGACCAGCAAGCACACCGGGACCGGGGCCGCTCCGGGCGCCGAGCAGCGCCACGAGGAACAGCTGCAGGGGACCGCCGGGCGTGGGGACCTGACCGGGTACGTGCTGCACCGGGCCAAGCCGCACCTTCCCCCGTGGCTGACTGCCGGGGCCCTCGGTGTGGTGAGTCTGCCCGCGCACTGGCAGTGGGGCGGCTCGGCCGCGGCCGGTGTCGGCCTCACCCTGGCCTCGGTCGCCCTGTCCGGCGCGACCTGGTGGGCGGGCCGGTCGACCAGCAGCCAGCGGCGGCTGCACTCCGCCGTCACCGTCGCCGCCGGGTCCGCGTGGCTGACCGCCGCCGCGCTCGCCGGACCGATGTCCGGGCCGCTCGCGGACCTGTACCTGATGGGTGCCCCGACGCTGGCCCTGTCGTGGAACATCCGTATGGTGATGCGCCGCAACCCCGACGCCACCGGCAACGAGTCCGCAGACAAGGGACTGCTGGAGAAGGTCGGCCTGGCCAAGACCCTGCTCAAGGGGACGAAGGTGGAACCGAACCGGGTCACCGTCGGCTACCAGCTGCCGCCCGGCGAACTCGTCAACGACGACGTCGCCAAAGCCCTGGTCAGGCTCGCGGGGGCGCTGGACGTGGCACCGAACGCGGTACGGATGCGCCCGGACCCGGAGTCCGCCGGCCGCGGCGAACTCATCGTCGTCCCCCAGGACGTGCTGAAGGACGGCAGCCAGTGGCCCGGACCGTCCGCCCCGGGCGGGTCAATCGCCGAGCCGCTGAACGTCGGCTTCTACGAGCACGGCGACCCCTTGTTGATGTGGATGTCCGGTGACCCGGCCGTCTCCCGAAACGCGATGCACCTGCTCATCATGGGAATGACCGGGTCCGGGAAGTCGGTGTCCGCGCTGAACGCGCTCGCGGAGATCCTGACCCGCCGGGACGTCATCGTGTGGGGCTCCGACCCGGTCAAGGTCACCCAGACCTTCGGTCCGCTCATCGGCGCGATGGACTGGGCGGCCCTGGACATGGCCTCCACCGAAGCGATGGTCTCCGCCCTGGAGGCGGTCATCCCCGCCCGCACCCAGTGGCTCGCCGCCCACGGATACAACCAGTGGGTCCCCGAGGCCGCCGAACCCCGCGCCGACGGCACCCCCGGCATGCCCTACCTCGTCGCCTGGTTCGAGGAAGCCGCCAAGTCCCTGCGGGAAGGACTCGACTTCACCGGGATCGCGCAGGAAGCCCGCTCCGCCGGTGTCTCCCTGGTCGTCTCCATGCAGCGCGCCTCCGGCTACCAGATGCCCACCGACACCCGCGCCTCCCTCGGCTCCTCCTGGTGCCACGGCGTCCGCGACCACACCGACGCCGGATTCGCCCTCCCCGAGGAAGCCATCGACGCCGGCGCCCGCCCCGAAGCGTGGAAGGACAAGAAACCCGGCTACGCCTACCTCGCCGCGAACGGCATCGACCAGGACGAGTGGGCCACCCCCACCCGCTCCCACAACATCACCGTCGAAGACCTCACCACGATCGCCGCGGACTACACGGCCGTGCGCCCCACCATCGACCCCGTCACCGCCAAAGCGGCCGCCGCCGCGGCCGGGAAGCTGTTCACCGACCGGGCCGCCCGCACCGGACAGACCACCCCCACCGCCCCGCTCCCGGCCCCCGCCGGCGGAAAGGACCTCACCCCCGTGCACGAGGACGACTTCGACGGGATCGACGCGGACGACTTCGACCCCGAGGAGGAGCTGCCCTCTCCGGCCGGGACGGTGCGGCTCGCCGAGCGGCCCGCGGCGGAGCGGATCGCGGTCTCCCCCAGCGAGGCCCGGGACGTGATGGTCCGGCTGCTGGAGCAGTTCGAGCAGGACGGCATGGAGACCGTCGGCCCGAAGGAGTTCATGGCCTACTGCGACCAGTTCGGCCGCAAGCGTGGATGGGTCTCCGGAGAGATCGCCCGCATGGTCATCGAGGGACGCCTCGCGGAGACCGCGGACACCGGCCGCTACCGGATCGTGCCCCAGCTCGCGACCGTCTGACAGCCCCCTGACGGTCCTGACGCCCCTGACGGCCTGACACCACGTTTCCCTAGGTAGACGGCCATGTCAGACGCGCCTGACACCCCGGTTGACGGGTCTGACACCCCGTACCTGACACCCCTGACGGGACACCCTCGTGCCGCTCCTGGACTGGCGGGACGCCCGCCACTTCGACGCCCACCGGGACCTGCCGTGCGTGCTCTGCGGCAAACCCACTCCCATGCGCTCCCACGACCGCGAACCGGTCCACAAGGTGTGCGCCGAGGACTGGTGCGACCAACACCCCACGTCCAACCGCTTCCACAACTGACCCGAGAGCAGGAACCCGTGCCCAACCTGAAGCCCTACGCGAACCAGGTGTCCGACGCCGTTGCCCGACTGAACGGCATGCGCACCCTGCGCTGCCCGGCGCCGGACTGCACCCTGCGGATCCGTTACCGCGCCGTCACCCCGGACGAGGCCGGCCGACTGGCCGCGCTCGCCCAGGACCACACCCGCCACGGCAACCGGAAGTAGCTGTGCCGAGGGCGGCCCCCCACTCACGCCAATGAAGCGGGGCCGCCCTCGTCCAGCACCTCACACAAGAGAACTGGAGACATCCAGCATGACCCATGAAGTACGTTCCGCGCTGCTGTCCGCAGCGCTCGAAGCCGCAGCCCGCGGCTGGGCGGTGTTCCCGTTACGGCCTGGCGGCAAGCCGCCCGCCCTCCACGGCGAGACCGCCTGCCCCCGCACCGGCGACTGCGCCACCGGTCACCGCAAGTGGGAGCAGCGCGCCACCACCGACCCCGACCGCATCCACCGGGCATGGTCCGCCAGCCGGTTCAACATCGGGATCGCGACCGGCCCGTCCGGGCTGGTCGTCGTCGACCTCGACATGCCCAAGCCCAACAGCAGCACGGACACGCCTGGCGGCGTGACGACCTTTGAGGCGCTCTGCGAGCGCGCCGAGCAGGCCGTGCCCGCTACCTACCGGGTGCGGACCGCGAGCGGTGGACAGCACCTGTACTTCACCGCCCCGGACAGCATCCGGCTCGGCAACACCGCCGGGTCCCTCGCCCCCTCGATCGACACCCGGGCCTGGGGCGGGTACGTCGTGGCCCCCGGCAGCACCGTCAACGGCCGAGCGTACGAGGTGATCGACCCCGCCCCGGTGGCTCCGTTGCCTGAGTGGCTGCTGGACCTCCTCAAGCCCGTGGAGCGCCCCACCGGGCCCCTGCGGCTGTCCGTGCCGAAGCGGGGCAACCGGGCCGCTGAGACCGCGCTGGAGCGCGAGACCGCCCTCGTGGCAGGCACCGCCGAGGGCGGCCGTGAGGCGCAACTCTTCAAGAGCGCGAGGAAGGTGGCCCGCTTCGTCGGTTGGGGCGACCTCACGCGGCACGAGGTGGAAGAAGCATTTCAGAGGGCGGGCGAGGCGGCCGGACTCCCGGCGTCCCAGTGCCGCTCGACTCTGCGCAGCGTTCTGAACTGGTCCCTGCGCACCTGCCGGCCGAGGGAGACGACATGAGCCCCCGGCCGAATCCCCCTCTGAAATGCCTGCCCTCCGCCCCCACCGGCCCCGACCTCGCCGAACCGGCCCCGACCGGCACCGGCGGTGGGGCGGCGAAGGGCGTCGCCGAAGGCGTCCCCACTGCTGTCCGTCCTGACCAGCAGACGGGGGACGGCCGCTACCCCATCGCCTGGCTCACCATCTCTGCGCCCCGCGGCGCCGTGCCGACCGCCACGAGCATCTGCGAGTGCGGTCGGAACCGGTTCGCCGTAGGTCAGCGCAAGGCCCTCGCCCTGATCGAAGACCACACCCGCCATCGCGACCTCTGCCCGCTCCGCACCCACCAGGAAGGCGCCGCCGTATGAACGCGACACCACCCGCACCGCCTCTCGACGGCGCCACCGTGCTCAACGACGTGGAGACCTTCCACCGCCGGTTCAACGTCTTCCCCACCGAGGCCGCCTACGTCGCCGTCACTCTGTGGGACGCTCACGCGCACCTGGTGGAGTGCTTCGAGACCACACCCCGGATCGCGTTCCTCTCCCCGGAGCCGGGGTCGGGGAAGTCCCGGGCGCTGGAGATCGTGGAACTCCTTACCCCGCGGCCGGTCAGCACGGTCTCGGCATCCGCGAATGCCCTGTACCGGCTGGTCGACTCTGCTGCTGGGCTGCCCACGGTGCTCTTCGACGAGGTGGACACCATCTTCGGCCCGAAGGCCGGTGCGGACGAGGCGCTGCGGGGCTTCCTGAACGCTGGGTATCGGCGCATCGGCGGTGCCCTGCGGTGCGTGGGGGAGGGCTCCAACCAGAACGCGCAGGTCTTCGGCTCATACTGCGCGGTCGCCATGGCCGGGCTCGGTTCCCTGCCCGACACAGTGCTGACCCGCTCCGTCATCGTCCGCATGCGCAAGCGCGCCCCGAACGAGCGGGTGGAGCCCTACCGGCAGCGCATCCACGAGAAGCAGGGACACGAACTCCGTGACCAGCTCGCGGCGTGGGCCGACACCGTCCGCGACCAGGTCGCCGACGCCTGGCCCGAGATGCCCGACGGGGTCACCGACCGTCCGGCCGACGTATGGGAGCCCCTCCTCGCCGTCGCCGACGCCGCCGGGGGCGACTGGCCCGCACGGGCCCGCACCGCATGCCTGGAACTGATCAGCGCCGCCCACGACAACGACGAAGCCTCCCTCGGAGTCCGGCTGCTGACCGACCTCCGCGACCGAGTGTTCTGCGGCGCAGACCGCGTCCCCACCGCCGTCGTCCTGGAAGGCCTGCTGGCCATGGATGACGCCCCCTGGGGAGATCTGGACGACAAGCCGATCAACTCCCGCACCCTGGCCCGGCTGCTCGCCCAATACGTCACCCCGGCGAACAAGCCCATCAAGCCGCGGGGCATCCGTACTCCGTCCGGCTTCCCCAAGGGCTACTACGCGGAAGACCTCACGGACGCCTGGACGCGGTACTGCCCTCCCTCCCCTGAGGAATCCGCCACGTCCGCCACATCCGCCACACCGCAGGTCAGCGGGGGTGAATCTGTGGCGGATAGCGCCACAGCCATCCGCCACACGTCTGCGGAAACCGCCACACCGCTCTTCCCGGTCGCGGGCTGAACCCCAGCGCCACCAGGTGCCGCCACATCACGGGTGTGGCGGCACCTATCCGCCACAGAATCGCTATCCGCCACAAACGCAGGGCTCTGACCTGCGATGTGGCGGCGTGGCGGACGTGGCGGATCCACCAGGACAAGAGGCACGGCCGAGGAGGCACGCCCAATGCCCAGCAAGACCGGATCTTCCAAGATGCTCACCCTCCCCGAAGTCTGCGAAGAGCTGCACGTCTCGCGGTCCACGTTCTACGACTGGCGCCAGAAGGGCCGCGCCCCCCGCTGCATCAAGCTTCCGAACGGCGACCTGCGCGTACGTCGGAGCGACTTGGACAACTGGCTCGACGACCACGAGGACGCTGCTTGATGGAGACGACGTACAACGTCAAGGTCTGGAAGACCGCGACGTACAAGGGTTCGCGAGGCACCACGTACACCGTGCGGTGGACCCTCGACGGCAACGAGCAGCGAGCCCCATTCGCGACACGAGCGCTCGCGGACGCCTTCCGCTCCGAGCTGGTCAGCGCGACCCGGCGCGGCGAGGCGTTCAGCCTGAGCACCGGGCGCCCCGTCTCGCACCAGTCGGGCGCGACGGCTGTGAACTGGTACGACTTCGCGGTCCAGTTCGCGGACGTCCAGTGGAACCGTACGGCTGGCAACAGTCGGAAGAACACGGCCAAGGCGCTGACGGCGACCACCATCGCGCTGCTGCGAACGCCGCCGGCAGGCTTCAAGCCGATCGACGTCCGGACGGCACTTCGTGAGTTCGCCTTCAATACCAAGCGGCGCGAGGAGGCGCCGCAGGAGGTTTCCGTCATCCTCAGGTGGGTGGAACGGAACACACTGTCCATGGCGGCCTGGGAGGACCCGGCCAAGGTGGACGACGTGTTGCGCGCCTTCGATGTCCTGCTGGACGGAACCCGAGCCGCGGCCAGCTCCGTCAAGCGCAATCGGCGCGTCCTCAACGTCGCCATGGAGCACGCGGTGAAGCGCAAGGTCCTGCGGACGAACCCCCTGCCGAAGGGCCGGGGGACCGCCCCGAAGACTTCGTCTGCGGTGGACAAGCGGGCGATCCTGAACACCGGCCAGGCGGCCCGGTTGCTGGGGTGGGTGCGCGGTCGCACCCGCGGTGGCCCCCGGCTGCATGCGTTCTTCGCCGTGCTCTACTACGCCGGCCCGCGTCCCGAGGAAGCGGTGGCGATGCGTGTGCGGGATGTTCAACTGCCGGAGGTAGACGCTGCGGATCAGTGGTGCGAGCTGCTGTTCCACACGGCTCAGCCGGAGGTCGGCAAGAACTGGACCGACACGGGGGCCATCCACGAGGAGCGGGGGCTGAAAGGGCGGGCCGCAGACGACACGCGTGTCGTCCCTGGGCATCCGTCGCTCACGAGGATTCTGCGCGAGCACATCAGGGCCGAAGAGCTGAAGCCGGGCGACTTGCTGTTCCAGGGTGAGGGCGGCGAGCTGCTCGCAGGCTCCGTCATCCGCCGGGCCTGGCGATCAGCCCGCGCCGCGATCTTCACTCCCGATGAGTTTGGATCCCCGTTGGGGAAGCGGGTGTATGACCTGAGGCACACCCGGTTGACGAAGTGGCTGAACGACGGCATTCCGCCGGCGCAGGTCGCGGAGTGGGCGGGGAACAGCGTGCCGGTCCTGCTGGCCATCTACGCCCGCTGTGTGTCCGGTCAGCTCTCAGAGCTCAAGAAGCGGATGGAAGCCGGGGAAGACCTCCCCGAGCTGCCCGACGCAGGCTGACGAGGAGCGCGGAGAACGTCTCCGTGGATTCTCCGTAGCCACCCGCAGAAACCCGGTGACAGCCGGACAGCGCCGGACCGTCCTCGTGGTCACATGAGGCCGGTCCGGCGCTTACGTTCCTGCTACGCATCGCTCGGTAATGTGCCCCTGACCAGCGAAAAGGCCCTCCGGGGTGGAGGGCCTCACAGTGGTGCGCGTTGTGCGCCCCCGGCAGGACTCGAACCTGCGGCCAAGCGCTTAGAAGGCGCCTGCTCTATCCACTGAGCTACGGGGGCCGGGTGTCGGCCTGGTGCCGCGGAAGGCGCTGGTTCAAGCCATCCGTGACCTTGCGGGGACAAGGATAGGGCTCAGATCGCCTCGTCCCGGTTGCTTCACCTGCGTGGCACGATGTGGAGGTTCGGTGAAGCGAACCGATAATCGCAGGTGGGTGCGATTCATGCATCGCTTTTGACGCCTCGCGCCCCGGGTGTTGTGCACTCGTTATGCCTGCGCCCCACTCGTCCCCTCTGTCCCCCAGGGTGGATCCGCCGCGCAGAGGGGCCTATACGCTTCAAAAAGGCGTCAAAATTGGGCATTCTTCACATGTGGTAACCATGGATGTACGGCCCCAGCTCATCGACGCACTTTCCGCCCTGCGCGACCGTGTCGCTGCCGTGCGTCTTCCACTTCCCCTGCCGGGAGCCCCCCGCGCCCGGCAGACGCGGACCGAACTGCTCGCCCAGCTCGACGACTACCTCGTACCCCGTCTCAAGGATCCCGAGGCACCCCTGCTCGCGGTGATCGGCGGATCCACCGGAGCCGGCAAGTCCACGCTGGTCAACTCGCTGGTGGGGTGCCGGGTCAGTGAGGCCGGTGTGCTGCGCCCGACCACGCGGACCCCCGTACTCGTCTGCCACCCGGACGACCACCACTGGTTCGCCGGGGTGCGGGTGCTGCCGCAGCTGACCCGGGTATGGCTTCCCCCGGGGCAGGTCCCGGATCCGGACGGGCTCGATCACCTCGGGGCCGAGGGGGGAGACGACACCGTGCTGCGGGTGGAGACCGCGGCGACGCTGCCTCGCGGCCTCGCGCTGCTGGACGCCCCCGACATCGACTCCCTCGTCGTCCGGAACCGGGTCCTGGCCGCCGAACTCATCTGCGCCGCCGACATCTGGGTCATGGTGACCACCGCTTCCCGTTATGCGGACGCGGTGCCGTGGCATCTGCTGCGTACCGCCAAGGAGTACGACGCCTCCCTGGTCACCGTCCTGGACCGGGTGCCGCACCAGGTGATCGCCGAGGTGTCACGGCAGTACGCCGCACTGCTCACCCGGGCCGGCCTCGGCGAGGTGCCCCGCTTCACCATCCCGGAGCTCCCCGAGTCCGCGGGCGGCGGCAGCGGACTGCTGCCCACCACCGCCGTCGCCCCTCTGCGAGCCTGGCTCACGCACCGGGCACAGGACCCGGCGGCCCGTCAGCAGGCCGTGGGACGTACGGCGTCCGGGGTCATCGACTCGCTCAACGTACGGATGCCCGAGCTGGCCGGAGCCGTCGCCGCGCAGTACGCCGCTGCCGTACGGCTGACCGGGGTCGTCGAGGAGGCGTACGGGAAGGAGCTGTCGCGCGTGCGGCGGAGGCTCCGTGACGGCGCGGTGCTCGCCGGCGGCGCCCGCACCCGGTGGCGCGGATATCCGCTCTACAGCACCGCGGGGGAGTTGCTGGACGCACTCGTGGAGAGCCTGATCGCTCTGCTCCAGTGCGCCGTGGCGGCCTCCGACGAGCAGATCCGCACGGTCTGGCAGCGGGAGCCCGCCGCCGGGAACTTCCGGTTCGAGGACGCCGGCCGGGAAGCGGGGGGATGGGGCCCCGCCGAGGACATCCAGGGCCGGATCGCCATGGCCGTACGGCGCTGGCGGCGCGTCCTGGAGGAGCTGGCCGAGGAGGAGGCGCGGCTCCTCGAACGCAATGCGGCGCCCGACGCCGAGACGGTGGCCGCGCTGCTGGCCGCCGCCCTCCTCGGCGGCCGCCGGGCCAGGGGCGCGGGGGAGCAGCTCGCCGAACGGATCGGCGCCCAGGGGGCGCTGCGCCTCCGCGACAAGGGCGGGGCGCTGCTCACCGACTGCCTGGACCGGATCATGCACGGCGAGCGCGACCGGAGGCTCGCCCCGCTGGACACACTCGACGTCGCCCCCGAGCCGCAGGCCGAACTCATCGCCGCGCTGTCCGTACTGCAGAAGGAGAGGTGGCAGCGATGACTGCCGTCACTGACCAGGACCGGGACCACGGACAGGGGCCGGAGCACGACGGCGCGGATGACGCCGGGCGGGACGACAGCAGGCGCTGGGACGACGGGCTCATCGCGCGCCGTGCCGCCGACGCCGCGCCGGAGAGCGCGGAGGCCGGGCGGACTCCCGAGGACGACGAACCGGGGCCCCAGGTCGAGGCGTACGGACTGTCCGGCAGCCCGCTGCGGCCCCGGCTGGACGCACTGCGCGAACTGGTGGGGCTGTCCCGCGCCCGCCTCGACGGGGACACCCTCGCCGAGGCGGGCCGGGTGCTCGACGAGGCGTCGGCGCGTCAGCGGCTCTCCTCCCGGCACACGGTCGTCGCCGTCGCGGGGGCGACCGGAAGCGGCAAGTCCACGCTCTTCAACGCGCTCGCGGGCGTGCAGATCTCGGACACGGGGCTGCGCCGGCCGACGACCTCCGCCCCGATCGCCTGCAGCTGGACCGACGGCGCCGCCGGGCTGCTCGACAGGCTGGCCATCCCCGGCAGGCTCCGGCGCAGGCCGGTCCAGGGCGGCACGGCCACCGACGAGGCACTGCAGGGACTCGTCCTGGTCGACCTGCCCGACCACGACTCCGCGGCGACCGGCCACCGCGAGCAGGTGGACCGGGTGCTGGCCCTGGTCGACGCGGTGATCTGGGTCGTCGACCCGGAGAAGTACGCCGACGCCGCCCTGCACGAACGCTATCTGCGGCCCCTCGCCGGGCACGCCGAGATCTCCTTCGTCGTGCTCAACCAGATCGACCGGCTGTCCGGCGAGGCCGCCGACCTGGTCCTGGACGACCTGCGCCGGCTGCTCGACGAGGACGGCATGGCGGTGGGGGAGCACGGGGAGCCGGGCGCCACCGTCATGTCCCTGTCCGCGCTCACCGGGGCCGGGGTGGGTGACCTGCGGGAGCTGCTCGGCACATTCGTCCAGGCCCGTACGGCGGCGGCGCGCAGGCTCTCCGCCGACGTGGACGCCGCCGCCGCGCGGCTCCGGCCGGTGTACGTCGCGGAGGGGCGGCCGGGGCTCGGTGAGCGGGCCCGGGAGGAATTCACCGACCGGCTCGCGGAAGCCGTCGGCGCGGCTGCGGCGGGTCAGGCGGCGGAACGCGAGTGGCGGCGGAACGCGGGACGGGCCTGCGGGACGCCGTGGCTGCGGCTGTGGCGCTGGTACGAGTCCACCCGGCAGCTGGGCGGCGGCCTGGACCTGATGGCGCAGGCGCTCGCCCCGCCGGAGGAGGAGCTCACCGCCCGGCAGCGGGTGGAGCAGGCCGTACGGAAACTGGCGGACGACGCGGTGGACGGGCTGCCCGCGCCGTGGGCACAGGCCGTGCGTGAGACGGCGGTGAACGGGGCGAAGGGGCTGCCGGAGGCGCTGGACGTACTGTCACGGAACGCCCAGGCGGGAGCCGGTGGCCGAGGGCGCGGGGGCGACGCGGACACGGGGGCCGCTCCGGTGGAGCCGGGCGGCCAGGGCGAGGGAGGGACGACTACGGCGGCGGGGCAGGGAAAGCGTGGTTCCGGGTCCGCCGGTGCCGGTGCCGGTGTCGGTGTCGGAGCCGGTGTCGGTGTCGGCGTCGGTTCCGGTTCCGGTTCCGTCCGGTCCATCGGTTCCGGTTCCGGTTCCGTGGGCAGGGCCACAGCGCCCGTCGCCGGGCGGGGCGGCCGTGCCGCCAGGCCGCCCCGCCCGGCGTGGTGGCCCGCGGCGGTACTCGCGCAGGCCTCGATGACACTGCTCCAGATCTTCGGCGGACTGTGGCTGCTCGGCCAGATCGTGGGGGTGCTCGAACCCGGCCTCCTCACCCCGGCCCTGCTCATGCTGACCGGAGTGGTCGGCGGGCCGCTCGTCGAGTGGTCGTGCGCGGCGGCGGCGCGGGGACCCGCGCGCCGGTACGGGCAGGAGGCGGAGCGGCGGCTCCGCGAGGCCGCCGCCGGATGCGGCAGGGTGAGGGTCCTCGACCCGGTGGCGGCGGAACTGGCCCGCTACCGCGAGGTGCGGGAGCGGTACGTGGCGGTGACGGAGTTGTCCACAACCGGCGGGTAATCCACAGGTCTCGGCGGAATTTCCGTTTTCCGTCCAGCATGGTGTGCAGAGACCGGACAGACGCACCGGACCGCCCGTCAACGCACCGCATCGGTGCACGGCGGACAGCGGGCCGGAAAGCGGACGTAATGCGGCAGTGATCGGGGGAACGGAAATGAACGAGACGTTGGTGACACTGGTGGGAAACGCCGCGACGGCGGTGGACTTCCGGGACACGGCCACGGGGCCCACGGCGCGATTCCGGCTGGCGGTGACGCCCCGGCGGTGGGACCGGGAGCAGCAGGCGTGGACGGACGGCCGCACCAGCTTCTACACGGTGTGGGCGCGGCGGACGCTCGCGGTGAATCTGTCCGGCTCGGTCTCGGTCGGCGAGCCGCTCGTCGTCCACGGCCGGCTGAAGGTGCGTGAGGAGGAGCGGGAGGGGGCGTGGAAGACCTCCGTGGACATCGACGCCGTGGCGGTGGGACACGACCTGACCAGGGGGACGGCGGCGTTCCGGCGCGTCGTCAGAGCCGACCCTTCCCTGACGTCGCCTACACATCGTCAGAAACCGGCCACGGAAATGGTATCGGTGTCCTGAAGAGGAGGGGGCGCGCCGAACAGAGCTATAACGATTACGAGTCGGAATGCTTATCTGACGGCATGACGGGGATTCCCGATCGCTCGGCTCCTTACGATTCCCCCGTACTCATGCGGCACTTGAGTTTGCTGGCGAGGCACCTCCCACACGCGCCTCATGCGTGAAGGTCTCGCCCGGAGGGGAATTCTGTGTTTTCTGTGTCTTCAGCATCCACTGCGTCGTCGACGGCGGCGACAGAGAGCTCCCCAGGGGGCCGGGGCAAGGGCCACGGCCGCGGGCTCGTCAGGACGGCCGCGGCGATGCTGGCCACCGGGCTGGTCGCCGCGGGAACGATCGCCGGAGCGACGGCCGCCACGGCCGCGCCCACGGACGAGACGGGTCAGCATCAGGGCGGTGCGGTCGCCGTACTGGAAGGTCTGAAGACCTACGGCACCGCCGAGCTCAACACCGGTGAGGGCAAGAAGCCCCAGGAGCTGCCCGCCGGCCTGTTCGAGATGAAGGTCGACGGCGGCGGCACCATCCAGACGTACTGCATCGACTTCCACACGCCCACCAAGGACGGCGCGAAGTACCTGGAGACCCCCTGGGACCAGTCTTCGCTCGGCGCCAACGAGGACGCCGGCAAGGTGCGCTGGATCCTGCAGCACTCCTACCCGCAGGTCAACGACTTCGCGGCGCTCGCCGAGGAGGCCGGTACCGGCCCGCTCAACGAGAAGACCGCAGCCGCCGGCACCCAGGTCGCCATCTGGCGCTTCTCGGACAAGGCCGATGTGACGGCCAAGGACGAGAACGCCGAGAAGCTCGCCGACTGGCTGGAGAAGAACGCCCAGAACGTCGCGGAGCCCAAGGCATCCGTGGGGCTGTCTCCGGCCGCGGTCTCCGGCAAGGCTGGTGAGAAGCTGGGTCCGGTCACCGTCCACACCGACGCCGGCCAGGTCTCGGTCGCACCGCCGGCCGACGTCGCCGCCAGCGGGGTCCAGGTCACCGACAAGGCGGGCAAGCCCGTCACCGAGGCCGCCGACGGCACGGACCTGTACTTCTCCGTCCCCGAGGACGCCACCGACGGCTCCTCCTCGTTCTCCGTCCAGGCCACGACCTCCGTGCCCGTGGGCCGGGTCTTCGCCGGACTGATCAAGAGCCAGACGATGATCCTCGCCGGCTCCAGCGAGTCCACCGTCTCCGCGACGGCGACCGCCACCTGGGCCGAGAAGGGCGCCGTCCCCGCGGTGACCGCCCAGAAGAACTGCGCCAAGGGCGGCGTCGACATCACCGCGAGCAACACCGGTGACGAGGCGTTCACCTTCGAGCTCGCCGGCACCGAGCACACCATCCCGGCCGGTGAGACCCGCACGGTGACCGTCCCGGTCGGCGAGGACGAGGCCTACGACTTCACGATCACCGGCCCCGACGGCTTCAGCAAGAACTTCAAGGGCGTCCTGGACTGCGAGACCGCCGGCACCCCCGCCCCGGGTGACGAGACCACGACCCAGACCGGTTCCGAGCCCACGCCCGCGCCCGCCGCGAGCACCCCGGGCACCGAGGGCGACCTCGCCGCCACCGGCGGTTCCAGCGCCACCCCCGTCATCGCGGGCGTCGCCATCGCCCTCGTCGTCCTCGGCGGCGGCGCGGTCTTCCTGCTCCGCAGGAAGAAGACGCAGACCAGCGGTGAGTGACTGAGCACAGGCGCAGCGGGAACGCGCCGGTGAAGGGCCTGGTACGGACGTCCGTACCAGGCCCTTCGTGTTGTCCGGGCCCTTCCGGAGGGGCCGCCCGGAGGGGCCCGGACCGTACCGGGGACCGGACGGGTTTCCGTCCGGGCGCGGACGTCAGGCAAGATGGGTGTATCTGCCCACACCTCTATTGCTGCCGGACGGTTTCTCTTGGCTGAGTACATCTACACCATGCGCAAGACGCGCAAGGCGCACGGCGACAAGGTGATTCTCGATGACGTCAACTTGAACTTCCTGCCCGGCGCGAAGATCGGTGTCGTGGGGCCCAACGGCGCCGGCAAGTCCACGGTGCTGAAGATCATGGCGGGCCTGGAGCAGCCGTCCAACGGTGACGCCTTCCTGTCGCCCGGCTTCAGCGTCGGCATCCTCATGCAGGAGCCGAAGCTCGACGAGAACAAGTCCGTCCTGGAGAACGTCCAGGACGGCGCCGCCGAGATCATGGGCAAGCTCAAGCGTTTCAACGAGGTCGCCGAGCTCATGGCGACCGACTACTCCGACGCGCTCATGGACGAGATGGGCAAGCTCCAGGAGGACCTGGACCACGCCAACGCCTGGGACCTGGACGCGCAGCTGGAGCAGGCCATGGACGCCCTGGGCTGCCCGCCCGGCGACTGGCCCGTCAACAACCTCTCCGGCGGCGAGAAGCGCCGTGTGGCGCTCTGCAAGCTCCTCATCGAGGCCCCGGACCTGCTCCTCCTCGACGAGCCCACCAACCACCTCGACGCCGAGTCGGTGAACTGGCTGGAGCAGCACCTCTCGAAGTACGCGGGCGCCGTGGTCGCCGTGACGCACGACCGGTACTTCCTGAACAACGTCGCCGAGTGGATCCTCGAGCTCGACCGCGGCCGCGCCCTGCCCTACGAGGGCAACTACTCCACGTACCTCGACAAGAAGGCCACCCGCCTCAAGGTCGAGGGCCGCAAGGACGAGAAGCGCGCCAAGCGGCTCAAGGAAGAGCTGGAGTGGGTCCGCTCCAACGCCAAGGGCCGGCAGACCAAGTCCAAGGCGCGTCTCGCCCGTTACGAGGAGATGGCGGCCGAGGCGGACAAGATGCGGAAGCTGGACTTCGAGGAGATCCAGATCCCGCCGGGCCCGCGGCTCGGGTCCATCGTCGTCGAGGTCGAGAACCTCTCCAAGGCCTTCGGCGACAAGGTCCTCATCGACGACCTGTCCTTCACGCTCCCGCGCAACGGCATCGTCGGCGTCATCGGTCCGAACGGCGCGGGCAAGACCACGCTGTTCAAGATGATCCAGGGCCTGGAGACGCCGGACTCCGGCGCCATCAAGGTCGGCGACACGGTCAAGATCTCGTACGTCGACCAGTCCCGCGCCAACATCGACCCGAAGAAGACCCTCTGGGCCGTCGTGTCGGACGAGCTGGACTACATCAACGTCGGCCAGGTCGAGATGCCCTCGCGGGCGTACGTCTCCGCGTTCGGCTTCAAGGGCCCGGACCAGCAGAAGCCGGCCGGTGTCCTCTCCGGTGGTGAGCGCAACCGCCTGAACCTGGCGCTGACGCTCAAGGAGGGCGGCAACCTGCTGCTCCTCGACGAGCCCACCAACGACCTCGACGTCGAGACCCTGTCCTCGCTCGAGAACGCCCTGCTGGAGTTCCCCGGAGCAGCGGTGGTCATCTCCCACGACCGCTGGTTCCTGGACCGCGTCGCCACGCACATCCTGGCGTACGAGGGCGACTCCAAGTGGTACTGGTTCGAGGGCAACTTCGAGTCGTACGAGAAGAACAAGGTCGAGCGTCTCGGCGCGGACGCGGCCCGCCCGCACCGTGCCACCTACAAGAAGCTCACGCGAGGCTGATCGACTTGGCCCGTCACATCTACAGCTGCCCGCTGCGCTGGTCGGACATGGATGCCTTCGGCCACGTGAACAACGTGGTCTTCCTCCGCTACCTGGAGGAGGCGCGCATCGACTTCATGTTCCGGCTGGCGCCGGGGGACGGCTCGCCGTCCTTCGCCGGCGGGTCCGTCGTGGCCCGGCACGAGATCGACTACGTCCGCCCGCTGGTCCACCGGCACGCCCCGGTGACCATCGAGTCCTGGGTCACGAAGATCACCGCGGCGTCGCTGACGATCGCCTACGAGGTCAAGGACCCCGAGCAGGTGTACGTACGGGCGTCGACGGTCGTCGTGCCCTACAACCTGGCCGAGGAGCGGCCCCGGCGGATCACCGCCGAGGAGAAGCTCTTCCTCCAGGAGTACCTCGACCAGGAGCCCGCCGTCGTATGACAGTGCCTGTACGGTCGCTGCGGTTCGCCGACGCGAGGGAGGCGGCGGACCTCGCCGCCTTCCTCGGCCGGCTCCTGCACTACGACCGGGCCGCCGCCGTCCGTCTCCAGGCGGGCGGCGGTGCCCTGGCCGTCTTCGGCCGGCCGCCGTCGTTCGAGGTCCTCGCGATCCGGACGGCCCGGCTGTCCGGGGACCCCGACTTCGACGTCACGGTCTCGGCCGGTGAACTCCTCGAAGCACTCGACACGGAAGCGGCCGGCGAAGCCGTCTGCCCCCTGCCCGATTCCGTCACCGGGCCGCCCTGGGCCGGGCTGCTGCCGCCGCGCGGCGGCTGGCAGGAACGACCCGGGCTGCCGGGCCCCGTCGACCTGCGCACCCGGCTCACCGACGCCGTGGCCGAGTTCCGGTCCCGCGACGCGGCGCTGCCCGAGGACCGGCGCACCCGGGCGGAACGCGACCTGATCGGCCACGACATCTGGTCCCGGACGGTCGGGGACACGGAGCTCCCGCTGCGCGCCGTCCACGCCGCCCAGTCCCTCGGCTTCCTCCGCCCGGCGCCCGACTTCCCCGTCGCCCTGTTCACGGCGGGAGCCTGGCTGCGGCTGCGCACGCCGTTCGGCTCGATCGCGCTGCGCGGCGCGGGCGGCGGCGGCCTCGGCGCGCTCGCCGTGACGGTCGGGACCGCCTGAAGCCGCGAGCCGGGGACTGCGTGAAGCCGCGAGCCAGGGTCCTCCTGAAGCCGGGAGCCGGGGACCGCCTGAAGCCGCGAGTCCGGGCCTACTTCTCCGGCGCGTCCGGCCACACCCCGATGTGGTCCTGCTCCAGCTCCAGCATCACCCGGTGCTCCATCCCCAGGGCCTCCGTGTAGTCGGCCGGCAGCTGCAGCCGCCCCGCCCGGTCGAGCATCGCGTACTCCCGCGCCACCTGGGACTCCTGCCCCGTCGCCGCGTCCACCTCGGTGCGCCGCAGCACCTCGGACGACGTACGGCCGTCGCGGATCGCGACCGTGCGGCGCACCTCGCTCGCCACCGCCTGGTCGTGGGTGACGATGACGATCGTCGTGCCGAGCTCCTCGTTGGCACGCCGGAACGCGGCGAACACCTGCTCGCCGGTCGCGGAGTCCAGCTCACCGGTCGGTTCGTCGGCGAGCAGCACCGACGGGTTGTTGGCCAGGGCCACCGCGATCGCCACCCGCTGCTGCTGGCCGCCGGACATCTGGGCGGGACGGCGGTCGCGGCAGTCCGCGACCTCCAGCATCTCCAGCAACGACTCGGCCCGCGCGGCCCGTTCGCGGTTCCGGCCGCCGCCCCGCAGCTGCATGGGGAGCGTGATGTTCTGTACGGCGGTCAGGTACGACAGCAGATTGCGGGAGGTCTGCTGCCAGACGAACCCGACGACGTCGCGGCGGTAGCGCAGCCGCTCCTTCTGCCCCATTGCCAGCAGGTCGCAGCCCGCCACCTTCGCCGACCCGGCCGTGGGGACGTCCAGGCCCGCCAGGATGTTCATCAGGGTCGACTTCCCGCTGCCCGAGGCGCCGACCAGAGCCATCAGCTCGCCCTCCGTGACCAGCAGATCGAGCCCTTGGAGCGCCTGCACCTCCACGCCGTCCGTGGAGAAGATGCGCACCAGCCGGTCGCAGGCGATCAGGGCGTCGTGCCCGTACGAAGGCCGGTCACGGCGGGCCGCCGCCCGTTGTTCGAGTTCCGCCAGGGTGGTCTCTGTCGACGATGTCACCGGGTGTCTCCTGCCCTGAGTTCCTTGATCGAGCCACGACGGCTCGCCCACCACGCCTGGACTCCTGCCACGGCGGCGGCGAGGACGACCACGCCGGCCGCCGGGAGAGCCAGTGACAGGAGGTCGGCCCGCAGCGATGCGGTGTGAGGCGTCGAGGGGTCGCCGCCGGCCAGTGCCAGCACGCCCAGATCGACGCCCGGTGCCAGCAGGGCGATGGTCGCCCAGCCGACGAGGAGCCCGCCGAACGCCGCCAGCAGCGCCTGCGGCATCGCCTCGAAGGCGAGCAGCCGCCTCCCCTGCCGCGTCGTGAGCCCCATGGTGCGCAGCCGGGCCAGGAGCGTGGTGCGCTCCGGGGCGGTCTGCAGCAGGGAGAGGCCCACGGCGAGCAGCGCGTATCCGGCTCCCGCCGCGACCGCGGCCCCGTAGATCCGTTCGGCGCCCGACTGCATCGGGGTGTCCACGAACCTCTCGCGCTCCGCCGACCGCAGCCGCACCCCGTACTCCGGCCCCTCGTCACGGGCGGCGGCCGTCAGCCGGCGCCCGTCGAGCGAGGAACCGGTGATCAGCAGGGTCGTGGGATCCGGCTGGGCGAGCCGCTTCGCGTCGACGATCAGGAACTCGGAACCGCTCACGGCGGAGGTGCGCGTCAGCACCCCGGCGACCCGCACCCTGATGTCGCCCGCCTGCGACCGGATGGTGTGCGGCCGCTCACCGAGCCGTTCACCGAGCGCGGGCGAGACGAGCGCGGGAAGCACCTCGTCCTGCCCCGCTCCGCCTTCCAGCGTGGCCCCGGGGAAGGCCGGCAGCCCGGTGCCGCGCGCCAGTCGCGCGTACGACTCCGGTTCGACGCCCAGCAGCGTCGCGCGCTTCGTGTCCGACCTGACGTCCGGGCCGGCCGCCAGCGGGGTCCCGTACTCGATGCGTACGGGGGTGACGTCCTGGACGCCGTCCACCGCCCGCACCTCACGGACGAAGCCCTCGGAGAGGGCGGAGAGCCCGCCCTCCGCGCTGATCCGGGCGTCCGCGCCGACGGCCCGCAGCGACGCCTCGTCACGGGCGTCAGCGACCCCCGCGAGCACCGAACCGCCGAACGCGGCGGTGGTCAGCGCGATCAGCAGGGCCAGCAGGGGCAGCGTGCCGCTCGACGATGCCCTGCCCGCGCGGGCCAGCGACAGGAAGCCGACCGCTCCGCGCAGCCGCGCCACCGGGCGGGCCGCAAGGCGCAGCGGGAGCGGATACAGCCGTACGAGTACGAGCGCGGCGATCAGCCCCACCAGGACGGGCGCGGCACTGACCAGCAGATCGGCGCCCGAGCCCGTCGACGTGCCACGGCGGCGCAGCGCCGCGACGGCGCCGGCCGCCAGGACGAGCAGCGTGAGTTCGGCCACCGTACGGCGGCGGCTGGGCCTGGCGTCCACCACGTCGTCGCGGGCGCCGTGCAGCAGCGGCCTGCGGTGGCGCAGGGTCGTACGGAGCGGCAGCACCAGGCAGACGAGCGACGCGACGGCGGCCGCGCCCGCCACGGCGGGCAGCAACCGGGCCTCGCGGACGAGGAGGACGGCGAGCAGCAGCCCGAGAGCGGCAGCGGGCAGCACGGCCACCGCCGTCTCGGCGAGCAGCCGCCCGCCGATGCCCCGCAGCGAGCCGCCGCGGGAACGCAGCAGAGCCAGCTCGTGGTGTCGGCGCGCGCCGATCAGCCCGCCCGTCATCAGCAGGACGACGGCGGCCACGGCGCCGATGCCCACGGCCGCGACCGTGACCACGGGGCCGATCGCGGCGCGCATCGCGGTGTAAGCGTCGAGGATCGCGTCCAGGTCCGTGGTGAGCGTCGTGTTGGGCCCGACCAGGGCGCGCAGCTTCAGCAGTGCGGGGCCGTTCTCCAGCCCGGCCACGGCGTCCCGGAGCCGGGGGACGTCGGCCGCGGTGAGTCCGGAGGCATCCGGGGCGAGGCGCCAGTACAGCTCCGGCTCGCCCATCGTGTCGAGCAGCGCAGGCCCGGTGCCGGGTGCCATGAGCAGCGTCCCCGTCCAGTAGAGGACCGGCGTCGGGGAAGCCGGGTCCTGCATCAGGGACGGGGCGCGGTAGAGGGGATCGACCGACCAGTAGCCGCTCTCCGGGTGCAGCGGGGTCACGATGCCGGTGACGCGTACGGTCAGCGGCTTCCCGCCCTGGGTGGGCACCGTGAGCGTGGAGCCCGGCTTCATCCTCAGTTCTTTCGCGGTCTCCTCGGTGACGGCCGCCTCCACCTCGCCGGTCGCGGCGGTCACCTCGCCGTGGGAGGCGGGCCAGCGCCCGGCGGCCAGCTCGCTGTGCTCGCCGAGCGCCGACGGGACGGCGTAGTGGAGCTGGGGAGGCATCGCGTTGGGACGGGGCAGCCAGGCCTCCTCCGCGACGATCGGCTTCGTGGTGTGCACACCGTAGGAGGAGAGCGGCAGATCGGCCCGCACGGGGTCGGGAAGCCGCTTCACCAGCGCCCGGTCGATCCCGGCCAGGGCCTTCTCCCGCATGGCCTGCTCCCGCACCGGACGCGGCGCGGCGAGCGAAGGCGGCGGTGTGGCCACTTCGAGCACGCTCTGCCCGGGCTCCGCCGTCGTGACGTCATGGCGCAGCGCCTTCGTCTCGTACGCGTCCACGGAACGCGGGAACGCGGCGGCGAGGAAGGCGGTCAGGCACACCAGGACCGCGAGGGCGGCTGAGATACCGGGGGCGGTGCGCAGCCGCGTACGCACCCAGGGGGCACAGGCGGCCGGGATCTTGGCGGCGTTCATGTCAGTTGTCCCCCTGGTGGCGCAGCGACACCGCGGGATCGGCGCGCCGCAGTGTGATCGCGGCGACGGTCAGCAGCGGCACCGCGGCGACCGACGCGAGCAGGACCGCGACCTGTCCGGCCGGCAGCAGCACCAGCACGTCCGGCACGGGCCTCGCGGCCTGCCCGGTCAGCACGACGAGCGGTACGACGGCCCTGGTGAGCACGGCCCCGAGGGCCAGCCCGATCAGCAGGGCGAGGGCGATCAGAACGCCCTGTTCGGCGGCGACGGTCTTGGCCAGCCGGCGCCGGGGCGTACCCAGCGCCCGCAACACGGCGAACTCCGCGGCCCGTTCACGCTGTGAGCCCACGAGTCCGACGGCGAATCCGACCGCCGCCAGCGCGGCCGCCACCACGGCGACGGCCAGCAGCGCGGACTGCGGCCCAGCTCCCAGCGGGTCGTCCGCCAGCTCCCGCGCCACCTCGTCACGCACCCGCACCTGCGCCGGATCGGTGCCGGGCAGCGCGCGCAGCTCCGCGGCCACCTCCGCGCCGTCGCCCGGTGCGGTGCTCAGCCACCACTCGGTGGGCGCCAGGGTGGCACCCGCCCGGTGGGCGAGCACCTCCGACACCGCCTTCAGATCCAGCAGCAGGCCCCCGCCCGGCTTCGTGGACGACTCCTCCGAGGCCCCCTCGGGCAGACCGGCGGACGCCCCGGGGCCGGTGGTCGGGAGCTGCCGCACCGACTTCACCAGCTTCACCCGGACCGTGTTGCCCGCCAGCGTGAGGTCGACCTCCTGCCCCGGCTTGGCCCCCGCGTACGTCAGATACGCATCGGTGGCCACCGCCTTCAGCGCGGGGGCCGCGGGACGGTCGGCGGTGATCCGGAGGGTGTTCACCGGGGCGCCGTAGAAGCCACCGTCGGGGCGCGTGTAGCCGGTCCCGTATCGGAAGGCCGGTGACACGCCGGAGCCCGTCACCGCCTCGGGCGCCTCTCCGGCCTGCTCCTCCCCTGCCGCGGCCATGGTCACCCCCGCCTGCCACCGAACTCCGTCGGAGCCGGAGACCGGCTGCTCGCCGCCCTCCGTGGTGAGCGCCCTGAGCCCGGTCACGGCGGCCAGGCGCTCCTCGGAGCGGCTCTCGGGTACGTCGCTGTCCAGCTCGAAGCCGGTCACCGCCAGCTCTCCGGCGGCGGACACCGGGAACGACACGCTGTGCGCGCGGCCGTCCACCGGTACGGTCCCCGCCCCGATCCGGTACCCGATGCCGTAACGGTCCTCCAGCAGCACGCTCACCATCGCCGTCGAGGAGGACGGGGACCTGCCGCCGGGCGCCGAGGTGTCACGGATCCGCAGATCGAACAGCACCCGCTCACTGCCCTCGGGCAGGACCACTCCGGCCCGCGCGGTCCTGGGCGGTGCGATCGCGTCGAACAGCTCCTGTGACGACGCGCCGGACAGGTCCTCGCGCATCAGCATCCCCTCGTCCGCGTGCGCGGTGTCCAGGGCGAGGATCTCGGCCGTCCGGCCGCCGGAGAGATCGGCCGTCGTACGGAAGGCCGGAGCCGCCTCCCGTACGCCCGGAAGACCCGTGTACGCGGCGGCCTTCGCGGGGTCGCCCGAGAGCGTGCCCACCACGCGGACCGAGGCGCCCGACCTGAAGTCCGCCTGGTCATCCTGGGAACGGTCCCAGGACGTGCTCTGGCCGATGGCCAGCATGCCCATTGCGACCGACAGGACCAGCAGCAGCACCGGGCCGGCGCCCCGGAGCGGTCGACGGCTGAACTGCCAGCCCGCCAGGGCCCCGGACAGCCCCCGGCCACCCGCCGCACGGCGCTCCGCGAGCCGGGCCGCGGGCGGCAGCAGACGCAGAGTCAGGACCGTGCCCGCGAGCAGGGCCAGTGCGGGGGCGGCGACCAGCAGCGGATCGATGCCCAGCTCACCCTCCCGGTCGCCGCTCAGCGCACCGCTCCCGGACGCCCCGGTCTGCCGGTCCAGCTGCCAGTACGCCACCCCCGCGATCAGCAGCAGCCCGATGTCGGCGCCGGCCCGCACCGGGCCGGGCAGCGCCGCGGCCCGGGAGCCACGGCGGCCCCCCGCGCCCGACGTGAGGGCGGGCGCGACCACGGCGAGCGCGCACGCCAGCGCGACGGCGCCCGCCACCAGCCAGACCGTGCCGTCCGCCCCGACGTCGAGCCGCAGCCCGATCCTGCCCAGCTCGCTCCGGGCCGCGAGCAGCCGGGTCAGCGGACCGGCGAGCAGTGGCGCCACGACCGCGGCGGGCACCGCGAGCAGCAGCGCCTCGACCGCGGCCAGTGAGGCGATCCGGCCCCTGGAACCGCCCCGCGCCCGCAGCAGTTCGGTCTCGCCGCCACGCTCGCTGCTCAGCAGCCTGGCCACGAGCAGCAGGGCGTAACCGGCGAGCAGGACCAGCTGCACCGCGACGATCATGATCGTGGAGCGGGACACCAACAGCGCCCGGTCGATCTGGCCGATGACGGTCGGCAGCGAGGTCCGCACGGTGGCCTCGCCCCCGAAGACCGGGGAGGCGGACAGCGCCTTGGGCCCGTCCGCCGACGCCCGGCGCAGCGCATCGGTCCGGCCGGTGGTCACCGTACGGAAGTCGGCGGCGGCCAGCCAGGACACCGGGCCTGCGCTGACCCGGCCGGAAGCGAGCACGGCGGGGTCGGCGAGCAGGGGACCGTACGTGGTGAAGACGACCTTGCGGGCTCCGCGCCCGCCGAGCGGGTCCAGCTGCCAGTACGGGTCGTTCAGGTCGGACGCCTCGTACAGGCCGGTGATCTCGACCGGCAGCGACGTCTCCTTCAGCCGGTCGGTGAGGTTGAGGCGGGAACCCGGCTTCAGCTTCAGCGCCTCGGCGGCGGCGCGGGGCAGCGCGACCTGCACGCGTCCCTTCCCGTCCCCCGCCCCGGCGACCGGCAGACGCCCCGCGGTGAGACGGATCCGGCTGCGGTCGAGCGAGGCGAGATGCGTCAGATCGGGCTCGTCGCGCCGTGCGGCGGGCGCCTGGAGACCGTCCGGCAGCGCGTACGACCCCGAACTCTCCAGCTTCCGTACGGTCACCGGCAGCCCGTCGAACGTGTCGCGGGCGGCCCGGCGCACCGCGGCGTCGGCCTCGTCCCGCTGCTCGCGGTCCACATCGGCGGAGACGAGGAGCGAGGCCTGCGCGGCGGAACGGTGGGTGAGCGTGTGCCGCAGGGCGGCATCGCCCATGGAACCGGAGAACGCGGTGAGCGCGGCCAGCACACACGTGGTGAGCAGCACGGCCAGGACCGCGGCGGCGAGCAGGAGCCGGTGCGCGCGCACCCGCAGAAGGACGAACCCCGTCACCTGATCCCCCGAACCCTCAGCAGCCGCACGCCTCGCACGCCCCCCGGCGTGTACCGGATGCTTTCAGAGTGCACCGGCTCCTGGAAACCGCTTGTGGGTGCACCTTGATGCGATCGTGACCGTTATGCGGCTCTGGAGTACCGGATTCCGCACATGGTTCAGCCCGCGGTATTGACCATCGAGGCGGCCGCGTAGGTGAGGTACTCCCACAACTGCCGCTCCTGCTCCGGGGGGAGACCGAGCTCGTCGAGGGCCACCCGCATGTGACCGAGCCAGGCGTCGTGCGCCGCCCGGTCCACCTGGAACGGGGCGTGCCGCATCCGCAGCCGGGGGTGCCCCCGCTGGTCGCTGTAGGTGCGGGGGCCGCCCCAGTACTGCATGAGGAACAGCGTGAACCGTTCCTCCGCGGGGCCCAGATCCGCCTCCGGGTACATCGGTCGCAGCAGCGGGTCGTCAGCGACGCCCTGGTAGAAGCGGTGGACCAGGCGTCGGAAGGTCTCCTCGCCGCCGACCTGCTCGTAGAAGGTCTGCTCCTGAAGCGTGTCGCGCGGAATCTCTGTCACCCGTCCATCGTCGCAGACACAGCGGCCGAGGTCAGGAGTCCTAGGACTCCTGACCCCGGCCGGCTCCGGTGGTTCAGTCGCGGCGGACCGTGATCGTCGTCCAGGCCCCCACGTGCACCTGGTCACCGTCGTGGAGCGGGACGGGGACATAGGGCTGGATCGGGTCCTCGGCGCCGTTGAGCGTGGTGCCGTTGGTGGAGTTCTGGTCGACGACGGCCCAGGTGCCGTCCGGCTGCTGCACCAGCACGGCGTGCTGGTGCGAGACGCCCGGGTCCTCCGGCGGCACGGCGAGATCGATGTCGGGGGACTCGCCGGTGCTGTGCCGGCGGCGGCCGATGGTGATCTGGCTGCCGGTGAGCGGAAGGTGCTGCTCCGGGGAGTACGCGGGCAGGTTCAGCCCGGTCGCCTCGGGGCCGCTGCGCTGCATCATCGCCAGGAAGTAGTCACGGTCCGGGCCGATGACGGCCTTCCAGCTGACCGTTCCCTGATCCAGGCCGCCCTGGGCGGGACCCTGGCCGGGGAACTGCTGCTGCGGCGAATGAGGCGCCCGGGGTGCCTGCGGCGTCTGCGGGCCCTGCTGGAAGGCCTGCGGATGCTGTTGCTGCTGGGAGGGCGGCGGCAGCATCCAGTCGTCGTCACCACCGGGCTGCGGCGCCTGCGGGGGCTGGGGCGCGGGCGGCGCGGACTGCTGCTGGAACGACGGCGGGGGAGGCGGCCCCTGCCGCTGAGGCTCGAACGGCGAGGGCGGACCACCCTGCTGACCGGGACCCTGCTGACCGGGACCCTGCGGGCCCTGCCCCTGCCGGCCACCCTGGCCGGGGCCCTGCGGACCGGGGCCGCCCTGCTGCCCGGGGACCTGCTGGCCCGGCCGGCCCTGGGGCTCGAACGGGGACGGAGGGCTCTGCTGCTCGAACGGCGAAGCGGATCCCTGCTGGCCGGGCCCCTGGGAGCCCGGGCCCTGCGAGCCGGGCCCCTGCTGACCAGAACCCTGCGGGCCGGAGCCCTGCTGACCAGGACCCTGCCCCTGCGACTCGAACGGGGACGGCGACTGCTGCTGGAACGACGGCGGAGGCGGCGGCCCCTGCTGGAAGGAGGGCGGGGGCGGAGGCGGACCAGGGCGGCCCCCCTGCTCGGGCGCGGCAGGGCGGCTGCCCTGGTCGGGCGCGAGCGGTTCGGCCGGCCGGTTCATCTGCGAAGGCCGGGAACCCTGGTACTCGAACGGGTCCCGCTGCTGCTGCGACGGCGGGCCCTGCTGTGACTGGAAGCCGGGCGGCAGATTCAGACCCGGCGCCGGGCCACCCGCGCCGCCCTGCGGGGCCAGCGGCGTGTACGACGTCGCCGTGTTCGTGAGGAAGTTCCAGCGGCACTCCTCGCAGTACGGCGCCATCGCCTCGCGCGGGGTGCGGCACTGCGGGCAGAGCTCGGCCTGTGCGGTCGGCTCCCCGGTGCCGGACACCGGGGGATAGCCGTACCCGGGTGCGGGCGGCGGGGGAGGCGGCGGCGGGACAGCGCCCGAGGGCGCGCCCGTCCCGGCCATGCGGTGTCCGCAGACCTCGCACCAGTCCTCGGAACCCGACTGGTGTCCGTTCGGGCAGGTCGGCATGTCGGCGCTTCCCCCTCTCCTCGTCCGGCCCGGAGGCCGCCATGCTGTCGGTGCGCCGTCCGGTCGGCCGGGGCGGCTCTCCGTACGGTCGTTCACTGTCGTCCGTGTCTCTATTTCTTGACGCGAACTGTCTTGGTCGAGCGCGTTTCGAGTGTCATCTCGTCCGCTTCCGCGACCCTCGCTTTCAGTCGCACAGTACCGGTCGCCGCATCGACGACGTCGACCACCTTCGAAAGCAGTTTCGCAGTATCCGCGTTTCCGGAGTACGACGCGAGCTGCACCGCACGGCCCAGTTTGGCCGTCGCGCCGTCGAAGTCGCCCGATTTACGCGCATCAAGTCCCTGCTGGATGACTTGTGCCAGTTCCGCCTGTCCTGTGTAGTGCGCCACCTGGGGGTTGATCGAGGTGGAAGCGACCATGTCGTCCGTCCACACGGCCCGGACGAGTCCCTGGGAGAGCGTCTGCGGGGTTCCACCGCCGGCCGGAGGCGGCAGGATCAGCGAGACCCGGGCCGCCAGCATCTCCTGGCCGATCCCGGCCTCCGGAACCCTGACGCACACGTGGTAGTCCCGGGACTCGTCACCCCAGGAACCGGTCGGGTAGTCGCCCGCGCGCGGTCCCGCCCCGGTGCGGCGGTCGCTCAGATCGGCGACGGCGGGAGCCACCTGCTTGACGAAGACGATCTCCACACCGACGGGCGTCCAGAGCCGCAACGCCACGTCCGCGACCTCCTTGCCCATCGCGTTCTCCATCATCTGTGTGAAGTCCGCGGCCAGCCCCGCAGGGTCGGCGACGATGTCCGCCGTGCCGAGCAGGGCGGAGGCGATCGCTGTGACCTCTTTCACCTCCCAGTCGGTGCCCACACCTCTCGCGTCACACGTGAACCGGCCCGCACAGGAATCCAGAGCCGCCCGCAGATCCTCCGGTGACTCGTGCTCGTTGCGTCCGTCGGTGAGGAGGATGCCGTGCCGGATGTCCGCCTCGGCGGCCCCGAGCAGCCGGTCGGCCAGCCGTAGCCAGGTGCCGATCGCGGTACCACCGCCCGCGCTCAGCCGGCGCAGGGCCTCCTTCGCCTGAGCCTTGGTCCCCGGATCGGCCGTCGCCAGCTGCCCGTTGCCCGGGTACACGTCCTCGGCCACGTGCGTCCCCGCGACCACGGCGAACCGTGTGCCGTCCCGCAGGGTGTCGATGGCCGCCGCCGTCGCGTCGCGGGCGTTGCGCATCTTGGTCGGCGGGTAGTCCATCGAGCCCGAGCAGTCGACCATGAGCACCACGGCGGCGCCCGGCGCCCGCCCCGGGAGGCGCCCGGCTGCCGGAACACCGTCGGTCAGCGGCACACCGCCGGTCGTTCCCCCGCCCGTGGACGTGACGGTGACGATCGCGTTGACTTCGCGGCCGCCCTCGGGGAGGTATTCGTTCTGGTACACCTCGACGGAGAACTGCGGCACGCTGGACTTGGAGAAGTTGGCCATCTGATCGGCTCCTCGATGCTCCACGTATGTCGGACGAAGACAGGTGGGCGGACAGAGTTCAGGGCGTAGGACGCGGGCGCGGGGCGCGGGGCGCGGGGCACGGAGCGCGGGACGGGCAGGGCGCGGGACAGGACGGTCCGCCGGCCGGCGGACCGCGAGCGGCTCAGGCCGATCCTGCCCCCGGCGCCGCCACGGCGAACGGCAGCAGCGCCACTGTTACGTTGTCGTGGCCCCCGCCGTCGAGGGCATGACCGACCAGCACCTGGGCGCCGTGCAGAGGCCGTTCGTACGCGTCCGCCGGCACGGCCGCGGCCATCTCCGCCGCCGCCTCCGCGTAGTTCCACAGGCCGTCGGTGCACACCACCACCAGGCCGGGCCGGTCGGGCTTGAACGACGCGGTGTGCGGCTCCAGTTCGTACGCGTCGGCACCGAGCCAGCCCGTGATGGCGTGGGCGCGCTCGTCGGCGTACGCCTCCGCCTCGTTCATCAGGCCGGTCGCCACCATCTGCGCCGCCCAGGAGTCGTCCTCCGTGAGCCGGGCCGGCGGCTGGGAGCGGTCCTCGGGGACCCAGTAGACACGGCTGTCGCCGACCCAGCCGACGATCAGCAGACCGCCCGCCATGATCGCGCCGACCAGGGTGCAGGCCGGGGCGTTCTGATGGCGGTGCTGGTCGTGCTCCATCGCCTGACCGGGGTCCTGGGCCAGGGCGTTGACGGCCTCGGACGCGGCCAGGATCGCCTCGTGCATCGCCTGCTGCGCGTGCGTGCCGCGCGGCAGCGACTCCAGCAGCGACTCGTTGGCGGCGCTCGCCGCCGCGGCCGACGCCTCGTCGGGGCGGCTCGCCGACGAGACGCCGTCGCACACGATGGCGACGACGGCCGGTGAGCCGTCCGGCAGCGCGGTGGAGGACACCGCGAACGCGTCCTCGTTGCGGTGGTGGCGCAGACCCCGGTCGCTGACCGCGGCCACCGAGCCGAGCTCCTGCTCCATGTGGTCGCGCTCACGGGGCTGGGCGTGACCGCAGTTCTCGCAGTAACCGTCGGTGTCCACACGGCCCGAGCGGCAGGCCACACAGACCTTGGCACCGGACGCCGCCCCGCCGGCGGCGGCGTGCTCCGCGGTGCGGGGGTCGGGGGCGGCCAGTTCGAAGTCGCCGGCGGCACCGGCCCGGGCGGCCCCCTCCGGGGCGTCCGGCTCGTCGTAGCGGACCGACGCCGCCTCCCCGGCGGCCAGGGGCTTGCCGCCCGAGTCCACACCCGGCAGATCGGCCGGGCGGTGCGTGGGCGCCGGCAGGTCCGAGCTGTCCGTCTCGGAGGCGGGGGGCCACTCCACCGGACCGCCGCCGGCAGGCGCCCCCGGGCCATGCCCGGGCACCGTGATGGCGACCGTCGGGCGGTCGGCGGGCGGCGCCGGCACGGCCGAGAGGTCGTACCCGCACACCCCGCAGAACAGGTCGCCCGGCTCCAGCGGTTCCTCGCAGCTGGGGCACCCCGGCAAGGAGGCCTGCTGGTGGCTCTCTGACATCTTCACACCCAGGTCCGGGGGCGGAAACGGTTGGCCCGCTCCACCAGTTCGATCCTCTCGTCGCCCCGCTGCGCGAGCCGGGCGAGCATCCGGTACGAGCGTTCCAGGCCGAACCTGAGGCCCCGCTCGTCCAGCTCACTGCCGAGCACCGTCCTCGGCCCCGCGGCTGCGGGGGAGGGCGGAGCCGACGGCTGAGCCGTGGGACTACCGGAGAGTACCCAGTCGAGCGCCGTGCCGAGTACCTCGGTCGACAACTGCTCACGTCTCACCGCGTCCAGGCCGTAGTCCCGCAGCGCGGTCACCTGGTCCGCGGCGGCCGACAGATCGTCGATCAGCGGCTCGTGCGGGGCGCGTTCACGGAGCCGGGCCCGCACCGCGGCGACCCGGGCCGCCGTGTAGTGGATCGACGACTCGGGCACGGACTCCAGGGTGCGCACCGCCGCGGGCCGGTCCCCGGCGGCGATCTGCACCCGGGCCAGACCGAACGCCGAGCTGACGAAGCTCGGGTCCGTCGCCCACACCAGGCGGTAGTACTCCGCGGCGTTGTCCAGCTGCCCCAGCACCTCCGCGCAGACACCCAGCGCGAGCTTCGGCGCGGGCTCGCCGGGGAAGGCGTCGTAGACCGCGTCGAAGGACAGCGCGGCGTTCTCGTTGTCACCGGTCACCAGCGAGGTGATCCCGCGGTACCAGACCACCCGCCAGTCGTCCTGGTGCTGGGCCTCCACCGCCGTCAGCGCCCGTACCGCGGAGTCGAGCTCACTCATCTCCAGGCGGGCGCGGAGCTCCCGCAGCCGGGTCTCGAGCGAGGCCGCCGGCACGGAGTGCAGGGCGGAGATCAGCTCTGCGGGCGCCGACGTCATCACCCCGGCGAGGAAACCGGCGTTGGGGTCGTTCGGGTCGACCCGGGGCACGGGCAGGGCCAGCGAGGTCGCCCGCGCGTCGAACGCGGCGAGCCGGGGGGCGGCACCCGGGAACACGGCCGGGAGCGCACCGGGTCCCTGGACCGGCGCGCGAGGAGCCGGAACAACCGCCGGGGGCTGCGCGTACGCCGGCGCGCTCCCCGCCGCGCCACCGCCCCGGACGTGGGTGTCGGGCGCGTGCAGCGGAGCGGCGCCGGGCGGTGCGCCCTGCGGGGCGGGGGCGACGGGCGGGGCGGGGGCGACGGGCGGGGCGGCCGTCAGGGACGGGGCCGGGAGCGTGGCTGCCGCCACCGCGCGTCGGCGTCCGAGGCGTCCCGCGCCGCCGGAGGGGCCCGTCCGGGCGCCGAGCCGCGACACCTCACCGGCCGGCTCCGCGAACAACGCCGTGTCCGTCACGCGCATCTCCGTGCCGAAGAGGGTCGAGAGCGCCGGGCGCGGGCGCCCCGTCTGCAGGGCGACCACCTCCCGCAGCACACCCGTCAGCTGCTCCGCCATCTCCGCGGCCGAGGAGAACCGCCGGGCCGGATCCGGGTCCGTGGCCCGCACGAGCAGCCGGTAGAACGACTCGTACCTCCGGAACACCTCGATGTTGTCCGGGTCGGGGAGCGAGTCCACGAAGACGTTCGTGTACCCCTGGAAGTCGAAGGTCAGCACCGCGAGGGTCCGCGCGACCGTGTAGAGGTCGGAGGCGACGGACGGGCCGACCTCGGCCACCTCGGGCGCCTGGTAGCCGACGGTGCCGTAGATGGCCGACTCGTCGTCGTCCATCCTGCGCACCGCGCCCATGTCGATGAGCTTGAGCTGGTCCTCGGTCTGGATCGCGTTGTCGACCTTGAAGTCGCAGTACAGCACGTTGCGGCTGTGCAGGTGGCCGAGCGCCTCCAGCGCCTCGATGCCGTACGCGCAGGCCTGCTCCACCGGCAGCGGGTCCCGCTTCCCGGCCGGTGTGCGGCGTTCGTTGGCGATCTCCTTGAGCGACTTCCCGCCGACGTACTCCATGACGATGTAGCCGTCCAGCGAACCGGTGCGCTGGTCCAGGTGTTCCACGAAGTTGTAGATGCGGACGATGTTGGAGTGCTCGATCTCCGCGAGGAAGCGGCGCTCGGAGATGGCCGCCGCCATGGCGTCCTGGTCCCCGGTGTCCAGGAGGCCCTTGAGAACCACCCAGCGGTCGGAGACCGCCCTGTCCACCGCGAGATAGACCCAGCCGAGCCCGCCGTGCGCCAGGCAGCCCGCCACCTCGTACTGCCCGTGCACGATGTCACCACCGCGCAGCTTGGGCACGAAGGAGTAGGGGTGACCGCACTTGGTGCAGAACCCCTCGGTACGGCCCGGCCGCTCCCCACGGGCCCGGCCCACCGGCGCACCGCAGTCGGAGCGCGAGCAGAACCGCTTCCGCTCGGGGACCTCGGGGTTCTCCATCACCGCCGTGTGCGGGTCGGGCCGCGGCACGTCGGGCACGAGCACCAGGCCCGCGCCCAGCCGGCCGCGCCCGGAGGAGGAACCCGTAGAGGCGCCCGAGGAGCGCACCGAGACCGAGCGGGACGTGGCGCTGCCGGACAGGGAGCGGGAGAGCCTCCCGGACACCGAGCGCCGGGAGGTCGACGAGCGGGACGAGGAGCGCGCGGACGCCTGCGAACCGGTCCGCTGCGAGGTGCTGCCGCTTCCCCGGCCGCCCGCCGCCCTGCCGCCGCCCGCGATGCCGGTGGGCGGTGAACTCACCATGCCCGTCGGCGACACGACGGGCGCGAGGCCGCAGGTGTCGCAGTACAGCTCGCCGCCGCCCATGTCCTCGTAGCTGCCCTCGCACGTGGGGCGCTGGCACTGCGTACTCATGATGTCTCCCCCTGTCCGTCGTACTCGACCCGACGGCGCGGTGTCAGCAGATCGGTGGCGGCCTGCTGGTAGCGCAGCACCGCCTGTTCGGCGACGCGCAGATCGCACGGGGCGCTCCACAGCATCCGGCGGGCCGCGTCGTACCGCTCGATCAGGAACGGGTCCTCGGCCAGGCCGTGCCGGGCCACCTTCGCCCTGTACGCGTCGAGCCTGCCGCGCAGCTCCGCACGGACGGCGAGCGGTGCCGTGACGGACGTCAGCGACTCCCGGGCGCGCAGCAGTTCGTCCTCGGCCTCCCGCTCCAGCGAGTCCAGCAGCGGCGACAGCCGGTTCCACTGGGCGTGCCTGCGGTATTCGGAGGCGGCGGCCAGCCGCTCCTGCAGAGCGGTCGGCGGACCGCTGACGGCGGGCACCTCGGAGGCGGCGATCTTCGCCAGCACCTCGCCGCGCGCCAACCGGGCTTCGGTGAGCGTACGGCTCGCGCGCGACAGCAGGTCACGCACCTGGATCAGGCGCTGCTCGGCGCCCTGCCGGACCGCCAGCACCGCTTCGATCTCCCGGCGCACGTCCTCCAGGGCGAGGGCCGCGCGGTCGTAGCGCGTGGTGTCGGGCCGCCCTCCGCCGGGCGCGGCACTGCCGGGGCCCGGCACCCAGAACGCCAGTGGATCCGAGATCACCTGCTTGCGCAGCGTGGCCAGCTCCTCGGCGATCGACTCCAGGTCGTCACCGGCCGGATGCTCCCCGGGCCGCACCCCGACGGAGTGCGCCAGCGAGCCGGTGCGGCGCAGCTCGGCGGCCAGCATGTCTATCCGGGCGGGCAGCGCCGACCATACGGAGTCCGACGCGAGGACCATGTCCAGCGCCTGGGAGTACAGGTCGTTCATCCGGGCGACCAACTCCTCCAGCGTGAACCGCTCGGAGAGCCGGGCCGGACCGGTGAGCGAGGCGCCGGGGCCGGCCGCTCCCTGGTTCGCCACGGTCACACCGTCGCCGCGCAGCAGTTCGGTCAGGGCCACCAGGTCGCTCCTGCCGGGGTAGCGGCGCCTGCCCCGGATCTCACGGGCCGAGGCCAGCGCCCCGGTGTAGGCGTCGAAGTACCGCCAGAGCAGCGTGATCGACCGCTTGGTGGAGCTCCAGCGCTCCTTGGTGACACCGGCCAGGGTGGCGCCCTCCAGGAGCCTGCGGCCGGCGTGTTCCTCCAGAGCGAGGAGCGAGGTCTCGATGGCCTCGTGCTCCGCGCCGAGCCGGGCCAGCGCACGGTCCACCCCGTCCCGGTCCATGACCGGGCCGGGGGGCCTCCCCGCGAAACCGGGGAAGGATCCCGCCACGCCCATCGATAACCTCTCCGTTCCGGCCGCCGGACCCCAGGGCCCGGACAGGTTCAGTTGCTGCGGTACTTGGGTGCCGGGGGGCCCTTGATGCCGGGCAGTCCCTCCTCCAGCCAGGTGCGGTACGACGTCATCCAGCGGCTCTGCGCCCCGCCCTGGCGGTACTCGGCCAGGACCTGGTTGACCCGGGCCACCAGGTCGTCGGCGCCGAGCTTCGCGGCCACGCCGTAGTACTCGGTGGTGAACGGCTTGTCGCCCTTGAGCTCCACGGCGGGGTCCTGGGCCGCCTGGCCGGCCGCCAGCGCGTTGTCCGTGACCACCGCGTCGACCTCGCCGAGCTGCAGCCGCACCAGGCAGTCGAGCTGGTTGGGGACGGTCAGCTGGTCCTCGTCCAGCTCGGTGCCGTCGTGCTCGTCCTCGAAGACCGCGCCGAAGGACTTCTCGTTCAGCGCGTCGAACGCCGTCGAGCCCTCCGCCGTGCAGACCCGCTTGCCCTTGAGCGACTCGTCGTAGCCGGTGATCGTCGACTTCCTGGGCGCCAGGACCTGCTGGCCCGCCTGGAAGTAGGCCGTGGAGAACGCTACCTGCTCGGCGCGCTTGCAGTTGATCGTCATCGTGCGCACGACGACGTCGACCTTGTCGTTCTCCAGTGCGTCGATGCGCTGGTTGGTGGGGATGGCACGGAAGATCACCGCGTCGCGGTCGCCGAGGATGTTCTCCGCGATGGCCCGCACCAGGTCGATGTCGAAGCCTTCGAGCGTGCCGGACTCGGCCTCCGGGTTCCGGTAGCCCCACTGGAAGCTGTTCTGGTCGACACCCGCTATCAGCTTGCCGCGCTTCTTGATCTTCTCGATGGTCGGGCCGTCGGCGCTCGACGCCGGCAGACTCGCCTCCGGGTCCTCGCACTCCTCGGCCTTCGTGGGCACCGCGGAGGTGGCGCCCTGCCCCGTGTGCAGCCCGCCCAGCGTCCCCTCGCCGTGCGCCAGCGGCAGCAGGGTGAGCGAGGCCGTGACCGCACAGGCCACCGCCATGCCCGTCACACCGCCCCAGCCGCGCAGTCTGCTCCGTGCGGCCCAGCCCTTCGGCCTGGTCATCGCTCGTCCCCTCACCGGTACTCCGAGAGCCTGCGGTTGACCCCGACGATCGCGGCGACCGCACCCAGCACGGCGAGGACGGCTGCCCCGGCCGGCAGCCCGCCCAGGGCCCCGCGGCCGTCCTCGGCCGCCGCGTCGAACTGGTCCTGTTCATGGGCGAGGGCCGTCTCCAGCGCGTCGTCGACCTTCTCGAACGACTCACCCGTGGAGTTCTCCGGGTCGATGATCTGCAGCAGCGCGCTGTCGTAATCACCCTGGTCGTCCGTCGCCCTGGCCTTCTTGTGGCGGTCCTGCCACTCGGACACACTGCTGATGGCGGCCTCCACCGGCTCACTCCCCCCGGAGTCGTCGCCGGCGAGCTTCTCCGCGCTCTCGAGCTGTGTGCCGAGTGCTTTCATGCCCGTGCTGTAGTCGGTCTCGTACTTGTCCGTGCCGTCCGCGGTCAGGACGGCGCCCCGGGCGACCAGCGTGAGGTTCTCGTTGGCCCGCGCCTTCAGCGAGTTGATCCTGGCCTTGTTGAGGACGTCGAGTGACTGCTGCCCGTTCGCCATCGCGCTGTGCAGCTCCGCCCTGGCCACCGTGTGCCCCACGGCCAGCCACAGCAGCACCACCGTGGCAGCGGCCGTCGCCGCGAGCAGACCGTGGTTGAAGACGCGGTTCGTCCTGCGGTAGTTGCGCCGCTGCATCCACACCAGCGCGGCCAGCGCCAGGGCCCCGGTGGCCAGCGAGAGGAAGGGCCAACGCCGGGCGTCGGCCGAGTCGGTGGTCAGCCGGCCGGTCTCCGCCGCGTACAGCCGCTCGGCCGCCGGGAGGATCTCGTTCGTCATCTTCTGGTTGGCGTACCGGAGATAGGCGCCGCCGAGCGGCAGCCCCTGCCGGTTGTTCGCACGCGCCCGCTCGATCAGCCCCGTGTACTCGGGGAGCAGCTCGCCCAGCGTGGTGATCTCCCGGTGCGAGGAGGTCGAGGCGTCGGTGCTCGCCGCGGCCTGCACCAGCAGCCGGGAGGCCTCCTTGATGTCCGCGTCGTACTGCGCGAGCACGTCCTTGGGCTCCTGGGCCCCCGCCAGGAAACCGCTCGCGGCCATCGTGTCCGCGTCGGCCAGCGAACGGTAGATGCTCGCGGCGGCCGCGCTCAACGGCTGACTGCGTGTCACCACGTCGTCGGCGGACGAGGCACGTCCGGAGATCTCCGTGACGGTCACCGCACCGAACACCACGACCAGCAGGGCCAGTACGGCACCGAAGATCTGCAGCCTGCCCGGCTCGGTCGTCGCCGCGGCGCGCAGCCGGTCGACGGCCACGGACGGGGCACCACGGCGCTGCGCGGGTACGGTCACGGGCGCGGACGGCGCATCCGGCCCGGGCTCCCGCAGTGCGGCCCGGCTCGGCGGGTATGTCACGTGACCTCCCCCTCGGTCATGACGACGGCCCGGGCCCCCCGGCCGATCGGGGGACGACTCGTCCTGGCCAGAAGTATGGCCCCAGGGGCCGCAGTCCACCAGGAATGCCCGGATCGCGCCCCCGCCCCCGTATTCGATCAGGGCGAGCGCGAGCGATCAAGGCAATCGGCCGGTCGGGCCCCTGAGCAGACTGATCTCCCCACCATGAACACGTTCGGGACAGCAGATCGGTTCCCGTACGAGAGGGGCGCCCCGCGCGGCACAGCCACGGGACGCCCGGCGGGCCGACTCTCAGACGTACCGCGCCCGCAGCCTGTCGTACGCCTCGGGGGCGGCCCCCGTGCGGTCCAGGCCCAGCAGTCCGGCACCCAGGACCGGCGGAGCGGAGACGACCCTGACCACCGCCTTCGGCGCGCGGACCGCGAGGAGTTCACCGATCCGGTCGTCCAGAGCGGGGTGCCGGGCCGCGAGCACGCTGCCGCCCAGCACCACAGGGACCTCTTCCTCCAGCAGGCCGAGCCGGGCCAGCGATACGGCGGCCATCGCCACCACCTCGTCGCCGAGGCGCTCCACGAGACCGCGCGCGATCCGGTCGCCGGCAGCCCCGGTGGCGAACAGCACCGGGGTCAGCTCGTGACGGCGGGCGTACGGGATGTGCCCCAGGTGCAGCGCCTCGATCAGGGCGTACATCGAGTCGAGCCCGAAGTGGCCGGGCAGCGTCCGGGCCAGCTCGGTCGGCTCGCCGCGGCCGTCCTCGGCCCTCGCCGCGAACCACAGCGCCTCCTCGGCCATCCCCGAACCGCCGCCCCAGTCACCGGAGAGGCGGCCGATCGCGGGGAAGCGCGCGGTCGCCCCGTCCGGCCGCATGCCGACGCAGTTGATTCCCGCGCCGCACACCACGGCCACGCCGCAGGGCTCGTCGACCCCCGCGCGCAGTATCGCGAAGGTGTCGTTGCGCACCTCCACGGTTCCGCCCCAGCCGCGGGCTTCCAGCGCCTCCGCCAACTCCCGTTCCTCCACGGGGAGGTCGGCGTTGGCGAGGCAGGCCGACACATGGTCGACGCCGACGGCCCCGGCCTGCGCGAGTGCGGCCCCGACCGCCTCCGCCAGCACGTCGACGGCCGTGCCGATGCCGACGGCCGGCGGCTGGAAGCCACCCGCGCGCCCGGTGCCGAGGACGGCCCCGTCGGCGCCGATCACCGCCACGTCGGTCTTGCTGTTGCCCGCGTCGATCGCGAGCACATGTGCGGTCAGGCCCACGCCAGGTGCTCCCGGTTGTGCGCGATCAGCTTGTCGGTGAGCGCCTCGGCGTACTCGAACTGGCCGATCAGCGGGTGGGCCATCAGCGCCTTGAACACCCGGTCACGGCCACCGCGCAGCGCGGCGTCCAGCGCCAGGTCCTCGTACGCGGTGACGTGGCCGATCAGCCCGGCGAACAGCGGGTCCAGCGTGGGCACCGAGAGCGGCGTCGCGCCACTGCCGTCCACCCGGGCCTGCACCTCGATCACCGCGTCGTCCGGCAGGGAGGGCAGCGTTCCCTTGTTGTACGTGTTGACCACCTGCACCGCGGAGCCGCCCCCGCCGAGCAGCGCGGACGCCAGGTCGACGGCCGCCTCGGAGTAGAAGGCGCCGCCCCGCTTGCCCAGCAGCGCGGGCTTCTCGTCGAGGGCCGGGTCGCCGTACATCTCCAGGAGTTCCTTCTCCATCGCGGCGACCTCGGCCGCGCGGGACGGCTTCGTGCCGAGCTCCCGTACGACCTCGTCGTGCGCGTAGAAGTACCGCAGGTAGTACGACGGGACCACTCCGAGGCGGTCGACGATCTGCCGGGGCATGCGCAGGTCGCCGGCGATCGCGTCACCGTGCTCCGCGAGGAGCCTCGGCAGGACGTCCTCGCCGTCCGGGCCGCCCAGGCGCACCCCGAGCTCCCACGTCAGGTGGTTGAGCCCGACATGGTCGAGGTGGACCTCGCCCGGCGTCACGTCGAGCAGCGCGGCGAACTTCCGCTGGAAGCCGATCGCCACGTTGCACAGGCCGACGGCCTTGTGCCCGGCCTGGAGCAGGGCCCGGGTGACGATCCCGACCGGGTTGGTGAAGTCGATGATCCAGGCGTCGGGGTTGGTGCGGCGTACCCGCTCGGCGATGTCGAGGACGACCGGGACGGTGCGCAGCGCCTTGGCGAGACCGCCCGCCCCGGTGGTCTCCTGGCCGACGCAGCCGCATTCGAGCGGCCACGTCTCGTCCTGGTTGCGGGCGGCCTGCCCGCCGACGCGGAGCTGGAGCAGCACGGCGTCCGCGCCGGCGACCCCGGCGTCCAGGTCGGAGGTGGTGACGATCCGGCCCGGGTGGCCCTGCTTGGCGAATATCCGCCGCGCCAGACCACCGACCAGCTCCAGCCGGTCGGCCGCCGGGTCGACGAGCACGAGCTCCTCGACCGGCAGGGTGTCCCGCAGCCGCGCGAAACCGTCGATCAGTTCGGGGGTGTAGGTGGACCCGCCGCCCACTACTGCGAGCTTCATGCTTCTAGCCCTTTACTCCGGTGAGGGTGACGCCTTCGACGAAGGCCTTCTGTGCGAAGAAGAACACGATGATGACCGGCGCCATGACGAGCAGGGTCGCGGCCATCGTCAGGTTCCAGTTGACCGCGTGGGCGCTCTTGAAGGACTCCAGGCCGTAGCTCAGGGTCCAGGCGCCCGGGTTCTGCGCGGCGTAGATCTGCGGTCCGAAGTAGTCGTTCCAGCAGTAGAAGAACTGGAAGAGAGCGATGGCCGCGATGCCCGGCTTGGCCATCGGCACGACGATCTTGAGCAGCGTGCGGAACTCGCCGCACCCGTCGACCTTCGCCGACTCGATGTACTCCTGCGGAATGGTGAGCAGGAACTGCCGCAGCAGGAAGATCGAGTAGGCGTCGCCGAACGCCATGGGGATGATCAGCGGCCACAGCGAGCCCGACAGGTGGAACTGCTGCGCCCACACCAGGTACATCGGGATGATGATGACCTGCGGCGGAAGCATCATCGTGGAGATGACGAGGATCATCGCCGTACGCCGGCCGCGGAAGCGGAACTTGGCCAGCGCGTAGGCGACCGGCACCGACGAGCACACGGTGAACACGGTGCCCACGAGCGCGTACATCAGCGAGTTGCGCCACCAGCCGAGGAAGCCCGGGGTGTGGAAGACCGTCGAGTAGTTCGACCAGTTCCAGGAGTCGGGCCACAGCTCCCCGCTCATCGCCTGGTCGTCGCTCATCACCGAGGTGAGGAGGACGAAGACGAACGGCAGGACGAAGAACAGGGCGAGCGCGACGGCCACGGAGTGGACGGCGATCCAGTTCAGGACGCGCTTGCGCCGGTGCCTTGCCGCGTCCCGGTCGCTCGGCCGGCTCGGTGCGGCGGTGTCCGGCCTGGTCAGGGTGGGGCTGGTCAGGGTCATCTCAGTCCTCCGCCGGGATGAGGCCGACGCTCTTGCGCATCAGCAGAAGGGTGACGGCCATGGCGATGGCGAAGAGCACGAGCGAGAGGACGCACGCGGCACCGGTGTTGAAGTTCTGGAAGCCCATCGAGTAGACGAGCTGAGGAACCGTCAGGGTGGAGTGGTCCGGATAGCCGGGCTGAATCACGGTGCCGGGGCCGATGGAGACGCCGGAGGCGAGCTTCCCCGCGACGAGGGCCTGCGTGTAGTACTGCATCGTCTGCACGACGCCCGTGACGACGGCGAACAGCACGATCGGCGTGATGGCGGGCCAGGTGACGTAGCGGAACTTCGCCCAGGACCCCGCGCCGTCCAGGTCGGCGGCCTCGTACTGCTCCTTCGGCACGTCCAGCAGCGAGGCCATGAAGATGACCATCAGGTCGCCGATGCCCCACAGGGAGAGCAGCACCAGCGAGGGCTTCGACCAGTTCGGGTCGTTGAACCAGCTCGGGCCGTGCAGGCCGATCCACGAGAGGATCTCGTTGACCGGTCCGGTGGACGGGTTGAGCAGGAAGACGAAGGCGACGGTGGCGGCGACCGGCGGTGCCAGGTACGGGATGTAGAAGGCCGTGCGGAACAGCCCGACCCCCGTCTTGATCTTCGTGATCAGCAGGCCGACACCGAGGCCGAACACCACCCGCAGCGCGACCATCACCACGACCAGCCACAGCGTGTTCCACAGGGCGGGCCCGAACAGCGGCATCTGCTCCAGCACGTACCGCCAGTTGCGCAGCCCGACGAACGTCGGCGCCTTGATCTGGTTGTAGTGCATGAACGAGAAGTAGACGGTCGCGATCAGCGGATAGCCGAAGAAGACCGAGAAGCCGACCAGCCAGGGCGAGAGGAACCCCAGGGTGCGCAGCCGCTCGCGGTTCCGCTTGCGCCGCAGAGGGGAGTTGCGGGGGGCCGGTTCGGTCCCCCGTCCGGCGGACTTCGCCGGGGTGGAGAGGGAAAGTGCCATGACTCGGCTCCTCAGTTTTCCGACTGGAGGTTGTCGGCGTCGATCTGCTCGTCGAGTTCCCGCAGGGCGCCGTGCAGGTCCTTGGTCCTGCCCGCCTCGACGGACTGCGAGAAGTCCATGAACGAGGTGATGTACTGCCCGCCGTTGTTCGACGGCGGGACGGCCTGGCTGTGCGGGTTCTGCGCGATCTCGATGAAGGTCCGGAAGGCCGGATCGGCGTCCAGGTCGGGCGACTTGAGCGCCTCGAAGGTGGACGGCACGTTGTGGATGGCGTTGGCGAAGCGGACGACCGCGTCGGTGTCGGTCGTCAGGTACTTCACCAGCTCCCACGCCGCGTTCTGGTGACGGCTGCTGTGCGCGATGCCGGCCACGGTGCCCGTCAGGTAGCCGCGCCCGTAGGTGTCGGCCTGGTCGTCGGGGACCGGCAGCGGGGCGACTCCCCAGTCGAAGTCCGCCTCGGCCTCGTCGAGCATCAGGCCGCGCCACTCGCCGTCCAGGTGCATGGCGAGCTTGCCGGTCAGGAAGCCGTTCTGTGACGACATCTCGTCACCGAAGGTGGCGCGCAGCCGCTCCATGGCCTGGTGACCGCCCTGCGCGTCGGAGATCTGGCGCATGGTGGTGAAGAACTGCTCGGTCCTGGGCTCGTCGGCGAGCTTCGCCTTGCCGTCGTTGTCGAAGTACTCGGGGCCCCACTGCGCGAACATCCGGTCGGGGGAGTTCTGGTAGAGCTGGAAGTTCGGCATGAAGCCGGCGCGCCGGAGCGAGCCGTCCTTCTTCTTACGCGTCAGCTTGACCGCGTCGGCCTTCATCTCGGACATGGTGCGAGGCGGCCGGCTGATGCCCGCCTCCTCGAAGGCGTCCTTGTTGTAGTACATGCCGAACGCGTCGGCGAGCAGGGGCGCCGCGCACTGGACGCCCTCGTACCGCGTGTAGTCGAGCAGGGTCTTGGGGAAGACCTTCGCCTTGTCGATCCCGCTCTTCTTCATGAAGGGGTCGAGATCGGCCCACATGCCGGAGGAGCAGTACTGCCCGACGTTGTTGGTCGTGAACGAGGTGACGACGTCGGGTGCGTCACCTCCTCCGGCCCGCAGCGCCTGGTTGATCGTCTCGTCGCTGACGTTGCCGGTGGAGACGACGTCGATGTTGGGGTGCAGCTTCTCGAACCGGGCGATGTTCTCGTCGATCGCCTTGACCTCACCGGGCGCCGACCAGCCGTGCCAGAACTTCAGCGTGACCGGTTTCGTGGGGTCGTCGGTGTTGCTGCCGGTGCTCGGATTCGCGCAGCCGGACAGCAGCAGGGCCGCTGCGCCGAGCGCCAGGGGCACGCGGGTACGAATGCGCCGTAGCGCCATGGCGGACTTCCTTCGCGGGGGAGGAGGGACAGGCGGGCGAGGCCGCACCGGGCATGGGGGTGCCGTACGGACCACCCGGTACGGGCGGAACGGCGGGCCGGCAGGACGGGTCAGGCGGGGTCGGGCGGGGTCAGGCGGTGTCGAACGTGCTGTCGCGCGCCTGGGCGAGGGCGGTGCGCAGAGCGCCGGTCAGTATCGGGTCGCCCTCGATGTCGCTGACGCGGAGCAGCGGCCTGGGCAGCGCCAGACCGGTCATCTCGGCCTCGACCCGCTTGCGCAGGGCGTCCCCGCCGGCCTGGGCCACGGAGCCGGAGAGCACGACCAGCTCCGGATCGACCACGGCGACCACGGAGGCGAGGCCGGTGGCGAGTCTGCGGGCGACCTCGGCGGACACCGCCTCGTCGGCGAGCGCCTCGGCCAGCGGCCTGCCTCCGGCCAGGTCGCGCACGGCGGGGGAGGAGACCTGGCTCTGGAAGCCGCCCCCCGCGTCGGGCCCCGCCCAGTCGGCGGCGCCGCCCCGGGCGAGCGGGGCGCCGGGCAGCGGCATGTAGCCGATCTCGCCCGCGCCGCCGGTGGCGCCGCGCAGGAGGGTGCCGCCCAGCACGATCGCCGCGCCGACGCCCTCGTCGACCCAGGCGAGCACGAAGTGGTCGTGGTCCTGCGCCGCGCCCTCGTACTGCTCGGCGACGGCGGCGAGGTTCACGTCGTTCTCGATGACGACCGGCCTGCCGACCACCTCGGCGAGGTCGGCCAGCAGCGTGCGGGAGTGCCAGCCGGGCAGATGGGGCGCGTAACGGAGCTGACCGGTGTGCGGGTCGATCGCGCCCGGGGTGCCCACCACCACGGCGGCGAGGTCGTCGTGGCCGAGACCGGTCGGACGCAGGGCGCCGTCCACGGCCTCGGCGACGAGCTGGGCGGTGCGGTGCCGTACGTCCTCCGCGACCGCCTCGGCCTCCACGCGGCAGGAGCCGACCACCGTGCCGGTGATGTCGGCGACCACGGCGTCGATCCCGGTGGGCCCCACGGAGAGCGCCGCGACATGGGCGGAGGCCGGATTGATCTCGTAGAGCACGGCGTTCGGTCCGGGGCGCCCGCTCTGGCTGCCCGTCGAGCGGACCAGGCCCGCCTCCTCCAGGCGCGCCAGGAGCTGGGAGGCGGTGGGCTTGGAGAGCCCGGTCAGCTCGCCGATGCGCGTGCGGGTGAGGGGCCCCTGGGCGACGAGGAGATCGAGCGCCGCCCGGTCGTTCATGGCACGCAGAACGCTGGGGGTGCCTGGGGTGGTTCCGGCCATGAGCGACGCGCCTGCCTCTGTTAGGAAACTTTCCTATCGGTGAGAGGAAGGTATGGCGGCGTCACCGGGGCGTCAATGGGAAGCGCCCCCGAGGCAACCAAAGCGTTACCTGCGGGGGCGCTGTGCGCACCGGACGTCCGGTGCCGGCTACTTCGCGAGGTTGGGGGGCGGTATCGGGGTCGCCGCCAGCGACTGAGGCGACGTCGCCGACGCGTACGCCGAGGGGGCAGCCACGGCCGCCGTCGGATCGGCGGCGGCCTCCCCGTCCGTCTGGAGGGGGAGGGTGCCGATCATCATGATCCCGGCGGCGTCCAGCGCCTGCTTGATGCGCCAGCGCAGCTCGCGCTCGACGCCCAGCGACTTGCCCGGCATGGTCTTCGCCGTGACCCGCAGGGTCATCGAGTCGAGGAGCACCGCGTCCAGGCCGAGCACCTCCACCGGGCCCCACAACCGCTCCGACCAGGGCTCTTCCTTCGTCATGGTCTCGCCGGCGCCGGCGATCGCCTTGCGGACCGACTCCAGGTCCTCCGTCGGGCGGACCGTGACGTCGATACCGGCCGTGGACCAGCCCTGGCTGAGGTTGCCGATCCGCTTGACCTCGCCGTTGCGCACGTACCAGATCTCGCCGTTGTCGCCCCGCAGCTTGGTGACCCGCAGGCCGACCTCGATCACCTCACCGGAGGCGACACCCGCGTCGATCTGGTCCCCGACGCCGTACTGGTCCTCCAGGATCATGAAGACGCCGGAGAGGAAGTCGGTGACGAGGTTGCGCGCGCCGAAGCCCAGCGCCACACCGGCGACCCCGGCGGAGGCCAGCAGGGGCGCCAGATTGATCTGGAAGGCACCCAGGATCATCAGGGCCGCGGTGCCGAGGATCAGGAACGACGTCACCGAGCGGAGCACGGAGCCGATGGCCTCGGAGCGCTGGCGGCGGCGTTCCGCGTTGACCAGCAGGCCGCCGAGGGCCGTGCCCTCCACCGCCTGGGCGCTGCGGTTCATCCGGTCGATGAGGTTGGTCAGGGCGCGCCGGATGAGGTAGCGGAGCACGATCGCGATGGCCGCGATGAGGATGATCCGGAGGCCGGTGTTCAGCCAGGTGGACCAGTTCTCCTCGACCCAGCTTGCGGCGTTCCCGGCCCGCTCGGCGGCTTCGTCCAGCGAGCCGGCGGCCCCGGGGGACGGAGCCGCGGCCAGGAGGGCGGACAGGGACACGACGGGGACCTCCATATGGGGCGACAGCAGACCAACCACAGTAACGAAGGCGGGGGGCCGGTTCGTTGCCGTCGGGGAGGGAGAGACACGTCTCACCGGGGGCGCGTGGGGTGTGCCCGATCCCACAGGGCGCCCCGCATCCCCGTTCACACACGTGTTCCGGTGTGCCGGGGGCGTGCGTACGGCCGGACGGTGAGAAAAATCCCTTCGGCCCGTTACCCGCACGTGGTGGCGCTCGGACCAGGCATGAGGAGAGACTGAGATCGGATCGTCCCGGCGCGAGCCACGCGTCGCCGGCGTACAAGGAGGCATCCACCGTGCCGCACGTCCTGGTTCTCAACGCTTCGTACGAGCCGCTCGGCGTCGTACCTCTCCGCCGCGCGCTCGTCCTCGTCCTCGAGAACAAGGCCATCTGCCTCGAGGAGTCCGGCGCCTTCATGCACAGTGCCACCCGTGCCGTACCGGCGCCCAGCGTGGTCCGTCTCAAACGGTTCGTACGGGTCCCGTACCGGGGGCCCGTCCCGCTCACGCGCCGGGCGCTCTTCGCGAGGGACGGTGGCCGCTGCATGTACTGCGGCGCCGCCGCGACCAGCGTCGACCACGTCATTCCGCGCAGCCGCGGCGGGCAGCACGCGTGGGACAACGTGGTGGCGGCCTGCCGCCGCTGCAACCACGACAAGGCGGACCGCCACCTGCCGGAGCTCGGCTGGCGGCTGCGCCACCAGCCGGCGCCGCCCAGCGGTCTCGCCTGGCGGATCATCGGGACCGGGCACCGGGACCCGCGCTGGCTGCCCTATCTGCAGCCCTTCGGCGCGGACGACGTGATGGCCCGCATCGACGGCGTCTCCGCCTGAGCAACCGGGCCGTCGACGTGGCGGAGGCCGTCGACGTGGCGGAGGCCGTCGCATCACCCGGGCGGGCGACCGCGTCACCCGGGCGGGCGTGGCGTCGGTCCGGCGGACGGGCGCGGGACCAGGGGCCTCCACGGCGGAGGAGGCGCGGCCGAGTGGCTGAAAACGGTCCATACCGACGCGCCGGGGAACGAAGTGTGACCCACGGCACGTTGGAATCGTTGTCATAACGCCTATGTCACGTCCACGTCTGCTCCCGCGCCCGCTGGGTAGGTCTGCTGTGTCCTGTTGTCCACGGCCAGGAGGCCACCATGCCCGCTTCCGCGCAGCTTCTGCTCTCCGCCCTCTCCAAACAGGTGCCTAGCCCCGTGGGTTCCGATCCGCTGGCAGGCAAGACGTCCCCGTCCTTCACCGCCCCTCCGATGATCAGTGAGCTGCCGCTCGCCGATGTCTCGCACCTGATCGGTGAGCCCGCTTCCCTCGACAGCGCCCAGCTTCCCGGCGAACCCCCGCTCACCAGTGAGCCTCCGCTCGCCGACGCCACACCCCTCACGAGCGAGCCACCGCTCGCCGCCGTCGCCCCTCTGACCAGCGAGCCGACAGCACCCGGCACCGCAGGGGGCATGGAGTCCCCAGGAGTCTGAATGGGCTTGTCCCGGCTCGCCGCACTGCACGGCGTCGCCACCTCCTTCTCCCCGTCCGCGGATGTCACGGTGTCCGTCCCCGACGGCACGGTCACGGCCGTGCTCGCCGCTCTGGGCGTCGACGCCGGCACCCCCGCGGAGGTGGAGAAATCACTCGCCGCAGCCGAATCGGCAGCGGCCTCCCGACTGCTCCCGCCGACCGTGGTGGCCTGGTCCGGAGAGCCGTTGCCGGCCGCGCTCACCGCGCTGCCGCCCGGCGCGCTCCTGACGGTCGACCCCGAGCCGGGTGCCACCGACGCGCGGTCGCCCCTGCGCATGCGGGTGCTTCCCGCACCCGCCCCCGAGACGAGCACGCCGACGACACCCGCCTGGTGGACCGAACCGCCCCTGGGCGTCCACCGGCTGACCGTCCGTACGACGGACCACCGCTACGCCACCGCCACGCTCGTCGTCGCTCCGGACCGCGTACCCCAGCCGGCCGCCGGCACGCACGGATTCCTCGTCCAGCTCTACTCGATGCTGTCCGCCCGCTCCTGGGGCATGGGCGACCTCTCGGACCTGGCCGACCTCGCAGCCTGGGCGGGACGCACCCTGGGCAGCGGCTTCGTCCAGGTCAACCCGCTGCACGCCGCCGTGCCCGGCAGCCCGACCGACCCGTCCCCGTACCGCCCCTCCTCCCGCCGCTTCCCCGACCCCGTCCATCTCCACATCGAGTCGATCCCGGAGTACGGCCACGTCGCCGAGCCCGGCAGGGCGGCCCTGGACGACCTGCGCCAGGAAGCCGCCGCCCTCCGCGAGGCCGTGCTGAACAAGGGCGCGCTGATCGACCGGGACGCCGTCTGGGCGCTCAAGAAGCAGGCCCTGGAGATCGTCCACGAGGTCCCCCTGACCCCCGGCCGCCGCGCCGCCTACTGCGACTTCCTCGCCGAGCAGGGGCAGGCCCTGGAGGACCAAGCCCTGTGGTGCGCCCTGGCAGAGGTGCACGGCCCCCGGTGGCGTGAGTGGCCAGAAGGGCTGCGGGACCCCCGTTCCCCGGGGAGCGCACGCGCCCGCACCGAGCTGCTGGACCGGGTCGACTTCCACTGCCGGCTCGCCTGGCTCACCGACACCCAGCTCGCCATGGCCCAGACCGCCGCGCGGGAGTCGGGGATGGCCGTCGGGATAGTCCACGACCTCGCCGTGGGCGTCCACCCCGACGGCGCCGACACCTGGGCCCAGCAGGACGCCTTCGCGCACGGCATGTCCGTCGGCGCGCCCCCGGACGCCTTCAACGCCCACGGCCAGGACTGGGGGCTGCCCCCCTGGCGCCCCGACGCCCTCGCGGCGTCCGGCTACGCCCCCTACCGCGACCTCCTGCGGGGCCTCCTCGCCCACGCCGGAGCGTTGCGCATCGACCACGTCATGGGTCTCTTCCGGCTCTGGTGGGTGCCCGAGGGGCGCCCGCCCACCGAGGGCGCCTACGTCGGCCAGGACGCCGAGGCGATGCTCGCGGTCCTCGTCCTGGAGGCACACCGGGCCGGTGCCGTCGTCATAGGGGAGGACCTCGGCACCGTCGAGCCCGGCGTACGCGAGGCGCTCGCCCGGCGCGGGGTGCTCGGCACCTCCGTGCTCTGGTTCGAGCGCGACTGGGACGGCACGGGGCGGCCGCTGGCACCCGAGCGGTGGCGCGAGGGCTGCGTGGCCACGGCGACCACCCACGACCTGCCCTCCACCGCCGCACGCCTGACCGGCGATCACGTGACGCTCCGCCACCGGCTGGGGCTGCTCACCCGGAGCCTGGAGCAGGAGCTGGCCGAGGACGCCGCCGACACCGCCGAGTGGCTGGCCTGCCTGGCCCGGCTCCGGATGCTGCCCGAGGGCGACGGCGACGAGGAGGCGGCGGTCCGCGCGGTCCACCGCTTCCTGCGGGCCACCCCCGCCCGGATGGCCGGGGTCTGGCTCCCGGACACCGTGGGCGACCGCCGGCCGCAGAACCTTCCCGGGACCTGGGACCAGTACCCCAACTGGCGCCTGCCCATCGCCGACGCGGAAGGCCATCCCGTCACGCTGGAGGAGATCACCGCGTCCCCCCGGCTGCACCGGCTCATGGCGGTCCTGACGGACGGCCACGAGTCCCGTACGGCACCCCCGGGCGCGCGCCCCTCGTAGGCGTTCGCTACGTTTGCACCGTGGACAAGAAGAACGCTATGCGCGCCGGCGCCGTCGCGGCCGGTACGACGCTGATGATGCTGCTCATGTCGTCCCCGGCGCTCGCGCTGACCCGCGACGACGGTGACGACCCGGGCCCGGGGCTGAACGTGCTGGAGACCCTCGGTCTCTACGTCGCGCTCCCGATCGTCCTGTTCCTGGTGATCGCGGGACTCGTCATGGTCCTCGACAAGTCCAAGAAGCAGGCCTAGCACGCCCTTCCGAGTGCGCCGCCGGTACGACGTACCGCGCGGCGCATCGGCATGTCCGGGTGACGGGTAGGTTTCGGCCATGACCGAGTGGGACGTCAAGAAGCTCCGCATCCTGCGCACTCTGCGCGACCGGGGCACGGTCACCGCCACGGCCGAAGCCCTTCTCATGACCCCGTCGGCCGTCTCGCAGCAGCTCACCAACCTCTCCAGACAGCTCGGCGTACCGCTGCTGGAGGCGCAGGGCCGCCGCGTGCGGCTCACCGACGCCGCCCATCTCGTCCTGCGCCACGCCGAGGCCGTCTTCGCCCAGCTGGAACGGGCCGACGCCGAGCTGACCGGCTATCTGCGGGGAGAGGCGGGCCGGGTACGGGTCGGTGCCTTCTCGACCGCCGTGCCCGCCCTCGTCGTGCCGGCCGTGCGGCTGCTCGCGGCCGGGGACCGGCCCGGGCCCCAGGTGCGCGTGCGGGAGGCGGAGGCGGCCCAGGCGTACGAGCTGCTGTCGGCCGGTGAGGTGGACCTGGCGCTCTCCCTGGCGGCGCACGCCCCGACGGCCCGGGACCCCCGCTTCAGCCTGCTGCCGCTCCTCGCCGACCCGCTGGACGTGGCACTGCCCGCCGGCCACCGCCTCGCCGGGGCACCCGCCCTGCGGCTGGCGGACCTCTCCCGTGATGCCTGGATCTTCGGCGGGTCCGGCCCGTGGTCGGAGATCACCACCGCCGCGTGCGAGGCCGCTGGATTCGTCCCCGAGCAGGCCCACAGCGCCGCCGGCTGGACGGCGATCCTCGCCATGGTCCGGGCGGGCATGGGCGTCGCCCTCGTCCCCCGGATGGTGTCGGCCTCCGACCGGCCGCGCGACGGCGTGGTGATGCGCGTCCTGGAGGAGGACCGGCCGCACCGCCATGTCGTGGCGGCGGTGCGGCAGGGGGCGGAGAGCGGCCCCGCGGTCGCACGGGTGCTGGAGGCGCTCCGACTGGCGGCGCAGACCGTTCAGCAGAACTGAAAAGACTGTACGAAAACTTTCGATGGACCTGATCGGTGCTGCGGCAGCACAGTAGGCACATGCCCACCGACAAGATCCAGCCGGAGCCCCCTTCCACCGACCCGCACGCCAACGACGCGGCCCCCTACGGCGGCGGTGACCCCTACGCCGACTACCGGACCGGCGACTTCCCCTTCACCGAGCTGGTCGACCTCGCGGACCGCCGCCTCGGCGCGGGCGTCATCGCGGCCAACGACGAGTTCTTCGCCGAGCGCGAGAACCTCCTGATCCGCGAACCCGCGGTCTTCGACCCCGAGCGCTTCGGCCACAAGGGCAAGATCATGGACGGCTGGGAGACCCGCCGCCGCCGCGGCGCGGACGCGGACCGCCCCTTCCCCGCACCCGAGGACCACGACTGGGCGATCGTCCGGCTGGGCACCCCCGGAATCATCCGCGGCATCGTCGTCGACACCGCCCACTTCCGCGGCAACTACCCGCAGCGCGTCTCCGTCCAGGCGGTGGCCGTGGAAGGCGCCCCCGGGCCTGAGGAGCTCCTCGCCGACGACGTGAAGTGGGAGGAGCTCGTCCCGCCGACCCCCGTACGCGGCCACGCCGCCAACGGCTTCGAGGTCACGGGCGGCCGCCGCTACACCCACCTGCGGATCTGCCAGCACCCCGACGGCGGCATCGCCCGCCTCCGCGTCCACGGCGAGGTCGTCCCCGACCCGGCCTGGCTGGCGGCCCTGGGCACGATCGACCTGATCTCGATCCTGAACGGCGGCATGTACGAGGACGCCTCGGACCGCTTCTACTCCTCACCGGCGCAGATCATCCTGCCCGGCACCTCCCGCAAGATGGACGACGGCTGGGAGAACCGCCGCCGCCGGGTCCGCGACACGAACGACTGGGTGCGCTTCCGGCTGCCGGCCCAGGGCGCGGTGCGCGCCGTCGAGATCGACACCGCCTACCTCAAGGGCAACGCGGCCGGCTGGATCGGCCTCCAGGGGCGCGACGGCGAGAGCGGCGAGTGGTTCGAGATCCTCCCGCGCACCCGGCTCCAGCCCGACACCCTGCACCGCTTCGTCCTCGGCACCGAGGCCGTGGTCACCCACGTACGCCTGGACGCCTACCCCGACGGGGGTGTGGCCAGGATGCGCCTCCACGGCTCGCCGACGGAGGCGGGCGCGGCCGAACTGGCCCGCCGTTACGAGCAGTCCAAGGGCTGACGCCCCCGGACACCCACAACTCCCGCCCGGCGGACGGCTGCGCACCAGGCGCCCGTCCGCCGGGCGGTTCTCATTCCGGCAGCGGCGCGAGGGCCCCCCGGGGGAGGATGGCGGCAACGAGCGAGAACCGACGGCGTCAACACCGAAAGGGCGGCCCATGCTGCGCGTCAAGGCCTTCGACCATCTGGTGCTCAACGTGCGGGACGTCGAGCGGGCGCTGGAGTTCTACTGCGGTCCCCTCGGCCTGGAGCCGGTCCGGGTGGACGAGTGGCGCTCCGGCACGGTCCCGTTCCCCTCGGTACGGGTCAGCCCGACCACCATCATCGATCTGCTCAGCGGCCCCCGCGGCGAGTCCAACGTGGACCACATCTGCCTGGTCGTCGAGCCCCTGGACTGGCAGCAGGTCATCGACTCCGGCGTCTTCACCGTGCTCGACGGCCCGGGGGAGCGGTTCGGCGCACGGGGCCGGGCACAGTCGGTCTACGTACAGGATCCGGACGGCAACACCGTCGAGCTGCGCTGGTACCCGCAGGACACGGAGGAGAGCCGGGCCTAGGGATACGGAAGGGGGGCGCCTCCTGGCGGAGACGCCCCCCTCGCCGTGCGGGCTCCGCTACGCGGTGGCCGCCGCCGCGTCCGCCGCCTGGGCCTTCAGCGCACGCTCCACGCCCGCGCGCGACTCCGACATCAGCCGGCGCAGGGCCGCGCTCGGCTTCGCCGACTCCAGCCAGGCGTCCGTGGCGTCCAGGGTCTCCTGCGAGACCTGGAGCGCCGGGTAGAGACCCACCGCGATCTGCTGGGCCATCTCGTGGCTGCGCGAGTCCCAGACGTCCTTGACCGCCGCGAAGTACCGCTCGGTGTACGGAGCGAGCAGCTCACGCTGGTCGGTCTGCACGAAACCGCCGATGACCGACTCCTGAAGGGAGTTCGGCAGCTTGTCCGACTCGACGACCGAGGCCCACGCCTCGGCCTTGGCCTCCTCGGAGGGCTGGGCCGCGCGTGCGGACGCCGCGTGGCGCTCGCCCGCGGCCGTCCTGTCGCGCTCGTACTCGGCGGCGATCTCCTCCTCGTCGATGAGGCCCGTCGCGGCGAGGCGCTGAACGAACGCCCAGCGCAGCTCCGTGTCGACGGCCAGGCCCTCGATCTCCTGGGTGCCGTCCAGCAGCGACTGCAGCACGTCCAGGTGGAGCGGGCTGCGCGCCGTCGCGGCGAAGGCGCGGGCCCAGGCCAGCTGGTGGTCACTGGCCGGCTCCGCCGCGCGCAGGTGCGCGAGCGTCGCCTCGGTCCACTGGTTCAGACCCGCCTCGCGCCAGTCCGGGGCGGCGTAGAGGTCCAGGGCCAGCTTCACCTGGCGGTGCAGCGACTGGACGACGCCGATGTCCGTCTCCTTGCTGATACCGGAGAGGACCAGCGCCAGGTAGTCGCGCGTCGCCAGCTCGCCGTCGCGCGTCATGTCCCAGGCCGAGGCCCAGCTCAGGGCGCGCGGCAGGGACTCGGCGAAGTCACCCAGGTGCGCGGTGACGACCCGCAGCGACTCCTCGTCGAGGCGGACCTTCGCGTACGACAGGTCGTCGTCGTTGAGCAGGACGACCGCCGGTCGCGCCGTGCCGGCCGGGAACGGAACCGTGGTGCGTTCCCCGTCGACGTCCAGCTCGATCCGGTCCGTGCGGACCAGCTTCCCGGCCGCGTCGAGGTCGTAGCAGCCGATGGCGATCCGGTGCGGGCGCAGCGTCGGCTCGCCCTTCGCCCCGGCGGGAAGCGCGGGGGCCTCCTGCAGCACGGTGAAGGAGGTGACGTGACCGTTCCCGTCGGTCTCGATCTCCGGGCGCAGGATGTTGATCCCGGCCGTCTCCAGCCACGCCTTCGACCAGGTCCTCAGGTCACGGCCGGAGGTCTCCTCCAGCGCGCCCAGCAGGTCCGACAGGCGCGTGTTCCCGAACGCGTGCGCCTTGAAGTACGCCTGGACGCCCTGGAAGAAGGCGTCCTTGCCGACGTACGCCACGAGCTGCTTCAGGACCGAGGCGCCCTTCGCGTACGTGATCCCGTCGAAGTTCACCAGGACGTCGTCGAGGTCCTGGATGTCCGCCATGATCGGGTGCGTCGACGGCAGCTGGTCCTGCCGGTACGCCCAGGTCTTCATGGAGTTGGCGAACGTGGTCCAGGAGTGCGGCCACTTCGAGCCCTCGGCGTCCGCCTGGCACGCGATGGAGGTGTACGTGGCGAACGACTCGTTCAGCCAGAGGTCGTTCCACCACTCCATGGTGACCAGGTCGCCGAACCACATGTGGGCCAGCTCGTGGAGGATGGTCTCGGCGCGCGTCTCGTAGGCCGCGTCCGTGACCTTGGAACGGAACACGTACTGGTCGCGGATGGTGACCGCGCCCGCGTTCTCCATCGCCCCGGCGTTGAACTCGGGGACGAAGAGCTGGTCGTACTTGGCGAAGGGGTACGCGTAGTCGAACTTCTCCTGGAACCACTCGAAGCCCTGCCGCGTGACCGCGAAGATCTCGTCCGCGTCGAGGTACTCGGCGAGCGACGGCCGGCAGTAGATGCCGAGCGGCACGGACTGGCCGTCCTTCTCGTAGCTGCTGTGCACCGCGTGGTACGGACCGGCGATCAGAGCCGTGATGTACGTCGAGATGCGCGGCGTCGGCTCGAAGGACCAGACGTCGCCCTCGGGCTGCGGCGTCGGCGAGTTGGAGATCACGGTCCAGCCGGACGGCGCCTTCACGGTGAACCGGAAGGTGGCCTTCAGGTCGGGCTGCTCGAAACTCGCGAACACCCGGCGGGCGTCCGGGACCTCGAACTGGGTGTAGAGGTAGGCCTGCTCGTCGACCGGGTCGACGAACCGGTGCAGTCCCTCGCCGGTGTTCGTGTACGCGCAGTCGGCGACGACCTTGAGCTCGTTGGCTCCGGCCCGGAGGTGCTTCAGCGTGATCCGGGAGTCCCGGAAGACGGCGGCGACGTCCAGGTCCTTGCCGTTCAGCACGATGTCGTGCACCGCGGGGGCGACCAGATCGATGAAGGTCTCCGCCCCGGCTTCGGCGGAGTCGAAGCGCACGGTGGTGACGGACCTGTAGGTGCCTCCCTCCTGCGCGCCGGAGAGGTCGAGATCGATCTCGTACGCGTCCACGGTCAGCAGGCGCGCCCGCTCCTGTGCCTCTTCGCGGGTCAGATTCGTGCCAGGCACGCGGTCATCTCCTTGATATGCGATGTTTTTTGCCATCCTTCCACGCGGGACGGGCGCAGCGCGATGTCCGTTTTCCGCCGGACCGGCGGAGTCGGCCGGGCGACCCTCGGTTCATGACCACTCACGAGGCACGGCCCATCGGGCCGGACGCTCTGAAAGAGCTCCGCACGACCGACGACGCCGGACGTCCCTGCGTCCCGTACACGGCGACGGAGGGCGGTGAGCCCCTCCGCTGCTGCCTGCGCGGCGCACGTCCCGGGGAGCTGATCGCCCTCGTGGCGTACGCGCCGCTGCGGCGCTGGGCGGCGGAGACCTGGGCGCGCCCCGGGGCGTACGACGAGCAGGGCCCGGTCTTCATCCACGCCGAGGAGTGCGAGGGCCCGGCGGCGGACCGGACCGGCTACCCGTTCTCGCGGGCGGGCGCGCTGCGCACGGTCCGGCGCTACGACGCGGACGGCAGGATCGTCGGAGGCCGGCTGCTGGAGATCCCGGCCGACGAGGAGAAGGGCTTCGAGGAAGCGCTGACGGAGGCCTTCGCCGACCCGGAGGTGGTGCTGGCGCATGTGCGGGCGGTGGAGTACGGGTGCTTCCACTTCGAGGTGCGACGGGGCGGACAGTGGCACTCAGAGGAATCGGATTTCCGACAGAATGGGTGGAATGAGAATCACCGTGAATCTGCCGCAGGAGGACATCGACTTCCTCGACGCGTATGCCGCGGCGGCCGGCCTGCCTTCCCGGTCCGCCGTGCTCCACGTGGCCATCGGCCTGCTGAGGGCGGCTGACCAGGAAGCGGACCGCAGGGCGCAGTGAGCGCCGCCCGGCGGGACGCGAAAGGGGCGGCCACCGGAGACCGGTGACCGCCCTGTTCGGGGACGAATGACTCAGCCCTTGAGCTCCGCCGCCACCAGCTCCGCGATCTGGACCGCGTTGAGCGCGGCGCCCTTGCGCAGGTTGTCGTTGGAGACGAACAGCGCCAGGCCGTGCTCGACGGTCTCGTCGGCGCGGATGCGGCCCACGTAGGAGGCGTCCTTGCCGGCCGCCTGGAGCGGGGTCGGGATCTCCGAGAGCTCGACGCCCTCGGCGTCCTTCAGCAGCTCGTAAGCGCGCTCGACGCTGATCGGACGGGCGAAACGGGCGTTGATCTGGAGGGAGTGGCCGGAGAAGACCGGGACCCGGACACAGGTGCCGGACACCTTGAGCTCCGGGATCTCCAGGATCTTGCGGGACTCGTTGCGGAGCTTCTGCTCCTCGTCGGTCTCGAAGGAACCGTCGTCCACGATCGAGCCGGCCAGCGGCAGCACGTTGAAGGCGATCGGGCGCTTGTAGACGGCAGGCTCGGGGAAGTCGACCGCGTCGCCGTCGTGCGTCAGCTTGTCCGCCTCCGCGACGACCTTGGACGCCTGGCCGTGCAGCTCCGCGACACCGGCGACCCCGGAACCGGACACCGCCTGGTAGGTCGCCACGGTCAGCGCGTCGAGCTGCGCCTCCTGGTGCAGCGGGCGCAGCACGGGCATGGCGGCCATCGTGGTGCAGTTCGGGTTGGCGATGATGCCCTTGGGGCGGTCCTTGACCGCGTGCGCGTTGACCTCGGAGACCACCAGCGGGACCTCGGGGTCCCTGCGCCAGGCGGAGGAGTTGTCGATCACGACGGCGCCCTGCGAGGCGACCTTCTCGGCCAGTGCCTTCGAGGTCGCGCCACCGGCGGAGAAGAGCACGATGTCGAGGCCGGTGTAGTCCGCCGTGGAGGCGTCCTCGACCGTGATGTCCGTGCCCTCGTAGGCGAGGGTGGAGCCCGCGGAACGCGCGGAGGCGAAGAGACGCATCTCGGCGACGGGGAACTTCCGCTCGGCCAGGATGCTGCGCATGACTGTGCCGACCTGACCGGTGGCGCCGACGATTCCGACCTTCACAGAAACTCCCTCACACGACGAACGGGCACGGTTGCCGGTCCATGATGCTTATGTCCCGGGCTTCCTTGTCCAATCCATTGTCCGACAGGCGGACGGGGCGCGCACGGAGCAGTGGGGCGGGAGCCCTTGCGAGCACCCGCCCCACTGTTGTCCGATGTCGTACGGATCACACCACCGTGACGGCTACGGCGCGACCTTCTCGATCACGACGCTGCCGGTGCCCGCCGCGGTGCCGCGGGCGTTCACCAGCTGGACCTCGCCGAAGAACTGCCGGCCCTCGGGAGCCGCTCCGGCGACCACGACCTCGGCCCCGACCTCGGCGGACGCGCCGTTGGCCAGGTTCACGGCCTTGGACTCGTCGACCTTGATCTCGCCGAGCGACGGTGCGTAGTACACGTCGCGGTAGTCGTACTCGGTGGTCCCGGCCGGGACCGAGTAGCCGTCGATGACGACGGTGTACGTGCCGGCCGACGGGTTCACCAGGCTGACCGACTCCTCCGAGCCCGCCGTGGTCGAGGCACCGACCTCGGTGGCGCCCTTGTACACGTACAGGTCGATGTCGGCGTTGGCGTCCGACGTGTTGCCGATGGCGACGTCCAGCTTCTCGACGCCCTCACCGATGGTGACCGTCTTGGTGTACTCGCCGCCGGTGGAGATCGACGGACGCTCGACGTCGGCCGAACCCAGGGTGCCGCCCTTCAGGGAGCCCTCCAGGTCGCCGGCGTTGTTGGTGACCGTCCAGTCCACCGCGGCCGGGGTGCCGATCTTCGCCTCGGCGATGGTCTGCACCGCCGGGTCGAAGGAGGCACCGAGCAGCGAGACGTCCAGCTTGTACGGGTTGTCCAGCAGCGGCGACGTACGGCGCGACTCGACCTCGATCTCCCAGACGCCGGGCTGCGGGTCCTTGTAGGAGCGCGTGTCCGGACGGCAGGTGTTGGCCGGGTTCTCGTAGTTCGGGTAGCAGTAGACCGTGGAGCTGTCCTCCACCGCGACCCCGTACGGGTGGATGGAGATGAACCGCGTCTGGCTGCCCGAGCGCAGGGCGCTCATCGCGACCTCCAGGGTCTCGGCGCCCTCGGGGACGTTCAGGAAGTACGACGTGGTGCCGTTGCGCTGCACCGAGCCGCTCGTCGAGAACGCGTACCCCGGCTTCACCAGGTCCTTGGCGACGACCACCGTGGAGAGGATCTGCTGGTCCACGCCGGTGGTCTTCCTGTCGTCCACCACCAGGATCGCGCTGTGGACGCCCGCCGTGCGGGGCTTCGCCTGGACCTTGACGGTCACCGGCTTGCCGAGCGGCAGCGAGACGGTGCTCGAACCGGTCAGCTTGAAGGTGCCGTCGTTGTTCTTCCAGGACAGCTTGTGCTTCACGGCCTTGTCCGGCCCCGTGGTGCGGGTGACGGTGACGTCGTACGACTTCTTCTGGCCGGCCTTCAGGCCGCCCTCACGGTCGTACAGGCCGGTGCCGAAGCCCGGGGTCTTCAGCGCGAAGTCGATCGCGGTGTCGACCGGGGCCTTCACGGTGTACTCGTGCGCCGCGGCGCCCTTCTTCTCGATCTGCTTCCAGGCGCCGACGATGTTCATCAGACCGGCACCCTGGGCGTGCGCGGGCACGCCCTTGATGTGGGTGGCCGTGCTGGTCAGCGCCGTCCGCAGGTCGGCCGGGGGCAGCTCGATGTGCTTCTGCTCCGCGGCGGACAGCAGCAGCGCCGCCGCACCGGCGGCCTGCGGCGAGGACATCGAGGTGCCCTGCAGCATGGAGTAACCGGCGGGGAGGGAGTAGCCCGCCTCCTTGACCGGACCGCCGGGGATCCAGGTCTGGGTGGTGTTGATGGACGCGCCCGGGGCCGTCAGGATCGGCGCGAAGCCGCCGTCCTCACGCGGACCGCGCGAGGAGAAGGGCAGCATGTCGTACTTCTTGGTGACGTTCGAGCCGTAGTTGGCCGCCCACGTCTCCTTGGAGATGGACGCGCCGACGGAGATGACGTGGTCCGCGAGACCCGGGTCACCGATGGTGTTGACGCCCGGACCGTCGTTGCCGGCCGAGATGACCAGCTGGACGCCGTAGATGTCGATGAGCCGCTTGTAGAGCTCGGCGCGGGCGTTGTTGCCGTCGTTGAGCGGCGGCAGGCCGCCGATCGACATGTTGACGATGTCGACGCCACGGTTCACGACGAGGTCGATCATGCCCTCGGTCAGCGCGATGTTGGTGCAGCCGCCGGACCAGGTGCAGGCGCGCGAGGAGACGACCTTGGCGCCGGGCGCCGCGCCGTTCATCTTCCCGCCGAACAGGCCGTTGGCCGCGGTGATGCCCGCGACGTGCGTGCCGTGCTCGCTCTCGATGACGCCGATGTTGACGTAGTCGGCCGTGTTGCCGGCCGCGTCGACGACGACGTCCTTGCGGGTCTCCACGACGAACGGGATGCGCTCGACGACGTCGGTCCGCGGGTCGTCCTCACCGAAGTAGGAGACCTGGTGCTTCTCCTTGTACGGCTTCAGGACGGTGTCGTCGCCGAAGTCCGCGTTGCCGTTCAGGTCGACGCGCGTGGTGCCGGTGACCGGGTCGTACAGCACGCCCCACTGGTCGGTGGTGTCACCGTCACGGTTGAGGTCGCCCGCCATGTCGCCGCCGCGGGTGGCCGACTCCTTGAAGACGCGGAAGGCGTACGAGCCCTTCGGCGCGGAGTACGTCGTGCTTCCGCTCGTGAACGTCGGGCCGGACACGGCCTGGTCCATCCGCAGCCAGGTCCCGTCGCCGTCGCTGACGGGGTCGGTGGCCGTCACCCAGTCGACGATCTTGCGCTCGCCGGTGGTGGTCTTCTGCAGCGCGGGGTGACCGAGGTCGACACCGGAGTCCAGGACACCGATGGTGATCCCGCGGCCGTCGGCCTTCGGGTGCTGCTGGACGAAGTCGACCGCGCCCGTCTCGAAGGACGGGTTGTACGGGTTCTTCGCCGGGGTCCTCTTGTTCGGCGCCGCGTAACTGCCCGTGGCCTTCAGCTGCTTCGCGCCGGCCGCCCGGTCACCCGTGGGCGTCGGGTCGTCCAGCTTGATCTCCTGCTTGAGATCGATGCCGTGGACCGAGGACAGCTTCTGCGCCGCCTTGATGGTGGCCTCGGCGGTCGCGGTCGGCACGGTCGCCCGGACGTAGCCGAGCTTGTCGTACGTCTGCCCCAGCACGGACCCCTTGACGGCGTCCAGCTGGTCGGCGACCTGCTCGGTCGCACCGGGGGTGGTGGCGACCATCATCGTGATGTTCTTCTCGCCCTTGGCCTCGGCCTTCGCCAGCACATCGGCGTCGGCCTCGCCCAGCTTGTCGCCCTTCGCGCTCGCGGCGGCGGGCTTCACCGGGGAAGCCGCCGGGTCGTCGGCGGCGAAGACCGGGGCGGCGCCGGTGGCGGCCAGCGCGGCCGCCAGTCCGGCTGCGGCCGCGATGCGCGCCGCGCGTCTCGCCCCGGGTATGGAGCCGGGGGATTCCTTGGTCATCAGCATCCCTGTTTTGTGAAAGAAAGAGAGAGTCCGGAATTCGGTACCCGATGACCGCTCAGCCTTTCGTAAATGACAGGGGTTTGTGGAGACTTGGCGGGGACGAGAAAGTGACATGGCGTAGATCCGCCACCTGTGCGATTACGCCACTCACCTGGGCAGGACCACGACGTACGCGGCCGGCTCACGGTCCTCGGCCGCCATCATCGCCGTGCGCAGCACCACCGACAGCTGCTCCGTCGAGTCGCGCAGCTGCTTCGGTGTCACCCGCACCACCGTCACCCCGAGCCGCTCCAGGTGCTCCCGCTCGGCGGCGAAGGCGACCTGCTCCTCCCGGGGTGAGCAGACGCCCAGTTCGAGCGCGACCGCCTGCTCCGGCCAGTACGCGTCCACCCCTCCCAGGGGGCTGCCGCCCGGCAGCGACAGCTCCACGTTCCACAGCGGCTGGGGCAGCCGGTGGGCGCGCACCATCTCGTACAGCCGGCCCTCCGCCATCGCCCGGCCCTCCACGAGCAGCGCGTCCACGGCGTCCACCACGTGCGGGCGGCCCAGCAGTTTCGCGTCGTTCAGCTCCCGTACCACGGACGCCGGTTCGCAGTACCCGCCGCGTACCGCCTCCGTCAGGATCCGGCGCACGGTCGAGGCGTCGGTGAGCGAGGCCAGCGCGTCGGCGAGCGCCCGCTCCACCGGAGCGAGCGGCACCCCGAGCCTGCGCAGCGGCCGGGGCAGGACGGCAGCCCTGGTGACCTGGACGAAGCGGGTGGAGCGCAGCCGCCTGGTGCGGGGGACCAGCACGTCGATCCGGTGCAGCGCGATCACCGGGGGAGCCGACGTGAAGCCGTACAGGGCCAGCGCCGCCAGGCCCGTCACCATGGCCTCACCGTAACCGGGCCCAGGCTGCACCGGCACGGTGCGCCGGGCGCCCGCCGGGGGCCGACCGGCGTACAGGAGGGCGCCGCGCACCCGGTCGTCGTTCGTGGGCGGTCCCGGGCGCAGGAGGTACACGCCGGGCAGCAGTTGCTGCCACGGACCGCCGGGCAGGCACTGGGCCGCGGTCTGCGCGGCCGTCACGCCCTGGGAACGCAGCTGCGCGGCGGACTGCACGCGGTGGGCCGCTTCGTGGACGGGGCGCGGGGAGAGCGGGGTGTTCCGGTTCATGCCGTGGAGGCTTCCGCACCCTCGCGGTGCGATAACCCGTGTTACACGCCCGTCGACATTCCAGGACGACGCCGTACTGAAGCACGGCAGTTCGATTGCCGAAAAGGGCGGTCGCGACGGGGATTGTGCGGCGCACGCCCCACACACGTGTGCGGGGCGCGCGCCGGAATCTCACGCCGCCGCGTCGCGCTCCTGACCCCGCAGCGCCCGTGCCAGATCGTCCCGCGCCTCCAGGACGAGGCGCCGGAGCGCCGGTGCCGCGTCCGGGTGCGAGGCCAGCCACGCGTCCGTCGCGGTGAGGGTCGCCGGGTCGTCCTGCAGCCCGGGGAACAGGCCCTTGACCACGTCCATGCCGATCTGGATGGAACGCTCGGTCCAGACCCGCTCGATCGCCTCGAAGTACGAGGCCGTGTACGGCGCCAGCAGCTCACGCTGCGACGGCTGCCCGAAGCCCGCGATCGTCGCGCCGACGAAGGCGTTGGACAGCTTGTCCGACTCCACGACCGTCGCCCACGCCTGCGCCTTGACCGCCGCGGAGGGACGCGAGGCCAGGCACCGCACGTGGTGCCGCTTGCCGGACGCCGTGTCGTCCCGGGCGAGTTCGGCGTCCACGGCGGCCTCGTCGGCCCTGCCGTGCGAGGCCAGCGGGGACAGGAACGCCCACCGCAGCTCCTGGTCGACGTCCAGGCCGTCGATCACGGCCGAACCGTCGAGCAGCTCGCCCAGCAGCTGGAAGTCCGCGTCCGACGCCGCGACGGCGGCGAAGAACCGCGCCCACGTCAGCTGGTGCTCGCTGCCCGGCTCCGCGCGCCGCAGCTCCGCAAGCGCGCCCTCGGCCAGCGCCCGGCCGCCCTCCTCACGCCAGGCCGGCGCGGCGTAGTGCACCAGCGCCGACTGCGCCCAGGCGTGCAGCATCTGCAGGACACCGATGTCGCTCTCCCGGCCGGCGTGCGCCAGCACCAGCGCGACGAAGTCCCGGGCCGGCAGAAGCGCGTCCCGCGTCAGGTTCCACAGGGCCGACCAGCACAGCGCCCGCGCCAGGGGATCGGTGATGTCACCGAGGTGCGCGCGCAGGGTCGCCAGGGACCCCTCGTCGAGGCGGACCTTGCAGTAGGTGAGGTCGTCGTCGTTGACCAGCACCAGATCGGGCTTCTCGGCCCCGGCCAGCTCCGTGACGACGGTGCGTACACCGGCGACATCCGTCTCGGCGCGGGCGTACCGCACCAGCTCCCCCTCCGGGGAGACCCGGTACAGGCCCACCGCGACCCGGTGCGGACGCAGCTCCGGGTGGGAGGCGGCGGCCTCCTGGGTCACGGACAGTTCCGCGATCCGGCCCTCACCGTCGTACGTCACGGCCGGCGTCAGGACGTTGACCCCCGCCGTCTGCAGCCACGCGCGCGACCAGGCACTCATGTCGCGCCCGGACGTCTCGGCCAGCACCGAGAGCAGGTCGCCCAGCTGCGTGTTGCCGTACGCGTGCTGCTTGAAGTAGCGGCGCGCCCCCTCCAGGAACGCGTCCCGTCCGACATAGGCCACGAGCTGCTTGAGCACCGAGGCGCCCTTGGCGTACGTGATGCCGTCGAAGTTCAGCTTGGCGTCCTCCAGGTCACGGATGTCGGCCGTGACCGGGTGCGTGGACGGCAGCTGGTCGGCCCGGTAGGCCCACGCCTTGCGGTTGTTGGCGAAGGTGGTCCAGCCGTTGGTGAAGCGGGTGGCCTCGACCATCGAGAACGTCCCCATGAAGTCGGCGAAGGACTCCTTCAGCCACAGGTCGTCCCACCACTGCATGGTGACCAGGTCGCCGAACCACATGTGCGCCATCTCGTGCAGGATGACGTTGGCCCGGCGCTCGTAGGAGGCCGAGGTGACCTTCCCGCGGTAGATGTACTCCTCGCGGAAGGTGACGAGGCCCGGGTTCTCCATGGCGCCGAGGTTGTACTCGGGCACGAACGCCTGGTCGTACTTCCCGAAGGGGTAGGGGTAGTCGAAGTTGTCGTGGAAGAAGTCCAGGCCCTGCTTGGTGAGCAGGAAGACGTCGTCCGCGTCGAAGTGGCGCGCGAGACCCTTGCGGCACATCGCGCCGAGCGGGATCTCCAGCTTCGAGCCGTCGTCGAACGTACGGGAGTAGTGGTCGCTCACGTAGTGGTACGGCCCGGCGACGACCACCGTGATGTACGTCGAGATCGGCAGCGTCTCCGCGAACCGGTGGACCTCGCCCTCCTGCGACTCCTCCGCGCCGTTGCTCCAGACCCGCCAGCCCTCGGGCGCCGTCACCTCGAACCGGTAGGGCGCCTTGAGGTCGGGCTGCTCGAAGTTGGCGAAGACCCGCCGCGCGTCCGCCGGCTCGTACTGCGTGTAGAGGTAGACCTCGCCGTCCTCCGGGTCGACGAAGCGGTGCATGCCCTCGCCGGTCCGGCTGTACGCGCACCGCGCGTCGACCACCAGGACGTTCTCGCCCTCGGCGAGGTCCTCCAGCGCGATACGGACGCCGTCGAAGACGGCCGCGGGGTCCAGGTCCTTGCCGTTCAGGGTCACCGCGTCCACGGACGGGGCGATCAGATCGGCGAAGGTCGAGGCACCCGCACGGCCGGAGCGGAAGCGGATCGTGGTCTGCGAGCGGAAGGTGCGCGGACCGGCCTCGTCGCCCCCGTCGGGCTCACCGACGGCGGAGCGGAGGTCGAGGGCGACCTCGTAACCGTCGACGGTCAGCAGCTCGGCCCTTTCGCGGGCCTCGTCGCGGGACAGGTTCTCACCGGGCACGGAGCACTCCTTTGTGTCTCGTTCGAAGACCTTCGATCCTCCCATGCGCCGTTCTGCGCCCGCGCACGGGAATGGCCGGAGGGCCTCGTGGTGTTCCGCCTCACAGGCGCAGACCGACCTCATGAGGAGAGACATGCCCGAGAACAGCACGACCGGCAAGGTCCCGGCCGACTTCTGGTTCGACCCGCTCTGCCCCTGGGCCTGGATGACCTCCCGCTGGATGCTGGAGGTCGAGAAGGTCCGCGACGTCGAGGTGCGCTGGCACGTGATGAGCCTGGCCGTGCTCAACGAGCCGAAGCTCGACGAGCTGCCCGAGGAGTACCAGGACATGATGCGCACCCAGGCGTGGGCGCCGGTCCGTGTCGTCGTCGCCGCCCAGCAGAAGCACGGCGACGAGGTCGTCGGCCCGCTGTACACCGCCCTCGGCACCCGCTTCCACAACAACGGGGAGGGCCCCACCCGCGAGGCGATCGCGGGCGCGCTCGCGGACGTCGGCCTGCCGGCCGAGCTCCTGGAGTACGCCGACTCCGACGCGTACGACAAGGAGCTGCGCGCCTCCCACCAGGAGGGCATCGACAAGGTCGGCCAGGACGTCGGCACCCCGGTCATCGCCGTGCCCGGCGCCGACGGCGAGCAGATCGCCTTCTTCGGCCCGGTCGTCACCCCCGCCCCGAAGGGCGAGGAGGCCGCCAAGCTCTGGGACGGCACCCTGCTGGTGGCCTCGATCCCCGGCTTCTACGAGATCAAGCGGACCCGCACGCAGGGCCCGGTCTTCGACTGACCACGCCGTGGATGCGGGCGCCCGGCCCCTGGTGACTCACCAGGGGCCGGGGCCTTCCCGCGGGTGAGGCTCAGGTGTCGCCGTTGAGCATGGCGGCGGTCAGGACCCCGCCGGCGACACCCCAGCCGCCGTCGGCCACTTCGTCGACGAGTACGACAACCGTGGGACGTGCCCGCTCACCGTAGATCTCCACGTACAGCTCGGTGGTGCGCTCGACGATCTTCTTCTTGTCCTCGGCGGTGACGGTGTCCGCAGGGACCTTGAAGTGGGCGAAAGGCATGCGTGTCTCTCCTGGCGGGGTCTGCGGTTCTCGGGGTTCTCGGGGTTCTCGGGGTTCTCGGGGTTCTCCCGTGCCGGTGCGGCGGGGAGACCCCGCGCGGATCCGGTCGTACGCCGGTGATCACCGCGGCGTCGGGCTGCGCCGTCACACCATGCCCCCGTTGGCCCGCAGGATCTGGCCGTTCACCCAGTGCCCTGCCGGGCTGGTGAGGAAGGCGACCACCCGGGCGATGTCCTCCGGGGTCCCCAGCCTCTCCAGCGGTGGGGTCATGGCGAGCTGGTCGATCTGCTCGGGCGTCTTGCCCTCCAGGAACAGGTCCGTGGCCGTGGGACCGGGCGCCACCGTGTTCACGGTGATGTCCCGTCCGCGCAGCTCGCGGGCGAGGATCAGCGTGATCGCCTCGACGGCCCCCTTGCTCGCCGCGTAGGCGCCGTACGCGGGGAACCAGGTGCCGACCACGGAGGACGAGAACCCCACGAACGAGCCGCCCGCGCGCAGTCGCCGGGCGGCCTGCTGGGCGACGACGAAGGTGCCGCGGATGTTGGTGCGGTGCACGTCGTCGAGCACCGCCAGGTCGAGGTCGGCGATGGGGGACAGGGCGAGCCGGCCGGCGCAGTTGACGACGACGTCCACGCCGCCGAACTCCTGCTCCGCCCGGTCGAACAGCGCGGCGACCGCGTGCTCGTCCGCCACGTCGGCCCGCACGCTGATCGCCCGCCCGCCGGCGGCGGTGATCGCCGACACCGTCTCCTCGGCTGCAGCCGCGTCGCGGGCGTAGTTCACCACGACGGCCAGGCCGTCCCGGGCGAGCTGGTGGGAGACCGCCCGGCCGATGCCGCGGGATCCGCCGGTGACGAGGGCGACCCGCGCCGCCGCCTGAGGGGGAGTGGTTGTGGGGTGGTTCGTAGTCATGCCCTCCACGATGCGCCGCCCCGGCCGGCGGAGCCAGGGGACGCCATCCCCTGGGTCGGTGGCCGGGCCCGACGCACAATGGGGGCATGGGTTCTGTGAAGTACACCGAGCTGGGGACCTTCCTGCGGTCGCGGCGTGACCGCATCCGCCCGGCCGACGTCGGCCTTCCCTCCGGACCCCGGCGCCGGGTGCCCGGGCTGCGCCGCGACGAGGTCGCCCAGCTCGCCGGAGCATCGGTGGACTACTACAACGAACTCGAACGCGGAGCCGGCTCCCAGCCGTCCGAGCAGATGATCGCCGCGCTGGCGAGGGCACTGCGCCTGACCGCTGACGAGCGCGACTACCTCTACCGCCTGGCGGACCGCCCGGTGCCCGTGCACAGCACACCCGCCGCGCACATCCATCCCGGCATGCTGGACCTGCTCACCCGTCTGACGTCGACGCCCGCACAGGTCATCACCGACCTGCACGTCACCCTCGTGCAGAACCCGCTCGCCGTGGCGTTGCTCGGGGACCACTCCGGCCTCCGGGGCCCCCGGGCCAGCTTCGTCCACCGGTGGTTCACCGAGCCCGACGCCCGGAGGCTGTATCCCGAAGCCGACCACGAGACCCAGTCCCGGGCCTTCGTCGCCGACCTGCGGGCAGCCGCCGCCAGACGGGATGCCAAGGACTCCGAAGCCGCCTCGATGATCGGCTCGCTGCTCGGCACCTCCCCCGAGTTCGCCGCCCTGTGGGCCGACCACGACGTGGCGTTCCGGCGCGACGACCGCAAACGCATCGACCACCCCGCCCTCGGCCTGATCGAGGTCAACTGCCTCAACCTGTTCAGCGAGGACGGCCGGCAGCGGCTGCTCTGGTTCACTCCCGCGGTCGGCACCGACAGCGCCGCACTCCTCGACCTGCTCGCCGTCGTCGGCACCCAGGAGATCTCCGAGCCGACACGCTGAAGGCCGGCGGCGCAGGCGTGGGCATGGGAGAGCCCCCGCGAGTCATGTCCTCGCGGGGGCTCTCCGTCCATCCGCCTGCCCGGTGAAGGTTGAGAAGACGATCACGAGGCAGGACGCTCGGGTCGCTCCGGCGGATCAGGGAGCGAGCAGCAGCACGTCCGCGCGCTCCTTGGCGGCGGCGTAGCGCTTCGCCACGTCCTGCCAGTTGACGACGCGCCACATGGCTTCGATGAAGTCCACCTTCTGGTTCTTGTACTGCAGGTAGAAGGCGTGCTCCCAGGCGTCGAACACCAGGACCGGGACGGAGCCCTGACCGACGTTGCCCTGGTGGTCGTAGACCTGCTCGACGATCAGCTTCCCGCTGACCGGCTCGTACGCGAGGACGCCCCAGCCGGAGCCCTGCGTGGTGGCCGCGGCCTTCGTCAGCTGGGCCTTGAAGCCGGCGTACGAGCCGAAGGAGTCCGCGATCGCGTCGGCCAGGTCGCCCACACCGTCCGCCGCGAGGGGCTCGCCACCGCCGTCGCCGCTCATGTTGTGCCAGTAGATCGAGTGCAGGATGTGGCCGGAGAGATGGAAGGCGAGGTTCTTCTGGAGGCCGTTGATCGCGCCCCAGGCATCCTTGCTCCGGGCCTCTTCCAGCTGCTCCAGGGTGTCGTTCGCACCCTTGACGTACGCGGCGTGGTGCTTGTCGTGGTGGAGCTCGATGATCTGCGGATTGATGACCGGTTCGAGCGCCGCGTAGTCGTACGGGAGTTCCGGAAGCGTGTACGTGGCCATGGGTTCGAACCCTCCAACTGCTACCTGGTGGTTATTGCAAGTCCTTCGCAATTGCAGGCTAGCAGGAGGAGGGCCCGAAGGTGATCAGCCGTTCGTCCTAGGTCCGGAGGGCGTCGCGGGCGATGGCCGCCAGGTCGGGGAAGTCGGTCACGACGGCGTCGACGCCACGGCCGAAGTGGAAGGCGTACTCGGCGAACGCTTCGCCGAAGTCGTCCGGCGCGGTGCCCTTCCGGTACTCGGCCGGGAGGTACCGGTTCTCGGCGCGGAAGGTGTACGCCCCGACCTTCAGCCCGGCGGCGTGGGCATCCTCCAGCAGGGTGAGCGGAGGGGCCAGCGAGGACTTGTCGGGGCCGATCCACCTGGCGTACGAGGCGATCTCGCGCAACCCCGCCGGTGTCCTCATCTCCTCGTACGTCACCGGGTGGCCGTACGGTCCGCCGCCCGTCCCCAGCGCCTGCCACAGCGGGAGTCCGAGGCGCGCGGCGGCCACCTCGCGGAGGCTGGACGGCTCGAAGGACTGGACGACGCAGTCGCGTGCGGTCAGCCGGTTGCGGCGTACGGCCCGGACGAGCTGTGGTTCCAGGGGCAGGCCGATCGAGCGGAAGTACGTCGGGTGCTTCGTCTCCGGGAAGACCGCGATCCGGCGTCCGTGCTCCTTCGACAGGGCGCGTGCCAGGTCGATGACCTCCTGGAAGGTCATGATCTGCTCACGGCCGTCGAAGACCGTGTTGCGGTTGCGGACCAGGGGCAGCCGCTCCACCGCGCGCAGCGTCTTCAGCTCGGCGAGGGTGAAGTCCTCGGTGAACCAGCCGGTGACGGCGCGGCCGTCCACCGTCTTCGTGGTGCGGCGGCCGGCGAACCCCGGGTGCCGGGCCACGTCCGTGGTGCCCGAGATCTCGTTCTCGTGACGCACCACCAGGACGTGGTCCTTCGTCGGGACCAGATCCGGCTCGATCCAGTCGGCCCCGGCCCGCACCGCGAAGGTGTAGGCGGAGGCGGTGTGTTCGGGCCGCCACCCGGCGGCGCCCCGGTGGCCGATGACGAGCGGGCCCCTGCGGCCCCCCTGCGTTTCGGAGGCGGCGGCGGGGGCCGCCGCCGCGGCGGAGACTGCGGCTGTCGCCAGAAGGATCGAGCGGCGGCGCGGGTGCTGGAAAGCCATGCGGGCTCCTCGGGAGGCGCGCGGAGCGACCACCGAAGCCACACGGGGTCACGCCGGGACGGACGGAACCTTGCTGCCTCATGTACGGCCACGCGTACGGTACTCGGCAGCCGGCACAGGAGGAAGGCATGCACCTACGACCCGGGCGGCCCGGGGACGCCGCGGCGCTGACCGCGCTCGCCCTGCGGTCCAAGGCCCACTGGGGCTACGACGAGGCGTTCATGGCGGCCTGCCGCGACGAACTGACGGTCCGTCCCGGCGACACGGCCGGTGGCCGAGTGGTGGTCGCGGAGGAGCACGGCCGCGTGCTGGGCTTCACCACCCTCGCCGGGGAACCGCCCCGGGGCGCACTGGCGATGATGTTCGTGGAGCCGGACACCATCGGCCGGGGCGTGGGCCGGCTCCTGTTCGAGCACACCGTGGCGCGCGCCCGCCGGCTGGGCTTCGTACGGCTCACCATCGACGCCGATCCGAACGCCGAGCCGTTCTACGAGGCAATGGGCGCGGTGCGGATCGGCGCTACCCCTTCCGGTTCGGTCCCGGGGCGCGAACTGCCGCTGCTGGAGCTCCGTCTCGGGTGACGGCCACCTCCGTCGGCGCGCCTTGTAGACGGTCCCGCCGCAGTCCGGGCGCCAGGGCCAGGGTCACCACGAGGGAAGCCGCCGCCATCACGGTGATCGCCGTCGCGGGGGACGACCGCTGGGCGAGGGCCCCCGCGAGCGTGGCCGCCACACCCTGCATGGCGAGCATCCCGGAGGAGTGCAGACCGAGGGCCTGGCCCGTCATCGCGTCCGGAGTCAGCGCCATCAGACGCTCCTGGAACACCAGGCTCGCGGAGAAGGCGGTGGAGGCGACCGTCGCGAGGACCAGGGCCAGGGGCAGCGCCGGGCGCAGGGCGAACAGCAGATAGGGCGCGGCCAGCAGCAGGAGCAGCGGGGTGCCCAGCCGTCCGCGCCACCGTGGCGGCACGAAGCGGCCCGTCACGGTGTCCCCGGCCAGCATTCCCAGCGCCGCGCAGGCGAAGAGGAGTCCCGCCCGGTCCGGCCGGTAGGGCACGAAGAGCGATTCGCAGCCGACGACCAGCCCGTTGGGCACCCAGAGCGAGAGGTACACGCGCCGTCGGGGGGCCGAGGACCACAGCAGTGCGTTGGTCCGCCAGGTCTCGCCCACCGACGGCCGCCCGGTGGCCCGGGGCGGACGGCGCGCGAGGCCGAACCATGCCGCCGTGGCGCCGGCGGCGTACAGGGCCGCGGCGATGAGCAGCGTGCCGCGCGGGGAGAGCGTGGCGACCAGCACGCCCCCGGCCGCGTAACCGCAGACCTGCATGGTGCCGGAGCACATGTTGAGCACCGAACGCCCCAACAGATAGGCGTCCTTGGGGAGCACCTCGTTGAGCAGTCCGTACCGCACCCCGCCGGTCACCGCCGCGACGACCCCTTCGCCCAGGACGACCGCGAACACCACGGGCAGCGGCAGCCCGGGGACGGCCAGGACGGCGGTCCCGACGCCGAAGGCGAGCGCCGCGCCGCTCAGCGCTCCGCGCGGCGGGAGCCGGTCGGCCGCCGACATCAGCAGGGTCGCGCCGATCAGCTGGGCGAGCGAGGCACCGAACATGGAGAGCGCGGAGAGCAGTGGCGAGCCGGTCGTGGTGAACACGAGGACACCCAGGGCCAGCCCGCTCGTCGTCGAGGCGGCGCCCTGCAGCGCGCTCGTCGCGAAGAGGGGCCCGAACTGCGGCACACGGAACACTTCCCGGTAGGTGAGCATGCCGGGAAGTCTCGGCCGGGGTCCCGCACAGCCGTTACCGTTTCGCGCGGAGGCGAAACCATGGGCTGGTGGCAGGTCAACGCGGACACCCTGGCCGCCGGGCGCTTCGTCGTGTCGGAACTGGCCGAGGCCACCGCGGCCCTCCAGTTCCTGGAGCGTGGAGCGGCCACCAACCCGGCCGAGCGGGCCTGGTCCGACACCCACCGGCCCGCCTACCGGGAGCGGCTGGCCGGCGACCCGGTCACCGCGGAGCTCGTACGGACCGGGTTCGGCGGCCACTGGATCGCGGACTTCCTCACCCCCACACCCGCCGGCGGGACCACGTTCGCCCAGGATCTGGCCCGGGTGCGCGCGACCTCCCCGGAGCAGGCCCGTGCCGATCTGAAGGTGTCCAGGGGCGGTCCGCTCCCGGCCGTTCTCCACCGGGATGACCTGCCGCGGAAGGCCGCCGGACTGCTGGAGTGGGTCTGGGAGCGGATCGTGCTCCCCGACTGGCCGCGCCGCCGCCGGATCATCGAGGCGGACGTCGTGGCGCGCGCGGGGCAGCTGAGCCAGGGCGGCTGGGCGGCCGCCCTGGACACGCTGAACCCCGGCATGCGCTGGCTGGGCGGCAGCCGCCTCCAGGTGAACCCGCGCGACTACCCGCCGCGTGAACTCGCCGGCGTACAGCTGGTGTTCGTCCCTGTCACGCCCCGTCAGGGCTGGGTCTCCTGGGACGCCGCCGCGCGACGGTACGCCGTCGTGTACGCCTGCTCAGGCACGCTCTCGGACGCGGACCGGCCCGCCGTCCCCGACAGCCTGGGCCGGCTGCTGGGGCCCGCGCGGGCCGGTGTCCTCGTGCTGCTCGACCGCCCCAGGAGCACCACGGAACTGGTGGCGCTGACCGGACAGGGGCTGGGATCGGTGGGGCGCCATCTGAAGGTGCTGCTGGACGGTGGCCTGGCCGGGCGCCGCAGGTCGGGCCGCTCGGTGCTCTACTTCCGCACCGAGGCCGGCGAGGTGCTCCTGCGGGCCCAGGCGGGCTGAGGCGCGTCGCGGGCAGGGGCGGGCCGCGCGCTCAGCTCCCGGCAGGCGCGCGGCGCTCCGCCCGCTTCTGCCGCACGAGGCCGGTCACGATCAGCACCGCGGTGAGCGCGCCGGTCGCCAGCAGCTGGTCGCGGGTGTCGGGCTGGCGCAGCATCAGGACGAAGATGCCGGCCATGGCGACCAGCGCCACGATCGTCAGACCGGGGAAGAGCCACATCCGGACGACGAGCCGGTCCGGGGCCTCGCGCTCGGTGCGCCTGCGCAGGATCAGCTGGGAGACGGCGATGAAGATCCAGACGACCAGGATCACGGCGCCGATCATGTTGAGCAGCCAGGGGAAGACGTCCTCGGGGCGCCAGTAGCTGAGCAGCACGCACAGGAAGCCGAAGACGGACGAGGCGAGCACGGCGTTGCGCGGGACGCCCGAGGAGATCCTGCCGAGCACCTTCGGGCCCTGGCCACGGGCGACGAGCGAGCAGGCCATGCGCGAGGAGCCGTAGATGTTCGCGTTCATGGCGGAGAGCAGGGCGACCAGGATGACCACGTTCATGATCTCCGCGGCGCCGCTGATGCCGAGGTGGTCGAGCATCGCGTAGAAGGGGCCGACCTCGGCGACCGTGGGGTCGTCCCACGGCACGAGGGTCACGATGACCGCCATCGAGCCGATGTAGAAGACGGCGATGCGCCACATCGCCGTACGCACCGCCTTGGCGACGCCCCGGACCGGGTTCTCGGACTCGGCGGCGGCGATGGTGACGGTCTCCAGGCCGCCGTACGCGAAGACGGAGGCGAGCAGGCCGATGATGAGGCCCTCCGAGCCGTGCGGCATGAAGCCGCCGTCCCCGGTGAGGTTCGAGGTGCCGGGGGAGCCCGTGCCGGGCAGTACGCCCAGGATCGCGAGGACGCCCAGCACGAGGAAGAGCGTGATCGCGATGACCTTGAGCGCGGCGAACCAGAACTCGAACTCGCCGAAGTTCTTCACGGCGGCCAGGTTCGTGCCGAGGAAGATCACCATGAACAGGGCGACCCAGGCCCACTCCGGCGTACCCGGCAGCCAGCCCGTGACGATCTGCGCGGCGCCGATGCCCTCCAGCCCGACGGCGACGCAGAGCAGCACCCAGAAGGACCAGCCGGCGGTGAAGCCCGCCCACGGTCCGATCGCCCGTTCCGCGTGGACGGAGAAGGAGCCGGACGCGGGATTGGCCGCGGACATCTCGCCGAGCATCCGCATCACGAACATGACCAGCAGCCCGGAGACGCCGTACGCGACGACGATCGAGGGGCCGGCCGCGGCGATGCCGGCGCCGGAGCCGACGAAGAGTCCGGCCCCGATCACGCCGCCCAGGGCGATCATCGACAGATGGCGCTGCTTGAGGCCGTGGGTGAGCGCGGAGTCGGCGGTGGGGGCGGCGTCCGTGGGGGGCGGCGCGGAGGTCCGGGACATGGACAGGCTCTGTTCACTGGTCGGGACAGGGGACGGCCCACAGTCTGGCCACGAGCCCCGACCACGGGGAACCGTTGTCCGCTATACGGTCACCGGGCTCACACAAGGTGTGCACCCGCCTACACCTTCGTCCGCAGCTCCCGTACCCCTGCCACGAGCAGCACCAGGGCGGTGGCCCCCGCCGACCACAGCACCTGGGGGCGCGCCGCGTCATCGGTGAGCATCAGCAGCAGGACGGCCAGCAGACCGGCCAGTGTCAGCCACGTCAGATAGGGGAAGCACCACATCCGCAGCGCCAGGGCGCCCGGCGCCTCCCGTTCGAGCCGGCGCCGCAGCCGCAGCTGCGAGGCGGCGATCAGGCCCCAGACGAAAAGCAGAACCGCCCCGACGGAGTTGAGCATGTACAGGAAGACGGTGTCGGGCCACAGGAGATTGAGCAGTACGGAGACGAAGCCGAAGGCCACCGAGGCCAGCACCGCCCGGCGGGGCACTCCGCCGCCCCGCCCGCCGGACACCTTCAGCAGCCCGCGCGGCGCCTCGCCGCGCTCGGCCAGCGAGAAGATCATCCGGGACGAGCCGTACAGGTTGGCGTTGAGCGCCGAGAGCAGTGCCACGAACACCACGATGTTCATGATCTGCCCGGCCGACGGCACCCCGAGGGAGTCGAGGACCTTCACATACGGGCTGAGCCCCGCCTGCTGCGCGGTCCACGGCAGCACGGTCACGATCACCAGCATCGAACCGACGTAGAAGAAGAGGATGCGCACCACGGCACTGCGCACCGCACGCCCCACGGCGCGCGCCGGATCGTCGGTCTCGGCCGCCGCGATCGTCACGACCTCCAGGCCGCCGAAGGCGAACACCACCGTCAGTACGCCGGAGACCACGCCGTCCCAGCCGTTCGGCAGGAAGCCGCCCTGGCCGGTCAGGTTGATCAGGCCCACCGGGTCCGTGTCCGGGAGGACACCGAGGACGGCGAGCAGGCCGAGGACCAGGAAGGCCACGATCGCGGCCACCTTCAGGGCGGCGAACCAGAACTCGAACTCGCCGAAGTTCTTCACCGCCGTCAGATTGGCCACGGTGAACACCACCATGAACAGCAGCACCCAGAGCCACTGGTCCACCGCGGGCACCCAGGCGTGGGCGATCTGCGCGGCCGCCGTCGCCTCCACGGCGAGCACCACCACCAGCATGAACCAGTAGAGCCAGCCCACACTGAAGCCGGCCCACCGGCCCAGCGCGCGCTCGGCGTGGACGGAAAAGGACCCCGACGCGGGCATCGCGGCCGACATCTCGCCGAGCATCCGCATCACCAGCATCGCCAGCCCGCCCGCGATCAGGTACGAGACGACGACGGCCGGCCCTGCGACCGCGATCCCGGCGCCCGATCCGACGAAGAGACCGGCGCCGATCACCCCGCCCAGACCGAGCATCGTCAGATGCCGTTGCTTCAGACCGTGGGCCAGGGGCTCGGACCGTACGGGGGAGTGCGTGGGGGGCACGTCGTGCATGAGCTGCGGTCACTCTCGGATCATTTATGGGGAACCTACAGTCTCACGGCCCGGCGCTCCTTCCCGAACGGAGTGCCGGGCACACCCCCACCTCCGTGACCAGCATCACGCCGAGGGGTCATTGCGTCCCGATCTTTGTGTGAACCCGACTAACTCCTCAACCGCCGCTTTGTGGGCGGCTGATGGTGATCCGGGGATGTGCCGTCGGCTAACGTCGCCTCCAGTCCTGCCTGCCCACCTCACCCGCGGAGTCCCGATGAGCACTGCTGCCGCCCCCGTCCGTTCCGGAGCGGTCCTCGCCGACCTGCTGCCCGCAGCCCGGCACCGCTACGCCGTGGACGCGGCGCTGGTCGCCGGCGGCGCCGCGCTCACCGGCATCGCGGCCCAGATCGCCGTGCCCGTCCCCGGCTCCCCGGTCCCCGTCACCGGCCAGACCTTCGCCGCACTGCTCATCGGCACCGCCCTCGGCGCCCGCCGCGGCTTCCTCTCCCTCGCCCTGTACGCGGTCGTCGGCATGGCCGGCATGCCGTGGTTCTCCGAGGGCACCTCGGGACCGGGCGGTGCCTCCTTCGGCTACGTCCTCGGCATGCTGCTGGCCGCCACGGTCGTCGGCGGCCTGGCCCGCCGGGGCGGTGACCGGTCCGTCCTGCGCACCGCGGGCACGATGGCGGTCGGCTCCCTGGTCATCTACGCGGTCGGCGTGCCCTACCTGGCGCTCTCCACCGGCATGTCGATGGGCGCCGCGGTCGCGGCCGGTCTCGTGCCGTTCCTGATCGGTGACGCGCTCAAGGCCGCGCTGGCCATGGGCGCCCTGCCCGCGTCCTGGAAGCTCATCGGGCGCCGCGGCTGACACCGCGGGTCCGAACCGAAGAGGCTCGCCGGTCCTGACGGGACCGGCGAGCCTCTGGTGTTTCCTGGCGCACCCGGCCTCCGCCGTCAGGTGCGCGTGCGGGTCACTCGGCCGGCGAGGCCGCCTCCGCCTTCCGGCTGCGGGCGTCGCGCACCAGCGAGACGGCCACGACCAGCGCCGCGACCAGCAGCGAGAGCAGCACCTGTTCGCGCCCGGCGTCGTCGGTCAGCATGTAGACCAGGACGAAGGAGATCATCGCGATGGTCGCCCAGGTCAGATACGGGAAGAGCCACATCCGTACGACGAGCTTCTCGGGCGACTCGCGCAGGATGATGCCGCGCATCCGCAGCTGGGTGAAGCAGATCACCAGCCACACGAACAGTGCGACCGCACCGGAGGAGTTCAGCAGGAAGGCGAAGACCGTGTCGGGCCACTGGTAGTTGAAGAACACCGCGACGAAGCCGAACACCACGGACGACAGGATCGCCGCCTGCGGCACGCCCCGCTTGTTCACCGTGGCGAACGCCTTGGGCGCGTCCCCCCGCTGTCCCAGCGAGAAGGCCATGCGCGAGGCCGTGTAGAGGCCGGAGTTGAGGCAGGAGAGCACGGCCGTCAGCACGATGACGTCCATGACCTGGCCGGCGTGCGGGATGCCGATGGCGTTCAGCGCGGCGACGTACGAACCGTCCTCGACGATCGAGGGGTCGTTCCACGGCAGCAGCGTGAGGACCACGAAGATCGACCCCAGGTAGAAGATCGCGATACGCCAGATCACGCTGTTGGTGGCCTTGGAGACGGCGCGGCGCGGGTCCTCGGACTCGCCTGCCGCCAGCGTCACGATCTCGCTGCCCATGAAGGAGAAGACGACCATCAGCACACCCGTGAGGATGGCCCCGGGCCCTTCGGGGAAGAACCCGCCGGTGTCCGTGAGGTGGGCCAGGCCCGAGCCCGCGTTGTCCGAGCCGGGCAGGATGCCGAAGACGGCGAGCAGGCCGACGACGACGAACGCGCCGATCGCCACGACCTTGATCCCGGCGAACCAGAACTCGAACTCGCCGTACGAGCCGACGGAGACCAGGTTGGTCGCCGTCAGCACCACCATGACGATCAGGGCCCATGCCCACTGCGGCACGCCCGGGACCCAGCTCTCCAGGATCTTGGCACCCGCCGTGGCCTCGACGGCGAGCACCACGACCCAGAAGAACCAGTACAGCCAGCCGATGGAGAAGCCGGCCCAGCGGCCCAGGGCCTGGTCGGCGTAGGCGGAGAAGGAACCCGAGCTCGGCCGGGCGACGGCCATCTCGCCGAGCATTCGCATGACAAAGACGACCATCAGGCCGACCAGCGCGTACGACAGGAGAATGGCCGGTCCCGCGGCGGCGATGCCCGCTCCGGAGCCGACGAAGAGGCCCGCTCCGATCACGCCGCCGATGGCGATCATTGAGAGATGGCGGTTCTTGAGGCCGGCCTGGAGCCCGTCCGGAGATCCCGGCTTACCCGGCTCGCCGGGCTGTTGGCCCGGTCCGGCCAGAGTCGTCTGCGACGTCATGGATCGAATCCTTACGTTTTCTGATCATGTGTGTCGGGTGCTGCCTTCAGCGGGGGTGGTGCGAAGACGAGGCCACGCATTCAAGCCCGGCCGGCCTCGAAATCGGAACCCCCTAGTCCGTTTCCTTGACCCGATCGTTGCCCGTGTGGTTTTGCACACAGCCCCGGCCCGGACCGGACCCGTCGAAAGCCCGGTGGGTCCCGACCCCGCTGACCATTACCCCGCCCGGTCCGTGCCACACTTCGCTCCATGCGCGTGTACCTCGGCTCCGACCATGCCGGCTTCGAACTGAAGAACCACCTCGTCGAGTGGCTCACGGCCCACGGCCACGAGGCCGTCGACTGCGGTCCTCACATCTACGACGCCCAGGACGACTACCCGCCGTTCTGCCTCCGTGCCGCCGAGCGGACGGCCGCGGACAAGGACAGCCTCGGGATCGTCATCGGCGGCTCCGGCAACGGCGAGCAGATCGCCGCGAACAAGGTCAAGGGCGTACGCGCCGCGCTCGCATGGAGCGAGCAGACCGCCGCGCTCGGCCGGGAGCACAACGACGCCAACGTGGTGGCCATCGGCGGCCGGATGCACACGGTGGAGGAGTCCACCAAGTTCGTCGAGATCTTCCTGGCCACGCCGTACTCCGGCGAGGAGCGCCACACCCGCCGGATCGAGATGCTCTCGGCGTACGAGAACACCGGCGAGCTCCCCCCGATCCCGGCCCACCACCCGCAGCAGGGCTGACCGGCCCCGCACCCGCTTTCCCCGTGCCGCCGGGTCCTCACCCGGCGGCACAGGCGCGTCACCAGGAGAACGCCGTGCCCGAGGGGCATACGATCCACCGCCTCGCCGCGGACCACCACGAGCGCTTCGCGGGCCGCCCGGTGCGCGTGAGCAGCCCCCAGGGCAAGTTCTCCGACAGCGCGTCCCTGCTGGACGGCCGGACCCTCACCGGCGTCGACGCGCACGGCAAGCACCTCTTCCTCGGCTTCGAGGGGGCGGTCTGGGTCCACATCCACCTCGGCCTCTTCGGCAAGCTCGGCTTCGGGACGACTCCGGCTCCGCCGCCCACCGACACCGTCCGGATGCGCCTGCTCGGCGACGCCCATTACGCCGATCTGCGGGGCCCCACCACGTGCGCCCTGATCACGGGCCCCGAGAAGCGCGCGATACACGACCGGCTCGGCCCGGACCCGCTGCGCGCCGGCGAGGACGGCGAGCGTGCCTGGCGGCGGATCTCCCGCAGCCGTGTCACGGTCGCCGCCCTGCTCATGGACCAGAAGGTCGTCGCGGGCGTCGGCAACGTCTACCGCGCGGAGGTCCTCTTCCGCCACGGCATCGACCCGTACCGACAGGGGAAGGACCTCACGCGGGGCGAGTGGGAAGCGGTCTGGGCCGACCTCGGCGTCCTGATGCGCGAGGGCGTGCGGAACAACCGCATCGACACCGTCCGCCCCGAGCACCTGCCCGAGGCGATGGGCAGGCCCCCGCGGGTCGACGACCACGGCGGCGAGGTGTACGTCTACCGCCGGGCCAGGCAGGCCTGCCACATCTGCGGCACCGAGGTCCGTACGGCGGACCTGGCGGCCCGCAACCTCTTCTGGTGCCCGGCCTGCCAGCCGTCCGTGGCGGGAAGGTGACCGAGCGGGCTCAGAATCCGTGCGGGCACCACGGCTGCGTGTCCGAGGAGAACGCCAGGGCGGTCTCCGCCAGTGCGCCCGCCCGCAGTTCCCGCACCTGCCCTGCCGCCGCGAGCGTCGTCAGTGACACGCCGCCCAGATAGGCGGCCGCCAACTGGTTCACGGAAAGGGCCAGTTCGGGCTCGTCGTCCGTCCGCCGGCAGGTGGCCGCGCCCTTGGCGTCGGCGGTCAGGCGCCAACGCCCCGCGTTCCACGGGCAGAAGGCGTCCTCCACCTCCAGTACCACTTCGACGGGGGCCCGGTAGCGCCGGGCCTCCAGTGCCGCACCCAGCTCGACCAGCCGCACGTACAGACCGTCCCGCTGCCGCACCTCGCAGCGCCGGACGTCGGAGACCAGCCGGAGCACGGCGTCGTCCGCGGGCCGGTTGTGGCACTCGACGACCGTCGTCAGGTCGATCCCGAAGAGGTAGCGCCACAACGCCGCGTACGAGGCGGGGTCCAGCGCCGCCAGGTCACGCACCGCCACGGTGCCCCGGGGGCCGGCGTCGTCCCAGGCGGGCCGCAGATGGAACGTCACGTACCCCGTGACCTCGCCGTCCCGCTCCGCGAGCACGCACTGCAGCGGGGAGCCGTCGCCGCGGCCGCTCTCCGGGTCGTTGACGGGCACCCGCTCCCAGCCGGGCCGGCGCAGCGGAGTGCCGGGCCGGCCCGCGGCCAGCTGCGCGTACACCGCCTCGCAGGCGTCGAGGGCCCGCGCCGGTGACGACCGGCGCACCCGCACCCCGTCCGTGCCCGGGGGAAGCGCCAGGGAGGCCCGGGAGGTGTCGATCCGGAGTTTCGTCTCGGTCGTGGCCGCGCTGTAGCCGAACCGGCCGTAGATGCCGGGCTCCGACGCCAGCAGCACAGCGAGCGGCTCGCCCCACGAGCGGACGTCGTCCAGCTGGCGCCGCATCATCGCGGTCAGAAGTCCCTGCCTGCGGTGGGTCGAGGAGACGCTCACCCCCGTGACCCCGGCGGTCGGCACCGCGGCCCCGCCGGGGACGGTCAGCCGGAAGCTGTACGAGCCGGCCGTGCCCACGCAGTCCGCGCCGTCCCAGTGGGCGAGCGCACGCTGCGGCTCGGCCAGGGCGGCGTACATCTCGCGGCTCTCGGGAGAGAAGGGGACCCCGCCGAAAGCCAGCTCCAGACAGCCGAACCAGGCTTCCGATTCCTCCGCCGACAACACCCGCAGTTCCGTAGTCATGACCCCTGCTTACCAGGGCGGCGAGGCCTGAGCGAACCAGTTTCGAACACATTGTCACCGGGTCCCCCTGCACCGGAGGCCGTCGGGTGGATAAGGTCCCGGCAATGGCCCGTCGCAGAGGAGCAGACACCTACCCCGCCCGGTGGCGAAGATCAGCGCACCGGGCGCGCATCGCGCTGCGCAGGTCCGGAGTCGACTACTTCCGCGGGGACGGCTCCGACTGGATAGCCCTGGCCGGTCTGCTGATCATCATCCCGGTGATCACCTGCGTCACGCTGATCAACCCGGTCTGGTGCTCACCGACCGCCCTGGCCCTGCCGATCGTCGCGGGCGGACTGCTGCTGCGGCCGGCCAGCCTGCTGAGTCTCTACGCGACGGCAGCCGCGGCCCTGATCGTGGAGTCCGTCGCCCTCGGCCCCTACGCGGAAGGGCCCGCCCGGGTCACACCGGGCATCGTCCTGACCGTCGCGGCCTGCGGCTTCTTCGGGCTCGTCCTCGCCCAGTTCCGGGCCAGGGTCGGGGTGCCGTGGCGGCGCGGCGGCACGATGCTCTTCGACCTGCGCGAGCGGATCAGGGTCCAGAGCGCCCTGCCGCCCCTCCCCGACGGCTGGCACCGCGAGATGGCACTCCGCCCGGCGGGCGGCCAGTCCTTCTCCGGCGACTTCGTCGTCGCCGCCCGTACCCACGGCGGCCGCACCCTGGAGGTCGTGCTGACCGATGTCTCCGGCAAGGGCATGGACGCGGGTTCCCGCGCCCTGCTGCTGTCGGGAGCCTTCGGCGGACTCCTCGGCTCCCTGCCGCCGCACGCTTTCCTCCCTGCCGCCAACGGCTATCTGCTGCGCCAGGACTGGGACGAGGGCTTCGCCACCTCCATCCATCTCGTCCTGGATCTGGACTCCGGTGACTACGAACTCCTCTCGGCCGGTCATCCCCCGGCACTGCAGCTGCACGCGGGCAGCGGCCGGTGGGAGGAGATGGCCGCGGAGGGACCGCTGCTCGGTGTGTACGACGGTGCGCAGTTCGACGCGGTGAAGGGCTCGCTGGCGCCCGGGGACGTCCTGATGCTCTTCACTGACGGCCTGGTGGAGGCGTCCGACCGGGACATCGCCGAGGGCATCGACCGGCTGACCGGCGAGGCCGACCGCTACGTCACCACGGGCTTCGAGGGCGCGGCCTGGCATCTGATCGAGGCCTGCGCGAAGGACGTCAACGACGACCGCGCGCTGCTTCTGCTGTCCCGCCGGGGCTGAATCCGGCCGAATCGGTCGAAACCGTACGGGCGTCAAGTTGAGGTGTCCGCCGTCACCCGAACGTGAAGTCCTCCCGGGTGCGGGGCTCGGCCCTCGCACCCGGGCGTCCGCGCGTCAGACCGGTACCGCCTCTTTCTCGGCCTCCTGGTCCCGTGTCCGTCCTCCGGGAAGGATCCGGGCGAGCCAGTGCGAACGGCCGGCCGCCAGGGGCGACAGGACCGCGAGCAGGAGCACGTATCCGGCGATGAAGGGGGAGAGCCGTTCGTCCAGGCCCGCGCCGGCCGCCATCGTGGCGAGGATCAGCGCGAACTCACCCCGCGCCAGCAGGGTGGTGGAGATGTTCGCCGTGGCCTTCGGGCCGAAGGCGTAGATCTTCGCCGTCGCCAGCCCCGCGAAGACGTTCATCGCCACGGTCACCGCGACGGCGGCCAGGACCGGCCACACCACGCTCGGCAGATCGCCGGGGTTGATGGACAGCCCGAAGGCGAAGAAGAAGATCGCTCCGAACGCGTCGCGCAGCGGGTGCACCAGCTTCAGGATGCGGGGGCCCGAGGTGGTGCTGCCCAGCATCAGGCCGACCATGAACGCGCCGATCGCGTCGGCCACCCCGAACCACTCGGAGATCCCGGCGACGAAGACGGCGACACCGAGGAAGGAGATGACGAGGAGTTCGTCGTCCTTGGTGTTCATCAGCTTGCCGATGAGCTTCGTGCCGAACCGGGCCACCAGGGCGAGCAGCAGCAGGAAGCCGAACGCCTTCCCGCCGTCGAGGACCGCCGCGCCGAGACTGTCGGCGCCGGACAGGATCGGCTGCAGGGCGGCCAGGTAGAGGGCGAGGAAGACGTCCTCGACGACGATGATGCCGAGGATCGGCCGCGTCTCCGGACTGCCGATCCGTCCGAGGTCCACCAGGACCTTCGTGACGATGGCCGACGAGGAGATGCCGAGCACGCCCGCGAGGACCAGCGCTTCCGAGGTGCCCCAGCCCAGCGCGAAGCCGAAACCGAGCCCCGCGCCGACGTTCAGGGCGAGATAGGTGCCACCGGCGAGCGCCATCTTGCGCCCGCCCTTCTTCAGGTCGTCCAGGTGGAACTCGAGGCCGAGGTAGAAGAGCAGCAGCACGAGACCGAGCGCGGAGAGCATCTCAAGGTCGTGCGGGTCGTCGAGCAGGACGACCCCGGGTGTGTGCGGGCCGAGGAGGATCCCGGCGAGGATGAACAGGGGGATGGTCGGCAGTCCGATGCGGCCGCCGACGCGGGCGAGGACGGCGGCGGCGAGGAACGCGCCCCCCATGGCGATGAGCGTGTCTGCGTGTCCGATGAGCCCGTCTCCTTCGTTCGGTCAAGAGTGCGTCAAGGAATCGTCAGTAATTAGTTTACCGAACGATTCGGAGTGCCTCGGAGAACCCTTCAGGGCGGAGCGGTGCCCGACGTACAGTCGGCCCATGCCGATCCCGTATCTGACGCTGTCCCAGGTGGAAGCGATCGCCCGCGAGGCCCATCGCACACAGACCGACAAGGCGGGGCGCCCGTACGCGGAGCATCTGGCCGCGGTGGCCGAGGGTGTGCGGATCCGGGGCGGCAGCGAGGAGCAGATCGCCGCCGCGTGGCTGCACGACGCGGTCGAGGACGGCGCGCTCTCCCGGCAGTGGCTGGACGAGGCTCCGCTTCCCCGGCGGGTAAAGGAAATGGTCCTCGCCGTCACCAAGCGGGACGGCGAGGACCTCTTCACGTACACCGGGCGGATTCTCGCCACACCCGGGGCGCTGCTGATCAAGGAGTCGGATCTGGCGCACAACGCGGACCCGGACCGGCTCGCGGTTCTGGAGCCGGCGACCCGTACCCGGCTGAGCGAGAAATATGCGCAGGTGCGCGGCCTGTTGGGGCTCGCGGGGGGTGTCACCCCCGCCGAACAGCGGGATCCGGCCAACCCGGCGGCCGGCTGACGCACCGACGGGACCGGCCCCCGGGGGGAGGGGCCGATCCGGACAGGCTCAGCGCTTGACGGGGTTCTTGCGGAAGGCCCAGTTCATGTCCGGCTCGGTCGCGAAGCGGAGCGCGCGCCGGACCGGCGGGGTGCACAACAGGGTCACGGCCACGGCGGCGACCAGCGAGATGAGGACGAGCCCAACGGGCCCCGAGAGCCACTCGTAGCGGTCGAACAGGCCGTAGTAGCCGGCGCCCTTGATCAGGAAACCGTGCAGCAGGTAACCGCAGATCGTCCCGGCGCCCAGCACGGTGAACCACATGTGGCGGCGCGGCACCAGGGCGAGGAACGCGATCGTGAGCAGCAGCGCGCATCCGAACATCGCGAGGGTCATCACGGGCCCCGCCCACCACTGGAAGTCCAGCTCCTGGGCGCTGTCGCTGCGGTAGAACCAGCCGAGCCGCATGTCCGGCGCGATCCAGTAGGCGAAGGCCAGGGTCACGGCGAACAGGGGAACGGCCAGCATCCGTACCTCGCGGCGCCGGATCAGCTGGAAGTGCTCGGGCTTCATCAGCAGGCCGAGCACGAAGAACGGCAGGAGCTGGCAGACGCGCTGCAGGTCCAGGTCGTCGCCGATGCCCGGGGAGACCGAGGCGAGCGCCGCGATCAGCAGGGCGACCGGGAGCGGGTGGCGCAGCGACTGCCAGATCGGCGTGGTCACCCGCCAGATGAACAGGGCGATCAGGAACCAGGTGAGGAACAACGGGTCGAGCAGGGTGATGGGCGAATCGCCCTCGCCGCCCGCGTAGCGCTTGAAGAGCGAATAGGCGGTCTCGAAGAGCACGTAAGGCACCGCGACGCCGGTGACGAGCCGCTTCACCTTGGGTGCGCTCATGTTGAACGACCGCGAGAAGTATCCGGAGACGAGGATGAACGCCGGCATGTGGAACGTGTACACGACCATGTACAGCGCTCGCGTCGCGCGGCTCCCCTCCATCACCGGCTCCCACGAGTGGGCCACGGCGACGAGCACGATCGCGAGGTACTTCACATTGTCGAAGTACGCGTCACGGCTCTTGGCCGGTGCTGGTGCCTCCACGGGGGCAGGAGCTGTCCGAACGGCGGGGGAGGGCGCCCCCGGGGCCGTCAGGATCTGCTCGTGTCTCGGCTCCGACTCCCGGCTCTCCGGGGTGATCGGGGCCCTCTGAATTTCGCTCGGAGCTTTGGACATCTCATGCACCTTAGACCCGCCGATCGGTATGCGTAAAACCCCTGAGAAATATCGCGTGTTCCCCGCCTTTCGAATGCGAAACCACCGGCAACCGCCCGTTACGTGATGATTCATCCGGCTTAAATGGTGCATATCGGCGGCTGGTTGGTGAGAGTGAATTACGTCGCACGCACTCCTGGCAAAAGCCTGTGAATGAAGTGTGGGGATATGGAAACGATCACATCGGCCGGTATTCGAACTGCTCTGCGCACAGCGGGTGCACAGCTTCTCGGTGCGCCCCTCTCCCCGCCCCCGGGCGTGCGCTGCGTGCGCCGGAGCGCGCCAGGGCGCTCCTGGTCGCACGCGGGCGCGAGGATGGCGCGATCCGGTCATCTCTCTCCATCACCCGGCAGCAGTCACAGGCGAGTTGGTGGCACGATGGACGCGACGGAGGTGTGCTGGCCGCATGCCACCGGGCCGGCAAGGCGGACCGACCAAGGGTGTGATCAGTCGTGGCCATTTCACTGTCTGTGGTGCTTCTGCTGGGGATCGTCCTGGTGGTGCTGATCCGCGGCGGATCCATCAAGGGCGGGCCGGCGGTCGTCGCCGTGCTCTTCGGCTTCTTCCTCGCCTCGACGGGCATCGCGCCGTCGATCAACAGATTCATGAACTCGATAGCCGACACGATCAACCAGATCAGCTTCTGAGGTGACGTGGCGGAGCCCGGCCCGGACCGACTGCCGGGCTCCCGGCGTCACGGAACCACTGACCGACCGACACCGGAGGACGAGGACACCGTGCCCGCCTATGCGATAGCCCACTTGCAAGAGGCCGCCCCGCACCCGGACATCGCCGAGTACGTCGAGCGGCTCCCGGCGACCTTCGAGGCCTTCGGCGGCCGCTTCCTGGTGCACTTCATGCCGCACGAGGTGAAGGAGGGGAGCTGGCCGGGGAGCGTGGTGCTGCTCGGCTTCCCCGGGATCGCCGAAGCGCGTGCGTGGTGGGACTCGCCGACGTACAGGGAGATCGCACCGCTGCGTTCCCGGCACATCGAGGGCGACATCATCCTGGTCGACGGCGTCCCCGAGGGCTACGACCCGGCGGCCTCCGCCAAGGCGATGCGTGAGGCCCTGGAGCCGGCGGGCGAGTGACCACGGAAACACTCAGGGCCGGCCGGAGGAAGAATCCTCCGGCCGGCCCTGAGCCGTTGGAGCGGGCGACGGGAATCGAACCCGCGTAGCTAGTTTGGAAGACTAGGGCTCTACCATTGAGCTACGCCCGCAAGCACCGCGACGCCGGTCCGGGAGGTCCGGCGGAACTCGGTACGGGAAGCATCGTAGCGGGTCGGGGAAGGTGCGCGCACACCCGTATCGGTGTGCCCCCGTGACTGCGCCGGGGATGCCTGCGCGAAGCGGTCTGCGCGGGGCCCTTCTGCATGTACCCTACGTGTCGCACCGACGGGGTGTGGCGCAGCTTGGTAGCGCGTCCGCTTTGGGAGCGGAAGGTCGTCGGTTCGAATCCGGCCACCCCGACCACCAGCAAGATCGCATTGTGGGAGTCCTCCCGCTTGCCGTTACTATGCAAATTGCGTGCCCGTGTGTCTGATGTACCGGGCTCGATCCGCGAAGCCGCCTCTCGGCGGCCCAGCAGAACCCCAAGAAGTCAGCCACCAAGGAGACCGAACCGTGAAGAGCGCCGTGGAGACCCTGAACCCGACTCGGGTTCGGCTCAGCATCGAGGTGCCCTTCGAGGAGCTCAAGGACAGCCTCGACGCGGCGTACAAGAAGATCAACCAGCAGGTCACGGTGAAGGGCTTCCGTAAGGGCAAGATCCCCAACCGCGTCATCGACCAGCGGTTCGGCCGTGGTGCTGTGCTGGAGGAGGCCGTCAACGACGCCCTTCCGAAGTTCTACACCGAGGCTGTCAACGAGGGTGAGCTCAACGTTCTGGGCCAGCCCGAGGTTGACATCACCGAACTCAAGGATGGCGAGCTGCTGGCCTTCACCGCCGAGGTGGATGTCCGTCCCGAGATCGAGATCCCGGACTACTCCGGCATCGAGGTCACCGTGGACGCACTCGAAGTCAGCGACGAGGACGTCGACAAGGCCGTGGAGCAGCTCCGTGAGCGCTTCGCCTCGACCAACCCGGTCGAGCGCGCCGCAGCCGAGGGCGACGTCGTCACGATCGACCTCGAGGCCAAGGTCGACGGAGAGGTCCTGGAGGACGGCGTGGCCGCCGGTGTCTCGTACACCATCGGCTCCGGCGAGCTCCTCGAAGGCATCGACGAGGCCGTGACCGGCCTGGAGGCCGGTGGCGAGGCCACCTTCACCTCCGAGCTGAAGGGCGGCTCCGCCGAGGGCAAGGAAGCGGAGGTCACCGTCAAGGTCACCGCCGTCGCCTCGCGCGAACTGCCCGAGCTGGACGACGACTTCGCGCAGATGGCGAGCGAGTTCGACACGCTCGCCGAGCTCCGCGAGGACAGCCGCAAGCGCCTCGAGAGCACCAAGCAGTACGACCAGGCCACCCAGGCCCAGGAGCGCGTCCTCGAGGAGCTGCTGAAGCTGGCCGAGGTCCCGATCCCCGAGAAGCTTCTCGCGGACGAGGTCCAGACCCGCAAGCACAACCTCGAGCACCACCAGCTGGGCCAGATGGGTCTCGACCTGGAGAAGTACCTCGAGATCCAGGGCAAGACCCTGGAGGAGTTCGAGAACGAGACCTCCGAGCAGGCCGTCAAGGGCATCAAGACCCAGTTCATCCTTGACGAGCTCGTCAACAAGGAGAAGCTGAACGTCAACCAGGAGGAGCTCACCGAGCACCTCATGCGGCGCGCGCAGTCCTCCGGCATGAGCCCCGACCAGTTCGCCCAGGCCGTCGTCGAAGGCGGCCAGGTGCCGATGCTCGTCGGCGAGGTCGCCCGCGGCAAGGCGCTCGCCGTCGTGGTCGAGGCCGCCAAGGTCGTCGACACCAACGGTGAGGTCGTCGAGCTCGAGGACGACGAGGACGAGGCCACCGAGACGGTCGAGGCCGCCGAGGAGACCACCGAGCCGGCCGACGAGAAGAAGGACGAGAAGAACGAGGCCTGAGCCCCGCTCCGCTCGTTGATCTGATCCGCACGACGGGCCCCGGACGAATCAGTCCGGGGCCCGTCGTCGTATCGGCCCGCGCCCCGGGGGGACCGCCCTGGAACCCTTGTGCGGACTGCTTACCTTGCGCTCCCAGCGAACAGTTGGGGAAGCGGGATGGCGTTGTCCCACCTGCGCGTTAGGGTCCATGAAGAGGAAGGGTCGGGTAGTCCCGGCCCACCCGGTACGAAGACGCTGAGACGGCCGGAGCCGTCAGAGACGAGCAGGTGGATACGTGACGAATCTGATGCCCTACGCCGCCGGAGAGCCGTCCCTCGGTGGAGGCCTCGGTGACCAGGTCTACAGCCGACTGCTCGGCGAGCGCATCATCTTCCTCGGTCAGCAGGTCGACGATGACATCGCCAACAAGATCACCGCACAGCTTCTGCTCCTTGCCGCGGAACCCGACAAGGACATCTACCTCTACATCAACAGCCCCGGCGGTTCGGTGACGGCCGGCATGGCGGTCTACGACACCATGCAGTACATCCCGAACGACGTGGTCACCATCGGTATGGGCATGGCGGCCTCCATGGGCCAGTTCCTCCTCACCGGCGGCACGGCGGGCAAGCGCTTCGCGCTCCCGAACACCGACATCCTCATGCACCAGGGTTCGGCCGGCATCGGCGGTACGGCCTCGGACATCAAGATCCAGGCGCAGTACCTGCTCCGTACGAAGACGCGGATGGCCGAGATCACCGCGCACCACTCCGGTCAGACCGTGGAGACGATCATCCGCGACGGCGACCGCGACCGCTGGTACACCGCCGAGGAGGCCAAGGACTACGGCCTCATCGACGAGATCATCTCGGTCGCGTCGGGCATCCCGGGCGGCGGCGGCACCGGCGCCTGATCCGGGCGTGCACCACCCCGCACCCTCTCGTACGCCGAGACCTCCAGCCCACAGAAACGCCACCAGGATGGTGAACACCCACATGAACAACTTCTCCGGCGCCTCCGCGAGCGGCCTCTACACCGGCCCGCAGGTGGACAACCGCTACGTCGTCCCGCGCTTCGTGGAGCGCACCTCGCAGGGTGTGCGTGAGTACGACCCGTACGCGAAGCTCTTCGAGGAGCGCGTGATCTTCCTCGGTGTGCAGATCGACGACGCCTCGGCCAACGACGTCATGGCGCAGCTGCTGTGCCTGGAGTCGATGGACCCGGACCGCGACATCTCGATCTACATCAACAGCCCCGGCGGCTCGTTCACCGCGCTCACCGCGATCTACGACACGATGCAGTTCGTGAAGCCGGACATCCAGACGGTCTGCATGGGCCAGGCGGCCTCCGCCGCCGCCGTCCTGCTGGCGGCGGGCACCCCGGGCAAGCGCATGGCGCTCCCGCACGCCCGTGTGCTGATCCACCAGCCGTCCTCGCAGACCGGCCGTGAGCAGCTCTCCGACCTGGAAATCGCGGCCAACGAGATCCTGCGTATGCGCACCCAGCTCGAGGAGATGCTGGCGAAGCACTCCACCACCCCGCTGGAGAAGATCAGCGAGGACATCGAGCGCGACAAGATCCTTACCGCTGACGACGCACTCGCGTACGGTCTGGTGGACCAGATTGTCTCCACCCGTAAGACCACCGCAGGCGCGGCCGTCTGACGTCGGTCTTTCCCCTTGGCACATTCCGTTCGCACGGCCACGGCCGTGTGAACCGTGCCAAGGGGGGCCCGAACGGGGGGCCAGGCAAGGTACCGTCGGATAGAGGCACCAGGAGCCGCTGAACCAGGCTGCTCCCAGGCGAAGGGGAAGCACCTCGTGGCACGCATCGGTGATGGCGGCGACCTGCTCAAGTGCTCGTTCTGCGGAAAGAGCCAGAAGCAGGTGAAGAAGCTCATCGCGGGACCCGGTGTGTACATCTGCGACGAGTGCATCGATCTCTGCAACGAGATCATCGAGGAGGAGCTCGCCGAGACCTCCGAGGTGCGGTGGGAGGAGCTCCCCAAGCCGCGCGAGATCTACGAGTTCCTCGAGGGGTACGTCGTCGGGCAGGAGCCCGCGAAGAAGGCCCTCTCGGTCGCTGTGTACAACCACTACAAGCGGGTCCAGGCCGGGGAGAACGGCGGCGGCGCGAATCGTGACGACGCGATCGAGCTCGCCAAGTCCAACATCCTGCTGCTGGGCCCCACGGGCTCGGGCAAGACGCTCCTCGCGCAGACGCTGGCCCGCATGCTCAACGTCCCGTTCGCCATCGCGGACGCGACGGCGCTGACGGAGGCCGGCTATGTCGGCGAGGACGTCGAGAACATCCTGCTGAAGCTGATCCAGGCCGCTGACTACGACGTCAAGAAGGCCGAGACCGGCATCATCTACATCGACGAGATCGACAAGGTCGCCCGCAAGAGCGAGAACCCGTCGATCACGCGCGACGTATCCGGCGAGGGCGTCCAGCAGGCCCTGCTGAAGATCCTGGAGGGCACCACCGCCTCCGTGCCGCCGCAGGGCGGACGGAAGCACCCGCACCAGGAGTTCATCCAGATCGACACGACGAACGTCCTGTTCATCGTGGGCGGCGCCTTCTCCGGCCTTGAGAAGATCATCGAGTCGCGGGCCGGCGCCAAGGGCATCGGCTTCGGCGCCACGATCCGCTCCAAGCTGGAGATCCAGGCGAGCGACCAGTTCCAGGAGGTCATGCCGGAGGACCTGGTGAAGTTCGGGATGATCCCCGAGTTCATCGGCCGCCTCCCCGTGCTGACCTCGGTCCACAACCTGGACCGCGAGGCACTGCTCCAGATCCTGGTCGAGCCGCGTAACGCGCTGGTGAAGCAGTACCAACGCCTGTTCGAACTCGACGGTGTCGAGCTGGACTTCGAGCGCGAGGCCCTCGAAGCGATCGCCGACCAGGCGATCCTCCGCCAGACGGGCGCACGCGGTCTGCGCGCCATCATGGAAGAGGTCCTCCAGTCCGTGATGTACGAGGTCCCGTCCCGCAAGGACGTGGCCCGCGTGGTCATCACCCCGGACGTCGTCCGCAACAACGTCAACCCGACGCTGGTCCCGCGCGAACCGCGCACGATCGGCAAGAACGACGGCGGCCGCCACGAGAAGTCCGCGTAGCGGCAGCGACAACGACGCGCACGCGAAGGGGCGCCCGGCCGATGGCCGGGCGCCCCTTCGCGCTGTGCGGGATCAGACCTTGGTGCGGGAGGTGCTGTAGAGCTTGGCGGCGAGGGTCGCCACCTCGTCCTGCGACATGGACTTGTTGGTCATGGCCGCGCCGATGTCGACCCCGATGACCGCACCGACGGTGCTGTAGTCGGCCCAGATGCAGACGGGCATGACCATTTCCTTGGGCCCGTTCGCGGCGGTGCCGTCGGCCTCGTCGTTGACGACCTTCATGTCCTGGCACTTCATCAGCGCACCCTCGAAACCGGAGGGCGTGACTTCCTCGGGGCTGCCGACCAGGGAGGTCTTGGCGTCGTCGCTCTCGGCCATACCCATCTTGGCCTGCGTGAACATGCCGTCGAGGGCCTTCGCGGGGTCGCTGACGTCACCCCAGTTGCCGTAGAACATGAGCATCTTGGTCGTGAGCGGGTTCTTCTCGAGATCGCCGCTCTGGTACTGGGCCTCGGCCTTGTGGGGGTCCTTGATGCCCAGCGCTTCTGCCTCGGACTTCTCCTTGCTCGTCGGCGTGTCCGAGGACGACTTGGCGGTGTCCTTCTTCTTGAAGCTGTCCACCGAGGCGGCCGGCGTGAGCTTGTAGCCCTTCGTGGAGTCCGCCACGTCGCCGCTGCCGCCGCCCGACGTCAGGAAGTACACCCCGCCCGCCACGACCGCCAGCGCCACCACGGCCGCGCCGATGATCAGGCCCGTCTTCTTCTTCGGGGCGCCCGGCTGCGGAGGCATGCCCGGGTACGCCTGCTGGCCGCCGTACGGGGGAGTGGGCGGCTGCTGGCCGTACGGGCCCGGCTGCTGGCCCTGCGGGTAGCCGTAGCCCTGCGGGGGCTGCTGCTGCGGCGGGACGCCCTGGGGGGCCTGCTGCGGGTAGCCGTAGCCGGGCTGGCCCTGCGGAGGACCCTGCGGCGGGGGGCCGCCGTACGGGCCGGGCTGCTGCCCGTACGGGCCCGGCTGCTGGCCGTACGGTCCGGGCTGGCCCTGCGGCGGCTGCCCGCCGTACGGGCCCGGCTGGTTGTAGCTCATTGCGCTGTCCCCTCCAGAATGCTTATGCGTTCCGAACATCCTGACGGAAGCGGCGCTCACATAGGGCATCCGGACGTACACCGTTACTGAACAAACCGGTTTCAGTGCACGACTGTGACGCCCCTAAACTGTGTGGCGTGACCGAGAACGCAGCGCAGCAGCCAGCCAGCACCCCCGAACTGCCGACCCAGTACGCGCCGGCCGAGGTAGAGGGGCCGCTGTACGAGCGCTGGGTAGAACGCGGTTACTTCACGGCCGACGCGAAGAGCGACAAGCCCGCGTACACCGTCGTCATCCCCCCGCCGAACGTCACCGGCAGCCTCCACCTGGGCCACGCCTTCGAACACACGCTGATCGACGCCCTCACCCGCCGCAAGCGCATGCAGGGTTACGAGACGCTGTGGCAGCCCGGTATGGACCACGCCGGCATCGCCACCCAGAACGTCGTCGAGCGCGAACTCGCCAAGGACGGCAAGTCCCGCCACGACCTGGGCCGCGAGGCGTTCGTCGAGCGCGTCTGGCAGTGGAAGGAAGAGTCCGGCGGTCAGATCTCCGGCCAGATGCGCCGCCTCGGCGACGGCGTCGCCTGGGACCGCGAGCGCTTCACCATGGACGAGGGCCTGTCCACGGCCGTCCAGACCATCTTCAAGCGGATGTACGACGACGGCCTGATCTACCGCGCCGAGCGCATCATCAACTGGTGCCCGCGCTGTCTGACGGCCATCTCCGACATCGAGGTGGACTACCAGGACGACGACGGCGAGCTCGTCTCCATGAAGTACGGCGACGGTGACGACACCATCGTCGTCGCCACCACCCGCGCGGAGACGATGCTCGGTGACACCGCCGTCGCCGTCCACCCCGACGACGAGCGCTACGCCCGCCTCATCGGCAAGCGGATCAGGCTGCCGCTCACGAACCGCACCATCCCGGTCGTCGCGGACACCCACGTCGACCCCGAGTTCGGCACCGGCGCCGTCAAGGTCACCCCCGCGCACGATCCGAACGACTTCGCCATCGGCCGGCGCCACGACCTGGAGACCATCCAGGTCCTCGACGAGCGCGGCATCATCATGACCCCCGGCCCGTTCCAGGGACTGGACCGCTTCGAGGCCCGGTCCGCGATCGTCGCCGCCCTGCGCGCCGACGGCCGGATCGTCGCCGAGAAGCGCCCGTACGTCCACTCCGTCGGCCACTGCTCCCGCTGCAGGACGACGCTGGAGCCGCGCCTGTCGATGCAGTGGTGGGTCAAGGTCGAGACGCTCGCCAAGGCTGCGGGCGACGCCGTCCGCGACGGCCGCGTCGACATCCACCCCGCCGACCTGACCCCGCGCTACTTCGACTGGGTCGACAACCTCAACGACTGGTGCATCTCGCGCCAGCTGTGGTGGGGCCACCGCATCCCCGTCTGGCACGGGCCGAACGGCGAGATGGTCTGCGTCGGCCCGAACGACGAGGCGCCCACCGGCGAGGGCTGGCACCAGGACACCGACGTCCTCGACACCTGGTTCTCCTCCGGACTGTGGCCGTTCTCCACCATGGGCTGGCCGGAGCAGACCGAGTCGCTGGAGAAGTTCTATCCGAACTCCGTCCTGGTCACCGGCTACGACCTGATGTTCTTCTGGGTCGCCAGGATGATGATGTTCGGCCTGTACGCCATGGGCGACGTCCCGTTCCGCACCATCGCCTTCCACGGCATGGTCCGCGACGAGACCGGCAAGAAGATGTCGAAGTCCAAGGGCAACGTCGTCGACCCGCTGGACTGGATGGACAAGTACGGCTCCGACGCCGTCCGCTTCACCCTGGCCCGCGGTGCCAACCCGGGCGTCGACGTCCCGATCGGCGAGGACTGGGTCCAGGGCTCCCGCAACTTCGCCAACAAGATCTGGAACGCCACCCGCTTCGCGCTGATGAACGGCGCGACGGTCGAGGGCGCACTGCCGGCCCCTGAGCGGATGACCGCCACCGACCGCTGGATCCTCTCCCGGCTCAACACGGTCGTCGCCCAGGTCGACGCGCTCTACGACGACTACCAGTTCGCCAAACTGTCCGACGCCCTTTTCCACTTCGCGTGGGACGAGGTCTTCGACTGGTACGTCGAGCTGTCCAAGACGACGTTCTTCGCCGAGGGCGAGCAGGCCAAGGTCTCCGCGCGCGTCCTGGGCGAGGTCCTCGACGTCACCCTGCGCCTGCTGCACCCGGTCGTCCCCTTCGTCACCGAGACGCTCTGGACGACCCTCACCGGCGGCGAGTCCCTCGTCGTCGCCGACTGGCCGAACGACTCGGGCTTCCGCGACCAGGCGGCCGAGCAGGAGATCGAGACCGTCCAGCAGGTCGTCACCGAGGTCCGCAGGTTCCGCTCCGACCAGGGCCTGCAGCCCGGCCAGAAGGTCCCCGCCACGCTCACCCTGGACTGCACCGCCCTGGCGCCCCACGAGGCCGCCATCCGGCAGCTGCTGCGCCTCCAGCCGGCCGGCGACGGCTTCCACGCCACCGCTTCGCTCCCCGTCGCCGGTGCCACGGTCGCCCTCGACCTCTCCGGCACCATCGACGTGGCCGCCGAGCGCAAGCGCCTCAGCAAGGACCTGGAGGCCGCCAAGAAGGAGATCGTCCAGGCGAACGCCAAGCTCGGCAACGAGGCGTTCCTCGCCAAGGCACCCGACAACGTCGTGGACAAGATCCGTGGCCGGCTGACCAAGGCCGAGGCCGACATCGAGAGGATCACCGCCCAGCTGGCGAATCTGCCGAAGGACTGATGACCTTGGACCGGAGCCCCCGCGCCCCCGACCGACCGGGAGCGCGGGGGCTTCGCCGTGCCCGGGGCCGGGCGCCGCAGCGGGCGCTGCGCGCGATGTCCGTGGCCATCCGTAGACTGGCCCTGTGAGTGAGCCCCGCCCTTCAGACCGGCACGACGCGTCCGACCCCGACGACACCTTCGCGGAGATCGTCGACGAAGAGACCCAGCGCGACCCCGACCTGGCGGTGATCGAGGCCGGGAGCCGGACGCTGCGCACCCAGTCGGGTCCGCCGCAGGGCGAGGCGGTCCCCGACCGCCCCGCCGATCCCGAGACCGACCGGGCGCTGCGCGAGGTGGAGCAGGAGCTCGCCGGACGCTGGGGCGAGACCAAGCTCGAACCCTCGGTGACCCGGATCGCGGCCCTGATGGACGTGCTGGGCGAGCCCCAGCGCGCCTACCCCTCGATCCACATCACGGGGACCAACGGCAAGACCAGCACGGCCCGCATGATCGAGGCCCTGCTGAGCGCCTTCGAGCTCCGCACCGGCCGCTACACCTCCCCGCACGTCCAGTCGATCACCGAGCGCATCAGCCTGGACGGCGCCCCGATCGACGCCGAACGCTTCATCGAGACGTACAACGACATCAAGCCGTACGTCGAGATGGTCGACGCCCAGCAGCCCTACCGGCTCTCGTTCTTCGAGGTGCTCACGGGCATGGCGTACGCGGCCTTCGCCGACGCGCCGGTCGATGTCGCGGTCGTCGAGGTCGGCATGGGCGGCACCTGGGACGCGACGAACGTCATCGACTCCTCGGTCGCCGTCGTCACCCCCATCTCGCTCGACCACACCGACCGCCTCGGCACCACGCCCGCGGAGATCGCGGGTGAGAAGTCCGGCATCGTCAAGCAGGACGCCACGGTGATCCTGGCCCAGCAGCCGGTCGACGCGGCGCAGGTCATGCTGAAGAAGGCCGTCGAGGTCGACGCCACGGTCGCCCGCGAGGGCATGGAATTCGGCATCGTCTCCCGCGAGATCGCGGTCGGCGGCCAGTTGCTGACCCTGCGGGGTCTGGGCGGCGAGTACGACAACATCTTCCTGCCGCTCTACGGTGCGCACCAGGCGCACAACGCCGCGGTGGCGCTCGCCGCCGTCGAGGCGTTCTTCGGCATCGGCGCGGAGCAGGCCCGCAGCCTCGACGTCGAAGCGGTCCGCAAGGCATTCCTCTCGGTGCTCTCGCCGGGTCGCCTCGAGGTCGTCCGGTCCAGTCCCACCGTCGTCCTGGACGCCGCGCACAACCCGGCCGGCGCACTCGCCGCCGCCGAGGGCGTCTCCGAGGCGTTCAGCTTCTCCCGGCTGATCGGGGTCGTGGGCGCCAGCGACGGCAAGGACGCGCGCGGGCTCCTCGAAGCCTTCGAGCCGATCTTCGCCGAGGTCGTCGTCACGCAGAACTCCAGCCCGCGCGCCATGGACGCGGACGCCCTGGCCGCCGTCGCCGTCGAGGTGTTCGGCCACGAGCGCGTCCAGGTGGAGCCGCGTCTGGACGACGCGCTGGAGGCGGCGATCACCCTCGCCGAGGAAGAGGCCGAATACGCGGGCGCCGGAGTCCTGGTGACCGGATCCGTGATCACGGTCGGCGAGGCCCGGCTGCTCCTGGGAAGGCGCTGACCTGTGCGTACGCTCTGTGCATCGACGCTGATCGGTGAATTCTTCGTCATCGGCTTCGCCGGACTCGTGGCGATGAAGTCCGACGACATGTCCATGGGCACGGTGTGGACGGTCTGCGGTATCGGCATGCTGCTGTCCGTCCTGCTCTGCGGTGTGATCACCCGTCCCGGTGGTGTTCAGCTGGGCTGGGCGCTCCAGATCGCGCTGGTGCTGAGCGGTTTCTTCATCCCGATGATGTTCATCCTCGGGGTGATCTTCGGTGCCCTGTGGTGGGCCTCGGTGCACTACGGCCGCAGGATCGACGAGGCGAAGGCGCGCTGGGCGGCCCATGCCGAGGCACAGGAGAGCACGCAGGCTCCGGCCTGACCCCCACGCGGGCCCCGAGCATGACGCAGAGTAAACCCGGTCGTAGGGCCGTTCGCGTGCCCCTGTAATCTCGCCCTCACCCGCACCGGAAGTCCCCAAGGAGCCGTACATGACTCAGCGCACCCTCGTCCTTCTCAAGCCCGACGCCGTCCGGCGTGGGCTGATCGGCGAGATCGTCGGCCGCATCGAACGCAAAGCCGGCTGGACGATCACCGCGCTGGAGCTGCGCACGCTCGACCAGGAGACCCTGGAGCAGCACTACGGCGAGCACAAGGGCCGTCCGTTCTACGAGCCGCTCGTCGAGTTCATGGCCTCCGGCCCCGTCGTCGCTCTGGTGGCCGAAGGCGAGCGGGTGATCGAGGGCGTCCGTGCCCTGGCCGGTCCCACCGACCCGATCGCCGCCGCGCCCGGCTCGATCCGTGGTGACTTCGGCACGATCACCCGGGAGAACCTCATCCACGCCTCGGACTCCGAGGAGTCCGCAGAGCGAGAACTCAAGCTTTTCTTTCCCGGGCTTTCCTGACTTCGGCTCCGCCAAACAGCGCTCATGACCTGGGGCGACCGAAGTAATTCGGTCGCCCTTCGGCATAGGGTCCCGTATCGCGGGAACGCATCCCTCCGACGTAACGTCACCATGGGTGGAACGGGCAGCCGTTCCGCTCGCCATGGCGAAGGACCCTCGCGCTGTGTCCGTGCATACGGCACTACGATGGAAGCTTCCACGCCCGCAGCGCCAACCCTCGCCTACTCAAAACAAGCCATTCTTCGCTTCTTGGGAAGGCCCGACGCATCCTCATGGGGAACAAGGGGAACTCAATGTCGTTCATCGGCCGTGACATGGCTATCGACCTCGGGACTGCCAACACGCTGGTGTACGTCAGGGGGCGCGGCATCGTCCTGAACGAGCCGTCCGTCGTGGCCATCAACACCAACACCGGCGGAATCCTGGCGGTCGGCTCCGAGGCAAAGAAGATGATCGGCCGCACGCCGGGCAACATCGTTGCCGTGCGGCCTTTGAAGGACGGCGTGATCGCCGACTTCGAGATCACGGAGCGCATGCTCCGCTACTTCATCCTCAAGATCCACAAGCGCCGTTACCTGGCCCGCCCGCGGGTCGTCGTCTGTGTGCCCTCCGGCATCACAGGGGTCGAGCGACGCGCCGTCATCGAGGCGTCGACGCAGGCCGGCGCGCGCCAGGTGCACATCATCGAGGAGCCAATGGCCGCGGCCATCGGCTCCGGGCTGCCGGTCCACGAGGCCACCGGCAACATGGTCGTCGACATCGGTGGCGGCACCACCGAGGTCGCGGTGATCTCGCTCGGCGGAATCGTCACTGCCCAGTCCATCCGGGTCGCCGGGGACGAGCTGGACAACGCGATCATCCAGCACATCAAGAAGGAGTACTCCCTCCTCCTCGGTGAGCGCACCGCCGAACAGATCAAGATCACCATCGGCTCGGCCTTCGAGATGGAGAAGGACGAACACACCGAGATCCGCGGACGCGACCTGGTCTCGGGTTTGCCCAAGACCGTCGTCATCTCCGCGACCGAGGTCCGCAAGGCCATCGAGGAACCGGTCAACGCGATCGTCGACGCCGTGAAGACGACGCTCGACAAGTGCCCGCCGGAGCTCTCGGGCGACGTCATGGACCGCGGCATCGTCCTCACCGGCGGCGGCGCGCTGCTGCGCGGGCTCGACGAGCGGCTGCGCCACGAGACGGGCATGCCGATCCACATCGCCGAGGACCCGCTGGACTCCGTGGCTCTCGGATCCGGCAAGTGCGTCGAGGAGTTCGAGGCACTCCAGCAGGTGCTGGACGCCCAGCCCCGACGCTAGAACACGCTGTTCCGCCGTACGGGCACTGCCGTCCCGTACGGCGGAACGTTGGTATACAGGCACGAACATTCCGACGAGGAAGGCACGGCCGCCGCACGTGAGGGACACACGAGAGAGCCGGCTGCTCCTGGTGCTGCTGATCGCCATCGCATTCGCCCTGATCACGGTGGATATCCGCGGTGGCGAGGAGTCGCCGGTGGACGGAGCACGGCAGGCCGCCGCCACGGTCTTCGGTCCGGTCGAGAACGGCGTCTCGGCGGCGGTGGACCCGGTGGGCAACGCCATCGGCGCCGTACGGGACTCCGGTGACCGGCACGACCGGATCGCGGCCCTGGAGCACGAGAACGCCGCGCTGAAGACGAAGCTCGGCAGCGACGACCGCAACACCAGCAAGGTCCGCCAGCTCGACAGCATGCTGAAGACCGCCGGAGCCGGCCAGTACGGCATCAAGGCGGCCCAGGTCATCGCCATAGGAGCGGCCCAGGGCTTCTCCTGGACCATCACCATCGACGCGGGGGCGAACGACGGCCTCAAGCGCGACATGACCGTACTCAACGGCGAAGGGCTCGTCGGCCGGGTCACCACCGTCGGCCCGAACACCGCGACCGTCCTGCTGGCCAACGACCCCGACTTCACCGTCGGCACCCGGATGGAGAAGACCGACGAGCTCGGCTTCGCCACCGGCCAGGGATCCCGCCCGCTGTCGGTCCAGTTCCTCAACGGCAAGGCCGACGTGAAGAAGGGCGACCGGCTGGTCACCTTCGGGTCCAGCAAGGACAAGCCCTTCGTCCCCGGCGTGCCGGTCGGCGAGGTGGTCCGCGTCGACCCGTCCGGCGGAGACCTCACCCGGACCGTCTTCGTCCGCCCGTACGTCGGCTTCACCAAGCTCGACGTCGTGGGCATCGTCGTCCAGGCGCCCCGCGAGGACCCCCGCGACATGGTCCTGCCGGCGCAGCCCAAGAAGCCGGAGAAGCCCAAGCCCACCCCGACCGTCACCGTCACCGTCCAGCCGAACGGCGACCTCGTCGACGGCAGCGGAAAGGTCGTCGGGAACGTCAACGAGAAACCCGACGCCTCCGCCTCCCCGGGCGCCTCCCCGGACGCCTCCGGCGACACCGGCACGGCCGCCGGTGACACGGCGAACGAGCAGGAATAGAGCTGACGTCATGCGCTTGAACAGGATCCTGCTCTCCGTCGCCCTGGTCGTGGTCGCCCTCGTCGTCCAGGTCTCCGTCCTCGCCCGGCTGCAACTGCCCGGGGCCACCCCCGACCTGCTGCTCCTCGTCGTCCTCGGACTCGCCTTCGTGTACGGACCGGTCAGCGGCGCCCTCATCGGCTTCGGCGCGGGCCTCCTGGCGGACCTCGCGCCGCCCGCCGACCACGCCGCGGGGCGCTACGCCCTGGTGCTCTGTGTCATCGGCTACCTCGCCGGAATGGCCCGCCCGGAGAAGGGCCAGCTCAAGTCGGCGTTCGCCCCGATGGCCTTCGTCGTCGCCGCGGCGCTCGGATCGACCCTGCTGTACGCCGGTGTCGGCGCGCTCGTCGGCGACACGGCGGCCCGCCATGTGGGCCTGGGCAGCCTGCTGTTCACCGCCGTGGTGTACGACCTGCTGCTGGCGCCGTTCACCGTTCCGCTGATCATGGCGCTCGCCAGACGCACCGAGAACGACCCGGTCGCCGACAGTTCCGGCAGCGGTGACGTCGCCGCGGGCTGGCTGGCCACCGGCACCGGGCTGCGGATCGGCAGCCAGCGGAACGGGATGCGCCTGCGGGCCGCCCGCAGCCGCGCCGCACGCGCAGGAAGGATCAAGGGGGTCAAGCGACTGTGAGGCTGTCTTCTCCCGGGGGCGACCCCCGTATCCCCGGCCGGCCCACCAGCACTGGGGGGACCTCGTGAGCAACATCCCGGAGACGGGCCGGACCCAGCGGGTCCAGATCCGCCTCGTCGTCATCCAGGTCCTCGTCTTCTCCCTGCTCCTGACGCTCGGCGGCCGGCTCTGGTACCTCCAGATCCGCAACGGGCAGGAGTACACCGACGAGGCCAAGAACAACCACGTCCAGCAGGTCGTGCAGCCCGCCGTCCGCGGTGCCATCCTCGACGCCCGCGGTGTCCCCCTCGCCGACAACGAGACCCGCCTCGTCGTCTCCGCGAGCCGCACCGAGCTGATGAAGATGAAGGACGACGGCGTCGCCGTCCTCACCCGGCTGGCCGGCGTCCTCGACATGAAGCCCAAGGACGTCCAGGACAAGGTCCGGCTCTGCGACGCCAAGACCCCGCAGCCCTGCTGGAACGGCTCGCCCTACCAGCCGATCCCCGTCACCGACGAGGCCACCACCCAGCAGGCCCTCACGATCCGTGAGCGGGCCGAGGACTTCCCCGGCATCACGGCCGAACCCACCGCCGTACGTCGTTACGCCGCACCCGGCAAGGCCAACACCGCCCAGGTCCTCGGCTACCTCTCGCCCGTCACCGACGAAGAGGTCACGAAGGCGCAGGACACCGACTCGCCCTACCTCCGCTCCGACCAGGTCGGCCGCTCCGGCCTGGAGCGCACCTACGACAAGGAACTGCGCGGCAAGGCCGGTGTCACCCGCTACGAGGTCGACAACCTCGGCCGTGTCATCGGCGAGGCGCAGAACGACGAGGCCCAGCCCGGTTCCAGCGTCGTCACCTCCATCGACGCCCGGGTCCAGGCCGTCGCCGAGTACGAGCTGAACAACGCGATGGAGACGGCCCGCAAGGAGATGGACCGCAACACCAACGAGCTGTACAAGGCCGACTCCGGTGCCGTCGTGGTCATGGAGTCCAAGACCGGCCGCATCGTGTCCATGGCGTCCCTGCCGACATACGACCCCAACGCCTGGATCGGCGGCATCTCCGCCAAGGACTACGCGAAGCTCACCGGCAAGAAGTCCAACTTCCCGCTGCTGAACCGGGCCATCCAGGGCACCGCCGCACCCGGGTCGATCTTCAAGGTCATCTCCTCGACCGCCGCGGTCAACGCCGGTTACGAATTCGACGGCAACTACCCCTGCCCCAGCTCGTACTCCATCGGCGGCCAGGTCTTCAAGAACTTCGAGTCCCAGGGCTACGGCAGCATCAGCCTCGGGCGTGCGCTCGAGGTCTCCTGCGACACCGTCTACTACGGCCTGGCCCACAAGGAGTGGGCGAAGGACGGCGGCAACAAGCCGAAGAAGAACCCGGCGGACTGGTTCTACAAGACCGCCCACCAGTTCGGGCTCGGCAAGGAGACCGGCATCGACCTCCCCAACGAGGTCGCCGGCCGTGTCCCCGACCGCCAGTGGAAGCAGGACTTCTACGACGCCAACAAGGCGGCCTGGTGCAAGCAGGGCAAGAAGGACGGCACCTACGTCGAGAAGATCGCGTACGAGGGCTGCCTCGAAGGCAACAAGATGCGCGCCGGTGACTCCGTCAACTACTCGATCGGCCAGGGTGACACGCTCGTCACCCCGATCCAGATGGCGACCATCTACGCGGCGATCTCCAACGGCGGCACCCTGTACGATCCGACCGTCGGCAAGGCGGTCGTCAGCGGCGACGGCAAGACCGTCCAGGAGATCGCGCCCCAGGCCCACGGCAAGCTGCCCTTCAAGGCGGACACGCGCGACAAGATAGACGAAGCCCTCGCGGGAGTCGCGACCCGGGGCAGCGCCGCCTGGCGCTTCGGAGGATGGCCCCAGGACAAGATCCCGATGCACGCCAAGACGGGCACGGCCGAGGTCCACGGCAAGCAGACGACCTCCTGGTTCGCCTCGTACACCAAGGACTACACGATCGTCATGACGATCTCCCAGGGTGGTACGGGCTCCGGCGCATCCGGCCCCGCCGTGCGCAACATCTACAACGCGCTGTACGGGCTCGACCCGAGCGGCAAGCAGGACATCAGGAAGGCGCTGCTGCCCACGCCCCAGAAGACCCTGCCCAAGATCAAGCCGGACGGCCAGATCGAGTCGCCCAAGATCAAGCCGTACACCCCCGCTCCCGTCGACGACGGCACCCAGGCGCTCGCGGGCGCCCTGCCCGCGACCGTGGGGAGGCGTGACTGATGGCAGGTTTCTCCGTCTCGCGCTACGCCCCCGAGGAACGCTCCGTCTGGGCCAAGCTCACCGCCCGCGACTCCGTCGTGCGGCGGCTGGACTGGCCCCTGCTCGGGTCGGCCCTGGCGCTGTCCTTCGTCGGCTCGCTGCTGGTCTGGTCGGCGACCCGTAACCGCGAGTCCCTCACGCACGGCGATCCCTACTTCTTCCTCTTCCGGCACGCGCTCAACACCGGCATCGGCTTCGCGCTGATGATCGGCACCATCTGGCTCGGGCACCGCACCCTGCGGGGGGCGGTGCCGGTCCTCTACGGGCTGTCCGTCCTGCTCGTCCTCGCGGTCCTCACCCCGTTGGGCACGACCGTCAACGGCGCGCACGCCTGGATCCTGCTGCCCGGCGGCTTCTCCCTCCAGCCCTCCGAGTTCACCAAGATCACGATCATCCTGGGCATGGCGATGCTGCTCGCCGCCCGGGTCGACGCGGGCGACCAGCTCCACCCGGACCACCGGACCGTCGCCAAGGCCCTCGGCCTGGCGCTGATCCCGATGGCCGTCGTCATGCTGATGCCCGACCTCGGCTCCGTGATGGTCATGGCCGTCATCGTGCTCGGCGTGCTCCTCGCCTCCGGCGCGTCCAACCGCTGGGTCTTCGGGCTCCTCGGCGCGGGCGCGGCGGGGGCGGTGGCCGTCTGGCAGCTCGGCGTCCTGGACGACTACCAGATCGCCCGCTTCGCGGCCTTCGCCAACCCGGCGCTCGACCCCGCCGGCGTCGGCTACAACACCAACCAGGCCCGCATCGCTATCGGCTCCGGCGGACTCACCGGGACCGGGCTCTTCAACGGCTCCCAGACGACGGGGCAGTTCGTCCCCGAGCAGCAGACCGACTTCGTCTTCACCGTCGCGGGCGAGGAGCTCGGCTTCCTCGGAGCCGGACTGATCATCGTCCTGCTCGGCGTCGTCCTGTGGCGGGCCTGCCGCATCGCCCGCGGGACGACCGAGCTGTACGGGACGATCGTGGCCGCGGGCATCATCGCCTGGTTCGCCTTCCAGTCCTTCGAGAACATCGGGATGACACTCGGGATCATGCCGGTGGCCGGGCTCCCGCTGCCGTTCGTGTCCTACGGGGGCTCGTCGATGTTCGCCGTCTGGGTGGCCGTCGGGCTGCTCCAGTCCATCAAGGTGCAACGGCCGATGTCGGCCTGAGCGGCCGGGCCCTCCGGTGCCTGCCGGACGGCCCGGCTCCGTCCTGCATATCCCGGGGTATCGCGGATAGGTTCGTCTTATGGCGGACTCGAAGCGTGAGATCGAGCGTAAGTACGAAGCGACTCCGGAGGCCGGGCTGCCCGACCTGACCCGTGCGGCCGGGGTCTCCGCGGTCGTCCACCGGGGACTCAGCGAACTGGACGCCGTCTACTACGACACCGAGGACCTCCGGCTGGCCTCGGACTCCCTGACCCTGCGCCGCAGAACAGGCGGGGACGACGCCGGGTGGCACCTCAAGCTCCCCGTCTCCGCCGGCGTCCGTGACGAGATCCGGGCCCCGCTCACCGACTCCCTGCCACCCGAGCTCGGCGACCTGCTCCGCTCCCGGGTGCGGAACGCGGCGGTGAACCCCGTCGTCCGGATCTTCTCCGCCCGCGACGTCCACCACCTCCTCGACGAGGACGGAGCCCTGCTCGCCGAGCTGAGCATCGACGAGGTCCTCGCGGAGCGGCTCACCGAGGACGGGCACGGCACCACGGCGGCGTGGACCGAGCTGGAGGTCGAACTGGCCGACGACGGCGACCCCGCCCTGCTCGACGCCGTCGAGCGGCGGCTGCGCAAGGCGGGTGTGCGGCCCTCGGCCGCGCCGTCCAAGCTGGCCAGGGCGCTGGCCGAGACCGCTCCGGGGAAGCCGCCGGCGACGAAGGCCAAGTCGAAGGCCGATACGAAGACCAAGGCGAAGGCCAAGACCGAGGCGAAGTCGAAGACGCCGTCCCCGCGCACCGCGGGCGACCATGTGCTCGCCTACGTACGCCGCCAGGTCACGGCCCTCGTCGAGCTCGACCCCGCCGTACGCCGCGACCTGCCCGACAGCGTGCACCGCATGCGGGTCGCCACCCGCCGGCTGCGCAGCGCCTTCAGGACGTACCGCAAGGTGCTCGACCGCACCGTCACCGATCCCCTCCGCGCCGAGCTGAAGTGGCTCGCCGCGGAGCTCGGGGTCGACCGCGACGAGGAAGTCCTCACCGAGCGGCTCCGCTCCGATGTCGCCGGGCTGCCCGACACCCTTCTCCTGGGCCCCGTGAGCGCCCGGCTGACCCTCACCTCCGTCGCCAGGCGCACCGGTTCACGGCGACGGGTCGCCTCCGTGCTCGACGCGGAGCGCTACCTGGCCCTGCTGGACTCCCTGGACGCCCTCCTCGCCTGCCCGCCCCTGCTCCCCGGAGCCGCGCGGCCGCCGCGGGACGTCCTGCCCCGGGCCGTGCTGAAGGACTACGAGCGTCTCGCCACCCGCGTCGGCCACGCCCTGGACCTGCAGCCCGGCACGGAACGCGACGTGGCCATGCACGAAGCGCGCAAGGCCGCCAAACGCGTCCGGTACGCCGCCGAGGCCGCCAGGCCGGCGCTGGGCAAGCCGGCCAAGAAGTTCGCCAAGCGGATGAAGTCCGTGCAGTCGGTCCTCGGCGACCACCAGGACAGCGTCGTGGCCAGGGACGCCCTGCGCACCCTGGCGGTCCAGGCCCACGGCGCGGGGGAGTCCGCCTTCACCTGGGGCCTTCTGTACGGGCAGGAGGAGGCCGCCGCGGCGGCACGGGAGCGCGAGCTGCCCGAGGTCTGGGCGCGGGCGTCACGTCCGAAGCTGCGCGCGGCGTGGAAAGGCTGAGCACCGGGTTACGCTTGATGGTCACCCCTGCCAGCTACGAAGGTCCTCAGATGTCTGCCGAGTCGGTCTTCCCACAGCTCGAAGCTCTGCTCCCGCATGTGCAGAAGCCCATTCAGTACGTCGGCGGTGAGCTGAACTCCACCGTCAAACCGTGGGACGAGTGCGACGTCCGCTGGGCACTCATGTACCCGGACGCCTACGAGGTCGGGCTGCCCAACCAGGGCGTCATGATCCTGTACGAGGTGCTCAACGAGCGCGAGGGCGTCCTCGCCGAGCGCACGTACAGCGTGTGGCCCGACCTCGAGGAGCTGATGCGCGAGCACAAGGTGCCCCAGTTCACCGTGGACAGCCACCGCCCCGTCGGCGCCTTCGACGTGTTCGGTCTCAGCTTCTCCACCGAGCTCGGTTACACCAACATGCTCACGGCGCTCGACCTCGCGGGCATCCCGCTGGAGTCCAAGGACCGCACCGTCGACCACCCGATCGTGCTGGCGGGCGGTCACGCCGCGTTCAACCCCGAGCCGATCGCGGACTTCATCGACTGCGCGGTCATCGGCGACGGCGAGCAGGCCGTCCTGGAGATCACCGAGATCATCCGCGCCTGGAAGGCCGAGGGCCGGCCCGGCGGCCGCGAGGAGGTGCTGTTCCGTCTCGCGAGGACCGGCGGCGTCTACGTCCCCGGCTTCTACGACGTCGAGTACCTCCCCGACGGCCGCATCGGCCGCGTCGTGCCCAACAGGTCCGGCGTGCCGTGGCGGGTCTCCAAGCACACCGTCATGGACCTCGACGAATGGCCGTACCCCAAGCAGCCGCTCGTCCCCCTCGCCGAGACCGTGCACGAGCGGATGTCCGTGGAGATCTTCCGCGGCTGCACCCGCGGCTGCCGTTTCTGCCAGGCCGGCATGATCACGCGCCCCGTGCGGGAGCGAAGCATCACCGGCATCGGCGAGATGGTGGAGAAGGGGCTCAAGGCCACCGGCTTCGAGGAGGTCGGCCTCCTGTCGCTCTCCTCCGCGGACCACAGCGAGATCGGTGACATCGCCAAGGGCCTCGCCGACCGCTACACGGACGACAAGATCGGCCTCTCGCTGCCCTCCACCCGCGTCGACGCGTTCAACGTGGACCTGGCCAACGAGCTGACCCGCAACGGCCGCAGGTCCGGCCTCACCTTCGCCCCCGAGGGCGGCTCCGAGCGCATGCGCAAGGTCATCAACAAGATGGTCTCGGAGGAGGACCTGATCCGCACGGTCGCCACCGCGTACGGCAACGGCTGGCGCCAGGTGAAGCTGTACTTCATGTGCGGCCTGCCCACCGAGACCGACGAGGACGTCCTCCAGATCGGTGACATGGCGGTCAACGTCATCGCCAAGGGCCGCGAGGTGTCCGGGCAGAACGACATCCGCTGCACCGTCTCCATCGGCGGCTTCGTGCCCAAGCCGCACACCCCCTTCCAGTGGGCCCCGCAGCTCAGCGCCGAGGACACCGACGCCCGGCTGAAGAAGCTCCGGGACAAGATCCGCGACGACAAGAAGTACGGCCGTTCCATCGGCTTCCGCTACCACGACGGCAAGCCCGGCATCGTCGAGGGCCTGCTCTCCCGCGGTGACCGCCGGGTCGGCTCCGTCATCCGCGAGGTCTACGAGTCCGGCGGCCGCTTCGACGGCTGGCGCGAGCACTTCAGCTACGACCTCTGGATGAGGAGCGCGGAGAAGGCGCTCCCCGCCTTCGGTGTCGACGTCGACTGGTACACCACCCGCGAGCGGACGTACGAGGAGGTCCTGCCCTGGGACCACCTGGACTCCGGTCTCGACAAGGACTGGCTCTGGGAGGACTGGCAGGACTCGCTCGACGAGACCGAGGTCGAGGACTGCCGCTGGACGCCCTGCTTCGACTGCGGCGTGTGCCCGCAGCTCGACCTGGACATCCAGATCGGCCCCACCGGCAAGAAGCTCCTGCCGCTCACGGTGGTGAAGTAGACCCTCCGGGTGACAGCCTGGTGACGAACGCCCGGCCCGGGAAACTCCGGGCCGGGCGTTCGCGTCCCTTACGGCATGGACCTCGACAAGCACCGCACGCCCGCGCCGTACGAAGGCGGAGAAGGCTGTCTGACGACCCTGGTCAGGATCCCCGTGAGGATCGTGGTGCTCGTCCTGGTCCTTCCGGTCCGGATGATCTGGGACCTTCTCGTCGCGGGAGGCCGCCTCGTCGAACGGGTGCTGCTGCGACCCCTCGGACGGGCGCTGGAGTGGCTGTACGATCAGGTGCTCACCCCGGTCGGAAGGGCGCTCGCCTGGCTGACCGTGGCCCTTCTCGTATGGCCCTGGGTGGGCCTGTGGCGCTACGTCGTCGTCCCGGCCGTCCGGTACAGGGTCGTCGTGCCACTGGTGTGGCTCTACGGAGCCGTACTCACCCCGTTCGGACACGGGCTGCGGTGGGTGTACGGCAAGCTCCTCGTCCCGGCGGTCACCGGACTCATCACCTTCCTCCTGGTGTGGCCCGCCGTCGGCGTGTGGCGGTACGTCCTCAAGCCGCTCGGTATCGCGGTGGACTGGCTGGTGACGCACCTGCTCGTACTGCCGCTCGCCCGGGTGTACCGGTACGTGCTGACACCGCTGGGACACGGCATCGCATGGATGTTCCTGATGGCCGGAAAGGGGATCGCCGCCACCGGCCGGGGGCTCCGGACCGCCGTCGTGTGGCTGGTCATGAGCCTGCTCGTGCTGCCACTCGCCTGGGTGTACCGCCGGATCCTGGCGCCCGGGGGCCGGGAGATCGCGGCCGCCTTCGGTGTCGCCTGGCGGATCGCCGGGTTCATCTCCCGCGCCGTCGGCCGCGCCCTGGCCTGGCTGGCGTGGCACCTGGTCGGTGCGCCGGTGACCTGGGTCTACCGCGCGGTGTTCACGCCGGTGGGGCACTTCGTGCGCGACGCCGTCTGGGCCCCCGTCAAGAGGGCCGCTCTGGAGGCCGGACGCGCGGCCCGCGGCGCGTTCGCCTCGGCCCGCGAGACCCTCCGCACGGCCCGCAGGGACGCATGGCGCGCCCTGGTGGGACCACCGCAGGTCACGGACGCGCGGGAACTCGAAGGGTCCGCTGCGCGTACCCTGGGTAGGACAACGACTGTCCCCAGCGCGGCGCCCGCACCAGAGATCTCCCTGCTTGCCGACAAAACCGTCGAGCGGGGGTGAGCCGGAGCGGCACCCCGGGGCACCCCGTACTTCGTGGGCGGCACGCCACCGCGGCCGCCCCGCACCGAGGAGAAGAACCACTGGGCAAGCGACAGCCCGAAGGCCCGCCGCCCGCACCGGCGGTGCAGCGCATCCGACTGCGCTACACCAAGCGGGGCCGCCTCCGGTTCACCAGTCACAGAGACTTCCAGCGTGCCTTCGAGCGGGCGCTGCGCCGCTCCGAGGTGCCGATGGCCTACTCGGCCGGCTTCACCCCGCACCCGAAGGTGTCGTACGCCAACGCCGCGCCCACGGGCACGGGCAGCGAGGCCGAATTCCTGGAGATCGCCCTCACCGAGGCGCGGGACCCGGACACACTGCGCAGACTGCTCGACGCGTCGATGCCCGAGGGCCTCGACGTCATCGACGCGGTGGAGGCCCGTACCTCCGGCCTCGCCGACCGGCTGACCGCCTCCGTATGGGAGATGCGGCTGGACGGGGTCACCGTTCAGGACGCCGAAAAGGCCGTCGCCGCCTTCCTGGGCGCGGAGACCGTCGAGGTCCAGCGCCGCGCGAAGAACGGCATGCGGACCTTCGACGCCCGTGCCGCGGTCGCCGGGCTCGAGGCCCTGGATCCACAGCCTGATAGGTCCGGGGACGGGCCCTGTGCGATACTGCGGCTGGTAGTGCGGCACGTGACACCTGCCGTGCGACCCGACGACGTCCTGTCCGGTCTCCGAGCTGTGGCCGACCTGGCGCCGCCGGTCCCCGCAGCGGTGACCAGGCTGGCGCAGGGGCTCTTCGACGAGGAGTCCGGCACGGTGACCGACCCGCTCGCGCCTGACCGCGAGGCAGCCCCGGCCGTTTCCACGGCCGATCCGGCAGCCGCCGCGACGGCGCCGGAAGGTGCAGGTTCCGCGTAAGGCGGTCGTTGTAGCGCAGCCCTCGGACTCGGGAGCCACCTGGGTCGGGCCGCGCACCGCCCCATAAGACTTTCGCCAGGCCGTGCGTACGCGTACGGAACCGGCGAGCCAGACATCAGCTCCCGTGCGGCGCCCGCGCCCCGGACGGCGGTATCGCGCACATCACGCGAATCGCGTCGGACCGGAACAAGGCGTGGCGCCCGGGAGCGCGACGGGAGAACCGCCCGCATGCACGAGCCGAACGAACCCGGTAACACCGGAAACCCCGTGAACACGGACGACAACAACGCCCCCGGGGACAAGCTGCCGCCGCGCCGCAGGCGCCGCGCGGCGTCCCGCCCCGCCGGCCCGCCGTCGGGCGCGCCGGGCGCGTCCACCGCCGAGGACGTCACGCCGGCCGCACCGGCCGCCTCCGCCGAGCCCGCCGCCGAGGCCGCGCCTCCGGCACGTGCCCGTCGTCGAGCGGTCCGTAAGGCGACCGCTCCTGCGGGTGCGCCGCAGGCCGCCGCCGAAATCGTGGAGCCGGCCCCGGAGGCCGTCGCCGAGATCCCGGCCACCCCTGAGGCCCCTGCCGTGAGCGAGGAGCCGGCCGAGGCCGCGCCGCCCGCCCGTACCCGCCGCCGCGCGGTCCGTAAGGCGACCGCTCCTGCTGGTGCGCCGCAGACCGCCGCCGAGGTCGTGGAGCCGGTCATCGAGACCCCGGCCGAGGACGAGGCCGAAGAGGTGGAGGAGGCCGTCGAGGCGCCCGTCGTGGAGGCCCCCCGCGGCCGTCGCCGCGCCACCCGCAAGGCCACCGCTCCGGCGGGTGCCCCCCGGACGGACGTGACCGCCGCGCAGGACATCGTGGCCGAGCCGGTGAAGGCTCCCGAGCCCGTCGCCGAGGTCCCCGCGGAGCCGGCCGAGCCCGCAGCCGCGCCGCGAGGCCGTACCCGCCGTCGTGCGTCGGCCCCGGCCGGTACGCCGCAGGGCGCCCGGACCGCGGAGCCGTCGGCCGCGATCGTGGCCGAACCGGTTGCGGAGGCCGCCGAGCCGGCCGCCGCACCCGCCCGCGCAGAGGAGACCGTCGAGGCGCCCGCCGTCGAGGCGGCGCCGCCCGCGCGTGCCCGCCGCCGTGCCTCCCGTAAGGCGTCCGCGCCGGCCGGTGCCCCGCAGCCCGTCGAGGAGGTCGCCGAGGCGGCCGCCGAGAAGGGTGAGGACCTCCCCGCCGCGGTGGCCGATGAGCTGGCCGCCGAGGCGGAGCAGGTCGAGGAGGCCGCGCCGCGCGGCCGCCAGCGCCGCCGCGCCACCGCCGCCGCCGGCCGCCCCGAGTTCACCGGGAAGACCGAGGAGCCCGCCCGCAAGGGACGCCGCGCGACGCGCCCCGCCGTGGCCGTCTTCCAGGCCCCGGTCTTCTCCGAGCCGATGTTCCAGACCCCGGAGACCGCGGCTGCCGCCGCTGCCGCCGTGGGTTCCGCCCCGGTCTACGACGAGAGCGACGGAGCCGAGGAGCAGACGAGCGAGGACCGCGCGCCGCGCAAGGACGGGAGCAGGCGTACCGCCGAGGCCGCCGCACCCGCCGAAGCCGCCGAGTCCGCGCCCCAGGGCGGTTCGCGCCGCCGTCGCCGCCGCCGTGGCGAGGCCGTGGAGACCGAGCCGGCCGCGACGCCGGTGACGCTTCCGGCCGAGCAGGCGGCTCCGGCCGCCCCCGTCGAGGACGAGCACGAGGCCGAGCCCGAGACCGACGCCGAGCACGAGGGCGACGAGACGGACGAGTACGGGGACCGTCCCTCGCGCCGTCGCCGCCGTGGTGGCCGTCGCCGCCGTCGCGGCGAGGCCAACGACACGGACGACGCCGAGCAGCAGGACGACGCCGGCTCGGACCGTTCCGATGACGAGCAGCAGGCGCACGACGACGAGGACGAGGAGGAGCACGAGTCCTCCTCCGGCTCCAGCAGCAGCCGTCGCCGCCGCCGTCGTCGCCGCCGCAGCGGGGACGCCGCCGGCGAGGACACGGGGACGGGCGCCGACGACCCGGAGCGCACGGTCGTCAAGGTCCGCGAGCCCCGTAAGAAGGAGGCCGAGCGCGAGCCCGGCACCGGCTTCGACGAGGTCCAGTCCATCAAGGGCTCGACCCGCATGGAAGCCAAGAAGCAGCGCCGCCGCGAGGGGCGCGAGCAGGGCCGCCGCCGCGTCCCGATCATCACCGAGGCCGAGTTCCTGGCCCGCCGTGAGGCCGTCGAGCGCGTCATGGTCGTCCGCCAGAGCGGCGAGCGCACCCAGATCGGTGTCCTCGAGGACAACGTGCTCGTCGAGCACTACGTCAACAAGGAGCAGGCCACCAGCTACGTCGGCAACGTCTACCTGGGCAAGGTGCAGAACGTACTGCCGTCCATGGAGGCCGCCTTCGTCGACATCGGCAAGGGCCGCAACGCCGTCCTCTACGCGGGCGAGGTCAACTTCGAGGCACTCGGCATGGCCCACGGGCCGCGCCGCATCGAGACCGCGCTCAAGTCGGGCCAGTCCGTCCTCGTCCAGGTGACGAAGGACCCGATCGGCCACAAGGGTGCCCGTCTGACCAGCCAGGTCTCGCTGCCCGGCCGGTACCTGGTCTACGTGCCCGAAGGCTCGATGACCGGCATCAGCCGCAAGCTGCCCGACACCGAGCGTGCCCGGCTGAAGACCATTCTCAAGAAGATCGTTCCCGAGGACGCGGGTGTCATCGTGCGCACCGCCGCCGAGGGCGCGAGCGAGGACGAGCTGCGCCGCGACGTCGAGCGGCTGCAGGGCCAGTGGGAAGAGATCCAGAAGAAGTCGAAGAGCACCAGCAGCTCCAACGCGCCGACGCTGCTCTACGGCGAGCCGGACATGACCGTCCGGGTCGTCCGCGACATCTTCAACGAGGACTTCTCGAAGGTGATCGTCAGCGGTGACGACGCCTGGGACACCATCCACGGCTACGTCTCGCACGTCGCACCGGACCTCAGTGACCGGCTGTCGCGCTGGACCTCCGAGGTCGACGTCTTCGCGACGTACCGCATCGACGAGCAGCTGATGAAGGCGCTGGACCGCAAGGTCTATCTGCCGAGCGGCGGCTCGCTGGTGATCGACAAGACCGAGGCGATGGTCGTCGTCGACGTCAACACCGGCAAGTTCACCGGCCAGGGCGGAAACCTCGAGGAGACCGTCACCAAGAACAACCTGGAGGCGGCCGAGGAGATCGTCCGCCAGCTGCGGCTGCGCGACCTCGGCGGCATCGTCGTCGTCGACTTCATCGACATGGTGCTGGAGTCCAACCGGGACCTGGTCCTGCGGCGGCTCCTGGAGTGCCTGGGCCGCGACCGTACGAAGCACCAGGTCGCCGAGGTCACCTCGCTGGGCCTGGTCCAGATGACCCGTAAGCGGGTGGGCCAGGGTCTGCTGGAGTCCTTCTCCGAGACCTGCGTCCACTGCAACGGGCGCGGCGTGATCGTCCACATGGAGCAGCCCACGGCCGCCGGTGGCGGCGGTGGCAAGCGCTCCAAGAAGCGCGGTCGCGGCGGCGCGGGACACGAGCACGAGCACGGCCAGGAGCACGAGCACGAGCAGCCGGCCGAGGTCGAGACCGAGGCCGAGGTGGCCGCGGAGGTCGCCGCCCCGGTGGCGCTGCCCGAGCCGGAGTTCGTCGCCGACGAGGAGCTGTACAGCAGCCCGGCCGAGGCCGAGGCGGCGGCGTCGCGCGGCCGTGGCCGCCGGCGCGCGACCCGCAAGGCCACGGCTCCGGCCGGTGCGCCCGCCCCGGTGGCCGAGCCCGCTCCGGCGGCCCCCGTGGCCGAGGAGCAGCAGCCCGAGCCGGTGGCCGAGACCCGGGCGGAGGCTCCCGCCGCCCCCGAGGCCGAGGCCGCGCCTCCGGCGCGTACGCGTCGCCGGGCGACCCGGAAGGCGACCGCCCCGGCGGGCTCGCCCAAGCAGGCCGACGTGACACCGCCGGTGCATCCGGCCGAGCCCGCGGCGGAGCCCGTCGCGGCGGAGGACCCGGTGGTCGAGGCCGCCGTGGCACCGGCGCCCGCTCCTGCGGAGAAGGCTCCGGAGCCCGAGGCTCCGGCGGCTGACGCGGAGGCGGCCCCGCCGCGTGCCCGTCGCCGGGCGACGCGGAAGGCCACCGCCCCGGCGGGGTCGCCGGCCGGCACCGAAGAGGCAGCGGCCGTGGTGGTCACGGACGCCGGTTCCGACCCGTCCGACGTGCCTGACACCGAGGCAGCGGAAGCAGAAGCTCCGGTGAAGAAGGCCGCGGCGCGGAAGACCGCCAAGAAGGCCACGGCGAAGAAGGCGGCCACCAAGAAGACGGCTGCCAAGACGGTCGCGAAGAAGACCGCGGCGAAGAAGACGACGACGAAGAAGGCAGCGGCGAAGAAGACCGTCGCCGCCGAGCAGTCGTCGCCTTCCGTGACGGCCTCGACCGACCTGTAGGACCGGCCGGGAAGTGACAGCGTCTGTGGGCCCCGCCTCGACCGAGGCGGGGCCCACAGACGTGTGCGGGACGAGGACAGGGGCCCGCGGCCCGTGCGGCGGGGGAGTGGGCGCACAACGGCCCCGTACGCCCGCGCAGGCCAGGGCAGGGCGGCACGTGCAGGGCCCGCAGCGCCACCGACAGAGGCCCTGAGCGTGGTCCCGCAGGAAGCCGTCGGCGCCCCTCGGGCGGGTACGTTCTGAGGCGTTCTTCGCGGCTCCCGGGGATCCTTCCGGGCGCTTCCGCTGCCGGGCCGGGGCCGGTTTGACCGGCAGGGCGGCTGTCCGTAGTCTTAACGCTCGGTGTGTTTCCGTACGCACCTACCCCTGAGCACATCCCTACCGGCTTCGGCGCATCGCGCACCTGTCGGCAGAGGCCGCTCATCCTTCCGGATCGTCCCGGGCCTCGGCCCGTGCGAGCGGCTGGCATCAGGGGATCCGTTCCGAGTGAGAGAGAGATCCGCGTGTACGCCATCGTGCGCAGCGGTGGTCGCCAGCACAAGGTTGCTGTCGGCGACATCGTTGAGGTTGACAAGATTTCCACCGCCAAGGTTGGCGACACGGTCGAGCTCTCGACCCTGCTCGTTGTCGACGGCGACGCCGTGACCAGCGACCCCTGGGTCCTGGACGGCATCAAGGTCCAGGCCGAGATCGTGGACCACCACAAGGGCGCGAAGATCGACATCCTTCGCTACAAGAACAAGACGGGTTACCGCCGTCGCCAGGGTCACCGCCAGCAGTACACGGCGATCAAGGTCACCGGTATTCCCGCGGCTGCGAAGTAAGGGACTGAGGAGACATGGCACACAAGAAGGGCGCATCGTCCACTCGGAACGGGCGCGATTCCAATGCTCAGCGGCTCGGCGTGAAGCGCTTCGGCGGTCAGGCCGTGAACGCCGGTGAGATCCTGGTCCGCCAGCGCGGCACCCACTTCCACCCGGGCACGGGCGTCGGCCGTGGCGGCGACGACACGCTGTTCGCGCTGACCGCCGGTGCGGTGGAGTTCGGTACGCACCGTGGCCGCAAGGTCGTGAACATCGTTCCCGTCGCTGCCTGAGTCAGGCAACGGCTGAGCGACACAGCACCTTCCGAGGGCGGATCTCAGCTTTCCCGGTAACCGGGGAAGCGGGTCCGCCCTCGGCGCGTTACGTCAAGAGACATTCCCGTACTTTCCGCTGTACCTGGAGGCACCCACCATGACCACCTTCGTGGACCGCGTCGAGCTCCATGCCGCCGCGGGTAACGGAGGCCACGGCGTGGCCTCCGTACACCGTGAGAAGTTCAAGCCGCTCGGCGGCCCCGACGGGGGCAACGGCGGACGCGGCGGCGATGTGATCCTCGTCGTCGAGCAGGCCGTGACCACCCTGCTGGACTACCACCACCACCCCCACCGCAAGGCCACGAACGGCCAGCCCGGCGCCGGTGACAACCGCTCCGGCAAGGACGGCCAGGACCTCGTGCTGCCCGTGCCGGACGGCACCGTCGTCCTGGACAAGGCCGGCAACGTCCTCGCCGACATGGTCGGCCAGGGGACCACCTTCGTCGCGGGCCAGGGCGGCCGTGGCGGTCTCGGCAACGCCGCGCTGGCCTCCGCCCGCCGCAAGGCGCCCGGCTTCGCGCTGCTCGGCGAGCCCGGGGAGAGCCGGGACATCGTCCTGGAGCTCAAGACCGTCGCCGACGTCGCGCTCGTGGGTTACCCGAGCGCCGGCAAGTCCTCGCTGATCTCGGTGCTCTCCGCCGCCAAGCCGAAGATCGCGGACTACCCGTTCACCACCCTCGTCCCCAACCTGGGCGTCGTCACCGCCGGCTCGACCGTCTACACCGTCGCGGACGTCCCGGGGCTCATCCCCGGAGCCAGCGAGGGCAAGGGCCTCGGCCTGGAGTTCCTGCGGCACGTCGAGCGCTGCTCCGTCCTGGTGCACGTCCTGGACACCGCGACGGTGGAGTCGGACCGCGACCCGGTCTCCGACCTCGACATGATCGAGGAGGAGCTGCGGCTGTACGGCGGCCTCGAGGACCGCCCGCGCATCGTCGCCCTCAACAAGGTCGACATCCCGGACGGCCAGGACCTCGCGGACATGATCCGCCCGGACCTGGAGGCGCGCGGCTACCGCGTCTTCGAGGTGTCGGCCATCGCGCACAAGGGCCTCAACGAGCTCTCGTACGCCCTCGCCGGGATCATCGCAGAGGCGCGGGCCAGCAAGCCGAAGGAGGAGTCGACGCGGGTCGTCATCCGTCCCAAGGCCGTCGACGACGCCGGCTTCACCGTGACGGTGGAGGACGACGGCATCTACCGCGTGCGCGGTGAGAAGCCCGAGCGCTGGATCCGGCAGACCGACTTCAACAACGACGAGGCCGTCGGCTACCTCGCGGACCGGCTCAACCGGCTCGGTGTCGAGGACGAGCTGCGCAAGGCGGGTGCCCGGGCCGGCGACGGCGTGGCCATCGGCGCCGAGGACAACGCGGTCGTCTTCGACTGGGAGCCGACCATGGCCGCCGGGGCCGAGATGCTGGGCCGCCGTGGCGAGGACCACCGCCTGGAGGCGCCCCGCCCCGCCGCGCAGCGCCGCCGCGAGCGTGAGTCCGAGCACGACGTCGCGCAGCGCGAGTACGAGGGGTTCGAGCCCTTCAGCGACTGATGACGCGGTCCCGCCCGGCGACGGGGAGCCGCCCGGGCGGGACACGGAGTACAGAGGGTGCCGATGGGCCGCCCGGGTGAAATCCGGTGCGCGGAGGCTCCGCTCATAGGTGCTCCATGCCGCTCACTCGTGTGGTGTCGGTCACCTGCCCGCAGGGCCGCCGTTCAGGTGTTTCTCCTGTGTGGCAGGGGAACGGCAGGTGTTCACAGGGTGAGGCGCACTCGACGTTCACCTTGCGAGATGGTAACGGAGAGTGTAACCATCGGGATGTTCCCCAGCCCTCGCAAGGTAGGTCGTCTGTGTCTGAGCAGTACATAGCCCAAGTCCGCACCACGGCAGTCGTACTCGCCGGCGGTACCGGTCAGCGCGTGGGTCTGTCGATACCGAAGCAGCTGCTGAAGATCGCCGGCAAAGCCGTCATCGAGCACACCCTGAGCATCTTCCAGCAGGCCGAATCGATCGACGACGTCATCGTCCTGATGGCGCCGGGGTATGTCGCCGATGTCGAGAAGATCGTCGCGAAGGCCGGCCTGACCAAGGTCATCAAGGTGATCGAGGGCGGTTCGACCCGCAACGAGACCACCGAGCGTGCCATCGCGGCACTCGGCGAGGGCCTGGCCGAGGGGGAGGACCGCAACGTACTGTTCCACGACGCCGTGCGCCCTCTGCTCTCCCAGCGGGTGATCAAGGACTGCGTCGAGGCCCTCGATCGCTACCAGGCGGTCGACGTCGCCATCCCCTCCGCCGACACCATCATCGTGACCCGCACCCACGGCGAGGACGGCGCGTTCATCACGGACGTACCCGACCGCTCCCGGCTGCGTCGCGGCCAGACGCCCCAGGCGTTCAAGCTGTCGACCATCCGGCGGGCCTACGAGGTCGCCTCGGGTGACCCCAACTTCCAGGCCACCGACGACTGTTCGGTGGTCCTGAAGTACCTCCCGGACGTGCCGATCTACGTCGTCGCGGGCGACGAGTACAACATGAAGGTCACCCAGCCGGTCGACGTCTTCATCGCGGACAAGCTGTTCCAGCTGGCCTCGACCGCCGTGCCGCAGCCGACGGGCGAGGCGGGCTACCGGGAGCTGCTCACCGGCAAGACCATGGTGGTCTTCGGCGGGTCGTACGGCATCGGGGCCGACATCGCGTCGCTCGCGGAGTCGTTCGGCGCCAAGGTGTACGCCCTGGGGCGCTCCACCACGGGGACGCACATCGAGAACCCGGAACACGTCGACGAGGCGCTCTCCACGGCGTACGCGGAGACCGGGCGCATCGACTACGTGGTCAACACCGCCGGCGTCCTGCGCATCGGCAAGCTCGCGGAGACCGACAGCGCGACGATCCAGGAGGCGCTGAACGTCAACTACCTGGCGCCCGTCCAGATCGCCCGCGCCTCGTACAAGTACCTCGCGGAGACCAAGGGCCAGCTGCTGCTCTACACCTCCAGCAGCTACACCCGCGGCCGCGCCGAGTACAGCCTCTACTCCTCCACCAAGGCCGCCATGGTGAACCTCACCCAGGCGCTCTCGGACGAGTGGGCGGCGGACGGGGTCCGGGTGAACTGCGTCAATCCCGAGCGGACCGCGACGCCGATGCGGACCAAGGCGTTCGGCGAGGAGCCGGTGGGCTCGCTGCTCTCCTCCGAGGCCGTGGCCCGGACGTCCGTGGACGTCCTGCTGTCCGAGATGACCGGCCATGTGATCGATGTCCGCCAGCAGGACCCGACCCGGGGTGCCAGCGAGGCGTCGGGCTTCGAGCAGGCCCTGGCCTCGGTGCTGGACCGTCAGATCGATGTGCCATAATCAGTGATCGACTATTCGGACCCCGTCGGTTCGCCGTAAGGGCGAAACCGGCGGGGTCCGAATGCGTGAAGGCGCTCTTCACAATTTCCCCGCAAGGTTATCCAGTCGGATTCTCAGGAGCGGTACTTCGTGATTTCGAAAGCCATTCGTTTGGCTCGTGTCGGCAGCGGTTCGGAGCTGGCCGCCGCGCTTCTCCTGGGTCTGGGCTTCCCGTGCATCATGGCCGCGGCCATCGCCCCCAACCTGTGGTTCTTCGCGGCGGCAGCCTTCGTGACGTATGCGGCGGACCAGTATCTGCACCGCTGCGGCAGCTATCTCATCAACCGGCTCGCCGCGGTGCGCGCGGGTCTTTCGATCCGCTTCCTGGTGCGTCAGCTGCTGCTGGTCCTGCTGCTCTCGCGCATGGGCTACGGCGAGGCGACCCTCTTCTACGTGACGGTGGCCTGCCTGCTGGCCTTCTACGGGCTCCAGGCGCCGCAGAGCGCGATAGTCACCCTCATCAGGCTGCGCCGCAAGCTGCCGGTGGTCACACGGAACATCGACCTGAGCGCCGTGTCCATCGGTAACGCCCCGCCGCGCAGGCTGATGAGCCGCCCGGCCGAGAAGATGCTGCACCTGGACCTGTTCGGCCTGATCGGCGTGCTGATCGCCATCGAGACCGGCACCGCCGCCTTCGCGTACGCCGGCCTGGCGCTCATGCTCGGCTTCGCCGTCCTCTACCTCGCCGCGCTGCTGCCCTACGCGCGCCCCAGCCGCCTCGTCCCGCCGGAGGCCAAGGTCCTCGCGGCGGTCGACGACTGGCTGCGCAGCTACCGGCCGACGGTCATCATGTACTTCTCCGGCTCGAAGGATTCGGCGTACCAGGTGAACATGTGGCTGGAGACGATGGCCCAGCTCGGGGGGCGGCCGCTGATCTTCCTGCGTGAGCGCAACATCGTCCCGCAGCTGGCCATGACCTCGGTGCCGGTGCTCTGCGTGCCCGGCGGGGTCCACCTGATGAACCTGGACCTCTCGTCGGTCCGTGTGGCGCTGTACGCGGCGAACGTCGGCAAGAACATCCACATGCTGCGGGTCCCGACGATGAAGCACGTCTTCATCGGGCACGGCGACAGCGACAAGCTCGCCAGCGTCAACCCCTACAGCAAGGTGTACGACGAGGTGTGGACCGCCGGGAAAGCCGGGCGGGACCGCTACGCGCTGGCCGACGTCGGCATCCGCGACGAGGACATCGTCGAGGTGGGGCGCCCCCAGCTCGCCTCGATCAAGGCGTGGACCGGCGCCCCCAAGAACCCGGTCCCGACCGTGCTGTACGCCCCCACCTGGGAGGGCTGGGACGACAACCCCGGCAACACCTCGCTGCTGCTGGCGGGCGAGAACATCGTCAGGCGTCTGCTCACCGCCGAAGAGCCGGTCCGGGTGCTCTACAAGCCGCACCCCTTCACCGGCACCCGCAGCCGGCAGGCGAAGGCCGTGCACGCCCGTATCACCGCGATGATCGAGAAGGCCGCCACCGAACGCGCCACCGACCCCCGGTGGGCGAAGGAGCGCGAGGCGCTCCGCGCGGACCAGGCCGAGGCGCGGGCCGCGATGCTCCGCATCGAGACGCAGCTGTCCCGGCTCGCCGGCAGCGCGCAGACCGACCGGGACGAGGCCGAGCAGTCCAGGGACGCCAAGGTCGACCCGGGGACCGAGGCGGAGACCGCGAAGCTCAGGGAGGAGTGGAACGACGCCTACTGGCGTTCCACCGGCTGGTGGGAGCACAAGGTCATCGTCGGGGCCGCCCCCCGTCTGTACGACTGCTTCAACGAGTCGGACGCCATGGTCTCGGACATCTCCAGCGTGGTCTCGGACTTCATCGCGAGCGGCAAGCCGTACGCCGTGACCGACTCGGCCGCGATGGGCGTGGAGGAGTTCCGGCGCCAGAACACCGCCGTACGCGCCGCGGTGATCCTCTCGAACTCGGCGGTCGAGCTGGACGAGCTGCTGGCCGCCGTCACCGACCCGGCGGCCGACTCCCTGGGCGAGGACCGGCGTGAGCTGAAGCAGTACCTGCTCGGCCCCGACGAGCCCACCTCCCTCGAGCAGTTCGACACGGCGGTCCGGGAACTGGCCGCCAAGGCGGAGGCGCGCAACATCGGCGTCGCCCGGAGCCTCGGCGAACCCGTGGGCGGCTGATCCCGCGGAGCACACATCGGGCATGGGCCCGTCGAAACCTGGAAACGGGTTTCGGCGGGCCTTTGTGGTGCAGCTCACAGGTCGAAAAAGCGTGTCGCGCACAACCAACGCGCCGTATCGGTTGTCTCAATTGAACGTGAACGACAGTGCGATTCCCGGCGGCTGCACGACGTCGCCGGGGTGTACACCGGTGACGCCGTGTTCACTCCTCGGCCCGCGCGACCGGGTGGACGCGCCGGTCCTACCTTTCCGTGCGGCAGGGGAGCAAGGGATTTCACAGTAAAATCACATCGCGTTCAGCATGCTTCGTTCGCACCGGTGTCCGGCACTCGATCACCACACTCTCAATATGGGGACAGAAAAACGTGAAGGCTCTCGTACTCTCCGGTGGGGCGGGCACCCGTCTGCGCCCCATCACCCACACATCGGCCAAGCAGCTGGTGCCGGTCGCCAACAAGCCGGTTCTCTTCTACGGCCTCGAGGCCATCGCCGACGCGGGCATCACCGAGGTCGGCATCGTCGTCGGTGACACGGTCGACGAGATCCGGGAAGCGGTGGGTGACGGCTCGGAGTTCGGTCTCGAGGTCACCTACATCCCGCAGGACGAGCCGCTGGGCCTGGCCCACGCCGTGCTCATCTCCCGGGAGTTCCTCGGCGACGACGACTTCGTCATGTACCTCGGCGACAACTTCATCGTCGGCGGCATCAGCGGGCTGGTGGAGGAGTTCCGCAGTGACCGGCCCGACGCCCAGATCCTGCTGACGCATGTCCCCAACCCCACCTCCTTCGGTGTCGCGGAGCTCGACTCCGACGGGCGGGTCGTCGCCCTGGAGGAGAAGCCGAAGGCCCCCAAGAGCGATCTGGCCCTGGTCGGCGTCTACCTCTTCACCCCCTCCATCCACGAGGCGGTCCGCTCCATCGAGCCGTCCTGGCGGGGCGAGCTGGAGATCACCCACGCCATCCAGTGGCTGATCGACCAGCAGCGGAACGTGCGCTCCACCACGATCTCCGGGTACTGGAAGGACACCGGCAACGTCACCGACATGCTGGAGGTCAACCGCTCGGTGCTGGAGACCGTCGAGCCGCACGCCGAGGAGGCGGAGGTCGACGACGCCAGCGAGATCATCGGCAGGGTCCGCATCGAGAAGGGGGCCAAGGTGACCGGGAGCCGCATCGTAGGCCCCGTGATCATCGGGGCGGACTCGGTGATCAGCGACTCCTACGTCGGCCCGTTCACCTCGGTCTCCGAAGGCTGCAACATCGCGGACAGTGAGATCGAGTACTCCATCGTCCTCAGGGACGCCTCCATCATCGGAGTCCGGCGGGTCGAGGCGTCGCTCATCGGCCGCAACGTCGAAGTGACCCCCGCGCCCCGCAGCCCGTCCGCCCACCGACTCGTGCTCGGTGACCACAGCAAGGTACAGATCTCCTCATGACGACCAACATCCTGGTGACCGGCGGGGCCGGCTTCATCGGTTCCCACTACGTCCGCACGGTGCTGGGCCCCGAGGGGCCGGGCGACGTGGCTGTCACGGTGCTCGACAAGCTCACCTACGCGGGCAACCCGGCCAACCTCGACGAGGTCCGTGACCACCCCGGCTTCGCCTTCGTGCAGGGTGACATCTGCGATCCCGAGCTCGTCGGCAAGCTGATGGCCGAACACGACCAGGTGGTGCACTTCGCCGCCGAGTCGCATGTGGACCGCTCCATCGACGGCGGTGCAGAGTTCGTCCGCACGAACGTCGTGGGCACGCACACCCTGATCCACGCCGCGCACCTGGCCGGGATCAAGACCTTCGTGCACATCTCGACGGACGAGGTCTACGGGTCGATCGACGAGGGCTCCTGGCCGGAGACGCACCCGCTCGAGCCCAACTCGCCGTACTCCTCCGCCAAGGCGTCCAGCGACCTGATCGCCCTCTCGTACCACCGCACGCACGGTCTCGACGTGCGGGTGACCCGGTGCTCCAACAACTACGGGCACCACCACTTCCCCGAGAAGGTCATCCCGCTCTTCGTCACCAACCTGCTGGACGGCAAGACCGTCCCGCTGTACGGCGACGGGGCGAACGTCCGCGACTGGCTGCACATCGACGACCACGTCCAGGGCATCGAGCTGGTGCGCACGAAGGGCCGGGCCGGCGAGGTCTACAACATCGGCGGTGGCACCGAACTCTCCAACAAGGAGCTGACCGGCCTGCTGCTCGAGGCCTGCGGCGCCGACTGGGAGACCAGCGTGACCTACGTCGAGGACCGCAAGGGCCACGACCGCCGCTACTCGGTGGACTGCGCCAAGATCAGGGAAGAGCTCGGCTACGTGCCCCGCAAGGACTTCAAGCAGGGGCTCGCCGAGACCGTCCAGTGGTACCGCGACAACCGCGACTGGTGGGAGCCGCTGAAGGACCGCGCGGCGCTCTGAGCCCTACGCCCTACGATGCCGGTGAAGCCCGGCGGTGAGCGACGCGGGAGCCGGACCGAAGGGGCTCCGGCTCCCCTGCTGCCGGGTTCACCGGCTCACGGTTCACGCCGGCAGGCACAACAGAAAGCGGGATGCGGTATGAGCGGCAGTTGGCTGGTCACAGGAGCGGGCGGGATGCTCGCGCAGGACGTCCTGGCCAGGCTGGCCCGGGACGGCGAGAGCGCCGTGGGCCTGGACCGCAAGGCGCTGGACATCACCGACGCGGATTCCGTACGACGGGCCGTCGAGGAACACGGTCCGTCCGTGATCGTCAACTGCGCCGCCTGGACCGCGGTGGACGACGCCGAGACCCGCGAGGACGAGGCGCTGCGCATCAACGGCGAAGGCCCCCGGCTCCTCGCCGAGGTCTGCGCCGAGCACGGAATCGTGCTCCTCCAGGTCTCCACCGACTACGTTTTCGACGGGCAGGCGGACGAGCCGTACGCCGAGGACGCGCCCACCGCGCCGAGGAGCGCCTATGGGCGGACCAAGCTGGCGGGCGAGCGGGCCGTCCTCTCCCTGCTGCCCGACCGGGGCTACGTCGTCCGCACCGCGTGGCTGTACGGAGCGGGCGGGGGCAACTTCGTCCGTACGATGATCAAGCTCGAGGGCATCAAGGACACGCTGGACGTCGTGGACGACCAGCTGGGCCAGCCCACCTGGACCGGTGACCTGGCCGACCGGCTCGTACGGCTGGGACGGGGCGCCTTGGCCGGCACGGCACCGGCGGGCATCTACCACGGAACCAGCAGCGGCGAGACCACCTGGTTCGGTTTCACCCGGGCCATCTTCGAGCAGTTGGGCGCCGACCCGGAACGTGTCCGCCCGACCACCAGCGCTGCGTTCGCCAGGCCGGCTCCGCGTCCCGCGTACAGCGTGCTGGGTCACGACCGCTGGGCGAAAGCCGGTCTCGAACCCATCCGCAATTGGCGGGAGGCGCTCGCGGAGTCTTTCAAGGATCTCCACGGAACTCCGTGACCTGTGGTGATTGCCGACTGTTGCCCGGACCCAGTAAGTTCACTGCTTATCGAGCCGGTCGGCGCGGGCTGACGCATTTCGGCGTCCACGCTGTTCCTGTGCCGGCCGAGCCGGCGAATCGACTTTGAACTCCGGGGTTCACGAATCGCTGACGAGCTGGACTTCTGGGTATCACGACCCACCGTTGTGATGCCTGCGCAGTGTTCCATACGGAAGGGGATCCGTACGATGGCAACAACGACGGCTGCAAAGAAGATGGTCAGGGCAATTGTCGGAGAGGCGGGATGGAAGCGGCTGCGCCGCCTCCGGAGGAGACTGGCGGGAGTGCCCGCCCCTGTTCCGCGCCCCGCCGCGCCGCGCCCGGCCGCGCCCACGGGAATCGCTGCGATCTCGCACGACCTGCGCAAGCTCGCCCAGCACTTCAGGACGGACAAGTGGGGAACACACCGCTACGCGCAGCACTATCAGCGGCACCTCGAGCATCTGAAGAATGACTCCTTCAATCTGCTGGAGATCGGTATCGGCGGCTACAGCAGAGCGGGGCAAGGCGGAGCGTCCCTGCGTATGTGGAAGCACTTCTTCCCCAAGGCGCAGATCTTCGGAATGGACATCCAGGACAAGTCATTTGTCGACGAGGACCGGATCACGACCTTCATCGGCGACCAGTCCGACCCCGGCTCCCTCATCGGTGTGGCCTCGAAGATCGGCACGCTGGACGTCATCATCGACGACGGCAGCCACCTGAGCCCGCACATTCTGACCACGTTCGAGACGCTTTTCCCGCTGCTCAAGGACGGCGGCATCTATGCCGTCGAGGACACGCAGACCTCGTACTGGCCGGAATGGCAGGGCAGCGAGGACCGGGACGACCCGAAGACCAGCATGTCGATGCTGAAAAAGCTCGCCGACGGCCTCAACTACGAGGAGTTCGTGGACGAGGGTTACGAGCCGTCCTACACCGACCTCAACATTGTGGGCATGCACTTCTACCACAACCTTGTCATCATCGAGAAGGGCAAGAACGCAGAAGGTACGAACAAGAAGCGGGTGCTCAAGAAGCGCTACAGCGAGGAAGGCGCCAAGAGCTGAATGCGTGGCCCGTCCGGCGTCCGTTCCCGAAGACGCCGGACTCCGACCGCCGCCGGGCACATTCTGAGCCCGGCGGCTCGTCGTTCACCCCCGTACCGGCCCGTTACTCATTGTCCTCGCCTGATTACCGAACAACCACCCCGGAGAAGAGTCTCCCTCTCCGGATATATCCTGTCGGGCGGGCGTCCCGGGTGGGATTCAGCGCCGATTTCTCCTGATTACCAGATGAGGTTCTGCATGTCCGTCAAGGTCAGCGTCGTCATTCCCGTCTACAACCCGGGCGAGTACATCGAGGACTGCATTTCCTCCCTGTTGCGGCAGTCCCTGCCGGACGACGAGTACGAGGCCATCTTCGTCGACGACGGATCCACGGACGCGACCCCCGCCCGCCTGGACGAACTCGCCGCCGCCCACCCGAACATGCACGTCATCCACCAGGAGTCGTCCGGCTGGTCGGGCAAGCCGCGCAACGTCGGGACAGCGGCGGCCAAGGGTGAGTTCGTCATGTACGTCGACAACGACGACTGGCTCGGCGACGAGGCGCTCGAACGCATGTACCGCTACGGCGTGGAGAACGGTTCCGACGTCATCATCGGGAAGATGGCGGGCAAGGGCCGTCCGGTCCCGGTGGAGCTCTTCCGCGTCAACCGCCCGAGGGCGAGCGTCTCCAACGCCCCGCTGATCGACAGCCTGACGCCGCACAAGATGTTCCGCAGGGAGTTCCTGGAGAGCAAAGGCATCAAGTTCCGCGAGGGACGCAGGCGCCTGGAGGACCACGTCTTCGTCGTGGAGACCTACCTGCGGGCGGCGAACATCTCCGTCCTCAGCGACTACCTGTGCTACTACCACATCAAGCGCGAGGACGCCTCGAACGCCGGTTTCCAGCGCTTCGACCCGGTGGGCTACTACGGCAACCTCCGTGAAGCGCTCGACATCGTCGAGCAGTACACCGAGCCTGGGAAGATCCGTGACGGCCTCTACCGCCGCTGGCTGCGCAACGAGATGGTGGAGCGGCTCCGCGGCAAGCGGCTGCTGAGCCTTCCCGAGGACTACCGCGCGGAGCTCTTCACCGAGATCCGGGGTGTGGTCACCGAGCGGTTCGGCCCGGGCGTCGCCGCGGGCATGCAGCCGACCCAGCAGATAGTCGCCGCGCTCATCGTGGACGACCGCCTCGGTGACATCGAGGAGCTGGCCCGCTGGGAGTCCGGCATCAAGCCCGCGGGGCGACTCGAGAGCCTCGCCTGGGACGGCGGCACCCTGAAGGTCGGCTTCACCGCCGAGTACCAGGTGTCGGACGCGCCGATGACCTTCCGTTCCGTGGACGGCGAGGACCTGCTCGCCCCGCAGCTCGCCGGGGAGACCCTGAGCAGGATCGCCGGCCTCGGGGTCAGCACCGTGGCGCCGGTCGCGAAGTCGAAGGTCGACCTCGTCGTGCGTGAGCGCTCCACGGCTGCCGAGTTCTTCCAGCCGGTCGAGTTCACGAGGGAACGGATCCCGGTCGGGGACGGCTCCACGTTCCGGCAGGAACTCCGGGCCTCGGCGACGATCGACCCGGAGACCGCCGCCAACGGGGCGCCGCTCGGGGACGGCATCTGGGACATCCTCTTCCGGATCAGCTCCTGTGGCTGGACCAAGGAGACCCGCCTGGGATCGGTCCGTGCCGACCAGGTCGAGGAGAGCCGCCTCGCCCGCCTGACCGGCTCGCCGCGCAGGGTGGTCCTGCCCTACTGGACCGAGCCGCACGGCAACCTCTCCCTCGACGTGGACCTCGCCACCAGCCGTATCGACCGGGACGTGCGACGGCTCGCGCCCGAGGACGTCCGGATCGAGAGCGGCCGCGTGAAGCTGCCGCTGCCGCTCGCGGTGGGCCCTGCGGCCGGCACCGAGCCCGTGGTCCTGCGCTTCAAGTCCGCGGGCGCCGACACGGTCCAGGCGGACGCCACCCTCACCGCGGCACCCGAGGGCGCCGTGCTGACCGCCGAACTGCCCGGCGGCCTGATTCCGGGACAGGTCTGGGACATGGGGCTGGGCATGCCGTCGGCCAGGCGCGGCAAGCCGCGGTGGAGCGCGCTGCCCGCGGTGCTCCGGGTCGCGGACGACGGCACCGTCGAGGCCGCGAAGCCCGCTCCCACGAAGAAGCCCGCCGCCAAGCCCGCGGCCAAGAAGCCCGCGCCCGCTCCGAAGAAGCGATCCTTCCCCCGGCGCGTGGCGGGCAGGCTCAAGCGCGGCCTGTTCGGCTGAGGGCCCGGCCCGCCACGACGGCGGGCCGGCCTCCGGATCCGGCGGCGTACACCGCAGCGCACAGCACAGTCAGTCGAGAAAGAAGTAGAGACGTATGCGACCTCTGTCCATCGAAGGCGCCTGGGTTCACGAGCCGAAGGTGTTCCCGGACGACCGCGGCAGCTTCCACGAGTGGTTCCGGGGCGCGGACTTCCGTACCGCGACCGGACAGGAACTCAGCCTCGTCCAGGCGAACTGCTCGGTGTCGAAGCGCGGCACCCTGCGCGGCATCCACTACGCGGACGTGCCGCCGAGCCAGGCGAAGTACGTCAAGTGTGTGCGGGGCGCGGTTCTCGACGTCATCGTCGACATCAGGGTCGGCTCCCCGACGTACAAGCAGTGGGAGATCGTCCGGCTCGACGACGAGACCCACCACGCGGTCTACCTCTCCGAAGGCCTCGGACACGCCTTCTTCGCCCTGAGCGACGACGCCACCGTGGTCTACCTCTGCTCCGAGGGATACGCCCCCGAGCGCGAGCACGGCATCAACCCGCTCGACCCGGGTCTGGCCATCACCTGGCCCGAGGGCATCGCCCCCCTGCTCTCCCCGAAGGACGAGCAGGCGCCGACGCTCGCCGAGGCGGAGGAGCGTGGCCTGCTGCCCCGCTACGAGGACTGTGTCTCCTTCCGGGAGCAGCTGCGCGCACGCTGATCCGACCCGCGGGCTCCTGGCCCGCGCGGAGCCGTTCCCCGCACGTCCACAGGTAGTCCGGTGTCAGAGGCAACCTTATGAACGGCCTGTCCGTCTCCTTTGACAAGAGGGGAACGGGCAGGCCGCTTTCGTGTGCCCGTGCGAGGAACGCGACATGAACCGCAGTTCCACCGTCTTCTCCTGAAGAGCGAAGTGTCCGGACCGGGGAGAGATGAGCACAAGCGCACCAGACGTCAGCATCGTCATCGGGGCCTACGAGGCGATGCCGTACCTGATCCGCTGCCTGGAGTCCGTGGAGGCGCAGACCCTGCCCGCCGGACGGATGGAGATCATCGCCGTCGACGACGGGTCCACGGACGGCACGGGGGAGTACCTGGACGAGTTCGCCGCGCGTACCGCGATCGAGACCCGTGTCGTCCACCAGGAGAACTCCGGCGGACCCAGCGGGCCGCGCAACGTCGGACTGGGGCTGGCCCGCGGGCGCTACGTCTTCTTCCTCGACGCGGACGACTACTTCGGCGAGGAGGCGCTGGAACGGCTGGTCGCGATGGGCGACCGCGCCGGTACCGACGTGGTGCTCGGCAAGGTCGTCGGCGTCAACCGCGGAGCGCCGAAGTCGATGTGGAAGGAGACCGTCGAGCGTGCCGACCTCTTCTCCTCGCGCATCAAGTTCACCCTCAGCGCGCAGAAGCTCTTCCGGCGGGAGATGCTCGTGCGGCTCGGTCTGACCTTCGACGAAGGGCTGAAGACCGGCGAGGACGCGCTCTTCACCATGGAGGCGTACCTGCGCGGCAACGGGGTGTCCGTCGTCGCCGACTACACCTGCTACTACCTGGTGGGCCGGGACGACGGCAAGCACGTGACCCGGAGCGGGAGCTACCGGCTGCGCTTCGACTCCGCACGGGCGCTGACGGAGCTCATCGCGGCGCAGCTCCCTCCGGGGCCCGAGCGGGACGACCTGATGGTCCGGCCCTTCGTCATCACCCTGCTGCCGCAGTTCGGCCCGTCCCTGCTGCGGCAGTCCGAGGCGGTGCGGAGGGAGAAGATGGAGCTGGCCGCCCCGCTGCTCAAGGCCTACTGGTCCGCGGGCCTGGGCCGCCGTCTCAAGGTCCACGAGCGGCTGCGGCTGGCCTGTGTGGCCAGTGGCCGGCTCGATCTTCTCCTGGACGTCCTCCGGTTCATGGCGGACAAGCAGGAGCCCGAGGTGGTCCGCAAGGGGCTCCGGGGCAGGGCGTACCTGGCCTATCCGCACTTCGGCGAGGACGCGGGGCTGCCGGACTCCGCCTACGAGCTGACCGTGCGGGAGTGGGTCGGCGGCAAGCGGATCGAGGTGCCGAAGCGGCAGACCGTCACCTCGATCACGCGACGCCTCGTCCGCAAGGCGGGCAGGGCGGCCCGGTCGGCGCGGCGCACCCCGCACCGCGCGCGTTAGGGCCCGGGCGGACGCGGGAACGGCCTGCCTTGCTGCTCCGGCTCGATGCTCCGGCTCACTGCTCCGGGCGGAGGAACTTCCTGACGGGCCTGCCCACCACGCGCCGGGCGCGCCGGTACGTGGCGCCCGCGCCGCCGCGTGCCCTGGTTCCGAAGCGGTCGGTCCTGCCGGTGAGCTGGGCCCGCCGCAGCTCGTTGTTCTCCTCCGTCAGCTCCTGGAGCCTGCTCTGCAGCCAGCCGAAGCGGCTGCTCAGGGTCTCCGGGTCGGTGTCGGTCCACGGCCGGGCGGCGGGCGGCAGGACGAGTTTGGACATCTGTGCGTCGAACGCCTTGCCGCCGTCGCCGTGGTGGAAGGTGTTCTCCAGGCCGTTCTTCTCCATGAAGCCGGTGAAACGGAGGAAGCGTTCCTTGTGGCCGTTCACCAGCTCACCGAAGTCCGCCGCCTCGTAGAGCTCGGCGGGGTCGATGTTCTTGGGCGTCTCGGAGATCTTGCGGTGCGGAATGCCGAAGTAACGGCAGAGCTCCAGGGTCCGCGAGTCGCTGCAGAGCACGGTGCTCGGGACGCCGGCCAGCAGCGCGGCGATGTTCCCGTGGATGCGCGAGCCGAACGAGAAGTCGAACGCGCGCAGCTCCTCGATCCAGGTGGCCGGGTCGACGTAGAGCCGGACCTTGCCCTCCCGGTACATCGGGTGGGACGGGTGGGTCGGCATCGAGGTCTGGGCGCCGATCGGGTTCGACGTCTGCCGCCAGTGGAGCAGCTCGGCCTCGAGAAGGTTCTGCCCGATGAACCGCAGGTTCGGATAGCGCTTGTGGGCCTGACGGATGATGGCGTCGAGGCCGTGCGAACGTACGGCGCTGTGCGATCCGTTCACCGAGATGCGGGAGTCCGTCGTGAGCGACTCGGTCTTCTTGTCGAGCGTGAACGTCTCGCCGTTCATGAACATGGAGGGGCAGCCGATGACCTCGACGTCCCGGAATCCCATGTTCTTGAGGTACTGCTCGGTGAACTCGCCCCGCACGCCGATGGAGGCGCTGCGGTTGAGCACCTCGGTGACGAATTCCCTGACGGTCGGCTCCATGGCCTTGAGCCGGGAAGCGTCGTACTTGAGGTCGGCCTGCGCGCCGACACCCAGGACGACCACGGGGATGCGCAGTTTCTTGATCAGCTGCGTCATCCGCTTCAGGGGCCGCTCGAACGTCGGGCGGAAGGCGTTCGCCAGAGGGACGACGAATACGTCGAACTCCTCGTTCATGCGTTCGGCGGCCGCCGGGTCCGTACGGATGCCGTTGGAGAAGACCTCTGCCCGCGGAGTCGTCAGAAGCTTGTGCGCCGCGTCACTGAAGATCAGGTTGCCCGCGTTGGTCGCGAAGACATCTCTGTCGAGGGACTGTTCGAGCGAAGCCACATCGAAGGGGCTTTTGCCCGATCTGAGGAGAATGCGCTTCTGGCGGGAGAGTTCATCTGTCACGCAATAGAGGGTAGCTCTATGAATGGGGGGTGGAGATTGCGTAAATAGCCCCATTCGGGGGCATGTCGAAACGTGACCCTGGCCGGTCGTTCTGTGTAATGACGTCCCCGCGGCGACAGCAGCTGAGACGGCTCGGTGCCGGCCCCGCCCCCTCGCGTAGATTGAGCGGAACCGAGCAGGACGACGTGATGGGGACGGGCGTACGTGTCAGGGGCAAGGGAATCCGAAGGCGCGGCAAGGGAGCCCGAAGGTGCGGCAAGGGTGCCCGAAGGTGCACTCCACACACCCTCCGGGAGCGGCGTGGGGCGCAGGCCCGGTGTGACCGACGCCCGCCGGATCGTGGTCAAGGTCGGCTCCTCCTCGCTCACCACAGCGGCGGGAGGGCTTGACGCCGATCGGGTGGACGCGCTCGTCGACGTCCTCGCCAAGGTGAGGAGCGGCGGGGAGCGCGAGATCGTCCTCGTCTCCAGCGGCGCCATCGCGGCCGGCCTCGCACCCCTCGGGCTCGTCCGCAGACCCAAGGACCTGGCCCGCCAGCAGGCCGCGGCCAGTGTCGGCCAGGGACTCCTCGTCGCCCGCTACACCGCGTCCTTCGCCCGGTACGGCGTACGCGTCGGACAGGTGCTGCTGACCTCGGACGACACCAGCCGGCGCGCCCACTACCGCAACGCCTACAGCACGCTCGACCAGCTCCTGGAGATGGGAGCTTTCCCCGTCGTCAACGAGAACGACACGGTCGCCACGGACGAGATCCGGTTCGGGGACAACGACCGGCTCGCCGCACTGGTCGCCCATCTGGTGCACGCGGACCTGCTCGTCCTCCTGTCCGACGTCGACGGCCTCTACGACGGGGACCCGAGCCGGCCGGGCACCTCCCGCATCGCGGAGGTGAGCGGACCGGCCGACCTGGAAGGCGTCACCATCGGCAGCGCGGGAAAGGCGGGTGTCGGCACCGGAGGCATGGTCACCAAGGTGGAGGCGGCCCGGATCGCCACCGCCGCCGGGATCCCGGTCGTCCTCACCTCGGCGAGCCACGTCGCCGACGCCCTCGGCGGGCGTGACACCGGCACGTACTTCCACCGCACCGGGCGCCGCTCGGCCGACCGGCTGCTCTGGCTGGCCCACGCCTCGACACCGCAGGGCGCCCTCGTGCTCGACGACGGGGCCGTGCGCGCGGTCGTCGAGCGCCGGACGTCCCTGCTCCCCGCCGGTATCTCCGCGGTCGAGGGCGAGTTCTCCGCAGGGGACCCGGTCGAGCTGCGGGACCCGGCCGGCCGGGCCGTCGCCCGCGGGCTGGTCAACTTCGACGCCAAGGAGATCCCGCAGCTGCTCGGCCGGTCCACCCGCGACCTCGCGCGCGAGCTGGGCCCGGCCTACGAGCGGGAAGTCGTACACAGGGACGATCTCGTCGTCCTCGCGCCCCGCCCGACCCCCTGAAACGGCTGAAAGTCCAGCCTTCGGGCGGACACCTTCATGAAAACCGCCCCACATCCGGTCCCGGGCTGGTCAACTTTGTCACGGGGACACAGTGGGGTCGGCACAGCTACACATTCACAGGAGGCCGCCGGTGAGACGAGCGCGCCCGGGGGCGCTGCCCCGCGGAACGGGCAGCCGTGCCCTGACCAGCGTCGGGGCGGGAGCCGACTACGTCGGCACGCCCACCGACCGGACCACCGAGCAGGAACCGGTGGTGACGGACGAGGAGCTGACCCGCTCCAAGCTGTGGCACATCACCCTCAGCGTCTCCGGCGGTGAGACACCGCTGAAGGAGGTCAGACGCGGACTGGAACAGCTGGCGCACGACCACCCGTTCCTGCTGACCAGCCGGTACGCCAACGACCACGCGGAGATCCGCTACTGGGAAGAGGCCCGGGACCTCCACGACGCCGCGGCGGTGGCGCTGCGGCTGTGGGGCGAGCACCGGTCCAGCGCGAAGCTCCCGCCCTGGGAGATCGTCGGCCTGGAGGTCATCGACCGGGAGACCTACCACCTGCGCATCGCCGAGGGCTACGGACCGCCACCGGCCGCCCCCGTCGGGGTGCACCCGTACTGACGGGGGCATACCGGACCGGGTGTGCGGACGCTGATACGCCTGTCTCGCATCACGGGATACGTGACGGATGCCCGCGGTGTGCGCACTACCCTGCGGGCATGACCACGCTTTCGCCGTACGACAACATGTCCCCGGTCGCCCAGGCCGCCTACCGGGCACGCGCCGCCGCCGACGACATCGCGCCACTCCCGCGCGCGGCGAAGGACGACGCCCTGCTGGCGATCGCGGACGCCCTCGAGGTGCGCACCGGCGAGATCGTCGATGCCAACGCCGAGGACGTCGCGAAGGCCCGAGAGGCCGGGACGAGTGAGTCGGTCGTCGACCGGCTCACGCTCACCCCGGAGCGCATCCGCGCGATCGCCGCCGACGCACGCGACGTGGCGGCGCTGCCCGACCCGGTCGGAGAGGTGGTCCGGGGCTCGACCCTTCCCAACGGGATCGACCTGCGCCAGGTGCGGGTGCCGCTCGGGGTGGTCGGCATCATCTACGAGGCCCGGCCCAATGTGACGGTCGACGCCGCCGCGCTCTGTCTGAAGTCGGGGAACGCGGTACTGCTGCGTGGATCCTCGTCGGCGTACGCCTCGAACACCGCTCTCGTGCGGGTGCTCCGTGACGCGGTGGGCGGGTCCGGCCTCCCGGCGGACGCGGTGCAGCTCGTCCCGGGAGAGAACCGCGACTCGGTCCGCGAGCTGATGCGGGCCCGCGGCCTCGTCGACGTGCTGATCCCGCGCGGTGGCGCCTCCCTGATCCGCACGGTCGTGGAGGAGTCGACGGTCCCCGTCATCGAGACGGGCACCGGCAACTGCCACGTGTACGTCGACGCGCAGACCGATCTCTCCATGGCCGTCGAGATCCTGGTCAACTCCAAGGCGCAGCGGCCGAGCGTCTGCAACGCCGCCGAGACGCTCCTGGTCCACAAGGACGTCGCCGCGGACTTCCTGCCCCTCGCCCTGGACGCGCTGGCCGAGGCCGGCGTGACGGTGCACGGCGACGAGCGGGTGCTCGCGCACGCCGAGGGGTCAAAGGCCACCGTCGTGGCGGCGACCCCGGAGGACTGGGAGACCGAATACCTCTCGTACGACATCGCCGCCGCGGTGGTGGAGTCGCTGGAATCGGCTGTGGCGCACATCAGGCTCTGGTCCTCCGGCCACACCGAGGCGATCGTCACCACCTCGCAGGCCGCGGCCCGCCGGTTCACCCAGTTGGTGGATTCCACGACGGTCGCCGTGAACGCGTCCACGCGTTTCACGGACGGCGGCCAGTTCGGCTTCGGCGCCGAGATCGGCATCTCCACGCAGAAGCTGCACGCCCGGGGGCCGATGGGGCTGCCGGAGCTGACGTCCACGAAGTACATCGTCACCGGCGACGGCCACATCCGTTAGTCCCGGGGCCCCGGGCGGGGCGGGCGTGCATGTCCGGGCGAATGCGCGGGCTCCCTGCCCAAATCGCCCCGCCGGGGCTACGCTGAAGCCGTGCCGGACGACGTGGGGGGCAGGCCGTTCCCGGACGGCTGGGAGCCCGACGACGACCGCGGGGGCGCGGACGAGGACTTCGCCTCCGTGGTGTTCGACGAGGACTTCGTCCGGTCCGCCGAGATCCACGAGCCCACCGCGGTCGAGCGCCTGCTGGCCGCCGCGCAGGCCCGCGCCGAAGCCGAGGCGAGCAGGGCGCGCTCCGGCGGCGGCCCTCCGGACGACGACCTCTACGACGACGGCTACGGCCCGGACGGGGCGTACGGCCGCGAGAGAGCCTTCGGCGACCTCTACGACCCCGATGACCCCGACGGCCTCCACGAGGACGGCAACGGCCCCTACGGGCCCCACGGCGGCTCCCTGCGCCCTTACCGGGGTACGTCGCGCTGGCACCGGCCGGTCGCCTGGCTGCTCGCCCTGCTGATGGGAATCGGGATGGTGGCGCTGGCCTTCAGCGCCGTGTACCGCGGCGCCGCGGGCAGCCGGCAGGACCAGGTGCCGCCCCCCGCGACCAGCGGCGTCGACAAGCCGGGCGCGGCTCCCTCCGCCTCGGCCGACTACTCCCGCCCTGCGGTCTCGGCCGTTCCCCGTACCCCCTGAGCCGCGTTCCCCGCCCCGCATCCCCCTCCCTCCGTCACTCCTCCCGGCCGTGGCTTCTCCCTGCCTGCCTCGCGACCGCTCTCCCGGCGGCGCTCCACCTGCGCTCCCACCTGCGGGGCGTTTACCGTGATGAGGATCGACCCAATCTGAAGGTATGACCTTGTGACCCCTCCTCCCGTCCCGTGGCCGGGAAGAGGCAAGTCACGTGTCCATGTGTCGAACCCGTGACGGACAGGTCCGCCCGATGCCAAGGGGCTGAGGCGGACCCCAGCGCCAGCCCCGCCGGTGGCGCGGAGATCGGGAGAAGTCATGACAGGCCGCGGAGAACCGCCGGAAGATCCGCCCGACAACCCCTCGGGCGGGGAGGACGAGTACCGCTCAGTCGTCTTCGACGAATCGTTCGTCCGCGCTGCCAGGCTGCAGGAATTCTCCGCCCAGGAGCGCATGGGTGACCACGCGCGCGCCGTACGCTCCCTTCCCGGCCGCCCGGTCCGCCGGCACCGCTCCAGGGCGGGCATCGCTCTCGTCGTGCTGATCGCGCTGGCATTCGCCACCGCCGTCTACTTCGGGTTCCGCAACCCCTACCCGACGCCCGTCGGCAGGCGCGCGGAACCCTTGCAGACCACGGTGATCCCGCTCGCCCCCCGAAGCCCCGTACCCGGAGGAGCCGCCGAGTCGCTCCTCGCCGACGGCCCGGCCGCCGGGCACCGGACGGGCGCGGCGGGCATCAACTTCCCGTCGGTCCGGCGGACGAAGAACTTCTCGGACAGTCAGGTGACCATCGCCCTGACCACGGTGAAGGATTACCTGGTGGGCTCCTCCCTCGACCCCGACGTACTCACCGCAGGGGTCGTGAGGCCGGTCGGCCGGCTGCTCGACCCGGATCAGACGGCGCAGTTCGACCGGAGCATAAACGCACCGGCCGACGACGGCGTGCACAGTGCGACCGGCTGGCTGGTGCGCTTCGACCCGGCCGAGGTGGAACTGGCCGACTCCGACATCAGGGTGCAGGGCACCCTCTCCTACGCGGAAGCGGGGGCGGACACCCTGGAGGTGGTGTCCGACCACACCTTCACCTACGCACTGCGGCCCGCCGTGTCCGGCCCCCAGCGGGCCGACGGAGCCTCGCTCTTCACCGTGCGCCGCGTCTTGCACTTCCTGCTCGACCGCGAGGACATCCGGCTGCACCGGCTGGAGGTCCGCAGCGCCTACGTCCAGGCCGGCCCGCAGGCGTGCTCGGCCGATACGACGGGAGCGCTGCGCCCGCTGCTCGCGGGCGAGCGGGCGGACACCCGGGGGCCCGCAGGCACCGACCCCTATGCCACGGGCGTGCCCGCGGCGGCGCTCTGCGGCACGCTGGCCGTCAGCTCCCCGACCCGGAGCCCTCTTCAGGATCCGGGCGTCGCCAGGTCCCCTCGGAGCCGTCCGTAGCGTCCGAGGCCGAAGCGCCGCCCTTGCCCGCGCCGCCACCGGCGGCGCCCCCGCCCGCAGCTCCCGTGAACCTGTCGCGGAGCTTGCCGCCGAGGTCGCCCGCACCGCCGGCGATGTCACCGACCAGCTTCATCAGCGGGTCCTTGCTGGTGCGCACCGTGTCGGCGTAGTGCGACGCGGACTCACGGAAGGAGTCCGTCACCGAGGTGTCCTTGTCCTCGTCGCGCTTGGGGTAATGGCCGTCCATGATGCGCTGGAAGTCGCGGGTCTCCGACCACTTCTTCAGCTCGGCCGCGCGGACCGTGGTGAACGGATGCGTCCGGGGCAGCACATTGAGGATCTTGAGCACGGAGTCGCGGAGGTCGCCGCCCTTCTCGTACTCGTCGGCCTGGGCCAGGAAGGCGTCCACATTCATCTCGTGGAGATGATTACCGCCGGCGATCTTCATCAGCCCGCGCATCGAGGCGCGCAGATCCTGTCCCACCAGCAGGCCGGCACGGTCGGCGGACAGCTCCGACTTGCGGAACCACTCGCGCAGCGCGGTCACTATTGCCATGATCGCGACATTGCCGAGCGGAATCCACGCCACCTTGAGCGCCAGATTGGTGAGGAAGAGCAATATCGTGCGGTACACCGCGTGGCCGGAGAGGGCGTGACCCACCTCGTGGCCGACGACGGCACGCATCTCCTCCTCGTCGAGCAGCTCCACCAGCCCGGTCGTCACCACGATGATCGGCTCGTCGAGGCCGATGCACATGGCGTTGGGCTGCGGGTCCTGGTTCACGTACATCGGCGGGACCTTCTTGAGGTCCAGGATGTAACACGCGTCCCGCAGCATGTCGTTGAGATGCGTGAACTGGGCGTCGCTCACCCGGACGGAGTCCGAGAGGAAGAGCAGCCGCAGACTGCGCTCGGGCAGGAGGCCGCTCAGCGCCTTGAACACGGTGTCGAAGCCGCTCAGCTTGCGCAGGGCCACGAGGGCCGAGCGGTCCGCCGGGTGCTCGTAGGCCCGTGAGGAGATGTCCGGGAATCGCTTGCGGTGCCTGCTCGGCACGCTCTCGTGACTGGCGTCGGTCATGGATGCCCCCTGTTCGTACGAGACGTTGCTCGTCCCCCTGACAAATGCCAGCGTATGCGCTGGCGCTACGGTGTGCGGGGGGCTGTGGATAACTTTGAGGAGCGCCCGGAATGCCGCACACCGCCGTCATGCTCGCCGCCGTGTCCGAGGACCAGGGACCGGGCAACACGCTCCGGATCGTGCTGCTCGTCTCGCTCGTCGGCGCCGCCCTGCTCGCCTGGTTCCTCCTGCGTGGATACCGCAACGACGACAACAACGACTGAGTCGGCGTGAGCGTGCCCGGGGCGCCCGCATACGATGTGCGCGACGTCTCCCTCCTGATTCCCGATGGATAGGTCCTGCAGAAGATGAGCCTCTCGAGCACCGCGCACCAGCTGGTCACCCTCGCCTCCGAAGGCGAACAGGGTGGTAACCACGAAAGCCTCAGCCCGTACCTCACCGGTGGCGGTGCGCTCCTCGTGCTGCTGCTCCTGCTGTGGATCACCACCCGCTTCAACCGAGACCGCTGAGGCAGAGGCGAACAGCTGTGCCAGTAGGGTCTGCACGCATGGAAGAGCAGGAAGTGCCTACCGGCCGCGGCAAGCGCCGAATCGGCGTGATGGGCGGGACCTTCGACCCGATCCACCACGGACACCTGGTGGCGGCGAGCGAAGTGGCGGCCCACTTCCACCTCGACGAGGTCGTCTTCGTCCCGACCGGGCAGCCCTGGCAGAAGAGCCACAAGCAGGTCTCGCCGGCCGAGGACCGTTATCTGATGACGGTCATCGCGACGGCGTCCAACCCGCAGTTCTCGGTCAGCCGCAGCGACATCGACCGTGGCGGACCGACGTACACGATCGATACGCTGCGGGACCTGCACGCGGTCCACGGCGACGCCGACCTTTTCTTCATCACCGGCGCCGACGCCCTGTCGCAGATCCTGACCTGGCGGGACGCCGAGGAGCTCTTCTCGCTCTCCCACTTCATCGGCGTCACCCGGCCGGGGCACCTGCTGACGGACGACGGGCTGCCCAAGGGCGGCGTCTCGCTGATGGAGGTGCCCGCGCTGGCGATCTCGTCCACGGACTGCCGTGCCAGGGTCGCGCAGGGGGAGCCGGTCTGGTACCTCGTGCCGGACGGTGTCGTCCGCTACATCGACAAGCGCCAGCTGTACCGCGGCGAATGAGCCACGGAGAGGGGCACCTGTGACCGACCGACACGACCCGTACGACCCGTACCAGCAGCCGCAGATCATCGGCTACGACGAGTACGGGCAGCCGGTCTACCAGCAGCAGGGCCAGCAGCAGTACGACCCGTATGCCCAGCAGCCCCAGCAGCCCCAGCAGCCCCAACATGACGGGCAGCCGCAGCAGGGCTACGGCTACGACCCGTACGCCGGCACGCAGCAGCAGTACGACCCGTACGCCACCCAGCAGGCACAGCAGGCACAGCCGACGCAGCAGGGGTACGGCTACGACGGCGGTGGTTACGGCGGGTACGGCTACGACACCGGCCGGCAGCCCGCCGTGGACGACTCCACCCAGCAGTGGAACGCACCGCAGGCCACCGCCGCGCCGACGGCCGCGCCCGCGGCCCCGGCCCCGCCTCCCTTCCCGGAACAGCGGAGTGAACCGGAACCGCCGGCGGACCCGGCTCTCCCCGGGCAACGCCGTGCCGACCGCGACGACCGTGCCGAGCAGTTCTCCTTCATCGAGGAGCCCGACGAGGACTCCGAAGACGTCATCGACTGGCTCAAATTCACCGAGAGCCGCAGCGAGCGGCGCGAGGAGGCACGCCGACGCGGGCACAACCGGATGGTCGCGCTCATAGTCGTCGTGGCTCTCGTGGTCGTCGGTGGAGCGGGCTACCTCTGGTTCGCCGGGAAGATCCCGGGAGTCTCGGGCAAGGACGAGCAGAACGCCGCGGCGACGGGCCCGCAGAAGCGGGACGTCATCGTCGTCCACCTGCACAACACCAAGAAGGGCGGCACCTCGACGGCGCTGCTCGTCGACAACGTCACCACCGAGCGGGGAACCACCGTCCTGCTCCCCAACTCGCTGGCCGTGGCCGCCGACGACGGGTCCACCACCACGCTCGGCAAGTCCGTCGACGACGACGGGTCCACCGGCACCCGTGAGGCGATCGACACCCTGCTCGGCACCAGCATCAGCGGAACCTGGCGCCTCGACACCCCGTACCTCGAGAACCTCGTCGAGCTCGTGGGCAACATCGAGGTCGACACCGACACCGCCGTGCCCGACTCCAAGAAGGGCGCGCCGCCACTGGTGAACAAGGGGGAGGCACAGACGCTGAGCGGTCCGATGGCCGTCGCGTACGCCACCTACCAGGGCGAGGGCGAGCCGGAGGCCAAGCAGCTGACGCGCTTCGGGCAGGTGATGCGCAGCGTGCTGCGCAAGCTGTCCGAGGACCCCAAGGCCGCAACCGTCACCATCGAGACCCTCGCGCAGATCCTCGACCCGTCCCTGCCGGAGCAGGACCTCGGCGCCTCCCTGGCGAAGCTCGCCGGGCACGCCAAGGTGGGCGACTACGAAACGGAGCTGCTCCCGGTCCAGAGCGACGGGACCCTCACCGACGCGGCGACCGAGAGCGTCGTCAAGGACGTACTGGGCGGCAAGGTGAAGGCCCCGGAGCAGGGTGCGGCGGTACGCGTCGGCATCAGGAACGCCACGGGCGACACGAAGGGCACGGAGACCGCCAGGGTGCAGCTCGTCAACGGGGGCTACACCTTCGTCGACAGCGGCAAGGCGGACACCGCGGCGTCGTCCGAGGTGGTCTACGGGGCCGCCGGGGACAAGGCCAAGGCGGTCGAGGTCGCCAAAACCCTGGGTCTGCCGGAGAGTGCCGTGAAGAAGGGCAAGCCGGCCGCGAACGCCGACGTGTCCGTCGCCCTCGGACAGGACTACAAGATCTCCGAGCCGACGTCGTAAGGGCTGTCGGCGGTCCGTGAGACCCTAGAGGTCGATCTGACCGCCGACGAAAGCCTGCATGTGACCGCCACGGACCGCTCCATCGAGCTCATCAACGCCGCCGCCCAGGCGGCGGCCGACCGGCTCGCGCACGACATCATCGCCTACGACGTCAGCGACGTGCTGTCGATCACCGACGCCTTCCTGCTGGCTTCGGCTCCCAACGACCGCCAGGTCAAGTCGATCGTCGACGAGATCGAGGAGCGGCTGCTGAAGGAGCTCGGCGCCAAGCCGGTGCGCCGCGAGGGCGACCGCGACGCCCGCTGGATCCTTCTCGACTACGTCGACATCGTGATCCACGTCCAGCACAGCGAGGAGCGCGTTTTCTACGCGCTCGAGCGGCTGTGGAAGGACTGCCCCGAGATCGCCCTCCCCGAGGACGCGCTCAGGACCCGGGGCAAGGCCGAGGAGCACGCCCAGCTCAACGGCGGCACGGAAGGTGACCAGAGCTGAACGGCAGCAGCAGCGGCAGGGGCCGCAAGATCGTCCTCTGGCGGCACGGGCAGACGGCGTGGAATCTGGAGCGCCGCTTCCAGGGCTCCACGGACATCGAGCTGACCGAGACCGGTGTCGGCCAGGCCCGCCGCGCCGCCCGGCTGCTCGCGTCGCTGAAGCCGGACGCGATCGTGGCGTCCGACCTGCGGCGGGCGGCGGCCACGGCTGCCGAGCTCGCCTCGGTCACCGGTCTCGGCGTCGCGCACGACTCGGCGCTGCGTGAGACGTACGCGGGCGCCTGGCAGGGCCTCACGCACGAAGAGATCGTCGGGCAGTACGGCGAGCAGTACGCCGCGTGGAAGCGCGGTGAGCCGGTCCGCAGAGGCGGTGGCGAGCTGGAGACCGAGGTCGCCGACCGGGCCGCCCCGGTGGTCCTGGAACACGCCGGCAAGCTGCCCGACGCGGGCACGCTCGTCGTCGTGAGCCACGGCGGCACCATCCGGACGACCATCGGCCGGCTGCTCGGTCTCGAGGCCCACCACTGGGAGGGGCTCGGCGGGCTGTCCAACTGCTGCTGGTCCGTGCTGGGCGAGGGCGCGCGCGGCTGGCGCCTCCTCGAGCACAACGCCGGGACACTTCCCGAACCGGTGCTCGGGGACGACGACTAGCGGGTGCCCGGAGGCCCCCCTCGGGGCACCGGGGGCCGGATTTCACTTTCCGGCTCGTCGCAGGCTAAAGTTCTTCTTGTTCGCAGCGCGGAAACGCAGGGAAACACAGCGGACAGCGGGGCTATAGCTCAGTTGGTAGAGCGCCTGCATGGCATGCAGGAGGTCAGGAGTTCAATTCTCCTTAGCTCCACAGCAAGGATCCCGTCCCCGGCAGGGGGCGGGATCTTTTTTTGCCGTTCACCGGGAACCGGTGCGGTGGTCCGCGTCGCCGAGCCTCAACTGCCCTGGCCCGCCTGGGACAAGGGCCGACAGGGCGCTGCCGCCCCTTCTTCGCAGGTACGGCGGACGCTCCGGCCTCCTTCGTTCAGGGCAAAGCCGCTCAGCGGGGCGGTCGTCGGGCTGACCTCCTTGCGGGGCCATGGCAGAATCGGACCGCCGGAGGGGGCGACGGACCGATCGGGAGGGAGCGCGATGCCTGCGAGCCGCGTACGGGCCCCGGGCCCGCCCTTTACCCTCACCGCGCCCCATCCCCCCACCGGCCGCCGCTCCGCCGCTCACGGATCCGCCGCGGCCCGTTCCCCCGACGCCTCGCAAGAGGGCTACTCCGCGTGCGCGGCCTGCGGCCACCCCCGGAGCTGACCGGATGGGTGCACACAGGAGGAAGTGCGACTGGTGCGGCAGTGGTACGCCCATCGTCCGGGACATGGACCCCGTCAACGCGGAGTTCCAGTACTGGTGCGAGGAGTGCGCGCGGGCACTGGTCATAAAAGGGGACCCGATCGAGACGTACCGGGAGCTCGAAGGGGAGCCCATCTACGGCCGGCTCCTCGAGGAGCACTGCACCCTGAAGAGGTTCTACTCCTTCGCCACCGCCTGACGTGTTGTGCGCCTCCGGTGCACGCTCCTCATGGCCGGAGCAACCGCTGGTCAGGGCGGTGAGCGCCGGTCATATGCGGACGAAGTGGAAACGATTTTTGATGGGCCGGTGGGACCGTGTAATGTTCTCGATGTCGCCGGGGGAACCGGGCGGAAAACAGCACGGGGCTATAGCTCAGTTGGTAGAGCGCCTGCATGGCATGCAGGAGGTCAGGAGTTCAATTCTCCTTAGCTCCACAGTGAGGAAGCGGGTCATCCGAATCGGATGACCCGCTTCTTGTTGTGTCCGTCACCAGGCAGCCGTCGGGTCTCCGCCTGATCAGCTCGGGAAGGCCGTCCGCTGCGGCAGTGCGGCCCGAGCTTGTGCGGGCCGTAGACCTGCCGTCTCGGCGGCCGGCCAGTCGGCGATCCTCGGCGACTCGCCGATCGGGCAGGTCGCCGGCCCGGTCGCAGGATGTCGCCGGCGCCGAGCGCGCCACCCACCACGGCCAGGGAGGCTCCGGAGAGCATGGCGTCGTGCGCGGCGAGCCGGTCGATCTTCCGGACGCGGTGCGGCGGGCCCCGTGCGGCCCCTCCGCCGCGTATGTGCCGGGCCGTGCCCCGGGCCTGTGCGGTACCCTGACGCCATGCGTGCCGTACGCCTTCTGCTTAGCGAGCCGCGCTGATCATTCCCGACCGGTGAGAATGCCTGGTCGGACTCGGCGCGGCGTCCCCTCCTGTGCGAGGGGATTTTTCGTTTCCGTAGACGTGTGTCCGTAGACGTGGGCGCCGGCAGATGACGATCGATGGAGCTTTGAGGATCATGAGCGAGACGAATTCCGCGGCCGAGGTGGCCGCGCCGCACCGCTACACGGCAGCGATGGCCGCCGACATCGAGGCACGCTGGCAGGACTTCTGGGACGCCGAGGGGACGTACGAGGCGCCCAATCCGACCGGTGAGCTGGCGGACGATCCGGAGCTGGCCGCCAAGCCCAAGAAGTTCATCATGGACATGTTCCCGTACCCCTCGGGGTCCGGCCTGCATGTCGGTCATCCGCTGGGCTACATCGCCACCGACGTCTACGCCCGTCACCAGCGGATGACGGGGCACAACGTCCTGCACACCCTGGGCTTCGACGCCTTCGGCCTGCCGGCCGAGCAGTACGCCGTGCAGACGGGCACACACCCGCGGGCCTCCACCGAGGCCAACATGGAGAACATGAAGGTCCAGCTGCGCCGGCTGGGCCTGGGGCACGACAAGCGCCGCTCCTTCGCGACGATCGACGCGGACTACTACAAGTGGACCCAGTGGATCTTCCTGCAGATCTTCAACTCCTGGTACGACACCGAGGCCGACCGGGCCCGCCCGATCGCCGAACTGGTCGCGCAGTTCGAGAGCGGTGAGCGCCCCGTCCCCGGCGGCGGCCGGTGGACCGAGCTGAGCGCCGCCGACCGCGCCGACATCCTGGGGCAGTACCGCCTGGCGTACGCCTCGGACGCCCCCGTCAACTGGTCGCCCGGGCTGGGCACCGTGCTGGCCAACGAGGAGGTGACGGCCGACGGCCGCTCCGAGCGCGGTAACTTCCCGGTCTTCAAGGCCAAGCTGCGCCAGTGGAACATGCGCATCACGGCCTACGCGGACCGGCTGCTGAACGACCTGGACGGCCTGGACTGGCCCGAGGCCATCAAGCTGCAGCAGCGCAACTGGATCGGCCGTTCCGAGGGCGCGCGCGTCGACTTCCCCGTCGACGGGGCCGGAGACATCACGGTCTTCACCACCCGCCAGGACACGCTGTTCGGCGCGACCTACATGGTGCTGGCGCCCGAGCACGACCTGGTCGAGCGGATCATCCCCGCCGCCTGGCCCGAGGGCACCCACCCCGTGTGGACCGGTGGCCATGCGAACCCGGCCGAGGCCGTCACCGCCTACCGCAAGCAGGCCGCGGCCAAGTCCGATGTGGAACGGCAGGCGGAGGCCAAGGACAAGACCGGTGTCTTCACCGGCGCCTACGCGACGAATCCGGTCAGCGGCGACAAGGTCCCCGTCTTCATCGCCGATTACGTCCTGATGGGGTACGGCACCGGCGCGATCATGGCCGTACCGGCGCACGACGCGCGCGACTTCGCCTTCGCGCGCGCCTTCGAGCTGCCGATGCGCTGCGTCGTCGAGCCGGCTGACGACCGCGGCCTGGACCCCTCGACGTGGGACGACGCGTTCGGCTCGTACGACGCGAAGCTGGTCAACTCCGCCAACGAGGAGATCTCCCTGGACGGCCTGGGCGTCGTCGACGCCAAGGCGAAGATCACCGAGTGGCTGAAGGCGCGGGGCGTCGGGGAGGGCACCGTCAACTTCCGGCTGCGTGACTGGCTGTTCAGCCGTCAGCGCTACTGGGGCGAGCCCTTCCCGATCGTGTACGACGAGGAGGGCATCGCCCACCCGCTGCCCGAGTCGATGCTGCCGCTGGAACTGCCTGAGGTCGACGACTACTCGCCGCGCACCTTCGACCCGGAGGACGCCGACACCCAGCCCGAGACCCCGCTGTCCCGGAACGCCGACTGGGTCAACGTCACCCTGGACCTGGGCGACGGCGCCGGTCCGCGGAAGTACCGCCGCGAGACCAACACCATGCCGAACTGGGCGGGTTCCTGCTGGTACGAGCTGCGCTACCTGGACCCGCACAACGACCGGCGGCTGGTCGACCCGGCGATCGAGCAGTACTGGATGGGGCCGAGCGAGGGGGCGCCGACCGGCGGCGTCGACCTGTACGTCGGTGGCGCGGAGCACGCCGTGCTGCACCTGCTGTACGCGCGCTTCTGGTCGAAGGTGCTGCACGACCTGGGGCACATCTCGTCCGTCGAGCCGTTCCACAAGCTGTACAACCAGGGCATGATCCAGGCCTTCGTCTACCGGGACAGCCGCGGTATCGCGGTGCCGGCAGCCGAGGTCGAGGAGCGCGACGGGGCGTACTACCACGGCGGCGAGAAGGTCAGCCGCGTCCTGGGCAAGATGGGCAAGTCCCTGAAGAACGCCGTGACGCCGGACGAGATCTGCGGCGAGTACGGGGCGGACACCCTGCGGCTGTACGAGATGGCCATGGGCCCGCTGGATGTCTCGCGTCCGTGGGACACCCGGGCCGTCGTCGGCCAGTACCGGCTGCTGCAGCGGCTGTGGCGCAACGTCGTCGACGAGGAGACCGGTGAGGTCACCGTCGTGGACACGGAGCCCGGCGAGGACACGCTGCGGGCGCTGCACAAGGCCATCGACGGTGTCGGCCAGGACATGGCGGGGATGCGGTTCAACACCGCCATCGCCAAGGTCACCGAGCTGAACAACCACCTGACGAAGGCGGGCGGGCCGCTGTCGCGGTCGGTCGCCGAGCAGCTGGTCCTGCTGGTCGCACCGCTGGCGCCGCACGTGGCGGAGGAGCTGTGGCGTCGGCTGGGTCACACCGAGTCCGTCGTGCACCAGGACTTCCCGGTCGCGGACCCGGCGTACGTCGTGGACGAGACCGTGACCTGTGTGGTGCAGGTCAAGGGCAAGGTCAAGGCGCGCCTGGAGATCTCTCCGTCGATCTCGGACGAGGAGCTGGAAGCGCTGGCCCTGGCCGACGAGAACGTCGTCGCCGCACTGGGCGGGGCCGGGATCCGCAAGGTGATCGTGCGGGCACCGAAGCTGGTCAACATCGTCCCGGCGTAACGGCGCGAGCGGCATGGCGGTCCCCGCGTAACGGTGCGGGCGGCCCGGCGAGCGTGCCAGGGCTTTCCCCTACGGGCAGGTTGGGGGTTCCGGTGGAACCCTCGGCCTGCCCGTTCCGTTTACGGTAGAAGGGGCGACCGCATGCCGGCCGCCGACCGACAACCCGAGGGGCGTTCATGGAAGCCGTGATCCTGATCCTGACGCTGCTGTTCGTGGCGTTCATGGCGCTCGGGGTGTACGCCGGTGTGAAGACGGTGCGCGCCGCCAAGCGGGGTGTGGACCGGACGATCACGCAGGCACGCCGCTCCGTCGAGGACACCGCCCTGCGGGCCAAGAGCTACGGCCAGCCGGGTGTGCCGGGGGAGCTCGCGCAGCTGAGGCTCACGCTGCGTACGTCGATGCGGGCCACCCAGGACGCGCTGAACGCCGGGGTGGCGGAGGACGCCTCCCTGTCGGAGTCGTTGGGGCTCTTCCAGCGCCTGAGCGTGCACGGACGCGAGCTCGACGACGAGCTCAAGCGCCTGGAGCGCGAGCCGGACCGGGCGACGGTGGCCACGCTGCTCCCCGCCCTGAAGGAGCGGACGGAGCGCATCACACACTCGGCGGAATCGCTGCGCTGGGCGGCGCGTGACCGGGCCCGGCAGTTCGCCGACGACGATCTGGCCGCACTCAACGCGCAGATCGACCTGGAGTCCGGCGCTCTGCGGCACTGGACGACCGAGGAGCCGGCGGCACGGACGGATGCGGCGGGGCACAGCTGGGGCGGACCCGCCGAGGAGGCGCCGCCGCCCTCGCTCACCCCTCCGGACCCGCGGCTGCGCGCGGACTACCCGTGGCAGAAGTCGGCCAGGCCGGAGACCACGAACTGACGGGTGCGGCCGCGACGACGAAGACGCGGGCCGTCCTCGGCCTGTCCGGGTGAGGCGCACGGGCGCGTATTGAACGCCTCCGAAAGGTCCGGGGCGTGTCAGGAGCGGACACGGGGGCAACCCGAAATGATCAGCAGGTCGGTCCCGGGCTGCCGTGCCCCCACCCCGGAAGGTAACCTCCGGCTCATGTCCCGCCATGTCGCGATCGTCACCGATTCAACGGCCTACCTGCCGCCCCAGACGATGGAACGGCACGGCATCACCGCGGTGCCGCTGACCGTCGTCCTGGGCGACCAGGCCCTGGAGGAGGGCACGGAGATCTCGGCCAGGTCGCTGGCGCTCGCCCTGCAGAAGCGCAGCTCCGTGACCACGTCACGGCCCAGCCCGGAAGTCTTCTCCGCCGCGTACCGCGCCGCGGCCGAGGCGGGCGCCACCGGCATCGTCTCGCTCCATCTGTCGGCCGAGTTCTCCGGCACCTACGACGCCGCCGTGGTCGCGGCGAAGGACGCGCCCGTGCCGGTACGCGTGGTCGACACCGGCATGGTCGCCATGGCCCTGGGATTCTGCGCGCTCACCGCGGCCGAGACCGCCGGGACGGGCGGCGGGCTGGACGAGGCGGTGGCCGCGGCCGAGAAGCGGGCAGCGGGCACATCGGCGTTCTTCTACGTCGACACGCTGGACTACCTGCGCAGGGGCGGACGCATCGGTGCGGCGCAGGCGTTGCTTGGATCGGCCCTGGCCGTCAAACCGCTCCTGCAACTCGACGGCGGGCGCATCGAGATGCTGGAGAAGGTGCGGACGGCGTCCAAGGCGATCGCACGGCTCGAGGAGATCGTCGCCGCGCGGGCCGGAACGGGGGCTGTGGACATCGCCGTCCATCACCTGGCCGCTCCGGACGGGGCAGAGCGACTGGCGGAGCGGCTGCGGGGCAGGGTTCCCGGGCTCGTGGACCTGCATGTGAGCGAGGTGGGCGCGGTGATCGGGGCGCACACCGGGCCGGGGCTGCTGGGAGCCGTGGTCGCGCCGCGCTGAAGTCATTCCTGCGGGTGACGCGGATATCCACAACTGACGAGTTATCCACCGTAATTGGGGCAGCTCGGTGGATTTCCCCGGAAGTGTCTAGCGTCGTGAGGCATGACACTCCGTTCACTTCTCGCAGCTGACCGTGCCACCGACCGGCAGAGCCGTGCCGAAGCGGCTACGCCCGTGCACCGGTCCCCGGATCTCCCCGCACACGCGGCCATGGACCCGCCCACGCACCGGGCCACGCATCGCGCCGCACGCCGTGTGTCCCACGGACCCGGCCCCGCGGGGCGCGCTCGGCCCAGGGCCGGTGTCCGCCCCGGCGGGGCGGCCGGCAGCTCGCCCGGCGCCGCGTCCGGAGGGCGGCACGGGCGGCGACGGCGCACTCCGCGCGGGTCGGACGCCGAGGTCGCGGCAGCTTTCCGGCTCCGCGCGGACGCGCTCATGGCCGCCGCCCCATCTGCGCCCGCGCCCGTGCCTGTGCCTGCGCCCGTGCCTGTGCCTGCGCCCGCGCCCGTGCCTGTGCCTGCGTCCGTGCCTGGGTCCGCGCCCGCGCCCGGGCTTGTCTCCGGGTCCGCTGGGCCTGTGTCTGTGTCTGCGTCTGCGTCTGCGTCTGCCACGGCGCCTCCAGCAGGCACGGCTACGGGGACGGCCGGTGGGCCACGGCGTGCCCGCGTCGTCCCTTCCTGGGCAGGGGCCACGCCACCACGCCCGGCTTCCGACGCGGGTTCCGCGACGGTCCCGCAAGGTCCGCTGCGCGGCGCAGTGCCTGACGAGTCAGGTGGGCGGAGACCGTGGTGGCGAGAAGCCGGGCCCGCTCTGCGGGATCGCTTACCCCTGTGGGTGCGGCTGCGATGTGGCCTGGAGCCACGCGCCCTCGCCGCCCTCGCCGTCGTCCTGGTCGGGGCCGCGGTATTCGCGGCGGCGCACTTCTGGTCGGCCCGCCCCGAGCCCGTACGCGCGCCCGACCGGGTCGCGGAGGCCGCGGCGGTCCAGGACGGCGGGCCGGGGTCACCGAAGGCTCTACCGGGCCTCGCGACGGGTCCGGACGAGGCAGCGCGGACGGGCGCCGCGCCCGGCGGGCAGATCGTCGTCGATGTGAGCGGCAAGGTGCGACGGCCGGGGATCCAGCATCTGCCGGCCGGCTCCCGCGTCGCGGACGCCCTGCGCGCCGCGGGAGGTGTCCGCGCGGGTACCGATGTCTCCGCGCTCAACCGGGCGCGTGTCCTGACGGACGGTGAGCAGGTAGCGGTGGGTCTGCCCGCGGCCCCACCGCCCGCCGGCGGAACGGGAGCGGGGGCCAACGCGGTGGGACAGGGCGGGCCGGCGGCGCCGGTGAGCCTCGGCACGGCCACCGTCGAGCAGCTCGAAACCCTGCCGGGCGTCGGACCGGTGCTCGCCCAGCACATCGTCGACTACCGCACGGAACACGGAGGTTACCGGTCCGTCGACGAACTCCGGGAGGTCGACGGCATCGGGGAGCGCCGGTTCGCGGATCTCCGGCCGCTGGTCAGGCCATGACCGGGCCTGACGTCCACGCTGACTCCGGCCGCCGGCTGGGTGTCGCCGACCCGCGTCAGGAGGCCCCCGCCGATCTACGGCTGGTCCCTCCGGCCCTGGCGGCCTGGGCGGCCTCCGTCCTGTCGCTGGGGGCGCCCGGGTGGTGGGTGGCGGTCGGAGCGGTTCTCTGCGGGTGCGCGGGGCTCGGCCTCATCGCCGTGCCCCGGATCGTGGCGCGGGCAGTGCACCGAGGCGTCGTGGGGGCCGCGGATCCGGCGGGCGCGGTGGGGGCGGCGGCTACGGGCGCCGGGCCGGCGAGGGCGCCCCGCCGCGCCGGGACGCGGACCACGGCCGCTGCCGCGGCCCTGCTCTGCGCGGCGGCCGGAGCGGCCGGCGCAGGGCTTCACGGCGCGGATTCCCGTAGCGGCCCCGTCCCCGGACTGGCGGAGTCGTACGCGCGCGTCGTGGCGGAGGTGACCGTCACCTCCGACCCCCGCCGGACCCGGCCGCGTGTGCAGGGGGATCACAGCACGCCCGTATCCCTGCTTCTGGACGCCGAGGTCGACCGGCTGACCGCCCCCGACGGCACGGTCACCGGACTCAGCACCCCCGTGCTCGTCATGGTCGCCCCGGGCGGCGCGGCGGCGCGGTGGCAGCGGCTGCTGCCCTCGACAGGTCTCCGCATCAGCGGCCGGCTCGCACCCCCGCGTCACGAGGGGGAGCGCATCGCGGCCGTATTGGGTACCGACGCGGAAGACCCGCCACAGGTCACCACGGAGCCCACCCTCCTCCAACGCGCGGCAGGGCGCCTTCGGTCAGGCCTGCGAGAAGCCACCGACGGGCTCGACGCCGATGCGCGGGCCCTCCTCCCGGGGCTGGTGGTCGGCGACACCTCACGGGTCCCGCCCGACCTGCACGACGCCTTCAAGGCCACCGACCTCACTCATCTGCTCGCCGTCTCAGGCGCCAACCTGTCGATCCTGCTCTTCCTCCTCATCGGCCCGCCGGGAACGGCGTCGCGCAGCGAACGCCGCGGGCTGGCACCCCGACTGGGCATCTCCCTGCGCATGACCGCCCTGACGGGTGGCGGCATCGCGCTGGCCTTCGTGATCGTCTGCCGCCCCGAGCCGAGCGTCCTGCGCGCAGCCGCGTGCGGTCTGATCACGCTGCTCGCCATCGGGACGGGCCGGCGCAGATCGCTGATTCCCGCACTGGCCGCGGCCGTTCTGCTGCTGGTGCTGTACGACCCGTGGCTGGCCCGGAGTTACGGATTCCTGCTGTCCGTGCTGGCCACCGGGGCGCTTCTCACCCTCGCGCCCAGGTGGAGCGGCGCTCTTCAGCGGCACGGGGTTCCGGCACGACTCGCGGAGATGCTGGCCGCCGCCGGAGCCGCCCAGGCGGTCTGCGCACCCGTGGTCGTGGTCCTCGCGTCCAGGGTCAGCCTGGTGGCGATCCCCTGCAATCTGCTGGCCGAATTCGCGGTGGCTCCGGCGACGGTCCTGGGATTCGCCGCCCTGGCTGCGGCCCCGGTGTCCATGCCGGCAGCGGAGGTGCTGGCCGGGATCGCCGGCTGGCCGGTGGGGTGGATCGCGTCCGTGGCCCGCACCGGGGCCGCACTCCCCGGCGCGGAGGCCGGCTGGCCGGGCGGCTGGCGCGGCGCGGTCCTCCTGGCGGTCCTCACCGCTCTGCTGGTGCTGTCGGCCCGCCGCCTGGCCCGTCATCCCTGGGTCTGCTCCGCCGCCGCGCTCCTTCTGGTGCTCGCTGTGCTGAGGCCGGTGCCGCTCACCCGGATCATGACGGGCTGGCCACCGCCGGGCTGGGCCTTCGCGCTCTGTGACGTGGGACAGGGAGACGCCATGGTGCTCGCCGCCGGGGACGGCACGGGAGTGGTCGTGGACACCGGTCCTGAACCCCGCCTCGTGGACCGGTGCCTGCGCGACCTCGGCATCACCCGTGTGCCGCTTCTGCTGCTCACCCACTTCCACGCCGACCATGTACGCGGCCTCCCCGGCGTGCTGAGGGGACGCGAGGTCGGCACGATCCAGACGACGGGTCTCGACGAACCCCCGGAGCAGGCCGCCTTCGTGAAGAGAACGGCCGCGGCGGCGCGTGTCCCGATGGCCCGGGCGGTCGCGGGGGAGCGACGCCGGACGGGGCCCCTCGACTGGCAGGTGCTCTGGCCCGGCGCGCCGGGGGCCGCAGCGGCCTACGTGACCGAGGAGCCGAACGATTCCAGCGTCACGCTCCTCGTCCGGTCCGGCGACCTGACCCTGTTGCTCCTCGGGGACCTGGAACCCCCGGCACAGCAAGGGGTGTTGCGCAGCTACCCGGTGCTGCCCCGGGTGGACGTGCTGAAGGTCGCGCACCACGGCTCCGCCCACCAGGACGCCGCGCTCCTGCGCAGCGCACGCCCGAGGTTCGCGCTGATCAGCTGCGGCAGGGACAACCCGTACGGCCACCCGGCGGCCCGTACGCTCGAAGCACTCGAAGCGGCGGGAGCGAAGGTCCTGCGCACCGATATCCACGGTGCGATCGCGGTGACGGGTTCCGGCTCCGGGCTGCGTGCGGCAGGCCGGTCATGAGGACGAGCCGCTCCCGTCGCCGGCTGTCAGACCAGCCAGGTGCCGTCGAGCATCAGATCGCGCCCGGCCAGCTCGTTCGACTCGCGCCACGCCTTGACGGTGGACGGAGTGACGCGCAGATACACCCATGCGGTGCGCCCCCGCACGTCCCAGTGGAGCTTCTCGGCGAAGGCGTCCCCCGACTCGGCGGGAAGGTCCGCACCCTCCACGATCTCGGCCGTTCCCTCGATCAGCACCACGTCACGGGTGTGCCCGAGCGTGAGCCTGACCTGCCCGGACGGCGTCACGTTGACCGCCGTCGGATTGCTGCGCCGGGTCGCCATCAGCAGCGTGCCCCGGTCCCAGACGTACGACAACGGCACCAGGCACGGCACCCCGTCGGCGGAGGCCGTCGCCACCCAGACGTCCTCGTCCTTCTCCAGATGATCGAGTACGTCCTGCTTGCGCTGTTCCTGGCTGCGCGCCGGCTCTCGCTCCGTCATGGCCGACACGCTAACCACCGGCAGGAGGCGCCGCATCCGTCGACGGTCCTAGGTCCACGGGCTCATGGCACCGTACGGCGCACCGCAGCAGACTTCCGGGATGGACGAGGAACCGCAGCCACCGGCCCACACGCCCGTCTCCGTCCGGGTGGACGCCTACCTGGAACGCATCGGTGCGACCCGCCCCGCGCGTGCCGACGCCGCGGCACTGCGCGAGCTGCAGCTCCGCCACCTCATGGCCGTGCCCTTCGAGAACCTTTCGGTCCATCTCGGCCAGGACATCGTGCTGAAGGAGGAGAAGCTCGTCGACAAGATCGTCACGGACCGCCGGGGCGGATTCTGTTACGAGCTCAACGGCGCCTTCGCCGCGCTGCTCCGGGAGCTGGGCTTCCGCGTCACTCTGCTCCAGGCACGGGTGTTCGGCGACGGCGGGCGCCTCGGCATCCCGTACGACCACGTCGCGCTGCGCGTCGGGACCGACGACGGTACGGGCCCATGGCTCGCCGATGTCGGATTCGGCGACCACGCCCTGCACCCGCTCGAGTTGGAGGCCCGCACCGAGCAGGACGATCCCTGTGGCAGGTTCCGGCTCAGGGAGGCGCCGCAGGGAGACCTCGATCTGCTGCGCGACGGTTCGCGCCAGTTCCGCCTGGATCCGCGCCCGCGGGTGCTGGCGGACTTCCGGGCCGGGGCCTGGTACCACCGCACCTCGCCGGACTCCCATTTCTCACGGTCCCTCATCTGCTCCCGGCGCACCGCGGACGGCCGGGTGACACTCCGCGGGAGCACCCTGATCACCACCGTGCGGGGCGAGCGGCACGAGTCGGAGCTGAGGGGCGACGCCGAGGTACTCGCCGCCTACCGCGACCACTTCGGTCTGACGCTCACCCACCTGCCCACGGTGCGCCCCCGGAGCTGACCGTGCGCACGTCGGATCCCCGGTCATTACGGACCTTAGGTGGTACCTGCGTACAGCAGCACACAGCTGGGTACAGCTCGGCACAACCTTCTCTGAGCTGCAGCGTTTGCCTCGAACATCGCAACGGTGATCGAATACCTATTCGTCGGCGGGCCGCTGCTCCGACAACGACGTCCGGCTGTCAGAGGCCCGAGGTGAGAACCGCCCCTGGGGAGTACGTGCACATGTTCGGCCGTTGGCTAGGCAGCAGAGCGAAGACCGGCACCGCACAGAGCAGCACCCTCCCCGGGCTGCCGGTGCCGCAGAACGCCGGAATGCTGAGCTGCCGCGTGCTGGACCCCGTATCCGAGCCCGTACGGCAGGCCGAGTTCGTCGTCACCGACAGCGCGGGCCGCAAGGTCGTCGGCGGAGAGACCGACCCCTTCGGGAACGTCGTCGCCACCGTCCCGGTCGGTGACTACCGCCTCGGTGTCACGGCTGAGGGCTTCACCCCGTTCCACGGTTCGGCCACCGTGGCCGAGGGCGGCCACGCGAGCCTCGGAGACGTCTCCCTCCAGGTGGCCCAGCCTCCGCAGCTCCCGGACCCGGGTGACTGGGAGATCGAGCCGTCGCACACCCAGATCGGTTTCACGGCTCGTCATATCGGCATGGCCCGCATCCACGGCAGGTTCAACACCTTCGCCGGTGCCGTGCGGATCGCCGACCGCATGGAGGACTCCGCCATGCACGTCATCATCGATGCCTCGTCGATCGACACGAACGTCCAGATGCGTGACGACCACCTGCGGTCCGGCGACTTCCTCGATGTCGAGCGCTACCCGACCCTTGAGTTCTACAGCGAGCGTTTCGTCCACCGCGGCGGCACCCGCTGGGGCGTCACCGGTGCGCTCACCCTGCACGGTGTGAGCCGTACCGTCACGCTGGACACCCAGTACCTCGGCCTGGGCAACGGCCTGGAGGGCGAGACCCGGGCGGCCTGCCGGGCGACCACCGAGCTGCACCGCGAGGACTTCACGCTGACGTGGCAGACGATGCTGGCGCGCGGCATCGCCGTGGTCGGCCCGAGCATCAAGATCGAGATGGACATCCAGATCGTCCCCAAGGGCTGACCCCGCTCCGCGGGACTCCGCTCCGCCGGCCGATGCCCCGACGCCCGGGCCCAACAATGCCCGGGCCCAACAATGCCCGGGCCCAACAATGCCCGGGCCCAACAATGCCCGGGCCCAACAATGCCCGGGCCCAACAATGCCCGGTTCCACCGACGCCCGGGCCCAGGGACACGCGGCCGCGCGTCACCCGACGCCAAGCCGCGCGTCACCCGACGCCGGCCGCGTGTCACCTGGGCCGGGCCGCTACGGCGTCTCCAGCCATCCTTCGTGCTCCGCGGCGAACGCGTCGAGCGCCGTCGGGTCCAGTCGTGCTGCCGGGTCCTCCACCACCACCAGCCACTGGGCGTCCTCGGCGTCGTCCTCGCCCGCCAGGGCGTCCCGTACGAGCTGCGGCTCCTCGGTGACGCCGAACCGGTCGGACAGCTCCCCGGCGACCTCCTCGGCCGTGTCGCGGTCCGGCAGCACCAGCACATGTCTCACATCGCTCACCCGGTCATTCTCCGGTACGCCCGGCTGAGCGATGCGCCGGGGCGGCTGCCCGGCAGCCCTGTCACAGGGGCGTGGGATGCTGGAGCGCGATGGCCACCAGACGTAGTTCCACCGACGATCCGCTCGCCCCCGTCACGCTCGCCGTGGGCCAGGAAGACCTGCTCCTGGACCGTGCCGTGCAGCATGTGGTGGCCGCGGCCCGCGCCTCCGACGCCGACACGGACGTCCGCGACCTCACCCCGGACCAGCTGCAGCCCGGCACGCTCGCCGAGCTCACCAGCCCCTCGCTCTTCGCCGAGCGCAAGGTGGTGATCGTGCGCAACGCGCACGATCTCTCCGCCGACACCGTCAAGGACGTCAAGGCGTACCTGGGCGCCCCCGCCGAGGAGATCACCCTCGTGCTCCTCCACGCGGGCGGGGCCAAGGGCAAGAGCCTGCTGGACGCGGCGCGGAAGGCGGGAGCGCGCGAGGTGGCGTGCCCCAAGACCACCAAGCCCGCGGAGCGGCTGTCCTTCGTGCGGTCGGAGTTCCGGGCGCTCGGGCGTTCCGCGACCCCGGAGGCCTGCCAGGCGCTGGTGGATTCCATCGGCAGTGACCTGCGGGAGCTGGCGAGCGCCGTTTCGCAGCTGGCCGCGGATGTCGAGGGCACCATCGACGAAGCGGTCGTCGGCCGCTACTACACGGGCCGCGCCGAGGCGTCCTCCTTCACGGTCGCCGACCGCGCGGTCGAGGGCCGGGCCGCGGAGGCGCTGGAGGCGCTGCGCTGGTCGCTGTCCACCGGCGTCGCCCCCGTCCTGATCACCAGCGCCCTCGCGCAGGGCGTCCGGGCGATCGGCAAGCTCTCCTCGGCCCGGGGCGGCCGGCCCGCGGACCTGGCCCGCGAGCTCGGCATGCCGCCGTGGAAGATCGACCGGGTGCGCCAGCAGATGCGCGGATGGACCCCGGACGGCGTGGCGGCGGCGCTGATCGCGGTCGCCGCGGCCGACGCCGGTGTGAAGGGCGGCGGGGACGATCCCGAGTACGCCTTGGAGAAGGCCGTGGTCGCGGTAGCCCGCGCGGCACGCTCCGGCGGCCGCTGAACCCCGTAAGGACAAGCTTGAACCCCGTAAAGGAGCACGCCTGAACCCCGTAAAGGGCCACGCCTGATCCCCGTAAAGGAGCACGCCGAAGGCCCCGGCCGGCGTCCTGGGGAGGACGCGGCCGGGGCCTTCGGTTAACGCTCGGTGCGCCGCACCCGCGTGGCGAACGCAGGTTCGGTGTGCGGCGCGGGTGCCGGTCAGGAGCGGGAGAGAGGGCCCGCTGGGTCCGTTCCGGCGATCACATCAGTAGCTCAGCCCTGGAGGGCGGCAACCTTGGAAGCCAGCGCCGACTTCTTGTTGGCGGCGGCGTTCTTGTGGATGACACCCTTCGAGACAGCCTTGTCGAGCTGGCGGGAGGCGTCGCGGACGGCCACAGTGGCCTTCTCGACGTCACCGGCAGCGGCAGCCTCACGGGCCTTGCGGATCGAGGTCTTGAGCGAGGACTTGACGGCCTTGTTGCGCAGGCGCGCCTTCTCGTTCGTCTTGTTCCGCTTGATCTGGGACTTGATGTTCGCCACGAAAGAGCCTTTTCAGGTTCGTTGGATCTTCTATGTGCGCCACGCCGCTTCTGAGGGCCACGAGGCACAGCTGCCCACGGTAGCAGTCACCCTCGGACCGGCCCAAACCGGTCCCGGCCCCGCGGGCGTGGGACCATGGAGGCTACGTATCGATCCGTCCGACCCGACATCGACCCGAGACACGGCGTCCGGCGTCTCAAGAATCAGGACCCTGCGTGCCCGCGACTCCTACCAACGTGCCCGAGCCGAGCCGTACCGACCCGGCGCTGATCCGCAACTTCTGCATCATCGCGCACATCGACCACGGCAAGTCGACCCTTGCCGACCGGATGCTCCAGCTGACGGGAGTGGTCGACCAGCGGCAGATGCGCGCCCAGTATCTCGACCGGATGGACATCGAGCGCGAGCGCGGCATCACCATCAAGTCCCAGGCGGTACGTCTGCCGTGGGCGCCCAACGAGGGTGACGACAAGGGCACGACCCACATCCTCAACATGATCGACACCCCGGGCCACGTGGACTTCACCTACGAGGTCTCCCGCTCGCTGGCCGCGTGCGAGGGCACCGTCCTCCTCGTCGACGCGGCCCAGGGCATCGAGGCACAGACGCTGGCCAACCTCTACCTGGCGATGGAGAACGACCTCACCATCGTCCCGGTGCTCAACAAGATCGACCTGCCCGCCGCGCAGCCCGAGAAGTTCTCCGAGGAGCTGGCCAACCTCATCGGCTGCCAGCCGGAGGACGTGCTCAAGGTCTCCGCGAAGACCGGCATCGGCGTGGACGCGCTGCTCGACCGGGTCGTCAGGGACGTCCCGGCCCCGGTCGGCCAGGCGGACGCCCCCGCCCGCGCGATGATCTTCGACTCGGTCTACGACGCCTACCGCGGTGTCGTCACCTACGTCAGGGTCGTCGACGGCCAGCTCAACAAGCGCGAGCGCATCCGCATGATGTCGACGGGCGCCACCCACGAGCTGCTGGAGATCGGTGTCTCCTCCCCGGAGATGACCCCGGCCGACGGCATCGGTGTGGGCGAGGTCGGCTACATCATCACCGGCGTGAAGGACGTCCGGCAGTCCAAGGTCGGTGACACCATCACCTCCCTCAACAAGGGGGCGACCGAGGCGCTGGGCGGCTACAAGGACCCCAAGCCGATGGTGTTCTCGGGGCTGTACCCCCTGGACGGTTCCGACTATCCGGACCTGCGCGAGGCCCTGGACAAGCTCCAGCTCAACGACGCCGCCCTGGTGTACGAGCCGGAGACCTCGGCCGCGCTCGGCTTCGGCTTCCGTGTCGGCTTCCTCGGCCTGCTGCACCTCGACGTGATCCGCGAGCGCCTGGAGCGCGAGTTCGGTCTCGAGCTCATCGCCACCGCGCCCAACGTGGTCTACCGCGTCGAGATGGAGGACGGCTCCGAGCACACCGTCACCAACCCGAGCGAGTTTCCCGAGGGCAAGATCGACAAGGTGCACGAGCCGGTCGTCAGGGCCACGGTCCTGGCGCCCAGCGAGTTCATCGGCGCGATCATGGAGCTCTGCCAGAACCGGCGCGGCACCATGCTCGGCATGGACTACCTCTCCGAGGACCGGGTCGAGATCCGCTACACCCTGCCGCTCGCCGAGATCGTCTTCGACTTCTTCGACCAGTTGAAGTCCAAGACCCGTGGTTACGCCTCGCTCGACTACGAGCCCACCGGCGAGCAGTCCGCCCAGCTCGTCAAGGTGGACATCCTGCTCCACGGCGACAAGGTCGACGCCTTCTCGGCGGTCACGCACAAGGACAAGGCGTACGCGTACGGCGTCCGGCTCGTCGCCAAGCTGCAGAAGCTCATCCCCCGGCAGAACTTCGAGGTGCCGATCCAGGCGGCCATCGGGTCCCGGGTCATCGCCCGTGAGACCGTCCGCGCCATCCGCAAGGACGTCCTCGCCAAGTGCTACGGCGGTGACATCTCCCGTAAGCGGAAGCTGCTGGAGAAGCAGAAGGAAGGCAAGAAGCGGATGAAGATGGTCGGCAACGTGGAGGTGCCGCAGGACGCGTTCATCTCCGTCCTGTCGACCGACGAGTCGGCCGGTGAGGGCAAGGGGAAGAACTAGCCCCACTCCGAGCCGGCCGCCCCGACCCGCCCGGGGCCACCCGGGAGTACGTAGTCGGGCGTACCCGGGAGTAGCTCAACGGGCCCCTGGGCCGCGGACGCCGCGGCTCAGGGGCCCGGTTCGTTATCAAGCGGCGGCCCGTTGCCTCTTACGTGACGGTCCGGCGCGCTCTACTCTGATCACCACCCGTTAGTTACTCGCCAGTTAAACAAGCAGGCCGAGCGGGAACGAGAAGCAGGACAAACAAGCAGCAGCACCCATAAGCCGGTCGTAGCAATGCCGCAGGCCCGGAGGACGTCGTGAGCGACACACAGACCTTGATCGATAGCCGACCGCCCTCCGTGGCGACTCTCTTCATCGACCGCGTGGCGGCCACCCCGGACGGAGAGGCGTACCGCTATCCGGTGCCCGCCGCCTCCGGTCAGGGACCGGACGACTGGAAGTCGCTCACCTGGGCGCAGGCCGCCGAGCGGGTCCACGCCATCGCGGCCGGTCTGATCACTCTCGGTGTCCGGCCGGAGGAGCGGGTCGCGCTCGCCTCCTCCACCCGTGTCGAGTGGATCCTCGCCGACCTCGGCGTGATGTGCGCGGGCGCCGCGACCACGACGATCTACCCCTCCACGAACACCGAGGAGTCCGCCTTCATCCTGGCCGACTCCGACAGCCGCGTCCTGATCGCCGAGGACGCCGCCCAGCTGGCGAAGGCACGGGAGAACAGGGCCGCGCTGCCCGAGCTGGCGCATGTCGTCGTCATCGATCCCGCCGGTGCCGAGGCCGTGGAGGGTGACCCCGAGGGCTGGGTGCTCACCCTGGCCGACCTCGAGGCCCGGGGCGCCGAACACCTGGTGAAGAACCCGGACGCGATCACCGACCGGGTCGCCGCGATCACCCCCGACCAGCTGGCGACCCTGATCTACACCTCGGGCACCACCGGCCGCCCCAAGGGCGTACGGCTGCCGCACGACAACTGGTCGTACATGGCCAAGGCGACCGTCGCGACCGGGCTGATCACGGCGGACGACGTCCAGTACCTCTGGCTGCCGCTCGCCCACGTCTTCGGCAAGGTGCTCACCTCCGGGCAGATCGAGGTCGGTCACGTCACGGCCGTCGACGGACGCGTCGACAAGATCATCGAGAATCTCCCGGTGGTCCGGCCGACCTACATGGCAGCCGTCCCCCGCATCTTCGAGAAGGTCTACAACGGGGTCGCGGCCAAGGCCCGGGCCGGCGGCGGCGCCAAGTACAAGATCTTCCAGTGGGCGGCCGGGGTCGCCCGGGAGTACGCCACGGTGTCGCAGGACAACTTCCGGCGCACCGGCAAGGCGTCCGTGCCGTTCGGGCTGGGTGCCAAGCACAAGGTCGCCGACACCCTCGTCTTCGCGAAGATCCGCGAGGCCTTCGGCGGACGGCTCCGGGCCTGTGTCTCCGGCTCGGCCGCACTCGCCCCCGACATCGGCCTGTTCTTCTCCGGCGCCGGTATCCACATCCTGGAGGGCTACGGACTCACCGAGTCCAGCGCCGCCTCCTTCGTCAACCCGGGCGAGGCCTACCGCACCGGAACCGTCGGCAAGCCGCTCCCCGGCACCGAGGTCCGGATCGCGGACGACGGCGAGATCCTGCTGCGCGGCCCCGGCCTCATGGAGGGCTACCACCGGCTGCCGGAGAAGACCGCCGAGGTCCTGGAGTCGGACGGCTGGTTCCACACCGGAGACATCGGTGAGCTCTCCCAGGACGGCTACCTGCGGATCACCGACCGCAAGAAGGACCTGATCAAGACGTCCGGCGGCAAGTACATCGCCCCGGCCGAGGTCGAGGGGCAGTTCAAGGCGGTCTGCCCGTTCGTCTCCAACATCCTGGTGCACGGCGCGGACCGTAACTTCTGCACCGCCCTCATCGCGCTCGACGAGCCGACGATCCTCGGCTGGGCGCAGGAGAACGGGCTGGGCGGCAAGCCGTACGCCGACGTGGTGGCGTCGCCGCAGGCCGTGGAGCTCATCGAGGGCTATGTGCAGCGCCTCAACGAGGGCCTGCAGCGCTGGCAGACCATCAAGAAGTTCCGGCTCCTGCCGCGCGATCTCGACATCGAGCACGGTGAGCTGACCCCCAGCCTCAAGCTGAAGAGGCCGGTCGTCGAGCGCGAGTACAAGGACCTCATCGAGGACATGTACGCGGGCTCCCGCGAGGCGTAACAGCGCGAGGCGTACAGCGCGAGGGGTAACAGCGCGAGGCGCGAGGCGTGACAGCGGCAGGCGAGAGGCGTGGCGGTCGAACACGCGAGGCCTGACAGCCGAACACGCGACGCGTGACAGCCGAGGAGCAGGTCGGAGCCGGGGCCGGTGGGTGCGGGAGCACCCACCGGCCCCGGCCCGTCTCCTGTTCGCCTCCGGCCACTTCCGTCACTCGGCGCTTATGGGCGCGCCCGGTCTGTCACCCTGTCGGGATACGTCAGCGGCGTTTCGCGAGACTGTCAGGAGCCGCACCGTGGGGCCCATTCCCTTGCAGCGGGACATCGTCCAGCGTCCCGGCACCGTCATCGCCGGTCAGGGCGGTGATCCGCGTCCGGTCGCGCGCACGAGCCTGCCAGGAATCCCGCAGGCATCGGCCGCGGCCCGCAGATTCGTCCGGGCCGCGCTGGCCGAGTGGACGGGGCTCGGGCTGCCCTCCGCCGACGAGTTCGGCGAACGGCTCACCGACGACGCGCTGACCGTGGCGAGCGAACTGGTCACCAACGCGGTCGTGCACGCCGGCACGACGGTCGAGCTGCTCCTCAGACTGGAGGACTCCGCCGGGCACGAGCCGGCCGCGCTGGTGCTGGAGGTCACCGACCACCACCCCGCCCGGTCGGTGCGCGACGAGCGCGCCGAGCGGCCCGACCCCGCCGAGTACGGCCGGGGGCTCCAGCTCGTCGCCACCCTCGCCGAGTCCTGGGGCATCACCTACCGCACCGGTCTCAAGACCGTCTGGGCCCGCCTCCCCGGCGACGACCGCTACGGACTGCCCGACTCCCCGCCCGACGACGACGCCCGCGGCCGGGGCCCGCGAACCGGCCGGGTCCTCGCCCCGGCCGCCGGGCGCGCGGCGCGCGACGACGAGGGCTGGGCCGGGCGCGGCGGGCTCTCCTTCCTCGCCGAGGCGTCCGGCCTCCTCGCGGGCCAGCTCGACGAGGACGTGGTGGCATCGACGGCGGGCCGGCTCCTGGTGCCCCGGATCGCCGACTGGTGCGCGATCTGGCTGGAGAGCGAGGGCGGCGGTCCGGCGGCCGCCCCCAGGCTCGCCGGGGTCTGGCACCGCGACGAGGCGCGGACCGCGCAACTGCGCCGCGCACTGGAGAAGGAGCCGCTGCGCCTGCCCGGCAGCGTCGGTACGGGCCCCGTGCCCATCCCGTGGCCGGGAGGCGTCACGGCGGAGCCTGAGGGCGGCGCAGGGGGCGCCGCGCTCGCCCACCGCATCATCTCGGGCGGGCGCACGCTCGGCGCCGTCCTGGTGGGCCGTGAGGGCACCGACCACATCCCCGACGAGGCCGCCGCGCTCCTCGCGGACTTCGTGCGCCGGGTCGGCCTCGCCGTCGGAGCCGCCCGCGCCTACACCCGTCAGGCCACCATCAGCCGCATCCTGCAGCGCGGCCTGCTGCCGAGCAAGGTCGCCGAGATACCAGGGGTCACCAGCGCACTGGTGTACGAGCCCGGGGACGACGGCGTGGTCGGCGGCGACTTCTACGACCTCTTCCCGTGCCCCGGCGGCCGCTGGTGCTTCGTGCTCGGGGACGTCCAGGGCAGCGGCCCCGAAGCCGCCGTCGTCACCGGTCTCGCCCGCCCCTGGCTGCGCCTGCTGTCCCGGGAGGGCTTCCGCGTCGGTGAGGTCCTCGACCGGCTCAACCGGCTCCTCCTGGACGACGCCATGGAGGCGGCCGAGGCCGCCGCCCTCATGGTCGCGGCGGCGGGCGGCCAGCAGCTCCAGGGTGGCGAGCAGATCCAGGACGGCTCCCAGTCCCGTTTCCTGTCCCTGCTGTACGGCGATCTCGTGCCGCTCCCGGACGGCGGTGTGCGCTGCACCGTGGCGAGCGCCGGCCATCCGCTCCCGCTGCTGCTGCGCCCCGACGGCTCCGTACGCCCGGCCGCCGAGCCACAGGTGCTGCTCGGCGTCGTGGAGGACGTGGCGTACGGGAGCCAGAGCTTCGTGCTGATGCCCGGGGACAGCCTGCTCTGCGTCACCGACGGGGTCACGGAGCGGCGCTCCGGGCGGCTGATGTTCGACGACGGCGACGGCCTCGCCCGGGTCCTCGCCGGATGCGCGGGGCTGCCGGCCGCCGGGATAGCCGACCGGATCAAGCGGGCCGTCCACACCTTCGCCGAGCGACCGCCCGACGACGACCTGGCCCTGCTCGTGCTCCAGGTCGACGGATCCGCGGATGTGCGGGACAGCTCCGCCGGCGAGTGACAATGGACGGTATGCCTTCCGTACTGCCCGATGGTGAGCCCGTGCCCGACGACGGGGCGCTGCCCCGCCATGCCCTGGAAGGCGCCGCCGACCGGCCGCTCGGCTTCTACCTGCACGTGCCCTACTGCGCCACCCGCTGCGGCTACTGCGACTTCAACACCTACACCGCGACCGAGCTGCGCGGCTCCGGCGGCGCCCTGGCCTCCCGGGACAACTACGCGGCCCACCTCGTCGAGGAGGTCCGCCAGGCCCGCAAGGTGCTCGGCGACGACCCCCGTCCGGTCCGCACGGTCTTCGTCGGCGGCGGTACACCGACGCTGCTGCCCGCGGCCGACCTCGTCCGGATGCTCGCGGCGATCCGTGAGGAGTTCGGGCTGGCGGAGGACGCCGAGATCACCACGGAGGCCAATCCGGAGTCCGTCGGCCCGGCGTATCTCGCGGCGCTGAGGGAGGGCGGCTTCAACCGTGTCTCCTTCGGCATGCAGAGCGCCCGGCAGCACGTCCTGAAGGTCCTGGACCGCACCCATACGCCCGGCCGGCCCGAGGCCTGCGTCGCCGAGGCCCGCGATGCCGGCTTCGAGCACGTCAACCTCGACCTGATCTACGGGACGCCCGGCGAGTCCGACGACGACTGGCGGGCCTCGCTCGACGCGGCGATCGGCGCCGGGCCCGACCACGTGTCGGCGTACGCGCTGATCGTCGAGGAGGGGACCCAGCTCGCCCGGCGCATCCGCCGCGGCGAGGTCCCGATGACCGACGACGACGTCCACGCCGACCGCTATCTGATCGCCGACGAGGCGATGGCCGCCGCGGGCTTCTCCTGGTACGAGGTGTCGAACTGGTCCCGCACGCCCGAGGGCCGCTGCCTGCACAACGAGCTGTACTGGCGCGGGGCCGACTGGTGGGGCGCAGGCCCCGGGGCCCACAGCCACGTGGGCGGGGTGCGGTGGTGGAACGTCAAGCACCCCGGGGCCTACGCGCAGGCCCTGGCCGAGGGCCGCTCGCCCGGGGCCGGCCGTGAGGTGCTCGGCGACGAGGACCGCCGGGTCGAGCGCATCCTGCTGGAGCTGCGGCTCGTCGAGGGCTGCCCGCTGTCGCTGCTCGCCCCCGCCGGCCTCGCCGCAGCGGGCCGCGCGGTGAAGGACGGCCTGCTGGAACCCGGACCGTACGGCGAGGGCCGCGCGGTCCTCACGCTGCGGGGGCGGCTGCTGGCCGACGCCGTGGTGCGGGACCTGGTCGACTGAGCACTCGCCGGCCCTCTCGTACGGGGGCCTACTCCACCGGACAGTCCGCGCGGGTGAGCGGTGTCCGGTCACCCGCGGCCCGGCCGCACACGACGCGGCTCTGCGCGTCCGGCCCCGGGCGGGTCACCTCGACGACGTTCAGGCCGTGGACCTTCTGGTCGGCGTACGGGATCGTCCCCCGGAAGGTGATGGTCCCGGTCGGCATGTCGTGCAGGGCCACCGAGTAGAGCGTCGCCCAGGTCTCCGCCGCGCTCTGGGGCTTGTCGCTGCGGGTCGCGGCAGCGTAGAGGGCGGCCGTGGCCTGGTAGGAGATCACGGTCTGCCCGCTGGCGAACATCATGTCCTCGTACGGGCGCACCTTCGGCAGCGCCGCGAGCTGCTGCCCCTCGGGGAGCAGCGCTTCCAGGGCCTTGCGGGAGTCCTCGTAGAACGCCCGGCCGCCGCCCTGGCTCATGGGCGCGAGCGCGCCGTAGTAGAGCGTGACCTTGTCCGCGAGCTTCGTCGAGTCGTCGAAACGCGCCTTGGTCAGGTCGTCGCCGGTGAAGACCGTGATCTTCTTGTCCGAGCAGCCCGCGGTCTGTCCGAGGCCGGACATCAGCGTGTTGACGTCCTCGACCCGGCCGGCGAAGTACAGGGCGTCGGGCACGCGTTCCGCCCCGCAGATCGCGTGCAGTGGCGCGTCGAGGTTCGCGGAGCCGCCGTCCTTGGACAGGGAGTACTGGGTGTCGGCGGCCACGGCGAAGCCGGACTCCTTCAGCATCTCCAGACCGACCCTGCGCTGCTCGGTGGTGTAGCGGTCCTTGTCCTCGTTGCCCACCTTCCTGGACAGGACGACGGCCTGCGGATCGGTCAGCCGGTCCGCCAGCCGCCCCGCGATCAGTCCGAGCGCGTCCGCCTGCTCCTCGTCGGTCGCGGACGTGCCGAAGTAGTTCGGGTACTCGCGGGCCAGGTCGCTGCCGGAGTTCGTGCTGTCCACCACGGGGAGTCCCGCGCGCTGGAGGAGCCCGGTGGCATCGGCGCTCTCCGTGGTGTTGCGGCCGAGGCCCACCACGCCGACCACGGAGGAGTCCCGGCGGGCGACCTCGATGATCTTCTTGACCGCGGTCGTCTGGCGCAGCATGTCCTGGCCGCCGTTGGCCGTCAGGACCCGGAGCTTGACGGAACGATTCGCCGTGTCGTTGACGAACCGCTGGTGGAGAAAGACGCCGGTCAGCTCCTCCAGACCCTTGCGGGTGTCCTCCCGGTTCTTGTCGGTGCCGGTGAGCGGGCCCGCGTAGACGACGGTGACATGGGGTTCGCCCGGCCCGATGGAGGCGTTCTGCTCCCGTATCGCCTCCTCGATCCGTTCGAAGGTGACGCCCTTGCCCACCCCGTTCAGCTGGAGGCCGTTGCCCTCGGCGAAGCGCACCTCGGGGACCGTCGCCACCCCGATGCACTCCTTGCCACCTCCAGGGCCGGCCAGCCTGACCGCGTCGGTGCTGACGCCTACGAGCGGGCCGTAGCAGTACTTCTCCTTCAGGTGCTCGCTCCACAGGAAGGTCCCCAGCAGCGCGCCCACCAGCGCGAGGGCGACGGTCGTCCGCGACATCACCCACCAGGCCCAGGTCCGGCGGACCCGATGGGTGACGAGCTGGGCGTGGGCGTACTCATGGGTCAGCTGGCCGGTGGACAGCGGCAGCCGAAGCACCCAGGCCAGCGTCACGGCCGCCGCCGGGGCCTGGCCGACACTCAGGTCGTCGACCCAGCTCTCGTACCGGGCGCGCGGCCCCGACCTGACGCCGGCGGGCACGGAAGGCTCCGGCGGCAGCGGCGGGGTGTGCCGCATGATCCGGTCTGCCGGCAGCGAGGCCAGGAGCAGCAGCGGATCCACCTCGCTGCGACGCGACCGCACGTTGTTGACGGCGTTGATCAGCAGGATGCCGCCGTTGTCGTGGGTGGCCGTCGGCAGGAAGACCACCGGCGGGACGGTGCGCTTGCCGCGCCGCCAGTCCAGGGCGTGCGGCCGGTAGTTGTCCAGCAGGTCCTCCAGCAGCGCCTGGACCCGGAGCTCCAGATGGAACTGGCGCGCGTGCTCGTCACCCGCCCCCGCGTCGGCCACCCGTTCCGCGACGGCGGCCGCCCGCGCCCGGATCACCCGCCACGAACCGCTGGGGGAGACCCACGACCAGCCGTCGGACGGGTACGCGGTGCTCGACGCGGCCAGTGAGGATGTGGTCGCGAGCCATCGGCTGGCCCGGCGCAGCCACAGCAGCGGCGGCGCCGCCGTGGTCACCAGCCGTACGACCGCGAGGCCGAGCAGGGCCGCGGCGGCGACCAGGGCGGTCAGCACCCAGCCGATCTCCCCCAGCAGCACGCTGAGCACCGCGATGAAGACGGCCCCGACGAAGGTCTCCGGACGGACCGAGGCGCGCAGCGAGTCCCACCAGTTGGAGCCGCCAGACCGGCTCGCCCGCCACCGCAGGCTGCCCAGCTGTTCCAGGATCCGCTCGTCGCGTTCCCGGGGGGACCTGACGTCCTGCTGTGCGACGACCGTCGCCGTGGCCTGCTCGATGGCGGCGAGCAACCGGGAGCGGGGAAACGTGAAGGGCTTGTACTGCGAGGTGCCCCGGGTCTCCCAGGGCCGCTCGGTGAGGGTGCGGACCATGGAGAGCGCCGCCTCGTACGGGGTGGCGCCGTGGCCGTCGAGCAGCTTCACCGGGACCCGGCGCAGCTGGTTCGCCCGGTGGACCTGATGGACGATGCGCTCGACCCTGTCGTCGATCTCCGTACCGGCGGCGGCGTCCTCCGCCTGTGCCACGACCAGGGGCATCACGGGCCGGTTGACCCGGTACTGGTCGATCAGCTCCTGCATGAGGTGGAAGACGGCGGAGGCCGCCTCGTTGTCCGCACTGTCCCGCCACACTTCGCGCGTCATCCGACCCCGTGCCTTCCGCCGTACCCGGCCCTGCCGTCACCTCTCAATAACGGAAGGTACGTGTGCGGCGCAGGTGTTCACGGGGATCGGTACCGGATCCTCTTCAACCGTCGCGGGACATCAGGAAGGAAGGGTGACGAAGTCGATCAATTCCTCGACGCGGCCGAGCAGTTGCGGCTCCAGGTCCTTGTAGGAGCCGACCTTGGAGAGGATGTGCTGCCAGGCCGCGCCCGTGTTCTCCGGCCAGCCCAGCGCACGGCACACGCCCGTCTTCCAGTCCTGGCCGCGAGGAACGGCCGGCCACCCGGGGATGCCCACGGACGACGGCTTCACCGCCTCCCAGACGTCGATGTACGGGTGCCCCACCACCAGCACGTCCGCGTCGGTGACCTGGGCGGCGATGCGGGACTCCTTGGAGCCGGGGACCAGATGGTCGACCAGGACACCGAGCCGGGCGTCCGGACCGGGCGCGAACTCCCGCACGATCGCCGGGAGGTCGTCGACGCCCTCCAGGTACTCCACGACCACGCCCTCGATGCGCAGGTCGTCGCCCCAGACCCGCTCGACGAGCTCGGCGTCGTGCCGCCCCTCCACATAGATCCGGCCCGCCCGGGCGACCCTCGCCCGGGCCCCGGGCACCGCCACCGAACCGGAGGCCGTACGCGTGGGCCGGGCGGGGCCGGCGGCCGACGGGCGCACCAGGGTGACCACCCTGCCGTCCAGCAGGAAGCCGCGCGGCTCCATGGGGAAGACCCGGTGCTTGCCGAAGCGGTCCTCCAGGGTGACCGTCGGCCCCTGGGCCGTCCTCTCGCACCGGATCACCGCCCCGCAGAAGCCGGAGACGACCTCCTCGACCACCAGATCGGGCTCGGCGGGGACCTCGGGGGCGGGGGTGGACTTCTTCCACGGCGGAGTCAGATCCGGCTGGTAGCTGCGCATGGCAGCACGATAATCGGGGCAGCGTTCACGACACGCCGAACCGGACCGCCAGGTGCTCGCGCTGCGCCCGGACGAACGCCGCGTCCACCACCGCCCCGTGTCCCGGCACGTACAGCGCTTCCTCGCCGCCCAGCTCCAGCAGCCGGTCCAGCGCGGCCGGCCAGTGGGAGGGGACCGCGTCCCGGCCCGCCTGCGGTTCGCCGGACTCCTCGACCAGATCGCCGCAGAGCACCACGACGGGCGAGCCCGGCACCAGCACCGCGAGATCATGGCCGCTGTGGCCGGGCCCCACATTGGCCAGCAGCACCTGGAAGCCGCCGCCGAGATCGAGCGTCCACTCGCCGCTCACCTGGTGCCGCGGGGCCACCAGGGCGTCCGTGGCCGCCGTGGCGTCCGCCTCGCTCATCCCGTGCCGCATCGCGTCGGCGCGCAGCTCATCGGCGCCCCGCCCCAGCAGCTCCGCCGTGCCGACCGCCCCGTAGACCTCCGCCCCGGAGAAGGCGGCGGTGCCCAGCACATGGTCGAAATGCGGATGGCTCAGTGCGATATGTGTCACCCTGCGGCCCAGCAGGCCCTCGGCCTGGGTGCGCAGTCCGGCCCCCTCGCGGAGCGTCGCGCCGGTGTCGTAGAGCAGCGCACCGTCCGGCCCCGCCACCAGCGCGGCGGTCGCGTCCCAGACGGGGAGGCGCCGCCGCCCCGTACTGTTGCCCAACCGCTCCCAGCCGAACTCTTCCCAAGAGACGTCCATACGACGACGCTATCGGCAACGACCTGCGCGGTCCCACGACGGCGTGGCCGGTCGCCCTTGCCCCGGGCCCACCCCGCCCCCGTACACTGACCGGGGGGATTGCTGGCACTCGAATGCACAGAGTGCCAGGCAGACGCCGAAGAACCACAGCTGGAGGTGTGCGCGGTGCTCAGCGAACGCAGACTCGAAGTGCTGCGCGCCATCGTCCAGGACTATGTCGGCACCGAGGAGCCCGTCGGCTCCAAGGCGCTCACGGAGCGGCACAGCCTCGGGGTCTCCCCGGCGACTGTCCGCAACGACATGGCGGTGCTGGAGGACGAGGGCTTCATCGCCCAGCCGCACACGAGTGCGGGACGCATTCCGACGGACAAGGGCTACCGTCTCTTCGTCGACAAGCTCGCGGGCGTCAAGCCCCTGTCGTCGCCGGAGCGCAGGGCCATTCAGAATTTCCTCGACGGCGCGGTCGACCTCGACGACGTCGTGGGCCGCACGGTCCGGCTGCTCGCGCAGCTGACCAGGCAGGTCGCCGTCGTGCAGTACCCCTCGCTGACCCGGTCGACGGTCCGGCACGTGGAACTGCTGTCGCTGGCTCCGGCCCGCCTGATGCTCGTCCTGATCACGGACACGGGCCGGGTCGAACAGCGTATGATCGACTGTCCTGCGCCGTTCGGTGACACCTCACTGGCGGATCTGCGGGCCCGGCTCAACAGCCGGGTCGTCGGACGACGCTTCGCGGACGTCCCGCGGCTGGTGCAGGACCTGCCGGAGTCCTTCGAGACCGAGGACCGGGGAACCGTATCGACGGTCCTCTCCGTCCTCCTGGAGACTCTGGTCGAAGAAACGGAGGAGCGGCTGATCATCGGCGGCACCTCCAATCTCACCCGTTTCGGGCACGACTTCCCTGTGATGATCCGGCCGGTGCTGGAGGCATTGGAGGAGCAGGTCGTGCTGCTGAAGCTGCTCGGTGAGGCAACGGACTCAGGCATGACCGTACGGATCGGGCACGAGAACGCCCACGAGGGCCTCAACTCCACGTCCGTCGTCGCGGTCGGCTACGGTTCGGGCGACGAGGCAGTCGCCAAACTCGGCGTGGTCGGACCGACCCGCATGGACTACCCCGGAACGATGGGAGCGGTACGCGCAGTGGCACGTTACGTCGGACAGATCCTGGCGGATTCGTAAGTGGCCACGGACTACTACGCCGTACTAGGCGTGCGCCGCGACGCATCTCAGGACGAGATCAAGAAGGCATTCCGTCGGCTCGCACGCGAGCTGCACCCGGATGTCAACCCGGATCCGAAGACCCAGGAGCGGTTCAAGGAGATCAACGCCGCTTACGAGGTGCTGTCGGACCCGCAGAAGAAGCAGGTCTACGACCTCGGTGGCGACCCGCTGTCCCAGTCGGGCGGCGGCGGTGGCGCGGGAGGGTTCGGAGCCGGCGGCTTCGGCAACTTCAGCGACATCATGGACGCGTTCTTCGGCAACGCCGCGCAGCGCGGACCCCGTTCGCGGACCCGTCGCGGCCAGGACGCCATGATCCGTCTGGAGATCGACCTCAACGAGGCGGCCTTCGGCACGACCAAGGACATCCAGGTCGACACGGCGGTCGTCTGTACGACCTGCAGTGGCGAGGGCGCCGCACCCGGCACCTCCGCGCAGACCTGTGACATGTGCCGCGGCCGCGGCGAGGTCTCCCAGGTCACGAGGTCCTTCCTCGGCCAGGTCATGACCTCGCGGCCCTGCCCGCAGTGCCAGGGCTTCGGCACGGTCGTGCCGACCCCCTGCCCCGAGTGCGCCGGTGACGGCCGCATCCGCTCGCGGCGCACCCTCACCGTGAAGATCCCCGCCGGTGTCGACAACGGCACCCGGATCCAGCTCGCGGGTGAGGGCGAGGTCGGCCCCGGCGGCGGCCCCGCCGGCGACCTGTACGTCGAGATCCACGAGGTCTCGCACGCCGTGTTCCAGCGGCGCGGCGACGACCTGCACTGCACGGTCACCATCCCGATGACGGCCGCGGCGCTCGGCACCCAGGTGCCGCTGGAGACGCTCGACGGGCTGGAGGAGATCGACATCAGGCCGGGCACCCAGTCCGGCCAGTCGGTCCCGCTGCACGGGCGCGGCATCACGCACCTGCGTGGCGGCGGGCGCGGCGACCTGATCGTGCACGTCGAGGTCCTGACCCCGACGAAGATGGACCCCGAGCAGGAGCGCCTCCTGCGGGAGCTGTCCAAGCTGCGTGGTGAGGAGCGGCCCACCGGCCAGTTCCAGCCCGGGCAGCAGGGGCTCTTCTCCCGTCTGAAGGACGCCTTCAACGGCCGCTGAACCCTGTCACCGCACCGCCCGCCGGTCCCGTACCGGCGGGCGGTGCGGTGCGTGCGGCGGTCCTCCGCCGTGTGAAAGGGGCTGATTCGGCACGATCCGCGGGACGTGGCACGATGCGGGCATGTCCTTGGCGCTGACCGATCTCTGCCGGTACCCGATCGTGCAGGCCCCGATGGCGGGAGGCGTCTCCCGCCCGGAGCTGGCCGCCGCCGTCTCCGAGGCCGGAGGGCTCGGTTTCCTCGCCGCCGGCTACAAGACGGCGGACGGGATGTACAACGAAATCGAGCAGCTCAGGCGGATGACCGGCGGGTCCTTCGGCGTCAACCTCTTCATGCCGCAGCCGCTGGTCGCCGACCCCAGCGCCGTCGAGGTCTACCGCGAGCAGCTCGCCGGTGAGGCCTCCTGGTACGAGACCCCGCTCGGCGACCCGGACTCCAGCGGCGACGACGGTTACGAGGCCAAGATCGCGATCCTGCTGGAGGATCCGGTCCCGGTGGTCTCCTTCACCTTCGGCTGCCCCACCCGCGAGGTCCTCGACGCGTTCGCCGCCGCCGGCACGTTCACCGTCGTCACGGTCACCTCGGCCCAGGAAGCGCGCAACGCCAAGTGGGCGGGCGCCGGCGCGGTCTGCGTGCAGGGCACCGAGGCGGGCGGCCATCAGTCCACGCACCGCGACGACCCGCAGGGCGGACTCGCCGGCACCGGGCTCCTCGCTCTGATCGCCGAGGTCCGCGAGTCCGTGCCGCTGCCGGTCGTCGCCGCCGGCGGGCTGATGCGCGGCTCCCAGATCACGGCCGTCCTGGCGGCCGGAGCCGACGCCGCCCAGCTCGGTACGGCGTTCCTGCCGTGCCCGGAGTCCGGCGCCCACCCGCTGCACAAGCAGGCCCTGACCAACCCGCTGTTCGTGACCACGGCCCTGACCCGGGCCTTCTCCGGCCGCCCCGCGCGTGGACTGGTCAACCGGTTCGTGCGGGAACACGGGCCGTACGCCCCCGCCGCCTACCCGCAGGTGCACCAGCTGACCGGCGGACTGCGCAAGGCCGCGGCGAGGACCGGGGACGCCCAGGGCATGGCCCTGTGGGCGGGCCAGGGACACCGGATGGCACGCGAGCTGCCCGCCGGGGAGCTCGTGGGCCTGCTCGCCGCCGAAACGGAAGCCGCGCGTGCGGCCGTGAGTGTGAGGAGTGCCCGGTGACGGCACCTGTCTTCGTCGTCGAACAGCTGCCCGCCGGGCCGGAGTTCGTCCTGGACGGCCCTGAAGGGCGGCACGCCGTGTCCGTGAAGCGGCTGAACCCGGGGGAGGACGTCGTCCTGACCGACGGGCGGGGCCGGTGGGCGGAAGGCGTCGTACGGGCGGCCGAGGGCAAGGACCGGCTCGTGGTGACCGGCCTCACAAGCGTCCACGAGGAGGACGGGCCCGCGCCCCGCATCACCGTCGTCCAGGCGCTGCCCAAGGGCGACCGCGGCGAGCTCGCCGTGGAGACGATGACCGAGACGGGTGTCGACGCGATCGTGCCCTGGCAGGCCGCGCGCTGCATCACGCAGTGGAAGGGCGACCGCGGCCTCAAGTCCCTCGCCAAGTGGCGCAGCACCGCGCGCGAGGCGGGGAAGCAGTCGCGCCGGGTGCGTTTCCCCGAGGTGGCGGAGGCCATGACGACCAAGCAGGTCGCCGCCCTGCTGGCCGGGGCGGACTTCGCGGGCGTACTGCACGAGGACCGGGACAGCGGCAGCGAGCCGCTGGCCACCGCCGCACTGCCCGCCGGCGGCTCGATCGTCCTGGTCGTGGGCCCGGAGGGCGGGGTGTCGCCCCAGGAGCTGGCTGCCTTCGCCGAGGCGGGGGCGCCCGCCTACCGGCTCGGCCCGAGCGTCCTGCGCACCTCGACCGCGGGGACCGCCGCGGCGGCCCTCCTGATGGGACGCACCGGGCGCTGGTCGTAGCCGAGTACCACCGCGCAGGCCCGACGCACCCGCACCCGCAGCGCGCGGCGATGGCCGGGGGGCGGTGACCGCCGTGGTCACCGAGAACCCCCGCGAGAAGTGAGCGCGCGGGCCCCCCGCCCTACGGCGGACTCCGGCCAACTCCGGTACCGGGAGCGGTGCCGCGGCCTAGGGTGATCCGTGTGACGCAGCCTTCCTACCTCCGGTATCCCCATGTCCAGGGCGACTTGATCGCCTTCACGGCCGAGGACGACGTCTGGCTGGCGCCGCTCGACGGTGGCCGTGCCTGGCGTGTGAGCGCCGACAACCGCCCTGTCAGCCAGCCGCGGATCTCTCCCGACGGCACCCTCGTCGCCTGGACGTCCACCCGGGACGGGGCCCCCGAGGTGCATCTCGCGCCGGCCGACGGCGGCCCCTCCAGGCGGCTGACCCACTGGGGCGACGCGCGCACGTCCGTACGCGGCTGGACCCCCGACGGTGACGTGCTGGCGATCAGCACCCAGGGCCAGGTGTCCCTGCGGCGCAGCTGGGCCCGCGCTGTCCCGGTCGACGGCGGGCCCGCCCGCACCCTGCCGTACGGGCCGGTCGGCTCGCTCGCGTACGGACCCGGCGGGCGGCCCCTGCTGCTCTCGGCCACGATGGGACGCGAGGCCGCCGCCTGGAAGCGCTACCGGGGCGGGACGGCCGGCAAGCTCTGGATCGCCGCGGCCGACCGGCCCACGGACGGCTCCCCCGAGGAGTTCTCCCGCGTCCACGCGGACCTCGACGGCAACCTCGAATGCCCGATGTGGGTCGGTGAGCGCATCGCCTTCCTCAGCGACCACGAGGGCGTCGGCGCGCTGTACTCCTCCCTGCCCGACGGCACGGACCTGCGCCGCCACAGCGGCGTCGACGGCTTCTACGCCCGGCACGCCACGACCGACGGCACCCGGATCAGCTACGCCGGCGCCGGTGAACTCTGGCTCCTGGACGGGCTGGAGAGCGACGGCCCCCGCCGCCTCGACATCCGGCTCGGCGGACAGCGCGCCGACCTGCAGCCTCACCCCGTGGACGCCGGCAGCCATCCGTACAGCGCGTCCCCGGACCGCACCGGCCGCGGCAGCGCGGTCGGGTCCCGCGGCGCCGTCCACTGGGTCACCCACCGGGAGGGCCCGGCCCGCGCGCTCGCCGCCGAACCCGGTGTACGGGCCAGGCTCCCGCACACCTTCCAGGCCGACGGCGGCCAGCACGTCGTCTGGGTCACCGACGCCGAAGGCGACGACGCGCTGGAGTGCGCGCCGGCCACCGGCACCGCCCCCGGCACCGCGCCGCGCCGCCTCGCGGCCGGCCGGATCGGCCGGGTCCTGGATCTGGCCCCCGCCCCCGACGGCAGCCGCTTCGCCGTCGCCGCCCACGACGGGCGGGTGCTGATCGTCGAACGGGAGAGCGGCGAGGTGCACGAGGTGGACCGCAGCGAGGACGGGGACGCGTCCGGACTCGTCTTCTCGCCCGACTCCGCCTGGCTCGCCTGGTCGCACCCCGGCCCCGAGCCGCTCAGCCAGCTCAGACTGGCCCACCTCGCGGACCTGTCGGTCACCGAGGCCACCCCGTTGCGGTTCCGGGACTTCGCCCCCGCCTTCACGACCGACGGGAAGCACCTGGCCTTCCTCTCCGAGCGGGTCTTCGACCCGATCTACGACGCGCACGTCTTCGACATGGCGTTCGCCGGTTCCTGCCGGCCGCACCTGCTGACGCTCGCCGCCACCACGCCCTCCCCGTTCGGGCCGCAGCTCCACGGCCGCCCCGCCGAGAAGGAGAAGGGCGGTGACGGCGAGGACAACCCCACCGCGCTCCCCATCACCCGCGTCGACCTCGACGGTCTCGCCGACCGGATCGTGCCGTTCCCCGTCGAGGCCGCCGGCTACTCCTCGCTCCGGGCCGCAAGGGACGGGCTGCTGTGGCTGCGCCACCCGGTGAACGGAGTGCTCGGTGCCGGCGCCGCCACGCCCGGCGCCCACAGCCCCGGACCGACCCTGGAGCGGTACGACCTGGAGAAGCTGCGCTGCGAGGAACTCGCCTCCGGCATCAGCCGGTTCGCGGTCAGCGGCGACGGCAAGCGGCTGGTCCTGCACAGCCACGGCACTCTGCGGGTCGTCCCCTCCGACAGCCGGGTGCCGGGGGAGTCCGACGACGACGGCGACACCCACGTCACCGTCGATCTCTCCCGTGTCCGCCGCACCCTCGACCCGGCCGCCGAATGGCGCCAGATGTACGACGAGGCCGGCCGCCTCATGCGGGACAACTTCTGGCGCCCCGACATGGGCGGCGTCGACTGGGACGGCGTCCTGGACCGCTACCGGCCGCTGCTGGACCGGGTTGCGACCCACGACGACCTGATGGATCTGCTCTGGGAGGTGCAGGGCGAACTCGGCACCTCCCACGCCTACGTGACGCCGCCCGGTGGCCAGGGCGACGACTCCGCCCGGCAGGGACTGCTCGGCGCCGACCTCTCCCGCGCCGACGACGGGCGCTGGCGCGTCGACCGGATCCTGCCCTCGGAGACCTCCGACCCCGCGGCCTGGTCCCCGCTCGCCGCGCCCGGCGTCGCGGTGCGCCCCGGTGACGTGATCCTGGCGGTCGACGGGCACCCCGTCGACCCCCTCACCGGCCCCGCCCCTCTGCTCGCCGGCGCGGCGGGCAAGCCCGTCGAGCTGACCGTCTCACCGGTCGACGGCGGCGAGCCCCGCCATGTCGTCGTCGTCCCCGTCGCCGACGAGGAGGCACTGCGCTACCACGCGTGGGTCGCCGGCCGGCGTGCGTACGTGCACGAGCGGTCGGCCGGCCGCCTCGGCTACCTCCACGTCCCCGACATGGTCGGCTCGGGGTGGGCGCAGATCCACCGGGACCTGCGCACCGAGGTCGCCCGCGAAGGGCTGGTGGTGGACGTACGGGAGAACCGGGGCGGCCACACCTCGCAGCTGGTCGTCGAGAAACTGGCCCGCCGCATCGTCGGCTGGGACCTGCCACGCGGCATGCGGCCCTCCAGCTACCCCGGTGACGCGCCGCGCGGACCGGTCGTGGCCGTGGCGAACGAGTTCTCCGGCTCGGACGGCGACATCGTGAACGCGGCCATCAAGGCACTCGGCATCGGCCCGGTGGTGGGCACGCGCACCTGGGGCGGTGTCGTGGGCATCGACAGCCGCTACCGCCTGGTCGACGGCACGCTCGTCACCCAGCCGAAGTACGCCTTCTGGCTGGAGGGGTACGGCTGGGGCGTCGAGAACCACGGCGTCGACCCGGACGTCGAGGTCGTGACGGCCCCGCAGGACCACGCGGCGGGGCGGGACCCGCAGCTGGACGAAGCGATCCGGATCGCCCTGGAGTCGCTGACGCGGACGCCGGCGAAGACGGCCCCGCTACTGCCCTCCGCGGACGGGGCGCAGTAGCACGGCGCGGGCGGTGGCGCGGGCGGACCCGCGCCACCGCCCCCCGATCGCCCTGGGCCACGAGTCGGCCGTCTTCCACCGCGCGGCGCCCGCTAGGCTGCCCGTAACCGATCACCACGACTCAGGAGCGACCCCATGGCGGGAGAGCCGCAGACCGACTGTCTGTTCTGCAAGATCGTCACGGGTGACATCCCGGCCACCATCGTCCGTGAGAGCGCGACGACCGTCGCCTTCCGCGACATAAACCCCCAGGCCCCGACCCACGTCCTGGTCATCCCCAAGGCGCACTACCCGGACGCCGCCTCGCTCGCCGCCGCCGACCCGCAGGCCGCCGCCGACGTGCTGCGCGAGGCGGGGCTGGTCGCCGCCGACGAGAAGCTCACCGACACCGGCTACCGCATCGTGCTCAACACCGGTGCCGGAGCCGGGCAGACCGTCTTCCACGCACACGCCCACGTCCTGGGCGGTCGCGGGATGCAGTGGCCCCCCGGCTGACATCGTGTCCGTACGAGAACTCGTGATCCTCGGCACCGCCAGCCAGGTGCCGACCCGTCACCGCAACCACAACGGCTATCTGCTGCGCTGGGACGGTCAGGGCATCCTCTTCGACCCCGGAGAGGGCACCCAGCGCCAGATGCTGCGGGCGGGCGTCGCCGCTCATGACATCGACCGGATCTGCGTCACGCACTTCCACGGCGACCACTCGCTGGGCCTGGCCGGCGTGATCCAGCGGATCAACCTCGACCAGGTCCCGCACCCCGTCACCGCCCACTTCCCGGCGAGCGGCCAGCGCTTCTTCGACCGGCTGCGGTACGCAACCGCCTACCGCGAGTCCGTCGAGCTGACCGAGGTCCCGGTCGCAGCCGACGGCGTCCTCGCCACCACCGACGCGTACACCCTGGACAGCCGCCGGCTCTCGCACCCCGTGGAGTCCTACGGCTACCGCCTCACCGAGCCCGACCGGCTGCGCATGCTGCCCGCGAAGCTGGCCGAGCACGGCATCGGCGGGCCCGACGTCGGACGGATCCAGCGCGACGGGGTGCTGCGCGGCATCCCGCTGGAGGAAGTCTCAGAGCCCCGCCGCGGACAGCGGTTCGCGTTCGTCATGGACACCAGGCTCTGTGACGGCGCGTTCGCCCTCGCCGAGGGATGCGACATGCTGGTCATCGAGTCGACTTTCCTCGACGAGGACAGCGGGCTCGCCGCCGACCACGGTCACCTCACGGCCGGCCAGGCGGCCCGGGTGGCGAAGGAGTCGGACGTACGGCACCTCGTGCTGACGCACTTCTCCCAGCGCTACACCGACCCCGACGTCTTCGAGCGCCAGGCCAGGGCAGCCGGCTTCGAAGGTGAACTGACCATCGCCCAGGACCTGATCAGGGTCCCGGTACCCACCCGCCACACGTAACGAGAACCCCGTGCACCTCCCCAAGGCCGAACTCCACCTCCACATCGAAGGCACCCTCGAACCCGAGCTGGCCTTCGCGCTCGCCGCCCGCAACGGCGTGCACCTGCCCTACGCGGACACCGAAGAGCTGCGCAAGGCGTATCTCTTCGAGGACCTCCAGAGCTTCCTCGACCTCTACTACGCCCTCATGGCGGTGCTGCGCACCGAGGACGACTTCGCCGAACTGGCCGACGCCTACCTCGCCCGCGCCGCCGCCCAGGGCGTCCGGCACGCGGAGATCTTCTTCGACCCGCAGGCCCACACCGACCGGGGCGTCCCGATCGGTACCGTGATCGAGGGTCTCGGCAGGGCGCTGGACCGCAGCGTGGAGACGCACGGCGTCTCCACCCAGCTGATCATGTGCTTCCTGCGCGACAAGTCGGCCGAGTCCGCGCTGGAGACCCTGGAAGCCGCGAAGCCGTACCTGCACCGCATCAGCGCCGTGGGCCTGGACTCGGCGGAGGTCGGGCACCCGCCCGCGAAGTTCCGCGAGGTGTACGCGGCCGCCACGGCCCTCGGCCTGCGCAAGGTCGCCCACGCCGGCGAGGAGGGCCCGCCGGAGTACATCCGGGAGGCCCTCGACGTCCTCGGCGTCGAGCGGATCGACCACGGCCTGCGCTGCATGGAGGACCGGGAGCTGGTGGACCGGCTGGTGTCCGAGCGGATCCCGCTGACCCTCTGCCCGCTCTCCAACGTGCGGCTGCGCGCCATCGACGTCCTGGAGGAGCACCCGCTGCGGTCCATGATGGACGCCGGCCTGCTCTGCACGGTGAACTCCGACGACCCCGCCTACTTCGGCGGATACGTCGGGGACACCTTCCACGCCGTGCACGAGGCGCTCGGCCTGGACCACGAGCAGCTGCGCACCCTGGCCCGTAACTCCTTCGAGGCGGCCTTCCTCGACCACGACGAGGAGCGCAGGGCGCGCTATCTCTCCGAGGTCGAGGCCTACACGTTCGACTGACCGGAACCGCCGTCCGGTCCGGCCGCCCGGATCGCGCTCCGCACCAGCCGCCTGCGCCGCAGCGCTGGCACGCTGATCTCCGCGACCTCCTGCTCCGGCGCGCCCAGTCTGGGCACCGCGCCGGAGAGGCTGTTGGTCGTGGCTGCCAGGAGCGCGGCCGGGGCGCCGCCCCTGCGCCGGACGGAGCCGGGAACCAGGGGCCGGCCTCCGGTGTGCAGCGCCACCGCGGTGACGGGGGCCGCGACCAGGAGCGTGGCGGCCCCCAGGATCAGGCCCATGACCGCGTAGCCCGCCTGCTCGGAGAGCACGCTGCCGAGGAGGGGCCCGCAGGCCGTGCCGACGGACGCCGCCGACCCCGCGAGGACCGCCCAGCGGCCGCGTACGTCCAGCGACGCGGCCAGTCCGATCAGATACGACAGGACCACCGGGTAGAAGGTGTTCCACGCGATCTCACCGGTCGCGAACGAACCCAGGTCCTCGGCCGACGAGCTGAGCACGATGCTCCCCGCGATGATCATCGTCCCGAGGCCGATCGGCACCGCCCGCCCGAGCCTGGCTCCCAGCACGCCCGCGCCCATCACGCCGAGGAGCCCCGCTCCCAGCGCGGCGGCGAACACGGCGCCGATGGTCACCTCGGAGAGTCCGACCTGGACGGCGCCGATGCGGCTGCTCACGCCCCACAGGGCGTTCTGCGCCATGGACCAGACGAGCATCCCGCCCGCCAGCACCAGGCCCGACCGCCGGTGCGGCAGCCTTCCCTGCACCGACGACATGCCGCCGGCCTGGGCGGGGCCGCCCAGCCGGGAGGTCGCGGGCCAGACGAGCAGCGCGACCAGCGCGATGGAGGCGAACGGCAGCCGGTGGCCGCCGCCCAGGTGAGGGATGGTCAGGTAGAGGGCCCCCGCCGTGGCCGAGACGCTGAGCAGCCCGAGCGAGGAGGTCCGGTGGGGATCGCTCTGCGCCGCGATGCCGGACGCAGCGACGGCGGTCGCCGTGCCCGATCCGAGACCGCCGACCACGACACCCGCGATCACCAGCGGCATGGAGGTGGTCAGCGCCGCGCAGCCGTAACCGAGTATCGCCAGCAGCAGTCCGGCGCGCGCCGGGCGGCACGACCCGGCTCTCTCGACGCGCCCCGCCAGCGCGAAGCCGGCCGATGCCGAGCTGAGCAGGAGGGCACTGCCGACGAGGCCGGCCTGGGCGGAGCTCAGGCCCAGACAGGTGCTGAGGCGGCCGACGATGGTGGGGAGCAGATAGGCGGCGAGGTAACCGGCGGTGAACACGGCGACCAGGGGCCACGCGGCGCGAGGGCGCGAGGACATGGGCGTTCCTGAGGACATGCCTGAGCAGGCGGAAGAAGGCAGGGGAGGGTGGAGCGGGGCAAGGCAGGGGAGGGCAAGGCAGGGGTGAAGCAGGGGAGGGTGGTGCGAGGCAGGGCAGGGGAGGGTGGAGCGGGAGAACGCGAGAGAAGCGGCACTCTCGTCAACGGTCCCGAACGGTGCTCGCGGGGCAATTTGTATCAAGCGTGCCCAGGCGACGGAAAGTCGGCTCGATGTGATCTGGGTCACAGTCAGGTTTATGCGTGACAGGGCCGGGTAGCTGCGCATGTTTATGCAGGTGGGAGTGAGTCTGCGCGGTACGGCGCGGACCCTGCGGATGCGGCGGCCGATCCGGCACACTGGCCGCATCCCGCACTGTTCAGATCTGCCGAGGCCGGGGAGCGCACGGTGAGCACAGCTGATCCAGGCATCGACCCGCTGGTCGGGCTGCGAGCCCCGCAGGACCCGGCCTGCGATGTCTTCCTGACCGGCACGGTCTTCCTCGACATCATCTTCACCGGCCTGGACAGCGCTCCGGTGCGCGGGACGGAGTCCTGGGCACGGGGCATGGGTTCCAGCCCAGGAGGCGTCGCCAACATGGCCACCGCCCTCGCCCGGCTCGGCCTGCACACCTCACTGGCCGCCGCGTTCGGCGACGACCACTACGGCGAGTACTGCTGGGACGCCCTCGAGCAGGGCGAGGGCATCGACCTGGCCATGTCGCACACGGTCCCCGGCTGGCACTCGCCCGTCACCGTCTCCATGGCGTACGAGGGCGAGCGCACGATGGTCTCGCACGGTCACGAGGCACCGGCCCCCGCCGTGACCCCCGGCCGTACGTTCCCGCACTGCCCGCCCCGCGCCCGTGCCGCCGTCGCCTCGCTGACCCCCGGCCGCAGCGAGCCCTGGGTGGCCGGGGCCGCCCGGAACGGAGCGATGGTCTTCGCCGACGTCGGCTGGGACGAGACCGGCCGCTGGGACCTGGACGCCCTGCCCGACCTCGGGCACTGCCTGGCCTTCCTCCCGAACGCCGAGGAGGCCATGCGCTACACGCGTACGGACTGCCCGCGCGCCGCCGCCCACGCCCTGGCCGAGCGGGTCCCCCTGGCCGTGGTCACCCTGGGTGCGGAGGGCGCCTACGCGGTGGACCGGCAGAGCGGCACGGCCGCCGAGGTGCCCGCCATCGCGGTGGAGGCCCTCGATCCCACCGGCGCGGGCGACGTCTTCGTGGCCGGTTTCGTCACCGGAACACTGGCCGGCTGGCCGCTCGCCGACCGCCTCGCCTTCGCGGGACTGACGGCCGCGCTGTCCGTGCAGGAGTTCGGTGGATCACTGTCCGCACCCGGATGGGCGGAGATCGCCGGCTGGTGGCAGCAGGTACGCACCTGTGACGGCCAGGACCCGGCGGCGCTGGAGCGCTACGCCTTCCTGGACGAGCTGCTGCCCGCCTCCAGCAGGGCGTGGCCCCTGCGCCGCGCCGTCCCGACCATCGGCTTCCGCCGGTGAAGCCCTGATGATCACCGGGTAAAACCTCTCGGTGTTGTCGGCGGGGAGTCGTACGCTGGTACTCCAGAGGCGGTCGAGCCGCGACCGCCCTGCAACGGGAGGTATGCGCAGGCCCGAGGGCCGGCCCATGACTCAGTCACCGACACAGCCGCAGGCGCGCGCCCAGATCAGCATCCCGGCCGCACACCCCATGGTGATGCTCCTGGGGTCGGGCGACTCGCTGTTGCGCGTCATCGAAACGGCGTTCCCGGCCGTCGACATCCATGTCCGGGGCAATGAGATAAGCGCGACTGGAAGCGCGGCGGACGTCGCCCTCATCCAGCGCCTGTTCGACGAGATGGTGCTGGTGCTCCGCACCGGGCTGCCGATGACGGAGGATGCTGTGGAACGCTCGATCGCCATGCTCAGGGCGAGCGGGAACGGCACCGGGGACGGCGAGGAGACCCCCGCGGAGGTGCTCACCCAGAACATCCTCTCCAGCCGGGGCCGCACCATCCGCCCCAAGACGCTCAACCAGAAGCGTTACGTCGACGCGATCGACAAGCACACCATCGTCTTCGGCATCGGCCCCGCGGGCACCGGCAAGACCTATCTCGCCATGGCCAAGGCGGTTCAGGCCCTGCAGTCCAAGCAGGTCAGCCGGATCATCCTCACCAGGCCCGCCGTCGAGGCGGGGGAGCGGCTCGGCTTTCTGCCCGGCACGCTCTTCGACAAGATCGACCCGTATCTGCGCCCGCTCTACGACGCCCTGCACGACATGCTCGACCCCGACTCGATCCCCCGGCTGATGGCCGCGGGCACGATCGAGGTCGCGCCGCTGGCCTACATGCGCGGCAGGACCCTGAATGACGCCTTCATCATTCTGGACGAGGCGCAGAACACCAGCGCCGAGCAGATGAAGATGTTCCTCACCCGCCTCGGCTTCGACTCGAAGATCGTCGTCACCGGTGACGTCACCCAGGTGGACCTTCCGACCGGCACCAAGAGCGGTCTGCGCCAGGTCCAGGAGATCCTCCAGGACGTGGACGACGTGCACTTCTCCCGGCTCACCTCCCAGGATGTCGTCCGGCACAAGCTCGTCGGCCGTATCGTCGACGCGTACGAGAAGTACGACAACACAGAGGGCCCCAAGGGCCGCAACGGGAAGTAGTCGCAGCGCACCATGTCGATCGACGTCAACAACGAGTCCGGAACCGAGGTCGACGAGCAGGCGATCCTCGACATCGCCCGCTACGCCCTCGCCCGGATGCGGATCCACCCGCTGTCCGAACTCTCGGTGATCGTGGTGGACACCGCCGCCATGGAGCAACTCCACATCCAGTGGATGGACCTCCCCGGCCCGACGGACGTCATGTCCTTCCCGATGGACGAGCTCCGTCCACCGGCCAAGGACGACGCGGAGCCCCCGCAGGGGCTCCTCGGTGACATCGTGCTCTGCCCCGAGGTCGCGAAGAAGCAGGGCGAGGACGCCGAGACGCAGCACTCTATGGACGAGGAGCTCCAGCTCCTCACCGTCCACGGGGTGCTGCACCTCCTCGGTTACGACCACGAGGAGCCGGACGAGAAGGCCGAGATGTTCGGCCTCCAGGCGGCGATCGTCGACGGCTGGCGCGGCGAGCGCGGCCTGACCGGCCCGTCCCCCGCCCCCACCGTCTCGTGAGCGTGCCCCTCATCTCCGGCGCCGTCCTGCTGGTCGTCGTCGGCTGGCTCGCGGCCTGCGCCGAGGCCGGCATCGCGCGCACGTCGAGCTTCCGTGCGGCGGAGGCCGTCCGGGCAGGACGCCGGGGCAGTGCCAAGCTGGAGCAGGTCGCAGCCGACCCCACCCGCTATCTCAACGTGGCCCTGCTCGTGCGGGTCGCGTGCGAGATGTCGGCCGGAGTGCTCGTCACGTACGCCTGCCTCAAGGAGTTTCCGGAGACCTGGGAGGCGCTCGCCGTCGCCATGGGCGTCATGGTCCTCGTCAGCTATGTCGCCATCGGGGTCTCGCCGCGCACCATCGGCCGCCAGCACCCGCTGAACACGGCCACGGCCGCGGCGTACGCCCTGCTGCCGCTGGCCAGGATCATGGGCCCGGTCCCGCAGCTGCTGATCCTCCTGGGCAACGCGCTGACCCCGGGCAAGGGCTTCCGCAAGGGTCCCTTCGCCAGTGAGGCCGAACTGCGCGCCATGGTCGACCTCGCCGAGCAGGAGTCGCTCATCGAGGACGAGGAGCGCCGCATGGTGCACTCCGTCTTCGAGCTCGGCGACACCCTCGTGCGCGAGGTCATGGTGCCCCGCACGGACCTGGTCTGCATCGAGCGGTACAAGACGGTCCGTCAGGCACTGACCCTCGCGCTGCGTTCCGGCTTCTCGCGGATCCCGGTCACCGGGGAGAACGAGGACGACATCGTCGGGATCGTCTACCTCAAGGACCTGGTCCGCAAGACGCACATCAACCGGGACGCGGAGGCGGACCTGGTCTCCACGGCGATGCGCCCCGCCGCGTTCGTCCCCGACACGAAGAACGCCGGTGACCTGCTGCGCGAGATGCAGCAGGAACGCAGCCACGTCGCCGTCGTCATCGACGAGTACGGCGGCACGGCCGGCATCGTCACCATCGAGGACATCCTCGAGGAGATCGTCGGCGAGATCACCGACGAGTACGACCGCGAACTCCCGCCGGTCCAGGAGCTGGAGAACGGCTGCTTCCGGGTGACCGCCCGGCTCGACATCGGCGACCTCGGGGAGCTGTTCGGCCTCGACGCGTACGACGACGAGGACGTGGAGACCGTCGGCGGACTGCTGGCGAAGGCGCTCGGACGGGTCCCGATCTCCGGAGCCTCCTCGATCGTCGACCTTCCCGACGGGCGCAAGCTCCGCCTCACCGCGGAGTCCCCGGCGGGCCGCAGGAACAAGATCGTCACGGTGCTGGTGGAACCGGAGGGAACACAAACGCCATGACTCCCCAGGAGCTGCGCACGTTCTGCCTGGAGTTCAACGCGAGCGCGGAGGAGTTCCCCTTCGGGCCGGAGACCTCGGTCTTCAAGGTCCTGGGCAAGATGTTCGCCCTGAGCGCGCTGGACGGACGGCCTCTGCAGGTCAGCCTCAAGTGCGACCCCGACGAGGCGCTGCGGCTCCGCAAGGAGCACGCAGCGATCGTCCCCGGCTGGCACCTGAACAAGCGGCACTGGAACACCGTGACGGTCTCCGAGCTCCCGGACAGGATGGTCCGGGAGCTCGTGGAGGACAGTTACGACCTGGTGGTGGCCGGACTCCCCAAGGCGGAACGGCTGCGCCTGGACCGGCCGTAGGGGCGGGGACTCAGCGGGCCCGCCGCAGACCGGCGCCCACCGCCAGCCCTGACACGACCAGGACGACCGCCGCGACGGCCACCACCAGCCGTACGCCCTCGAACAGTGAGCTTTGCGTGGTCGACAGAACCCCCAACAGCGGGATCCCGACCGTGATCCCCACCTGCTGGGTCGTGGTGACCAGGCCGGTCGCCAGGCCCTGTTCCTCGTTCGGCACGCCGGAGGTCACCGTCAGTCCGTAGGCGATGATGGCGCCCAGGTGGAAGGCGCTGGCCGCGGACACCGCCACGGTGGCCAGCCAGACACCGGAGTCCTCGCCCAGGCCCAGCAGCGACCCGGTGAACACGCCCTGACCGATCAGGGAGAGGACCAGTGTCCGGCGCGCGCCGATCCGGCCGACGATCCCCGGGGCGTAGACCCCGGCGGCGACCGAGGCCAGCCCCTGGACCCCGAAGACGAGCCCCGTCCCGAGGGCGGACAGTTCCAGCAGGTCCTGGAGGTACAGGGTCAGGACGAACACGATCGTGCTCATCATCGAGAACGTGGCCAGACCGCCCAGGTTGCCGAAAGCGACCGTACGGCGCCGCAGCATCGGCAGAGAGACCAGCGGGGCCGCCGAGCGGGACTCGACGACCACGAACGCGGTCAGCAGGACCACTCCCAGCACCAGGGTGACCAGCACGTCCACGCCGCCGAAACCGCGCTCGGCAGCCGTCGAGAGCGAGTAGATCAGGGCGAGCAGACCGCCGGTGACGGTGACGGCACCCGGCACGTCGAGCTCGGGCCGGTCCGGCGTACGCGACTCGCCCAGCACCTTCGGGGCCAGCACGAACACGATGACCGCGGCGCCGGTCAGCAGCCCCATCGTGGAGCGCCAGCCCAGCGTGTCCGTGAGCACGCCGCCCGCCACCATCCCGACGGTGAAGCCCAGCGAGAGCAGCGTCCCGCTGATGCCCAGCGCCCGGTCACGCAGCGGGCCTTCGGGGAACGTCGTGGTCAGCAGCGACATCCCGGTCGGCACGATGGCGGCGGCTCCGAGCCCCTGGAGCGCCCGCCCGGCCAGGAAGGACGCCGGGTCCCAGGCCAGCGTCGCCAGCAGCGAGGACGCCCCGAAGACGGCGAGCCCCGTGAGGAACAGTCTGCGCCGGCCGTAGAGATCGGCGATCCGGCCGAAGAGCAGCAGGAAACCGCCGGACGGCAGGGCGAACGCGGTGACGGCCCACTGGAGCCCGGACCGGCTCAGTACCAGGTCCTCGCCGAGGACGGGCAGAGCCACATTCAGTACGGAGAAGTCGAGCGCCACCATGAACTGGGCGGCGCACAGCACGAAGAGCACCAGCCGGTCCCGCCCGGAGAGCGCGGGCGGCGCGGGGGCCGGGGGAGTGGCGGCGGCGGAAACAGGAGCGGGAGTCGGGGTTTCGATCGGCATGTCCCACACCCTGGATGCGCCGGAATATCCGTGGGGAGCGGGCACTTATCCTGTTGCCCGCACCACCAGGCAGAGGCACGGCACGGACACCAGGGGGAGTACGTGGCTTCACCGGCCCAGAACAGCTCACCGGCGCAGAACGGTGCGGTCCGGACCACCACGGTACGGACCGGCACCGACGACAAGTCCCACCGGCTCGGCGAGCTGCGTGAGTTCCTGATGAGCCGCAGGGCCCGGGTCACCCCGGCCGAGGCCGGCCTGCCGGACGGCGGGGCGCGCCGCCGCACGCCGGGCCTGCGCCGCGAGGAGGTCGCCGTCCTCGCGGGCGTGGGCGTCTCCTGGTACCAGTGGCTGGAGCAGGGCCGCGACATCACCGTGTCACCGCAGGTCCTGGACGCCGTGGCCCGGGTCCTGCGCCTCAGCAGCGCGGAGCGCCGCCATCTCTACGCCCTGGCCGGACTCAATCCGCCGGCCCTGGAGGTCGATCCGGCCCACCAGGACATGTGCGGGGGGCTGAACCGGCTCATCGACGCCTGGATGCCCTTCCCGGCCCACATCATGGACCGCTACTGGAACACCGTGGCCTACAACGACGCGGCGTCGGCGGTGCTCGGCATGCGCCCCGGGATCGTGCAGAACTGCATGATCGCGTTCTTCACGGACCCCGTCTACCGGGCCAGGTCGAAACACTGGGAGACCATCGCCCATCAGGTCGTCGCCCAGTTCCGGGCCGCGTGCTCCGAGCACCCGGGGGACGAGGGATTCCGGGCCGTGGTCGCCGAGGTGAGGGAGCTCAGCCCCGAATTCGCGGCGCTCTGGGACCGGCGCGACGTCACCCCGGGCGGCCAGGTCCGCAAGGAACTCCAGCATCCGCTCGTCGGCACGCTGTACGTCGAATCCACCCAGCTGCGGGTGCCGGCGCGCCCGGACCTGGTGATCGTGCTTCACACGCCGCTCCCGGACACCGGCACGGAGGCCAAGCTCCAGTGGCTCGACTCGCCCGAGGGCCGGCGCGGCTCGATGTACCCGGTCCCGGGATGAACGGACCCCGTCGACGGATAGGCGCACGCCCCCTTCGTATGCTCAGCACATGACCGACAGCACAGACCTCGGCGCCGAGGACCGCAAGATCGTCACTCTGGCGCGCAGCGTCCGCGCCCGCAACGGAGTGCCGGAGGGCGCCGCCGTACGGGACGAGACGGGACGTACGTACGCCGCCGGGACCGTGACCCTGGACTCGCTGAAGCTCAGCGCACTGCAGACCGCCGTCGCGATGGCGGTGGCCGGAGGCGCCACGTCCCTGGAGGCGGCGGCCGTCGTCTCCGAGGCCGCGACCTCCTCGGACGCCGACCGGGCCGCCGTCCGTGACCTGGGAGGGCCCGGCACTCCGGTGCTGCTCGCGGGGCCCGACGGCACGCTCCGGTCCACGACCGCCGCGGGCTGATCCGGGCCGGCGGCGCCCTGCTGTGCAACGCCGCCGCCGGGATCGGGGAGAATGGGCGCCATGAGCGCTCGACCGAACACAGAAGCTGCTGCGCAGCAGGCTGAGAACACCGCCCCCCACCGGGCCGGCTTCGCCTGCTTCGTGGGCCGCCCCAACGCGGGCAAGTCCACCCTCACGAACGCTCTGGTCGGTCAGAAGGTGGCGATCACCTCCAACCGCCCCCAGACCACCCGGCACACGGTGCGCGGCATCGTGCACCGCGACGACGCCCAGCTGATCCTGGTCGACACGCCCGGACTCCACAAGCCGCGCACGCTGCTCGGGGAGCGGCTGAACGACGTCGTGCGGACGACCTGGGCCGAGGTCGACGTCATCGGCTTCTGCCTGCCCGCCGACCAGAAGCTCGGCCCCGGCGACAAGTTCATCGTCAAGGAGCTCGCCGGGATCAAGAAGACCCCGAAGATCGCGATCATCACCAAGACCGACCTGGTGGAGTCCAAGGCGCTCGCCGAGCAGCTCCTCGCCGTCTCCGCGCTGGCCGACGAGCTCGGCTTCGAGTGGGCCGAGATCATCCCGGTCTCGGCGGTCAAGGACCAGCAGGTGAGCCTGCTGGCCGACCTGATCGCCCCGCTGCTTCCCGAGAGCCCCCCGCTCTACCCGGAGGGCGACCTCACCGACGAGCCCGAGATGGTCATGGTCGCGGAGCTCATCCGCGAGGCCGCGCTGGAGGGCGTACGGGACGAGCTTCCCCATTCCATCGCCGTCGTCGTCGAGGAGATGCTGCCCCGCGAGGACCGCCCGGCGGACAGGCCGCTGCTGGACATCCACGCGAACGTCTACATCGAGCGGCCCAGCCAGAAGGGCATCATCATCGGCCCGAAGGGCAAGCGGCTCAAGGACGTCGGCACCAAGTCGCGCAAGCACATCGAGGCGCTGCTGGGCACACCGGTCTTCCTGGACCTGCACGTGAAGGTCGCCAAGGACTGGCAGCGCGACCCGAAGCAGCTGCGGAAGCTGGGCTTCTGAGCGGGGTCCACGGGCCGCCGGCCGGAGGCCGGCGCAGCCGTGCGAAGCCGCTGCGGAAGCCGGAATCCTGATGCCCGGGTTTCCGACCCCGGTCCGCCGGGCCCTGCGGGGCCCGGCCCCGTCGGCGCCGGCCTACGCGCCTTCCTTGAGGACCCGGGAGATCAGCGTCCGCTGCGCCTCGGTCAGCTGAGGGTCCGCACAGTCGACCGTCCGGTCGCCCACCGTGATCCGGTAGCGGAAGCCGTCCGGCACACCGGCGGGCGGGCCGCCCCGGCCGGCGGCGAGCGCCGACTCGGCCAGGGCCTCCCAGTCGCCCGCGTCGGGCCGCCCGGAGGTCTCGATCTCGCCGTGGCGTGCGATGCCGGCGAACCCGCCGGTCCGGCTCACCTTGATGCGCATGCGTACCGGCTCCTGCCTGACACCTCGACCCCGCTCGGACGGCTCCGCGTGTATCTACCCGGTCAGCGGGTGGGCACGCCCACCTCCGACCAGGCCTTGAGCACCGCCTCGGCCTCGTCGCCCTCCCCGAACCTGTGCTGCGCCGCCGCGACGGTCAGCTTGGCGAAGTCCGTGAAGGACGCGTCCTGGGTCAGCTCACCGCCTGTCAGCACGTCGAACCAGATCCGCCCCGCCCGCTCCCAGGCGTTACCGCCGAGCGCCGTGGCCAGCAGGTAGAACGCCCGGTTGGGGATGCCGGAGTTGATGTGGACCCCGCCGTTGTCCTCGTCCGTCTCGACGTAGTCGTCCATCGACCCGGGCTGCGGGTCCTTCCCGAGCACATCGTCGTCGTACGCCGTGCCCGGAGCCTTCATCGAGCGCAGCGCGACGCCGCTGACCCGGGGGGCGAGCAGTCCCGCGCCGATCAGCCAGTCGCCCTGGTCCGCGCTCTGGCCCAGTGAGTACTGCTTGACCAGCGAGCCGAAGACGTCCGAGACGGACTCGTTGAGCGCGCCCGACTGTGCCTGGTACGCGAGGTTGGCCGTGTACTGGGTGAGGCCGTGCGCCAGCTCGTGGGCGATCACGTCGATCGCGACGGTGAAGTCGAGGAAGATCTCGCCGTCGCCGTCCCCGAAGACCATCTGCTCGCCGTCGAAGAACGCGTTGTTGTACTTCTCGTCGTAGTGCACGGAGCCGATGAGCGGCAGCCCCTTGCCGTCGATCGAGCTGCGGCCGTACTCCGTGAGCAGCAGATCGAAGGTGGCGCCGAGTCCCGCGTACGCACGGTTGACGCTGGCGTCCTGGGTCGCCTCCTCGCCCTCGTCACGGACCTTGACACCTGGCAGGTCCGTGCCGTGCCTGCAGTCGTAAAGGGTGCGGTGGGGCTTGGCGGGGACCGGGTCGGAGGTGAGGACGGCCTGGGGGGTCCAGGCCAGGGCGGTCACCCGCCGGTGATGGCGTCGGGCCGCGTCGGCGTCCAGGGTGCGCCGTGCGGGATCGGCCAGGAGCGGATCGTCTGCCTGGGACAGCTTGTCGAGGAGGTGGGGCGGCACGATGGTGCAGAAGACGGGCTGGAACCCGTTGTTCGGTCGAGGCTGCATGCAAATGACTGTGGCACTCCGTCACCGCGCTGTCACTGGTTGCGATCGTGATTGACGAAATAGAGTGATGTATCACTGTTCCGCCTCCATGAAGAGGCGATCCCGCATACTGATACGGACCGACGCACCAGGCGCCCCTCGGTTAGTGTTGCCGCATCATGCGTTTCGGGCTGCTCCTTCTTAGCTGCCGCGGCGAGGGCCTGTAGTCGTAGGCCGGCTCCCTCCCCGCGGAGTTCGCTGTTGCAGCGACACAGTCGGCCGCCCCTGCTGGACCTCAGAGGAGCCGTACGCCATGACCGCAGTGAATCCCCCCGCGCACACCGATGCCGTCCCCGCCCCCGTCGGTGGCCCCACCCCGGTGACCAACGCGAAGCAGCTGCAGAAGCCTTCCGGGATGCCGGTCCACAAGTACCGCGGTTACGAGGCCGTGGACATCTCCGACCGCACCTGGCCGGACAACCGCATCACCGTGGCGCCCCGGTGGCTGTCCACCGACCTGCGTGACGGCAACCAGGCTCTGATCGACCCGATGTCGCCGGCCCGTAAGCGCGAGATGTTCGACCTGCTCGTACGCATGGGCTACAAGGAGATCGAGGTCGGCTTCCCGTCCTCCGGCGAGACCGACTTCGCGTTCGTACGCTCCATCATCGAAGAAGGCGCGATCCCCGAGGACGTGACCATCTCCGTCCTGACGCAGGCCCGCGAGGAACTGATCGAGCGCACCGTCGAGTCGCTGGTCGGTGCGCGGCGCGCCACCGTCCACCTGTACAACGCCACCGCCCCCACCTTCCGCCGTGTGGTCTTCCGCGGCTCGAAGGAAGAGGTCAAGCAGATCGCCGTGGACGGCACCCGCCTGGTCATGGAGTACGCGGACAAGATCCTGGGCGACGAGACGATCTTCGGCTACCAGTACAGCCCGGAGATCTTCACCGACACCGAGCTGGACTTCGCCCTGGAGGTCTGCGAGGCCGTCTGTGACGTCTGGCAGCCGGAGGAGGGGCGCGAGATCATCCTCAACCTGCCCGCCACCGTGGAGCGTTCGACGCCCTCCACCCACGCGGACCGCTTCGAGTGGATGTCCCGCAACCTGACCCGCCGCGAGTACGTCTGCCTGTCCGTCCACCCGCACAACGACCGGGGCACCGCCGTCGCCGCCGCCGAGCTGGCGATCATGGCGGGTGCCGACCGCATCGAGGGCTGCCTGTTCGGCCAGGGCGAGCGCACCGGCAACGTCGACCTGGTGACCCTGGGCATGAACCTCTTCTCGCAGGGCGTCGACCCGCAGATCGACTTCTCGCAGATCGACGAGATCCGCCGCACCAGCGAGTACTGCAACCAGATGGAGGTCCACCCGCGCCACCCCTACGCGGGCGACCTGGTCTACACCGCCTTCTCCGGCTCCCACCAGGACGCCATCAAGAAGGGCTTCGACGCGATGGAGCGGGACGCGGCGGCGCAGGGGAAGACCGTCGACGACATCGAGTGGGCGGTGCCCTACCTGCCGATCGACCCGAAGGACGTCGGCCGCTCCTACGAGGCGGTCATCCGGGTCAACTCGCAGTCCGGCAAGGGCGGAATCGCCTACGTCCTGAAGAACGACCACAAGCTGGACCTGCCGCGCCGGATGCAGATCGAGTTCTCCCGGATCATTCAGGCCAAGACCGACGCCGAGGGCGGCGAGGTCACCCCGACCCAGATCTGGTCGACCTTCCGGGACGAGTACCTGCCGAGCCCCGAGAACGCCTGGGGACGCGTGCAGATCCGCTCGGGTCAGACGACGACCGGTTCCGACGGCCAGGACACGATCACCGTCGAGGCCACCGTCGACGGCTCGGACACGGTGCTGACCGGCACGGGCAACGGCCCGATCTCCGCGTTCTTCGAAGCGCTGCAGGCCATCGGCATCGACGCCCGTCTGCTGGACTACACCGAGCACACGATGAGCGAGGGCGCGAGCGCGCAGGCCGCCTCCTACATCGAGTGCGCGATCGACGGCAAGGTGCTGTGGGGCATCGGTATCGACGCCAACACCACGCGCGCCTCGCTCAAGGCGGTCGTCTCCGCGGTCAACCGCGCTACCCGCTGATCCCGTCACGCGGCATTCCGGGCATACATCCGATACGCCGCTGAACTGCCCGGCCCGAGAGCCCCGTTCACCCGCCGAGGGTGGACGGGGTTCGGCCATATCCCGGGGTTTTGACCTCCGGGATACTGACGCCACATCACGCATGTGGCTAACATCACGTCCAGCGCGGCAATGTTGCCGTGGGGTTACGGAGGTGTGCGACGTGCGGACAGCCAAAGGACAACGCGCCGTAGGACCGCGCCTCTACGGCATCCGTACCGTCTGGGACACCGTCGGCGACGGGGAGTTCTTCTGCCCGTGCTGCGGGGGAGACCGCAACTACCGGCGCCTCACGGGACGCCACCGCCTCACCGTCCTCGGGCTGCCGCTGCTCGCCCGGGGAAGCGCCGGGCCCGTCGTCGAATGCGCCGCCTGCGGGACGCACTTCGCGCCCGACGCCCTAGACCACCCCACCACCACCCGTTTCTCGGCCATGCTGCGGGAGGCCGTGCACACCGTCACGCTCGCCGTGCTCGCCGCGGGCGGCACCACCTCCCGTACGGTCCTGGAGACCGCCGCGGCCACCGTCCGCGACGCGGGACTCGACGACTGCTCCCAGGAACAGCTCTTCACCATCGTCGAGGTGCTCGCCGCCGACACCGGGCCCGGCGACGGCACCGACCCCGCGGCCGAGGCCTGCGGCGCCGCCCTCGCCATAGAGCTCCACGAGGTCCTGAAGCCGCTCGCGCCGCACCTGGCCGTGCCCGGCCGCGAGGCGCTCCTGCTGCGCGGCGCCAGGATCGCGCTCGCCGACGGGCCGTACAGCCAGGCGGAGCGCGAGGTGCTGACCACGGTGGGCGGCGCGCTCCAGCTCTGCCCGGCGGACACGGCGAAGCTGCTGGAGGCGGCGCGTACGCCTTCGTAGGCCCTCGTACGCCTCCCCCCGGGCCCCGTACGCTCTCGGCGGCCTGCCGGTGCTCGGATGGGCGACAATGGGTGCATGAGCTTGTTCCGGGACGACGGCGTCGTGCTGCGTACGCAGAAGCTGGGCGAGGCCGACCGGATCATCACGATCCTGACCCGCGGCCACGGGCGGGTGCGTGCCGTGGCACGCGGGGTGCGCCGCACCAAGTCCAAATTCGGGGCGCGGCTCGAACCCTTCTCCCACGTGGACGTGCAGTTCTTCGCGCGCGGCAGCGAGCTGATCGGCCGGGGCCTGCCCCTCTGCACCCAGAGCGAGACGATCGCTCCGTACGGCGGCGGGATCGTCTCCGACTACGCCCGCTACACCGCGGGCACCGCCATGCTGGAGACCGCGGAGCGGTTCACCGACCACGAGGGTGAGCCCGCGGTCCAGCAGTATCTGCTGCTCGTCGGCGGGCTGCGCACCCTCGCCCGCGCCGAACACGCGCCGAACCTCATCCTGGACGCGTTCCTGCTGCGCTCCCTGGCCGTCAACGGCTACGCCCCCAGCTTCGTCGACTGCGCCAAGTGCGGAATGCCCGGCCCGAACCGGTTCTTCTCCGTCGCGGCGGGCGGCGTCATATGCGGCGACTGCCGGGTGCCCGGCAGCGTCGTACCCTCGGCGGAGGCCGTCGAGCTGCTGAGCGCGTTGCTCAGCGGCGACTGGGAGACGGCGGACGCGTCCGAGGCGCGCCATGTCAGGGAGGGGAGCGGGCTCGTGTCCGCCTATCTGCACTGGCATCTGGAGCGCGGCCTGCGCTCGCTGCGGTACGTGGAAAAGTGACACAGGGAGACGAGAGAAGCCCATGGCAGTACGCGGGATGCTCGGTGGCCGTAACCGGCGTGAGTACAAGACCCCCGAGCCGCACCCCTCCGGCGCCACCCCGCCGAAGATCCCCGGCGAGCTGGTGCCCAAGCACGTCGCCGTCGTGATGGACGGGAACGGCCGCTGGGCCAAGGAGCGGGGTCTTCCGCGCACCGAGGGCCACAAGGTAGGTGAGGGCGTCGTCATGGACGTCCTCAAGGGCTGCATCGAGATGGGCGTCAAGAACCTTTCGCTGTACGCCTTCTCCACGGAGAACTGGAAGCGTTCGCCGGACGAGGTGAAGTTCCTGATGAACTTCAACCGCGACGTCATCCGGCGCCGGCGCGACGAGATGGACGAGCTCGGCATCCGGATCCGCTGGGTCGGCCGCATGCCCAAGCTGTGGAAGTCCGTCGTCCAGGAGCTCCAGGTCGCCCAGGAGCAGACGAAGGACAACGACAGGATGACGCTGTACTTCTGCGTCAACTACGGCGGCCGGGCCGAGATCGCCGACGCCGCGCAGCGCATCGCCGAGGACGTCGCGGCGGGGAAGCTCGACCCCGCGAAGGTCAACGAGAAGACGTTCGCGAAGTACATCTACTACCCGGACATGCCGGATGTGGACCTCTTCGTGCGTCCCAGCGGCGAGCAGCGCACGTCCAACTACCTGATCTGGCAGAGCGCGTACGCCGAGATGGTCTTCCAGGACGTGCTGTGGCCGGACTTCGACCGGCGTGACCTGTGGAACGCCTGTCTGGAGTTCGCCCGGCGCGACCGGCGCTTCGGCGGGGCCGAGGAGATCACCAAGGCCTGACACGACGTGGAGGGGGCCCCGTCGCCGGGGCCCCCTCCGGGGCCGGTCGTCCTGTGCCGTGGCTCAGCCCTTGGCGCCCGCGCAGTCCGAGCAGGTCCCGAAGATCTCCACCGTGTGGGCCACGTTCACATAGCCGTGCTGCGCGGCGATGGTCTCGGCCCACTGCTCCACGGCGGGACCCTCCACCTCGACGGCCTTGCCGCAGACGCGGCAGACCAGATGGTGATGATGGTCACCGGTCGAGCACCGCCGGTAGACCGCCTCACCGTCGGTCGTGCGCAGCACGTCGACCTCGCCGGCGTCGGCGAGGGACTGGAGCGTGCGGTAGACCGTGGTCAGCCCGACCGAGTCACCCCGGTGCTTGAGCACATCGTGCAGGTCCTGGGCACTGCGGAACTCGTCGACCTCGTCGAGCGCCGCCGCGACCGCCGCCCGCTGCCGGGTGGACCGGCCGCGCACCGGAGCCGCGTTCGTGCCACTGATCGGCGCCGTCGCCACAGCTGCCTCCTCATGTCGCCCGTACGTATGTCGGGCCATTGTGCCAGCCCGCCCCGGCGGCACGGTCACACCCGAACGTCGTCCGAGGCCGGGCGGGCCGCCGGTACCTCAAGGGTGCACCGGTCCTCCTCGCTCTCGCGGCCCTTGGCGCGCCTGCGGGCCAGCGGCGTGGCGAGCGCCGTCAGCAGGACGAACGCGGCGATGGCCAGCAGCACGATCGTCGCGCCGGGCGGCACGTCCTGGTAGTACGAGGTCACGGTGCCGGCCAGGGTGACGGCCGTACCGATGACGACGGCGAGGACGAACGTCACCCTGAAGGACCTGGAGATCTGCTGGGCGGCGGCGACCGGCACCACCATCAGCGCGCTGACCAGCAGCAGGCCGACGACCCGCATGGCGACGGTGACGGTGACGGCTGCGGTCACGGCGACCAGCAGGTTGAGCGCGCGCACGGGCAGCCCGGTGACCCGGGCGAACTCCTCGTCCTGGCTGACCGCGAAGAGCTGCCGCCGCAGCCCGACGGTGACCAGCACCACGAAGGCGGCCAGCACGACGATCGCGGTGATGTCCTCCTCGGAGACCGTGGACAGGGAGCCGAAGAGGAACGAGGTCAGGTTGGCGTTGGAGCCGGTGTCCGAGAGGTTGATCAGCATCACTCCGCCCGCCATGCCGCCGTAGAACAGCATGGCCAGGGCGATGTCGCCGCGCGTGCGTCCGTACCAGCGGATCAGCTCCATCACGACCGAACCCGCCACGGCGACCAGCGTCGCCATCCAGACGGGGTTGGTGGAGAGCAGGAAGCCGAGGCCGACGCCGGTCATCGCGACGTGCCCGATGCCGTCGCCCATCAGGGCCTGGCGGCGCTGGACCAGGTAGATGCCGATGGCGGGGGCGGTGATCCCGACCAGGACGGCGGCGAGCAGTGCCCGCTGCATGAAGGGGGGGTTCAGGAATTCCAGCATGATCAGGTCAGCAGTCCCGTCCGGACGGGCTCGGAGGCCGCGTGGGGGTGTACGTGGTCATGGCCGGGCAGCGCGTGCTGGCCGACGGCCTCGGGGGGCGGCCCGTCGTGCGTGACACAGCCGTCGCGCAGGACGATCGCCCGGTCGATCAGCGGCTCCAGGGCGCCGAGCTCGTGCAGGACGAGCAGCACGGTCGCCCCGCCTGCGACCTGCTCGCGCAGCGTCGTGGCGAGGATCTCCTGGCTGGCCAGGTCGACGCCGGCCATCGGCTCGTCCATGATCAGCACCTCGGGTTCGGCGGCGAGCGCGCGGGCGATCAGGACCCGCTGGTGCTGGCCGCCGGAGAGGGCGTTCACGGAGTCCCTGGCGCGGTCGGTGAGCCCGACGAGCCCGATGGCCCGGTCCACGGCCGCCCGGTCGGTCTTGCCGAGCCGTCCGAACCTCGTACGCGACAGCCGCCCCGAGGCGACGACCTCGCGGATCGTGGCGGGGACGCCGCCCGCCGCCGTGGTGCGCTGCGGTACGTATCCGACGCGTCCCCACCGGCGGAAACGGCGCAGCGGCGTGCCGAACAGCTCGACGGTCCCGCCGGTGAGCGGCACCTGGCCGATGACGGAGCGTACGGCCGTGGACTTGCCGGAGCCGTTGGCCCCGAGCAGGGCGACGACCTCGCCGCGGTGGACGGTGAGGTCGACACCGCGCAGCACCGGGCGGGCGCCGAGCGTCGCCGTGGCTCCGCGCATGCTGATCACGGGTTCTGGCGTACTGGGCTCAGGCATGGTCGCCTCCGGTCCTGCGGCTGGTTCGGGGTACTGCTCGGGTCACTTCGCGCCGAGGGCCTTCTGCAGCGCGGCCAGGTTGGACTCCATGACCTCGATGTAGTCAGCGCCCGCGGACCTGTCGGTGATTCCCTCCAGCGGGTCGAGGACGCCGGTCTTCAGGCCGAGGTCCTTCGCCAGGGTCTTGGCGGTCTTGTCGCTGGCGAGCGTCTCGAAGAATACGGTGGTGGCCTTGCTCTCCTCGGCGACGTGGTGGATCTCGTCGATCCGGGCGGGGCTGGGCTCGGCCTCGGGGTCGATGCCGGCGATGCCCTCCTGGGTGAGGCCGTAGCGCTCGGCGAGGTACCCGAAGGCGGAGTGCGTGGTGATGAACGTCTTCGTCGCGGTGTTCTTCAGCCCGGTCTCGTACGCCTTGTCCAGCTTGTTCAGCTCGGCGACCAGGGTCTCGGTGTTCTTGCGGTAGTCGGCGGCGTTGTCCGGGTCGGCCTTCTCGAGCGACTTCCCGACGCCTTCGGCGACCTCGGCGTACTTCACCGGGTCGAGCCAGATGTGCGGGTCGAGGCCCGCCTCCTCCTCGCCCTCGTGCTCCTCGGCGTGCTCCTCGGCGCCGTGGTCGTGTCCGTCGACCTCGGAGCCGTGGCTCTCGAGCGTGGTGAGGCCGGCCGCGTCCACGGTGTTCTTCACGCCGGCCTGCGTGACGGCGTCGTCCACGGCGGGCTGGACGTTCTTGAGGTACAGGATGTAGTCGGCGTCACCGAGGCCGCCGATCTGCTTGGGGGAGAGCTCCATGTCGTGCGGCTCGACGCCCGGCTTCGTCAGCGAGGTGACGGAGACGTGCGATCCGCCTATCTCCTCGGCGAGGAACTGCATCGGGTAGAAGGACGCCACGACGTCCAGCTTGCCGCCGTTCCCGCCCTCGGCCGCGTCGGAGGAGGAGCAGGCGGAGAGCGCGGTGAGGCCGAGGGTGACTGCTCCGGCGACGGCGGCTGTGGGTATGAGGCGACGTACGTTCATGACAGTCATTTTCAACAAAAGTGGAAACGATTGTCAACAAGGCTGATGAGATGCCCGGATCCGGACCCGGTGACCGCGATGCGCCCCACCGATTTGATATGGGGGGTGCGCCCGCCGGTAATCTGGGGTATTCGCCCGCCCGTCACCCGACCACCACCCCCCACCGAGGCGCTCCGCGCCCTGTCTGTACGAGCCCGTCACCCGACCCCCACCCCCACCGAGGCGCTCCGCGCCCCTGTCTGTACGTCATTCCTCACCGAGGCGTTCGCGCCGCCCACCTGTCCAGTTCCGCCGTCGTAATGAAGAGAGCACCGTGGCCGCCGACAAGATCGACACCATCGTCAGCCTGAGCAAGCGCCGTGGCTTCGTCTACCCCTGCAGTGAGATCTACGGTGGCCAGAAGGCCGCCTGGGACTACGGGCCCCTGGGCGTCGAGCTGAAGGAGAACCTCAAGCGTCAGTGGTGGCGCTACATGGTCACCTCGCGCGAGGACGTGGTCGGTCTCGACTCGTCGGTCATCCTGGCCCCCGAGGTCTGGGTCGCGTCCGGCCACGTGGCCACGTTCTCCGACCCGCTCACCGAGTGCACCTCCTGCCACAAGCGCTACCGCGCGGACCACCTGGAGGAGGCGTACGAGGAGAAGCACGGCAAGCCGCCCGTGAACGGCCTGGCCGACCTCAACTGCCCCAACTGTGGCAACAAGGGCACCTTCACCGAGCCCAAGCAGTTCTCCGGCCTGCTCTCCACGCACCTCGGCCCGACCCAGGACTCCGGTTCGGTCGCCTACCTGCGCCCCGAGACCGCCCAGGGCATCTTCACCAACTTCGGCCAGGTGCAGCAGACCTCGCGCAAGAAGCCGCCGTTCGGCATCGCGCAGATGGGCAAGTCCTTCCGGAACGAGATCACTCCGGGCAACTTCATCTTCCGCACGCGCGAGTTCGAGCAGATGGAGATGGAGTTCTTCGTCAAGCCGGGCGAGGACGAGCAGTGGCAGGAGTACTGGATGGAGCAGCGCTGGAACTGGTACACCGGTCTCGGCCTGCGCGAGGAGAACATGCGGTGGTTCGAGCACCCCGCGGAGAAGCTCTCGCACTACTCCAAGCGCACCGCTGACATCGAGTACCGCTTCCGCTTCGGCGGCAGCGAGTGGGGCGAGCTCGAGGGCGTCGCCAACCGCACCGACTACGACCTGACGGCGCACTCCAAGGCGTCCGGCACGGACCTCTCCTACTTCGACCAGGAGAAGGGCGAGCGCTACACGCCGTACGTCATCGAGCCCGCGGCCGGTGTGGGCCGCTCGCTGCTGGCGTTCCTCCTCGACGCGTACAACGAGGACGAGGCCCCCAACGCCAAGGGCGTCATGGAGAAGCGCGCCGTGATGCGTCTCGACCCGCGCCTCGCGCCGGTCAAGGTCGCCGTCCTCCCGCTGTCCCGCAACCCGCAGCTGTCGCCGAAGGCCAAGGGCCTCGCCGCCGACCTGCGGCAGAACTGGAACATCGAGTTCGACGACGCGGGCGCCATCGGCCGCCGCTACCGCCGCCAGGACGAGATCGGCACGCCGTTCTGCGTCACCGTCGACTTCGACACCCTCGACGACAACGCGGTCACCGTGCGCGAGCGCGACACGATGAAGCAGGAGCGCGTCTCCCTGGACCAGATCCAGAGCTACCTCGGCTCCCGCCTCCTGGGCTGCTGAACGCCCTCGGCCCCATGACGAAGCCCCCGGTTCCGGCGTACGGAACCGGGGGCTTCGTGCAGACTGGGCGCACTCGTCCACAGGGAGGCCCCACATGCCGTCCATGACCACGAGCAAGGTCACCAGATGGGACCAGCACGGCCGTGAACACGTCGTCCACGTAAGGAAGTCGGGGATGCAGCGGCAGCTGACCTGCGACACCTGCGGGTGGCGCAAGGGGGTGCAGTTCCTGCCCTGGCTCAAGGCCGAGGAGCACCTGACCGAGGCCCATCAGGCCACGGTCGACCCCACCGCCTGAGCCGGCCCCGGGGCGTGGCCGGAAAAAACCGGATGAGGGAGCCCTCCGGCCGGGGTACCTTTTCGGCATGTCTTCGTTCTTCCAGATCTACGAGTGAGCGCGCGACGGGCCCGACCGCCCGTCGCCCATCGGATCGATACACGACACGTCATCCTCACTTCCTCAACTCAAGAACGGGAGAACGCCGTGGCCAAGAGCCGCAACAACCTCCTCGGCGTGGGCGGACAGCGCAAGAAGCTGTCCCGCGCCGAACAGCAGGGCGCGGGCCCCGCGCGCAACAACGACCGCAAGGCCGCCGAGGACAAGAAGCAGGAGCTGGTGCGCAAGATGCGTGAGCGCGCCGCCGCAGCCGAGGCCGCCCCGGAGCAGGACGCCCCGGCCGGCAGCTGACCTCCTCGCACCACCCGTACGACCGCGGGCCCGGATCACCTCGGTGATCCGGGCCCGTGTCCGTCCGGCCTCACCTCACCGTGCGGGGCAGCCGCAGGCTCAGCAGGGTTGTCAGGACGACGGCCGCCAGCTGCACCAGCAGCGTCACGGCCAGGGCGTCCCGCATCCCCGAGCCGGATGCCAGCGAGAGGAACAGCGTGCCGAGCGTGGCGACCCCGAGCGCCAGGGCGGCCTGCTGGGTCGTGGTCATCACGCCGCCGCCCACCCCCGCCCGCTCGGCCGGCACGTCGGACAGCACGATCCGGATCAGGACGGGGAGCTGCAGCCCCTGCCCCAGACCCGAGACCGCCATGCCGGGCAGCAGGCCCAGCAGTCCGAGACCGGGCCAGGAGGTCCACACGGTCAGCGCCAGCACCGTCACGCCCACCCCCTGGATCAGCCCGCCGGCCGTCACGACCCGGCTGCCGAAGCGCCGTACGAGCCGGGGGCCGGCCAGCGAGGCCGCGAAGAAGGCGGCGGCCATCGGCGCCAGGGACAGCCCCGCCTCGGCCGGACCCATCTCCAGGCCCTGCTGGAGGGCGACCGCGATCACGAACATGAACCCGCCGAAGCCGATCGAGAACGGCACCACCAGGACCAGACCGCGCCGCAGCGACTCCAGCCGCAGCAGGCTCGGTGGCACGAGCGGCGTCCGCCCCCGGGCGTCGGCCCGGCGCTCCACCCGGTAGAACGCCGCCGCGGCGAACGGGAACAGGCCCAGGGACACCCAGGTCCAGAGCGGCCAGCCCGCCGCCCGCCCTTCCGTCAGCGGGGCCAGCAGGGTCACCAGGGAGACCGCCAGCAGCAGCGTGCCCGGTACGTCGACGGGGGCGGGCCGCTCCGAGCGGGTCTCGGGCATGGAGCGGGCGGCCAGGATCAGCCCGACCACCACCACCGGGACGTTCACCAGGAACACCGAGCGCCAGCCGGCGCTCTCACCGAAGACCGAGGACAGCGGGGCCGCGGAGACCAGGACGCCGCCGAGGATCTGGCCGGCGACCATGGAGAGCCCCGCCGTGGCCCCGTACAGGCTCATGGCCCGCGCCCTGTGGTGTCCGGCCGTGGCCGACTGGATGGTGGCGAGGACCTGCGGCAGCATCAGGGCGGCGGCGGCGCCCTGCGCCACCCGGGCCCCCACGAGGGTCCAGGCGTCCGGAGCCAGTCCGCAGGCGAGGGAGGTGAGACCGAAGGCGGCCATCCCGACGAGGAAGAGCCTGCGCCGTCCGGCCATGTCGCCCAGCCGTCCGCCGAGGACGAGCAGCACGGCGTAGGAGAGGCCGTAGCCCGCGACGACCAGCTCCAGCAGGGCGGGGCCCGCGGCCAGGTCGTGGTCGATGGTGGGCAGGGCGACGTTGACGATGAAGAAGTCGATGAGCGGGAGCGCGGCGCCGAGCAGCACGGTGAACAGCCCGAGCCCGCCGAGCACCGGCGCGGGATGGTCGTACCGCGCCCCCGGCGTGCGGGTGGCGGATGCGTTCGTCAGTACAGAGGATTCACTCACACCATCGACCATGGACCGGCTCTCAGCCTGGTACCAGAGTCTCCTTATCCTGGTACACGGAGCACCTGGCAATATGCCGGGGCATTGGGCACGCTGGGAGCATGACGACCGTGGCGACCGAGGCACCCGAGACCGACATCCGGCGGCACGAGCTCGCCGGATTCCTCCGCAGCCGCCGGGAGCGGATCACTCCCGAGCAGGTCGGTCTGCCGCGCGGCCGCCGCAGGCGCACCCCCGGACTGCGCCGCGAGGAGGTCGCCCAGCTCTCGGCCGTCGGCGTCACCTGGTACACGTGGCTGGAACAGGCCCGCGACATCCAGGTCTCCCCGCAGGTCCTCGACTCCCTGGCCCGCGCCCTGCTGCTCGACCGCAGCGAACGCAGCCACCTCTTCTCCCTCGCCGGGGCCGTCGACCCGGCGCCGGGCTCGGACTGCACGGGCATCACCCCGGCCTTCCACGAGATGCTCAGGCGCCTGGAGCCCTTCCCGGCCTGCATCCAGAACAGCCGGTACGACATCCTCGCGTACAACCGCACCTACGGCCGGCTGCTGTGCGATCTGGACGCAGTCGCCCCCGAGGACCGCAACTGCATGCTGCTCGCCTACACCAACGAGGACTGGCGCGCCTCCGTCGTCGATCTGCCCGCCATGCACCGGGTGATGGCCGCGAAATTCCGCGCCTCCATGGCGGAGCACCTGGCGGAGCCCGCCTGGAAGGCCCTGCTGCGGCGGCTGGAGGCAGCCTCGCCCGAATTCGGCGAGATCTGGGCCCGGCACGAGGTCGTCGGGCCCTCCAACCGCACCAAGATCTTCCGTAACGCCCGGGTGGGACTGATCAGGCTCGACCACACCGACCTGTGGCTCGGCCCCTCGGCGGGACCGCGCATGGTGACCTACGTCCCCTCGGACGAGGAGTCACGGCTCGGGCTTGAGCGGCTGATGGAGTCCGTGCTCGCGGAACCCCAGGCCGGGCCCTCCTCGGAGCCCCTCGCCGAGCCGCGCGCGGCGGCCCTCACGGGATCCGTCGCCGAGGCCTGAGCGGGCGGTCGTCCGCGCGCGGTCCGCGTACGGGACAATGGGGCCATGACCACGCTCGCCCCCGCCCTCCCGCTGCTCCGGATCGGCCCGCACACCGTGCAGCCGCCGGTCGTGCTCGCCCCCATGGCCGGCATCACCAACGCGCCCTTCCGCACCCTGTGCCGAGAGTTCTCGGGCGGCAAGGGGCTGTTCGTCAGCGAGATGATCACGACGCGGGCGCTGGTCGAGCGCAACGAGAAGACCATGCAGCTCATCCACTTCGACGCGAGCGAGACCCCCCGCTCCATCCAGCTGTACGGGGTGGACCCGGTCACCGTCGGCAAGGCGGTCCGCATGATCGTCGACGAGGACCTCGCCGACCACATCGACCTGAACTTCGGCTGCCCCGTCCCCAAGGTCACCCGCAAGGGCGGCGGCTCCGCGCTCCCGTACAAGCGGCCGCTGCTGCGCGCGATCCTCCGCGAGGCCGTGGCACAGGCGGGCGACCTCCCGGTCACCATCAAGATGCGCAAGGGCATCGACGACGACCACACCACCTATCTCGACGCGGGCCGCATCGCCGTCGAGGAAGGCATCACGGCGGTCGCCCTGCACGGCAGGACCACAGCCCAGCACTACGGCGGCACGGCCGACTGGGACGCCATCGCGCGCCTCAAGGAGCACGTCCCCGAGATCCCCGTCCTCGGCAACGGCGACATCTGGAGCGCCGACGACGCCCTGCGGATGATGCGTGAGACGGGCTGCGACGGCGTCGTGGTCGGCCGTGGCTGCCTGGGGCGCCCCTGGCTCTTCGGTGACCTGGTCAGCGCCTTCGAGGGCACGGGGACGCGGCAGGCGCCCGCCCTGCGCCAGGTCGCGGACGTCATGCTGCGCCACGCGACGCTGCTGGGGGAGTGGATCGGCGACGAGAGCCGGGGCGTGATCGACTTCCGCAAGCACGTGGCCTGGTATCTCAAGGGCTTCGCGGTCGGCTCGGACATGCGCAGGAGGCTCGCGGTCACCTCGTCGCTGGAGGAGCTGGGCGGACAGCTCCAGGAGCTCGACCTGGACCAGCCCTGGCCGGACGGCGCGGACGGCCCCCGAGGCCGCACCTCCGGCAACAACCGGGTGGCGCTGCCGGACGGCTGGCTCAAGGACCCGTACGACTGCGCGGGTGTGGGTGCCGAGGCCGAGCTGGACACCTCGGGCGGCTGAGTGCCGCCTTCGCGCCGGGGCACCGAGTGCCCCACGAAAGGCCCGCTCACATGAGCGGGCTTTTCTGCTGGGATGCGGTGTGTTGCCTCGCTGTTTCGCGACAGGAGTGTGTGACCGCTCTCTTTGAGGGGGCGACCGGTGACGCTGTGTGCGGGATGGATTGCCTGTCGGTGACCGTTCATCGGCGCGCGAGCGTCCGGATGGTGACATCTGAGCGCGGAAAGAGGCGTGATTCTCGCCACCTCTGAGGGGTGCTTGGCTCAGATGAGCGCTCTTTTGGTAGCTGTACTTCTCAAATGGCGGCACTGGGTGCCAGGTGGGTTTACTTTGATCGATCAAAGCATCCCTCACCCTGCGTCGTTGATTCGGCCCGGCGTGCGCACTCATCGTGGTGATGCCTTCAAGAGGTGAACGCATCAATCCCGTGCCGTGTACCGGTGCGTCACTTTCGATCTGCTGGCGGACGGGTGGTTGAGCCCTCATGACGCGCAAGTGGCCGTACCCAGACACCTTCGATCTGGGTATGTTCCTCGCCGTCAGGGCAGCCACCGCGTCCTCGAGGAGTCGAGACCCGTGTCGGAACACAAAGATCCCCAGAAGTTCGTCTACGACTTCACCGAGGGCAACAAGGATCTGAAAGATCTTCTTGGCGGCAAGGGTGCCAACCTCGCCGAGATGACCAACCTCGGGCTGCCCGTCCCTCCGGGCTTCACCATCACCACCGAGGCATGCAAGGTCTACCTCGACAGCGGTGACGAGCCGGCCGAGCTGCGTGACGAGGTCAGTGCGCACCTCGACGCGCTCGAGAAGCGGATGGGCAAGAACCTCGGCCAGGCCGACGACCCGCTGTTGGTCTCCGTCCGCTCGGGCGCGAAGTTCTCGATGCCCGGCATGATGGACACGGTCCTCAACATCGGTCTCTCCGACGCCTCGGTCGTGGGTCTCGCCGCACAGGCCGGCGACGAGCGCTTCGCCTGGGACTCGTACCGCCGCCTCATCCAGATGTTCGGCAAGACCGTGCTCGGGGTCGACGGCGATCTCTTCGAGGAGGCGCTGGAGGCCGCGAAGGAGGCCAAGGGCGTCACCGTCGACGTGGACCTGGACGCCGCCGACCTCAAGAAGCTGGTCAAGGAGTTCAAGAAGATCGTCACCCGGGACGCGGGGCGTGACTTCCCGCAGGACCCGCGCGATCAGATGGACCTGGCCATAAAGGCGGTCTTCGACTCGTGGAACACCGACCGGGCCAAGCTCTACCGCCGCCAGGAGCGCATCCCCGGCGATCTCGGCACGGCCGTCAACATCTGCTCGATGGTCTTCGGCAACCTCGGCCCCGACTCCGGTACGGGCGTCGCCTTCACACGTGACCCGGCCAGCGGCCACCAGGGCGTCTACGGCGACTACCTCCAGAACGCGCAGGGCGAGGACGTCGTAGCGGGCATCCGCAACACGGTGGCGCTCGCCGAGCTGGAGTCCATCGACAAGACGTCGTACGACCAGCTGATGAAGATCATGGAGACGCTGGAGACCCACTACAAGGATCTCTGCGACATCGAGTTCACCATCGAGCGCGGCCAGCTCTGGATGCTCCAGACCCGGGTCGGCAAGCGCACCGCCGGTGCCGCCTTCCGCATCGCCACCCAGCTCGTCGACCAGGGCCTCATCGACGAGGCCGAGGCGTTGCAGCGGGTCAACGGCGCCCAGCTCGCGCAGCTGATGTTCCCCCGCTTCGACGACGCGGCCACCACCGTCCTGCTCGGGCGCGGGATCGCCGCTTCGCCGGGCGCGGCCGTCGGCAAGGCCGTCTTCGACTCCTACACCGCGGTCAAGTGGTCGAGGTCTGGTGAGAAGGTCATCCTGATCCGCCGGGAGACCAACCCCGACGACCTCGACGGCATGATCGCCGCCGAGGGCATCCTGACCTCGCGCGGCGGCAAGACCTCGCACGCCGCCGTCGTCGCCCGCGGCATGGGCAAGACCTGTGTCTGCGGCGCCGAGGAGATCGAGGTCGACACCAAGCGCCGCCGGCTCACGGTCGGGGACACCGTCGTGGAGGAGGGCGACCTCGTCTCCGTGGACGGCTCCACCGGCAAGGTGTACCTCGGCGAGGTACCGGTCGTACCCTCCCCGGTCGTCGAGTACTTCGAGGGCCGCATGCACGCGGGCGCCGACGACGCCGACGAGCTCGTCGCCGCCGTGCACCGGATCATGGCGTACGCCGACCGGGTGCGCCGTCTCCGCGTACGGGCGAACGCGGACAACGCCGAGGACGCATCACGGGCCCGTCGCTTCGGCGCCCAGGGCATCGGCCTGTGCCGCACCGAGCACATGTTCCTCGGTGAGCGCCGCGAGATGGTCGAGAAGCTGATCCTCGCGGACACCGACGACGAGCGCGAGGCCGCGCTGGCCGCGCTGCTGCCGCTCCAGAAGGCCGACTTCATCGAGCTGTTCGAGTCGATGGACGGGCTGCCCGTCACCGTACGGCTGCTCGACCCGCCGCTGCACGAGTTCCTGCCGGACATCACGGAGCTCTCCGTGCGGGTCGCCCTCGCCGAGTCCCGCAAGGACGCCAACGAGAACGACCTGCGCCTCCTGCAAGCCGTGCACAAGCTGCACGAGCAGAACCCGATGCTGGGTCTGCGCGGTGTCCGTCTCGGCCTGGTCATCCCGGGGCTGTTCGCGATGCAGGTCCGGGCGATCGCCGAGGCGGCGGCGGAGCGCAAGAACGCCAAGGGCGATCCGCGCGCCGAGATCATGATTCCGCTCGTCGGCACGGTCCAGGAGCTGGAGATCGTCCGCGAGGAGGCCGACGGCGTCATCGCCGAGGTCGAGGCGGCCACCGGCACGCAGCTGAGGCTGAGCATCGGCACGATGATCGAGCTGCCCCGTGCCGCGCTGACCGCCGGTCAGATCGCCGAGGCCGCCGAGTTCTTCTCCTTCGGCACGAACGACCTCACCCAGACGGTGTGGGGCTTCTCCCGTGACGACGTGGAGGCCTCGTTCTTCACCGCGTACCTGGAGAAGGGCATCTTCGGGGTGTCGCCGTTCGAGACGATCGACAAGGACGGTGTGGGCTCCCTCGTGCGCAGCGCCGTGGAAGCGGGCCGGGCCACCCGCCCGGACCTCAAGCTCGGCATCTGCGGTGAGCACGGCGGGGACCCGGAGTCGGTGCACTTCTTCCACGAGGTGGGCCTGGACTACGTCTCCTGCTCGCCGTTCCGCATTCCGGTCGCCCGGCTGGAAGCGGGCCGGGCCGCGGCCGAATCGCGGGGCAGCGACAGCCGCTGAGCCCCGGCGGCCGGCGACCGCCACGACTCCGGATACCGCCGGCGGACCATCGCGGACCCTCACCGGTCCCACGGCGGAAACCGGATTTCCCGGAAGCGGCGGCACCCTGTGCGGGGGTGCCGCCGCTTCGTCAATGGGACGCGGAACCGATGAACACCGAACCAATTGGCGGCGAACCGATTGAACGGCGTACCAATTGAAAGCCGAACCATTCAAGGTGGTCGGCTTTTCACCGTTGGGTGCGCAAACCGCTGGCGTACGGACCGGGTGCGGCCCGGGGATCCCCACCCCCGGGCCGCACCCGCTTACCCCTGCCGGGTACGGAGCCGCACCGTCGCTCACCGCCGCCGAACAGGCGAAGCCCCCCACGGCCCCCACCCGCTCTTTCGGTGACGCCGGATGCGTACCCGACGTCGTACAGCCTTTCGGTCGACGGCGATACGGGCGAGACATTTCAACTGTGGCCGAAACCCCGTGGTGACCTCCTGTGACGCTGTGCATACGCTTCGGTGGGGGCAATTGCGGGTGCAACAGGTGGGGGATCGGTGCTGCGTATCCATGTGTCCGGAGTGGACCTTTCGCGTGTGCGGATGGCCACGAGGCCGGACGCGATGTGGGAGACCGTTCTCAGCTTTCACCGGCTGAGAGACCGGCGGGGTTCCACGGTCTTCGGGAAATGGCGGAAGGAATCCCGTACCCGGTTGAATGGTGAAGCACGTCTGCTGTACGCGGTCGTCCCGCCGCGTGGCTATTTCCCCGACTTCCTGACGCCTGCCGGGGCAGGCGCCGAGCCGCTCGGGCTCGACGCCGGAATGGAGGCCCTGCGCGACACTCCGGCGGACCGCGTCCGGGAGGAAATCGGACTGCTGACGGGAAATGCCCCCCGCGCGCGACGGCCTCCCGGCGGAGCCCTGGCGGAGGCGCTCGCCGAGGGGCGTACGGAGCCGCTGGGGCGGCTCATCTCCACCCTGCGCGCCTATCACCGCGCCGCCGTCGAGCCGTACTGGCCGCACATCCGGGCGAGCGTCGAGGCCGACCGCGCCGTCCGGGGCCGCGCGCTGCTGGACGGCGGCGCGGACGAGCTCCTGGCCACCCTGCCGCCGATGATCCGCTGGCGGGCCCCCGTGCTGGAGGCGGACTACCCGGTCGACCGGGAGCTGCGCCTCGACGGGCGGGGCCTGCTGCTCCAGCCGTCGTACTTCTGCCGTGGCACCCCCGTCGTCTACCGCGACCCGTGCCTCCCGCCGGTCCTCGTCTACCCGGTCACCCACCCGGGCGCCCCGGCGTACGCCGAACCCGGCCCCTGGCTAGGCCGGCTCGTGGGCCACACCCGCTCGGCGGTCCTGCGGTCCATAGGCAACGGCTGCACGACGAGTGAACTGGCCCGCAGGACCGGGGTGTCCCTGGCCTCCGCGAGCCAGCACGCCTGTGTGCTGCGCGAGGCCGGCCTGGTCCGCACCCTGCGCCACGGCAGCTCGGTCCTGCACACCCTCACCCCGCTGGGCTCCGCCCTGCTCAGGGGCGGAGCCCCGCTCGCGGTGCCCTGACCGGGTCAGCGGGGCCCGTCCTCCAGGAGGGCCTTCAGCGCGGCAAGGCGTTCCTTCCAGAACGCCTTGTACCGGGCGACCGCCTCCGCGTCCGCCAGCTTCTCGTGGCCCACCCCGAGGCGCGTACGGCCGTCCGGCAGTTCCTGGAGCCACAGAGTGAGCCGCCCGGCGTCTCCGGACACGTCCCGGAAGGCGGCGCTCAGCGACTTCCCGGGGCGCAGGGCGCGCACGGACAGCTCCACGCCCGGCAGCCAGCGCTCACGCGTCCCCGGGTCGGTGAAGGCGTCCAGCACGCGCTCCGGGGAGGCCGCGAGCGTCCGGCTGCCCGAGGTGTTCCAGTCGCCGGTGGAGGACTGCCCGACCTGGCGCAGACCGCGCGACTGCTCGTACCCCACCGCGACCGACTGGGCGTACCAGCCGCCCATCCTGTGTTCCGTGCCGAGGAACGCGGCGATCTCCGCGTGGCTGCGCCGCGTGGCGTCCCAGGCGTCGAGTACGGCGAACCAGCCCGCCCAGTCCCGGCCGGTCGCCCCGCGCAGGGTGTCGTCCGACAGCTTCTCGGTGATTCTTCTGCCCGTCGATCCGCTCATGGTCCGAGACGCTAGAGGCGCCCTCGGGGTGCGGGTCCGCGGCGCGCGGAGAACTGCCCGCGCCCGGAGCGATGAGTTCTGGGCACCGCCGTCGTCTACCTCTCGTAAGCGCTCGTACGGAGCGCGCGGGAGCACCCAGGGTGCCGGACGGAAGAGTGGGAACCATGCCTCAGATGATCTTCGTGAACCTGCCGGTCAAGGACCTCGAGACGACGAAGAACTTCTTCGGGAAGCTCGGCTTCGGCTTCAACCCGCAGTTCAGCGACGAGTCGACGGCCTGTCTGGTCATCAGCGACACGATCTTCGCCATGCTGATCAGCGAGCCGCGCTTCAAGGACTTCACCAAGAAGGAGATCGCCGACGCGTCGAGAACGACCGAGGTCCTCCTGGCCCTGAGCGCGGACAGCCGCGAGAAGGTCGACGAGCTGGCCGACGCGGCGCTCGCCAACGGCGGTTCGGCCGCCAACGACCCGATGGACGAGGGCTTCATGTACGGCCGTTCGTTCCAGGACCCGGACGGCCACATCTGGGAGGTCGTGTGGATGTCCCCCGAGGCAGTGGCCAACGGTGGCCAGGCCTGAGAGACGGGCGGGGCAGCGACGTGGACGCCGCTGCCCCGACGAGCGGGCTCAGCCGCGGAACGGCCCCGTGACCTCGTAGGTGATACCGCCGGACGAGCTCCCGCTGGTGCCGCGCTGCGAGGAGAAGTAGAGCCGCCGGCCGTCCGGTGAGAAGGCCGGGCCGGTGATCTCCGAACCCGACTGGCCACTGATCCGCAGGAACGGGGCGACGGTGTCGTCCGGGGTGATCAGGCAGATCTCCATGTTCCCCCCGTCCTCCGCGACGTACAGGTCACCGGAGGCGGCACGGGTGACGTTGTCGACGCCGGTCAGCGGGGCACCGCCGCCCGTCACCAGCGAGTCGTCGTAGGCGAGCGAGAGCGATGAGGTGTTCGCGTCGTACGCCCACACCCGGCTGTCGCCCTTGGTGGTGAACCAGCAGGTGCCCGCCGCGTAGAAGCAGCCCTCCCCGCCGTTGAACACCTTGGCGCCGGAGACCTGGTAGCGGGTCTGGGTGGGCGATCCGTCCGGGTCGGGAACGGTCGTCCAGGTCACCGGGCCCGAGGTGCCGGTGCCCGCCACCAGCACCTGGAGCGTGCCGGAGGACAGGTCGCCCCAGGTGGTGGGGCGGAAGCGGTAGAAGCGCCCGTCCGTCTCGTCCTCGGTCAGGTAGACATAGCCGTGGTCGGGGTCCGAGGCCGCCGCCTCGTGCTTGAACCTGCCCATCGCGGGGCGCTGCACGGCGGCGTCCACCCCCCACGGGTCGGTCTCGTACACGAAGCCGCGGGTGACCTCCTCGCAGGAGAGCCAGGTGTTCCAAGGGGTGCGGCCGCCCGCGCAGTTGGTGTTCGTGCCGGACAGGATCCGGTACGCCGAGGTGACGGTCCCGGAGGAGGCGAAGCGCACCGCGCTCGCCCCGCCGCCGCTGCTCGCGGACACCTCCGCGTTGGAGACGTAGATCCAGCCGCTGCCGTCGGTGAAGGTGGCACCGCCGTCGGGGGCCCTGTGCCAGGTGTACGAGGTGCCGGGGACGGTCTGCCCGGAGCGGGCGATGACCCTGCTGGTGAAGCCGCTCGGCAGCAGGATGCCGTTGCCGTTCGCCGCCTGCAGCGCACCGTAGGGGCCCGCGGCCGGCTGGGCCGGATCCGCGAAGGCGGCACCCCGCCACAGGGTGCCGCCGAAAGCCGCCGCCGAGCTGCCGATCACCGCTGTGCGCAAGAAGGTCCGACGTTCCACGATCACTCCACGGGGTGACGTGCGGGCCCGCCGGACCGGACGGACCGGCGGGTCGAACGTCAGGACTGTAGAGGCGTGTAGTTGACGGAGCGTCAACGGCTGGTGAACGGAGCGGAGTCAGTCCCCCCGGACGGGGAAGACCGGAACGGTGACGTCGTCGTCGTCCAGGCAGGCGCCCGTCTCCAGGTCGAAGCGCTGCTTCAGCAGCGGCGACGCGACGAACGGCCGCCCGCCTGCGGAGCCGACCAGGCCCCGGGAGAGGACGTACGCACCGGTGAACGGGTCACGGTTGTCGATCGCGTACGCCCGGCCCGCACGGTCCACGAACAGCGCGACCTGCCGGCCGTCCGGGAGGAGCGCCGCCACGCCCCGCCCCGGGGTCAGCAGCGCGCGGTCGCAGACCGTCAGCCAGCCGTCCCCGTCCGCGAGCTGGATCGTCCGGGTGTCCTGCGCCGTTTCCATCGCCTGGGTCGTCATCAGGAGGGAGTCCCTTCAAGAGTACGGATGGCAAGCACGGGGCCCGCGAGGATGTCCAGGTCGGGCTTGACCTGGTCGCGCTCCGGGACGAACTTGACCGAGGGGTCGGGTGCGTCGGGGGCGTTGACGAAGGTGACGAAGCGCCGCAGCCGCTCCGGGTCGTTGATGGTCTCGGCCCACTCGTCGCGGTAGCCGCGGACGTGGTCGGCCATCAGCCGCTCCAGCTCGTCGCAGAGGCCGAGCGAGTCGTGGACGACGACGTCGCGCACGTGGTCCAGGCCGCCCTCGATGCGGTCCAGCCAGGTCGAGGTGCGCTCCAGGCGGTCCGCCGTGCGGATGTAGAACATCAGGAACCGGTCGATGAGGCGGACCAGCTCGGCGTCCGAGAGGTCCTGGGCGAGCAGGTCCGCGTGGCGCGGGGTCGCGCCGCCGTTGCCGCCCACATAGAGGTTCCAGCCCTGTGCGGTGGCGATGATCCCGAAGTCCTTGCCACGGGCCTCCGCGCACTCGCGGGCGCAGCCCGAGACCGCCGACTTCAGCTTGTGCGGCGAGCGCAGGCCCCGGTAGCGCAGCTCCAGGTCGATCGCCATCCTCACCGAGTCCTGCACGCCGTAGCGGCACCAGGTCTGCCCCACACAGGACTTGACCGTGCGCAGCGACTTCCCGTACGCGTGCCCGGACTCGAAGCCCGCGTCCACCAGGCGTGTCCAGATCAGCGGCAACTGGTCGACGCGGGCACCGAACAGGTCGATCCGCTGGCCGCCGGTGATCTTCGTGTAGAGGCCGAAGTCCCGGGCCACCTCGCCGATCACGATCAGCTTCTCCGGGGTGATCTCACCGCCCGGGATGCGCGGCACGATCGAGTACGAGCCGTTGCGCTGGAGGTTGGCGAGGAAGTGGTCGTTGGTGTCCTGGAGGGCCGCCTGCTCGCCGTCCAGGACGTAGCCGCTCGCACCGACCGTCGGGGCGAGCGAGGCGATGATCGATCCGACCGTCGGCTTGCAGACCTCGCAGCCGTCGCCCCCACGGGCCGCCTCACGGCCGTGCGAGTCCAGGAGACCGGCGTACGTCGTGACACCGAGGGTGCGGACGATCTCGTACAGCTCACTGCGGGTGTACGCGAAGCAGCCGCACAGCCCCTGGTCCTCGGGCTGCGGCAGCAGCTGTCCGATGACCTTGACGCAACTCCCGCAGCCCGTGCCGGCCTTGGTGCACTTCTTCACCTCGGGCAGTGTGGTGTGCTCGCAGATCGCCCCCTTGGTGACGTTGTGGCAGGAGCAGATCACGGCCTCGTCGGGCAGCGAGGACGGGCCGAGGGTGACCGGGCCGCCCGCACCGGCCGGCAGCACCAGCTGCTCCGGGGCGACGGGCAGGACCGTGCCGGTCATCGGCCGCAGCGTGCCGTACTGGTCGGCGTCACCCACCAGGACACCGCCGAGCAGCGTGCCGTCCTGGCCGATCACCAGCTTCTTGTAGACGCCCGAGCGGGAGTCCGCGTACACGACGTCGAGGCAGCCCTCGGCCGCGCCGTGCGCGTCACCGAAGGAGGCGACGTCCACACCGAGCAGCTTCAGCTTCGTCGAGAGGTCGGCGCCGGTGAACGAGGCGGCGTTGCCCGCGATCACGTCGGCGACCGCCAGCGCCATCTCGTAACCCGGTGCCACCAGCCCGTAGACCCGGCCGTCCGAGGCCAGCGCGCACTCGCCGATCGCGAAGACGGCGCTGTCCGAGGTGCGGCACTCCTCGTCGACGACGATGCCGCCGCGCGGGCCGACCGCCAGTCCGCAGTCGCGGGCCAGCTGGTCCCGGGGGCGTACACCGGCGGAGAAGACCACGAGGTCGGTCTCCAGCGACGAGCCGTCCGACAGGGACATGCCGTCGACCCGGCCGTCCTCGCCCGAGGTGACCTCCTGGGTGCCGACACCCGTGTGGACGGAGAGGCCCATGTTCTCGATGGTGCGCAGCAGGGCCGCGCCGCCGCCGTCGTCGACCTGCACCGGCATCAGCCGGGGGGCGAACTCCACGACGTGCGTGTCGAGTCCGAGCCCCTTCAGCGCGCCCGCGGCCTCCAGGCCGAGCAGCCCGCCGCCGACGACCGCGCCGGTCCGCGCGGTCTTCGCGTACTCCTCGATCGCGAGGAGGTCCTCGATCGTGCGGTAGACGAAACAGCCCTCGGCGTCCTTGCCGGGGACGGGCGGGACGAAGGGGTACGAGCCGGTGGCCAGCACCAGCGTGTCGTAGGAGAAGGTCTCCCCGGAGCGGGCGGTGACGGTGCGCGCCTCACGGTCGACGCTCTCCGCCGGGTCACCGACGCGCAGCTCGATGCCGTGGCGCGCCATGAAGTCCGGCTCGACGAGCGAGAGGTCCTCCGGTGTCTTCCCGGAGAAGTACGAGGTCAGCTGCACCCGGTCGTACGCGGGGCGGGGCTCCTCGCAGAGCACGACGACCCGGGCGGTGCCCGCGGCGGCGGTCAGGCCGCGGTCGGCGAGCGCTTCCAGGAACCGCTGCCCGACCATGCCGTGCCCGACGACCACGATCGTCGGCACGCCCGCGGTGGGGGCGGTCGGGGGAGTGGACACCGGCATCAGAAGCCTCCGTCGTTGGTGAGCAGGTGGAGCAGGGACATGTCGGCCGGGAGGGCGTCGTCGTCCTGCCAGGTCCGGGCGAGGGTGCCGACCGCGGCGAGATCCCCGAACAGCACCCCGCCCGCCAGCCGGTCGCCCCGGACGACGACCGTGCGGTAGGCGCCCCGGGTGGCGTCGGCCAGCCGGATCACGTCGTCGCCGGGCATCGGGCGGGAGTCGCCGAAGGCGGCCAGGTCGAGCCCGCCGGCGGGCCCGGCGGTGACGGGGGTTGCGGCGGGGGAGCGCAGGGTGAGCCTGGTCAGGGCCCTGGTGCCCCCGTAGCGGGCGGGGCGGCCCGCCAGCACCTCGGTCAGGACGTCGGCCTGTTCGAGCGCGGCGCCCGCCAGCCCGTAGACCGTCCCGGCGTGTTCGGCGCAGTCGCCCACGGCGTGGATGTACGGGTCCGAGGTGCGCAGCTCGTCGTCCACGACGATGCCCTTGCGGACCTCCAGACCGGCCGCCTGCGCCAGACCCGCCCGGGGGCGGACCCCGCAGGCCAGCACCGTGATGTCGGCCTCCAGCTCGTAGCCGTCGGCCATCTCCACGGCGCGCACCGCCGGGGTCTCCCCGTCGGTGCAGCGCAGTCCTCGTACCCGGCACTCGGTGTGCACCTCGACGCCGAGGGCCTCCAGGTGGCGGCGCAGCATCCCGGCCGCCTCGGCGTCCAGCTGCCGCTCCATGAGGTGCTCGCCCTGCTGGGCCAGCACCACCTGGGCGCCGCACTCGGCGAGAGCGCGGGCGGCCGACACCCCGAGGAGCCCGCCGCCGATGACGACGGCGCGCACACCGGGGCGTACGGCGGCGCGCAGGGCCAGGCAGTCGTCGAGGGTGCGGAACGGGTGCACCCCGTCAGGCAGCGTGTGGCCGAGGCCACGCAGCGGCGGCAGCACCGGGTTGGAACCGGTGGCCAGCACCAGGCGCTCGTACCCGATGACACCGCCGTCGTCGCAGTGCACCAGCCGGTCCGCCCGGTCGATCCGCACGACCCGCACCCCGCGCCGCACCTCGGCGGGCGGCAGCGCGATGACGTCCGGCTCGTACCGGCCGGCGAGCACCTCGGCCAGCAACACCCTGTTGTACGGTGCGTGCGCCTCCTCGCCGATGACGGTGACACCGGGGACCCGGGCGGCGAGCCGCGCGCCCGCCATCCCGGCGCCGATCACCACCACCCGTGCCGTGTTCTCCGTCTGTGTCCTCATGCCCATGAGAGTGCGGGGCGGGTGTTACCCGACCGCATCCCTCCTGTTTCCCGGGAGGAACCTTGCGCTCAGCACGCGCGAAGGCCCTCTGTGAGGGCCGGGCGACTGGATGGTCTGGGCACCTATAAGGTCGCGGACGTGCCCGAGACAACGCTGACCACACTCGTACTGCTCTGCCTGGCCGCCGCCGTGGCCGGCTGGATCGACGCGGTGGTGGGCGGCGGCGGGCTGCTCCTCCTGCCCGCACTGCTGCTGGGCCTCCCGCACGTCCCCGCCGCACACGTACTCGGCACCAACAAGGCCGTCGCCATCGTCGGCACCTCGGGCGCCGCCGTGACCTACGTACGCAAGGCGCCGGTGCGGGTGGGCACCGCCGTGCGGATCGGGCTGATGGCGCTCGTGGGATCGATGACGGGCGCCTTCTTCGCCGCGGGCATCAGCAGCGACGTCCTGCGTCCGGTGATCATGGTGGTGCTGCTCGCGGTCGCGGCCTTCGTGATGCTGCGCCCGTCGTTCGGCACGGCGGCGGCCGGCGACACGGGGAAGAAGGTCACCAGGGCCCGTACCGTCACCGCGATCGTGCTGGTGGGCGGAGGCATCGGTTTCTACGACGGGCTCTTCGGGCCGGGCACGGGCACCTTCCTGGTACTGGCGCTGACCGCGGTGCTCCACCTCGACCTGGTCACCGCCTCCGCGACCGCGAAGATCGTGAACGTCTGCACCAACGGCGGGGCGCTGGCGATGTTCGCCTACCAGGGCACCGTCCTGTGGCAGCTGGCCGCGCTGATGGCCGTATTCAATCTGGCCGGCGGGATGCTCGGGGCGCGGATGGCGCTGAGCAAGGGCAGCGACTTCGTCCGCGGGGTGCTGCTGGTCGTGGTGTTCTCGCTGGTCGCCAAGCTGGGCTTCGACCAGTGGACGTCCTGACCTGGACGGTCCGGCGGCGGGCGGCGCCGGCCGGGGCGCACGGCCCGGTCACCGCACCTCGGTGAGGTGGGCGTACGCCACCACATTGCCCAGGTAGCCCGTCTCGGGGTCGAAACCGCCGCCGCAGGTGATCAGCCGCAGCGAGGCCTGCGCGGTGGCGCCGTAGACCCGCTTGTCCGGGAACTCGTCCTTCTCGTACACCTCGACCGCGTCGACCGAGAAGACCGCGGTACGCCCGTCCCCGCGGTCGATCTCGACCCCGGCTCCCTTCTTCAGGGACCCGAGGGCGTAGAAGACGGCCGGCCCCGCCGCGTTGTCGACATGGCCCGCGACTATCGCGGTGCCCTTGGCGCCGGGCGGTGTGCCGTCCTCGAACCAGCCCGCGAGGTTGCGGTCCTCGGCGGGCGGTGCGTCGAGGCTGCCGTCGGCGCCCAGCCCGAGACCCGTCATGGGCGCGTCCACACCGATGCCCGGGATACGGATCCTGACCGGCTCGGCGGGACGCAGCGGTGCCGCGACCCGGGTACCCGGCCGTGGTCCGGAGCCCGCAGCGAAGGCATCGGCGGTGGAGGGCTGCGGGGCGGCGGTCCGGACGGCCGCGCCGTTGTGGACCAGCCATATGCCGCACAGCGCGGTGATGCCCGCCAGCCAGGCCCTTGCCTTGAGTGCCGTCCTGTTCACGGTTCCGTCCTTCGCCGGCCGCCCTCAGTGATGCGGGCCGTCCGCCCGGCGACGGCGCAGGAGCAGGACACCGGCGACGGCCGCCGCCCCTACGAGGCCTGCGCCCGCGGCGAGCTGGGCGGTGTCGGGGGCGGCGCTGCCGCCGACACCCGTTCCGACGTGGCCGGAGGGCCGGCTGGGGCTGGGCGCGGTCGTGGGCCTGTGCCCCGGAGGCACGGGCGGCTTCCCGGATCCGGGGTCGGTGGTGTGCGGGGGCACGGGTTCGGGCCGGTTTCCCGTTCCGGGTGCTGTCCCGGCGCCGGTCCCGGGCCGCTGGAGCGTTCCGGCCTCGTCCCCGGCCCCTGTGCCGGCCTCGCCCTCGGTCCCGGTGTCCGCCTCCGTCTCCGGCCAGGAGGCCTCCGGAACCGCTGCCGGATCCTCGGCCGTCTCCAGACCCGCGAGCGGATCCGGACCGTCGGCCGCCCCTGGGTCCCCGGCCTCCAGATCCTCGAACGCCCCCAGCTCGTCGGCCGCCCCGCCGTTCTCGCAGTAGGCGGCCGCGTCCACGGCGGACGGTCCCTCCTCGGCCGCGCAGTCCGCCGGGCCGGGCGCGGCCGTCACCGCGGTGAGCTCCGGTCTGCCGAGGTCGGCCGCGTGCGCGGACGGGACTGCGAGGCCGAGCGCGGCGGCGGTGAGGGCCGCGGCGGCGGTACCGGTCACGAGGCGGGCAGGGCTGCGCATGGGAATCCTCCGGGCAGACGGATGTGTCCTGCCTCCGAGGTAAGGCGCCCCGCCCGCTGCCCGCATGCTGACGCGGAATCAGCTTTCACCCGTACGGACCAGGGGAGCGCGCCCGCCCGGCCGGCCCCGCGCAGGTCGCGGCTGTGGGGGTGGCCGATCGCCCGGCCCGGTGCCGATCGGGTGACGCGGACTCCGGAGAGGAGTGTGACGCAGATCACACGAATGCGTCTCCATTGGCCGGGCACACGGTCTCTACCCCCCACGGGACGGCAGCCCCTCGCCGGCCCCACGGCAACCGCCCTCACCGGCCCACCCCCCCCCGGGACCGGTGAGGGTGGTGTCATTTGCCCGGCGGCTCAGCCCCCCGAGGGGCGCTCCGGTCCGTCGCGGACCACTCGATGTCCGGCGGGCGCACGCGGGCGCACCGCGGCTGCCCCTTGCCGTCGGTCAGGCGCAGCCGCGCGGTGAGGTGTCCCGTCCGTGACGCCGCCTCCAGGACCTCCGTGCCGATGTCGCTCATCATCAGCTTGGCGCGGCGGAACATCGTGAAGAGGCCGGAGTCGTCCACGGTGCCCCAGGACAGATAGACGAAGCGCCCCCCGAGCCGGTTCTGGACGTACGGTCCCGACACCTCGACACCCTCCGCGGTGGATACGGCGGTGCAGTCCAGGGTCCAGGAGGCGCGGGCCGCATCGCCCGGGTGCAGGCCGAGCAGTTCGCCGGGCCGGTCCTTGCGCTGCACGCCGACGTGGATGTTGTCGAAACCGGCGAAGTCGGTGTCGGGGCCGCAGGTACGGCCCGGAAGTTCCGATGCTTCGATATGGATCTGCATGGCCCCATGCTCCCGCATGCCGGGGTGGTCAGACGGCCTCACGAGGGGCGGCCTCGTGCAGCCGGCCGAGCAGTGTCATCAGGTCCTCGTCGACGGCGAAGGGTGTGTCGTCGATCCGGTGGACCGGCGCGATGCCCTGCGAGTTGGTGACGAACGCCGCCCGGTACGCACCCAGCCCGTCCAGCGTCACTCCGTGCCGTACCGAGGGCCGGTCCGTCCCTGCGAGTCCGCTCTCCAGCAGTGTCATGGTGATGCCGGCCAGCGCCGGGGCGTCCGGCCAGACGACCGAGGCGCCGTCCCAGAAACCGATGTTGGTGATCGATCCCTCGGTGACCATGCCGCCCGGTGAGGTCAGCAGCGCCTCGTCGAACCCCGCCCGCCTGGCCTGCTGCCCGTAGTAGGTCTGGCAGAACTCGCCGGGGCGCTTGATGTGCGGCAGGGAGCGCGCGAACGGGACCGACATCAGGCTGCGCGGCGTACGGTCCTCCGGGACCGGCCCCCGCACCGTCACCATGGGTACCGGCGCCGTGCTTCCCGGCGGCATGAAGCCGTGCACCCGGACCGACGCGTCGTGTCTCCCGGCACCGTCGAGCGCGTGCCCGATCAGTTCGCGCACGCGCTCTCCCTCCAGGGGCAGGCCGAACAGCTCCCGGTTCGCGGAGTCCAGCCGCTCCAGATGCAGCGCGAGACCTCGTACGGTGCGGTCCCTGACCTGCATCGCGGTGAAGTGGCCGTAGCTCGCGAAGGCCGGGATGCGCAGGTCGTCCCCGGTGGCGGGGCGGCCGTCGAACTCGGCGTAGAGGTCCGGCGCGAAGATCGTCATGGCCTCCAGCCTAGGTGGCGCGCCACGGCGCTTGACCTCAATCATGGTTGAGGTGTGAGTCTGCGGTGCATGGACCTCACCACCACTGTTCCCACCCCGTCCGACGCCCCGCTGAAGGTCGCCGTCATCCTCGGCAGCAACCGCGAGGGCCGCTTCGGGCCCGTCGTCGCCGAATGGTTCCTGGGGCGGGCCGCCGGCCACCCGGACATCGAGACCGAGCTGATCGATGTCGCCAGGACCGAACCGCCCGCCGCCGGGGCTTCCGCCGCCGAGGTGGCTCCCCGGCTGGCACACGCCGACGCCTTCGTCGTACTGACCCCCGAGTACAACCACTCCTACCCGGCCCCGCTGAAGAACCTCGTCGACCGGCACTTCACCGAATGGCAGGCCAAGCCCGTCGCCTTCGTGTCGTACGGCGGGATCTCCGGCGGCCTGCGGGCCGTCGAACACCTCCGCCAGGTCTTCGCCGAACTGCACGCCGTCTCCATCCGCGACACGGTCTCCTTCCACAACGCGGGCGCGCTCTTCGACGACCGGGGCGTACACAAGGACCCGGACCAGGTCGAGGGTGCGGCCAAGAGGATGCTCGACCAGCTGGTCTGGTGGGGCCGCGCCCTGCGCGAGGCCAGGACCCGGCATCCGTACGCCGGCTGAGCCCGCGAACGCCGACAATCGGGGGACGGACGCCGAGAACGAGGAGACCCCGGGATGACCGAGCCCACATGGCTGACCGTACTGACCACGACGGACAGCGAGGAGAAGGCCCAGGCCCTGGCCCGGGGCGCGGTGGACGCGCGGCTCGCCGCCTGCGCCCAGATCCCGGCGCCCGTCACCTCCGTCTACCGGTGGCAGGGAGCCGTCGAGACCGCCGAGGAATGGCAGGTGCTGTTCAAGACGACGGCCGTGCGTTACGACGAGCTGGAGGCCCACCTCGTCGTGGCCCACGGCTACGAGACGCCCGAGATCATCGCGACACCCGTCGTGCGTGGAAGCGAGCGCTACCTCGCCTGGGTGGCCGCGGAGACGGCGCCCGACGCGACGCTGTGACAGGCGCCCGGCTGCCCTTCTTCGTCTACGGCACGCTGCTACCCGGGGAGCCCGACCACGACCGGTTCCTCCGGGGCCGCACCCGCGAGGAACGGCCGGCCGTCCTGCCGGGCGCCCTCCTCTACGAGGGCCCCGGCTACCCGTACGCGAACGAGGGCCACGGCACCGTCCGCGGCACCCTGGTCACCGCCACGCCCGGGGCGTACGCGGAACTGCTCGGGCTCCTGGACGAGCTGGAGCATTACCTGGGGCCGGGCCACCCGCGCAATCTCTACGAGCGGGTGGCCCGCCGGACAGTCACCGCGCCACTGCCGGCTGCGCCGGCCTCCGGCGGATCCGCGTCCGGCGGGTCCGGCTCCGTGGGGTCCGGGCCCGGCGGGTCCGCGTCCGGCTCCGTGAGGCCCGGGTCCGTCGGGTCCGGCTCCGTGGGCCCCGCCTCCGTCGAGCCCGTGCGCGCCTGGGTCTACCTCGCCGGCGCAGCCGTCGCCCGCTCCCTGCGCACAGGCGGCGTACTCGTACCGGGCGGTGACTGGCTCAGCCGGCCGCCTCCACCCGCACGGCGCACACCTTGAACTCCGGCATCCGCGACACCGGGTCCAGCGCCGGGTTCGTCAGGGAGTTGGCCCGGCCCGCGCCCGGCCAGTGGAACGGCATGAACACGGTGTCCTGCCGGATCCCCACGGTGATCCGCGCCGGCGCCACCGCACGCCCCCGCCGCGAGGTGACCGCGACGTCCTCGCCCTCGGCCACCCCGATCCGCTCGGCGAGCCGGGGATGCAGCTCCACGAACGGCCCGGGGGCGGCCGCGTTCAACTCGGCCACCCGGCGGGTCTGCGCCCCCGACTGGTACTGGGACACGACCCGCCCGGTGGTCAGCACCACCGGGTACTCCGCGTCCGTCTCCTCCGCGGCTGCCCGGTGCGTGACGGGCACGAACCGGGCCCGCCCGTCGTCCGTGGCGAACCGCTCCAGGAACAGCCTCGGCGTCCCGGCGTGCTCCTCGTCGGGGCAGGGCCAGAACACCCCGTCCTCCGCCGCGATCCGGGCGTAGGTGATGCCCGCGTAGTCGGCCGGACCGCCGGCCGAGGCCCTCCGCAGCTCGTCGAAGACCTCCTCCGGATCGGCCGGAAAGCCCTTCCCGTGCCCCAGGAGGCCGGCCAGCGCGTTCAGCACCTCCAGGTCGCTGCGCACCCCCTCCGGAGGGGTGACCGCGCGCTGCCGCAGCAGCACCCGGCCCTCCAGGCTGGTCGTCGTCCCGCTCTCCTCCGCCCACTGCGTCACCGGCAGCACCACATCCGCCAGCGCCGCCGTCTCCGACAGCACCACGTCCGCGACCGCCAGGAAGTTCAGCGACCTCAGCCGTTCCTCGACGTGCCCCGCGTGCGGCGCCGACACGACCGGGTTGGACCCCATGACCAGCAGCGAGCGCACATCGCGCCCCAGCGCGTCCAGCAGTTCGTACGCACTGCGCCCCGGCCCTGGCAGCGCATCGGGGTCGACGCCCCAGATCCCCGCCACATGGCGGCGCGCGGCCGGATCGGTGAGCTTGCGGTAGCCGGGCAGCTGGTCGGCCTTCTGGCCGTGCTCCCGGCCGCCCTGGCCGTTGCCCTGGCCGGTCAGGCAGCCGTACCCGGACAGCGGACGGCCCGCCCGGCCGGTGGCCAGGCAGAAGTTGATCCACGCGCCGACCGTGTCCGTTCCCTTCGACTGCTGCTCGGGACCCCGTGCGGTGAGCACCATCCCGCTCTCCGCCCCGCAGAACATCTCCACGGCCTCGCGCAACTGCGGCACCGGCACCCCGGTGAGGCGCTCCACCAGCTCCGGCCAGTGCGCCATCGCACCCGCCCTGGCCTCGTCCCAGCCGCTCGTCCGGGCACGGACGAACTCCTCGTCCACCCGCCCGTCCGCCACGACCAGATGCAGCATGCCCAGCGCGAGGGCGAGGTCGGTGCCCGGCCGGGGTGCCAGATGGAGATCCGCCTGCTCGGCGGTCCTCGTCCGTCGCGGGTCGATGACGATCAGCCGGCCGCCGTTCTCCCGCAGCTCGGTGAGATAGCGCAGCGCGGGCGGCATCGTCTCCGCGAGATTCGAGCCGACCAGGATCACGCACCCGGTCCGGGGGATGTCCTCCAGCGGGAACGGCAGCCCCCGGTCGAGGCCGAAGGCACGCTGGTGCGCGGCGGCCGCCGAGGACATGCAGAAGCGGCCGTTGTAGTCGATCTGCGAGGTGCCGAGCACCACCCGGGCGAACTTCCCGAGGGCGTACGCCTTCTCGTTGGTGAGCCCGCCGCCGCCGAAGACACCCACGGCGTCCGCACCGTGCTCCGCACGCGTCCCGCGCAGCCCGTCCGCGATCCTCTCCAGCGCCTCGTCCCAGCTCGCCGGCGCCAGCTCACCACCCCCATCGCGCACGAGTGGCCCCGTCAGCCGCACACCGGCGGCGAGGACGGCGGGGGCCGTGCGCCCCTTGCCGCACAGGGCTCCCCGGTTGACGGGGAATTCCGTACGCTCCACGACCTCGACCACCCCGCCGTCGGTGACCGGTCGAAGCTTCATCCCGCACTGGAGCGCGCAGTACGGGCAGTGGGTGGACGTCTCGGTGCGGGCCATGCCCCCAGCGTGCGAGGCGGGTATTACGAGTGCCGGTGCGTCCGGTTACGCCCCCGGTACGCACACCTCAGCCCGCCCCGCCCGCCGCCGTGAGGTCACCGGCGAGCGCCTCCGCCACCCCCGGCTCCGGCGGCCCCAGGAAGTGCGGGTCCGGCTCGAAGACCACGTCCAGGAGCGCCTTGCCCGCCGCGAACACCTCCCGTGCCCCGCCGTAGTACCAGGTGACATCGTGTACGTCGTCGGCCCCGACCCCGTACGCGTCGACCCCCGCCGAGCGGCACAGGGTGATCGCCCGGCGTATGTGGAAGCCCTGGCTCACCAGGACGGCCCGGTCGACCCCGAATATCTTCTTGGCCCGGACGCAGGAGTCCCAGGTGTCGAAGCCCGCGTAGTCGCTGACGATCCGGCCGTCCGGCACCCCGCGCTCCGTGAGATACGTGCGCATGGCGTCCGGTTCGTCGTACTCCACGCGGCTGTTGTCCCCGGTGACCAGCAGGGCCCGGACCTTCCCCGTCCTGTACAGCTCGGCGGCGGTGTCCAGCCGGTGCGCGAGATACGGCGACGGCCGGCCCTCCCGCAGGCCGGCGCCGAAGACCACGGCGACCTCCTGCGCCGGGGCGTCGGCCGCCGTCCGCACCCGGGCGTCGGCCGCGGTGTGCAGCCACGCCGCGGGCGCCAGCGCCACCGCGCAGACGAACATGACCGCCTGCACCAGCCGCCGCTGCCCCCGCCGGGTCCGCGGCAGCCGCGGCCGCGCGGCAAGCCGCCTCAGCAGCCCGCGCCCCATGGGGCGGAGCCCTCCCGGTGTCCTCAGCCGCATGCCCGCGCCCCCCGCGCTCGTACCGGATCTCTCAGGAAGGGGACGAACGACGAGGACGAAAGGTTCGCGGCCGATCCGAATTCACCCGCCGGTGTGAACACCCACTGACAGCGGGGGCCCTCACCCTGTGAGGCAGAGGCAAACACCCGTCACCGGTGCGAAACGGCCCGGCAACGTCCGCCCGGCACCATCGGTCCATGACGGAGACGGCACCGGAACACCCTCGTGAGCCCCTGCCCCTCGACAGCACGGCGCAACTCCTGACCCGTATCACCGCCCAGCTCGGAACTCAGCTCAGCCTCGTCTCCCCGAACGGAACCCGCAGGCCCATGTACCGCATCCGGAGATCCGCACCCACCCTGGTCGCCGTCGCGCACGGCAGCCGGGACCCGCAGGCTCTGCGCACCGTCCTGGAGCTCCTGGACCGGGTACGGGAGCTGCGGCCCGCCCTCGACGTCCGGCTCGGTCACATCGAGCTGAACGAGCCCCTGCTGCCGGACACACTGGACGGCATCGGGCACGGGGACGCCGTGCTCGTGCCCCTGCTGCTCGGCCGCGGCCACCACGTCCGGCACGACCTGCCCCTCGCCGCGGCGGCCGCGGGTCACCTCCGGACCCGGGTGGCAGCCCCGCTCGGACCGCATCCGCTGCTCGTCGAGGCCCTGTACGAGCGACTGGCCGAGGCCGGCTGGCGTGACGAGGACGGCACGAGCCGCGACGCCGCCGTCGTGCTCGCCGCAGCCGGGTCACGCGACCCCGACTCGGACGTCGACGCGCGCCGCACCGCCGCCATGCTCAGCGACCGCCTCGGCGGGGTGCCCGTCGTGCCCGCCTACGCCTCGGCGGCCACCCCCGACGTGCCCACCGCCCTGCGCGCACTCGCCGCCCGTGGCCGCCACCGGGCGGCCCTCGCCTCGTACTTCACGGCCCCCGGCCGCTTCGCGACCGTCTCGGCCGCCGCCGCCCCGGGCATCGCCGCCGCCCCGCTCGGCGCGCACCCCGCCATGGCGCGCCTCCTGCTGCACCGCTACGACCAGGCCCTGACCCGCACCGCACCCGCCCGCGGCTCCCCGGCCCGCCCGCACCTCCTCGCCAGCGCCTGACCCGCCCTGTCAGCCCGTCCGTCTAACCTCAGGGACATGGACGGTACGCACGACCCCAGGGACACGCCCTACAACATCGCTGACACCGAGCGCTGGGACCCCGAGGCCGACAAACGGCCCGGACGTACGGCCTTCCAGCGGGACCGCGCCCGCGTGCTCCACTCCGCCGCCCTGCGCAGGCTCGCCGGCAAGACCCAGGTCGTCACTCCGGGCACCCGCGGACTGTCCTGGGACGCCAGCCCCCGCACCCGGCTCACCCACTCCCTGGAGTGCGCCCAGGTCGGCCGGGAGCTCGGCGCCGCGCTCGGCTGCGACCCCGACCTCGTCGAGGCGGCCTGCCTCTCCCACGACATGGGCCACCCGCCCTTCGGGCACAACGGCGAACAGGCCCTCAACGACTTCGCGTCGGACTGCGGCGGCTTCGAGGGCAACGCGCAGTCGCTGCGTCTGCTGACCCGCCTCGAACCCAAGCGCTTCGTCCGCGATCCCCGCAGCGGCGAGCTCGCCAGCGTCGGGCTCAATCTGACCCGTGCCGCCCTGGACGCCGCCACGAAGTACCCCTGGCCCCGGGGCGCGCACCCCACCGACCCCGACTCGCCGAAGTTCGGGGTGTACGAGGACGACCTGCCGGTCTTCGCCTGGGTCCGCGAGGGCGCGCCGCAGGACGGCAGATGCTTCGAGGCCCAGGTCATGGACTGGTCCGACGACGTCGCCTACTCGGTGCACGACTTCGAGGACGGACTGCACGCCGGACACATCGACCCCGGCTGCCTGTTCTCCGAGCCGGAGCGCGCGGAGATCTGGGGCGTCGCCGTCGGACGGTACGTCCCGGCGGACACCGACCCCCAGGAGCTCGCCGACGCCCTCGACCGGCTCACCGCCCAGGAGTGGTGGCCGCACGGCTACGACGGCACGGCGGTCGCCCAGGCCCGGCTGAAGGACGCGACGAGCCAGCTCATCGGCCGATTCTGTCTCGCCGCCGAGACCGCGACCCATGCCGCGTACGGACCCGGCCGGCTCGGCAGGTACGGCGCCCGGCTGATCGTCCCCCGCGAGGTGCGCAACGAGTGCGCCGTGCTCAAGGCCGTCGCGGACCGTTACGTCATGCAGCGCGCCGAGCAGGAGGTCATCCGCGCCGATCAGCGGATCGTCATCGCCGAGCTCGCCGCCGCGCTCACCGCCCGCGCGCCCGAGGGACTCGAACCGCAGTTCCGCGCCCTGTACGCGGCGGCAGCCGACGACAGGGCCCGCAAGAGGGTCCTCGTCGACCAGATCGCCGCGCTGACGGACGCCTCCGCACGATCCCTCCACGGAAGCCTCACGGGTGTTGGGCAGACTGGACCATGACCGGGCCACATGCCGGCGGCGGTGACCTGATCGGGGCACACCCTCTTTCGCCATCACGCTGCGTGCGGGACGCTCGCAGGTGGCGGCGCCGCGCAGCACAGTACCGAGGAGGCATCAAGTGGTCGACGCACATCGGACGTTCGTCATCATCGGCGGGGGGCTCGCCGGAGCGAAGGCGGCCGAGACACTCCGGGCGGAGGGCTTCAGCGGCCGGGTGATCCTCATCGGCGACGAGCGCGACCACCCGTACGAGCGGCCGCCCCTGTCCAAGGGGTACCTGCTGGGCAAGGACGAGCGGGACTCCGTGTTCGTCCACGAGACCGCCTGGTACGCGGGCGCCGACATCGAGCTCCACCTCGGCCAGGTGGTCACCTCCATCGACCGGGAGGGCCGCTCCGTGCAGCTCGGTGACAACACGGTCGTCCGCTACGACAAGCTGCTGCTCGCCACCGGCGCGGAGCCCCGCCGTCTCGACATTCCGGGCACCGGCCTCGTCGGCGTCCACCACCTGCGCCGTCTGGCCCACTCCGACCGGCTGCGCAACGTCCTCGCCGCCCTCGGCCGGGACAACGGCCACCTGGTGATCGCCGGAGCCGGCTGGATCGGCCTGGAGGTGGCCGCGGCGGCCCGCGGCTACGGCGCGGAGGTCACCGTCGTCGCCGCCTCGCCGACGCCGCTGCACCACGTCGTCGGGCCGGAGGTCGGTCAGATCTTCACCGATCTGCACGCCGAGCACGGCGTCCGCTTCCACTTCGGCGCCCGCCTCACCGAGATCACCGGACAGGACGGCCTGGTCCTCGCGGCCCGTACCGACGACGGCGAGGAGCACCCCGCCCACGACGTGCTCGCCGCGATCGGCGCGGCCCCGCGCACCTCGCTCGCGGAGGCGGCGGGGCTCGACATGGCGGGCCGGGCGGAGGGCGGCGGTGTCGTCGTCGACGCCTCCCTGCGCACCTCTGACCCGCACATCTACGCCGCCGGGGACATCGCGTCCGTGGACCATCCGCTCTTCGGCGGCCGGCTCCGCGTGGAGCACTGGGCGAACGCCCTGAACAGCGGACCGGCCGCCGCGAAGGCCATGCTCGGCCAGGACGTGGCGTACGACCGGGTGCCGTACTTCTTCTCCGACCAGTACGACCTCGGCCTGGAGTACTCCGGTTGGGCCCCGCCCGGTTCGTACGACCAGGTCGTCATCAGGGGCGACGCGGGCAAGCGCGAGTTCATCGCCTTCTGGCTGAAGGACCGCCGGGTCCTCGCCGGGATGAACGTCAATGTGTGGGACGTCACCGAAAGCATCCAGAAGCTGATCAAGGCCGCCGGGCCGGTCGATCCGGACACCCTGGGCGACCCCTCGGTGCCCCTGGAATCCCTGCTCTGACCGGCGACCCGGACATCCGGGACGGGCCGGCGCCCGGGGGACGCACCCCCGCTGCCGCCGGTCCCGGACGTCCGGCCCCACCCGTAGACTTCACACGTGGCAGGCAGGATCAATGACGACGACGTGAAGGCGGTCCGGGACGCGGTCCCGATCGACGCCGTCGTGTCCGAGTACCTTCAACTGCGCAACGCGGGCGGCGGAAACCTCAAGGGCCTCTGCCCCTTCCACGACGAGAAGTCCCCCTCCTTCCAGGTGAGTCCGGGCAAGGGCCTGTTCCACTGCTTCGGCTGCCAGGAGGGCGGCGACACGATCGCCTTCGTGATGAAGATCGATCACCTCACCTTCTCCGAGACGGTCGAACGCCTCGCCGGCCAGGCGGGCATCACCCTGAGGTACGAGGAGGGCGGCTACAACCCCTCCCACCAGCGTGGCGAGCGCATCCGCCTGGTCGAGGCCCACAAGATCGCCGCGGACTTCTACCGCGAGCAGCTGAACGGCCCGGAGGCGGAGATCGGCCGGGCGTTCCTCGCCTCGCGCGGCTTCGACCAGGACGCGGCGGCCCACTTCGGCGTCGGCTACAGCCCGGCGGGCTGGGACCACCTCACCCGCTATCTGCGCGGCAAGGGCTTCAGCGACAAGGAGCTCATCAGCTCCGGCCTCTCCCAGGACGGCCGCCGCGGCCCCATCGACCGCTTCCGCGGCCGGCTGATGTGGCCGATCAGCGACACCTCGGGCGACATCGTCGGCTTCGGCGCCCGCAAGCTCCGCGACGACGACAACGGGCCGAAGTACCTCAACACCCCCGAGACCTCGATCTACAAGAAGTCCCAGGTGCTGTACGGCATCGACCTGGCCAAGAAGGACATCGCCAAGGCGAGCCGCGCCGTCGTCGTCGAGGGCTACACCGATGTCATGGCCTGCCACCTCGCCGGGGTCACCACGGCCATCGCCACCTGCGGCACCTCGTTCGGCAACGACCACATCAAGATCCTCCGACGGCTCCTGATGGACAACGGCAGCGCCCGGGTCATCTTCACCTTCGACGGTGACGCGGCGGGCCAGAAGGCGGCCCTGCGCGCCTTCGAGGACGACCAGAAGTTCGCCGCCGAGACGTACATCGCGATCGCCCCGGACAACATGGACCCGTGCGACCTGCGGCTCGCCAAGGGCGACGACGCCGTGCGGGACCTGGTCGAGCCCCGCACCCCCCTCTTCGAATTCGCGCTCCGCCAGATCGTCGGCCGGTACGACCTGGAGACCCCGGCGGGCCGGGCCGCCGCGCTCGACGAGGCGGGGCCCGTGGTCGCCCGCATCAAGAACAGCTCCTCGCAGCACGAGGTCGCCGTCCAGCTGGCCGGCCTGCTGGGCATCCTGGACACCCAGTTCGTGGTCAAGCGCGTCGGGCAGCTCGCCCGCTGGGCCCGCGACCGGGGCGAGCGCGGGCCCGCTCAGGGCGGACCCTCCCGGGGCGGGCCCCCGCAGCAGCAGACGCAGGCCCCGAAGGCGCCGTCCGGCCCCGCGCTCAACCTCCGCAGCCCCGCGCACCGCACCGAGCGCGAGCTGCTCAAGCTCGCCCTGCAGAAGCCCGCCCTGGTCTCCCCGGCGTTCGACGCCTACGGGGTCGACGAGTTCACCGCCCCGCCCTACGCCGCCGTGCGCCAGTGCATCGCGGAGGCGGGCGGCGTGGAGCTGGGCGTCGCCGAGACCCGCGAGTATCTGGTCCAGGTGCTCGACGCGACGCCCGACGACACGGTGCGCAAGCTCGTCACCGAGCTCGCGGTCGAGGTCTTCCACGGCAAGACCATCGACGAGTCGTACGCGGGCCAGCACCTGGTCAAGGTCCGCCTCCGCGCCGTCGACCGCAGGATCGACGACGTGCAGAGCAGCCTCGCCCGCCTCGGCAGCAATGTCGCCCCCGACCATCTGGCCGCCGCGCAGAACGAGGTCTGGGTCCTCCAGCAGTACGCGCAGTCGCTGCGGAGCCACGGCGCCGACGCACTCTGAGCCGGGGCGGCGGCCCGTTACGTTCCGGACGCAAAAAGTCACCGCACGCCCCTCGTGGCGGCGATGTGTCGTACCCCACACTGGGTGACGGTTCCTGAGTCGTCGGAGCGCGGCCGGTCCGCCCGGGGCGGGCCTCCATCCCCGCGGTCCGCCAGCGATCACCTGGAGGTCGCCCCCGTGCAGACCCGGACCGTGCCGACCACGACCGAGCATGTCCCGGCGATCCCAGCGCAGAACCGGGTCACACGTCACCCGGAGACGGCGGGCGCGCCCCTAGCGGTGCTGGAGGAACCGGTGGAGCCCCCGGAGGCGTCGGGACCGCGCAGCCGCCCGGAACCGGGCGGCCCGACCTCCGACCTCTTCCGCCAGTACTTACGGGAGATCGGGCGGATACCGCTGCTCAGCGCCGCCGAGGAGGTGGAACTCGCCCGCCGTGTCGAGGCGGGGCTCTTCGCCGAGGAGCGGCTAGCCTCCACCCCGGACCCCGACTCCCGGCTCGCCGTCGATCTGGACCGGCTCGTGGTCATGGGGCGGATGGCGAAGCGCCGGCTCATCGAGGCCAACCTCCGCCTCGTGGTCTCCGTGGCCAAGCGCTACGTGGGCCGGGGCCTGACCATGCTCGACCTGGTCCAGGAGGGAAACCTCGGACTGATCAGGGCGGTCGAGAAGTTCGACTACGCCCGGGGCTACAAATTCTCGACGTACGCGACGTGGTGGATCCGCCAGGCGATGTCCCGCGCGCTGGCCGACCAGGCCAGGACCATAAGAGTCCCCGTACATGTCGTCGAACTGATCAACCGGGTCGTGCGCGTCCAGCGCCGTCTGCTCCAGGAGCGCGGCTACGAACCCACCGCCGAAGAGGTCGCGGCCCAGCTCGACCTGACGCCCGAACGGGTCGTCGAGATCCGGCGCCTCGCCCAGGAACCCGTCTCCCTGCACGCCCCCGTCGGCGAGGAGGATGACGTCGCCTTCGGCGACCTCATCGAGGACGGGGACGCCGCCTCACCCGTGGAGACCGCGGCCTTCCTCCTGCTGCGCGAACACCTGGAGGCGGTGCTCTCCACCCTCGGGGAGCGGGAGAGGAAGGTCGTCCAGCTTCGCTACGGGCTCGACGACGGGCGGCCCCGCACGCTCGAGGAGATCGGAAGGATCTTCGGCGTGACACGTGAACGCATCCGCCAGATCGAGTCCAAGACGCTCGACAAGCTGCGGGACCACGCCTTCGCAGACCAGCTCCGCGGCTACCTCGACTGAGCCCCGGGCCGGCCCGCGCCCCATGGCCCGAGCCGGACTGGCCCGCGCCCACCCGGACCGGGCCGGCCCGCCCCGGTCAGTCGATCTCGGCCAGCGCCTCCGCGAACTGCGCGGCGTACAGCCGGGCGTACGCCCCCTCGGCGGCCAGCAGCCCCTCGTGCGTGCCCTGTTCGACGATCGAGCCGTTCTCCATCACCAGGATCACGTCCGCGTCCCGGATGGTGGAGAGCCGGTGCGCGATCACGAAGCTCGTACGGCCGTGGGCCAGCCGCGCCATCGCCTTCTGGATCAGCACCTCGGTCCGGGTGTCCACCGAGCTGGTGGCCTCGTCGAGCACCAGGATGACCGGGTCCGACAGGAACGCCCGCGCGATCGTGATCAGCTGCTTCTCACCCGCGCTGACCCCGGCTCCGTCGTCGTCGATCACCGTGTCGTAACCGTCGGGCAAGGTACGGACGAAGCGATCGGCGTGGGCCGCCCGCGCCGCCTCCTCGATCTCCTCCCGGGTGACCTCGCGCGACGCGCCGTAGGCGATGTTCTCCGCGATCGTGCCGCCGAACAGCCAGGTGTCCTGGAGCACCATGCCTATGCCCGAGCGGAGTTCGTCACGCGACATCTTCGCCGCGTCGACCCCGTCCAGGACGATCCGGCCGCCCGTCACCTCGTAGAACCGCATCAGCAGGTTGACCAGCGTCGTCTTGCCGGCGCCGGTCGGGCCGACGATGGCGACCGTGTGTCCGGGCTCCACGCTCAGCGAAAGATCCTCGATCAGGGGTTTCTCCGGGTCGTAGCGGAAGGACACGTTCTCCAGCGAGACGCTGCCGCGCCGCTCCTGGGGCCGCTCCGCCGGGTCCGGGTCGGGCTCCTGCTCCTCGGCGTCCAGCAGCCCGAAGACCCGCTCCGCGGACGCGATGCCCGACTGCACCAGGTTCGCCATCGACGCGACCTGCGTCAGCGGCATCGAGAACTGCCGTGAGTACTGGATGAAGGCCTGCACGTCACCGATCGACAGCGCGCCCGACGCCACCCGCAGACCGCCGACGACCGCGACCAGCACGTAGTTCAGATTCGACACGAACATCATCAGCGGCTGCATGATCCCGCTGTTGAACTGGGCCTTAAACCCCGCCTCGTACAGCGCGTCGTTCTGCTCGGCGAAGTCCTTCGCGGACTCCTCCTGCCGCCCGAAGACCTTCACCAGGGCGTGGCCGGTGTACATCTCCTCGATGTGCGCGTTGAGCCTGCCCGTCACCTTCCACTGCGCCACGAAGTGCGGCTGCGACCGCTTGCCCACCCGGGCCGCGACGAAGACGGACAGCGGGATCGTCACCAGCGCCACCAGGGCGAGCAGCGGCGAGATCCAGAACATCATGATCACTACGCCGACGATGGTGAGCAGGGAGTTGATGAGCTGGCCCATCGTCTGCTGCATCGTCTGCGAGATGTTGTCGATGTCGTTCGTCGCCCGGCTCAGCACCTCACCGCGCTGCTGCCGGTCGAAGTAGGAGAGCGGGAGCCGCGCCAGCTTGGTCTGCAGATCCTCGCGCAGCTGGAAGACGACCCGGTTGATCACCCGGATCGACAGCCGGGTCGACACCAGCATCATCAGCCCGGCGCCGACGTACACCACCAGCGCCGCCAGCAGGACCTGGCCCACCGCGCCGAAGTCGATGCCGTCGCCGGGGGTGAAGTCCACCCCGGTCAGCATGTCGGCGAGTCCGCCGTCGCCCCGCTCGCGCAGGCCGTCGATGGCCTGCTCCTTCGTCGTGCCGTCCGGCATCTGCCGTCCGACGACACCCGCGAAGATCAGGTCGGTGGCCCCGCCGAGGATCTTGGGCCCCACGACGGAGAGCGCCACACTCAGGGTTCCCGCGCCCAGCATCAGATACAGCGAGGACTTCTCCTTGCTGAACCGCCTCAGGAGCCGCTTCCCCGACCCCTTGAAGTCCATGGACCGTTCCGTGGGCCCTGCCATCATCCGTCCGCCCGGCCCTGCCATCAGGCGGCCTCCGCTTCCGTCAGCTGGGAGAGCACGATCTCCCGGTAGGTTTCGTTGCCGTTCATCAGCTCGTGATGGCTGCCCGTCCCGACGACCCGGCCCTCGTCGAGCACCAGGATCCGGTCGGCGTCACGGATCGTGGACACCCGCTGCGCCACGATCACCACGGTCGCCCCCGCCGTCTCGCGGGACAGCGCACCGCGCAGCGCGGCGTCCGTCGCGTAGTCCAGCGCCGAGAACGAGTCGTCGAAGAGATAGATCTCCGGCTGCTGCACCAGCGTCCGCGCGATCGCGAGCCGCTGCCGCTGGCCGCCGGAGACATTGGTGCCGCCCTGGGCGATCGGCGCGTCGAGACCGTGCTCCAGCCGCTCCACGAAGTCCTTCGCCTGCGCCACCTCCAGCGCGTGCCACAGCTCCTCGTCGGTCGCGTCCGGATTGCCGTAGCGCAGATTCGTCGCGACCGTCCCCGAGAACAGGTAGGGCTTCTGCGGGACCAGGCTCACCGTCTTCGCCAGCAGGACCGGATCCAGCGTCCGCACGTCCGTACCGTCGACGAGCACCTCGCCGTCCGTCGCGTCGAACAGCCGCGGTACGAGCCCGAGCAGCGTCGACTTCCCGCTGCCCGTCGACCCGATGATCGCGGTCGTCTCCCCGGGCCGCGCCACGAGATCGACCGAGCGCAGCACCGGCTCCTCGGCACCCGGGAAGCGGAACTCCGCGCCCCGTATCTCCAGATGACCGTGCTTGAGCAGCTTCGTGACCGGGGCCGTGGGCGGCACCACGCTCGACTCGGTCTCCAGCACCTCCTGGATGCGCTCGGCGCAGACCTCGGCGCGCGGCACCATGATGAACATGAAGGTGGCCATCATCACCGACATGACGATCTGCATCAGATACGCGAGGAACGCGGTCAGCGCCCCGATCTGCATCCCGCCGCTGTCGATGCGGTGCGCCCCGAACCAGACCACGGCGATGGAGGACAGGTTCACCACGGTCATCACCGTCGGGAACATCAGGGCCATCAGCCGGCCCGTCGACACCGCGACGCCCGTGAGCTCCGTGTTGGCGCCGCGGAAGCGTTCCTCCTCGTAGCGGTCACGGATGAAGGCGCGGATCACGCGGTTGCCGGTGATCTGCTCACGCAGCACACGGTTCACCGTGTCCAGCCGCTCCTGCATCGTGCGGAACAGCGGCCGCATCCTGCGCACGATAAGGCTCACCGAGATGCCGAGCACAGGCAGCACGGCCAGCAGCACCGCCGACAGCGGGACGTCCTGGCCGAGCGCCATGACGACGCCGCCGACACACATGATGGGCGCCGACACCATCAGGGTGAAAGCCATCAGGACGAGCATCTGGACCTGCTGCACGTCATTGGTCGTACGGGTGATCAGCGAGGGCGCCCCGAACCGCCCCACCTCGCGGGCGGAGAACGACTGCACCCTGTTGAACACGGACGCCCGCACATCGCGTCCCAGGGCGGAAGCCGTCCGGGCGCCGTAGTAGACCGCCCCGACGTTGCAGACGATCTGGGCGACGCTGACGGCGATCATCACGCCGCCGAACTCCAGGATGTAACCCGTGTCACCCTTCACGACACCGTTGTCGATGATGTCCGCGTTGAGGCTGGGCAGATAGAGGCTCGCGCAGGTCTGCAGCAGTTGGAGGAGCACCAGCAGCACGATGGGACGTCTGTACGGACCCAGACAGGTCCGCAGGAGTTTTATGAGCACACGAGTCTCTCGGAGTCGGCGAGGGCAGAGGCCGGTCCATACTCCGGCACCCCCCACCCCGACTGCCAACGCATTTGTCCAAGTCCCGGTCAAATCACGGGACCGCTCCGCTCAGGCGGTCCCGCCGAACGCCCCGGGGTGGATCTGATCCCTCGTCGCCCCGTACTGCTGGCGTACCGCGCGGCCCACGGCGAGCTCCTCACCCGGCTCCAGCACCTGCGCGGCCGCGCCCTGCCAGGCCGGGGGAGTACGCGGGTCGAGCTTCCCCTCCGCGACCCCGAGAGCCCACGCCGCCTGCCGCGCCGCGCCCAGCGCCGCGTACTCGGCGGGCTGCGGCACGACGACCTGGGTCCCGAACAACGCGGGCGCCAGCTCCCGCACGGCGGGCAGTTCGGCGGCGGCGCCCAGCAGGAACACCCGCCGCACCTCCACACCCCGGTCCCGCAGCACGTCCAGGGCATCGGCCAGCGAACACAGCATCCCCTCGAAGGACGCCCGCGCCAGGTGCTCGGGCTTCATCGACTCGCGCCGCAGCCCGCTCAGCGTGCCCGCGGTGTGCGGCAGGTGCGGGGTGCGCTCACCCTCCAGATAGGGGAGCAGGACGAGCCCCGAGGAGCCCGGCGTCGACTTCAGCGCCAGCGCGGACAACTCGTCGAGGCCCTCCAGGCCCAGCATCTCGGCCGTGCCGCGCAGCGCGCGTACCGCGTTCGACGTGTGGACGACCGGCAGATGCATCCCGGTCGCGTCGGCGAAGGAGGTGATCATCCCCGTGGGGTCGGCCAGCGCCTCGTGGTGCACGGCCATCACCGAACCGGAGGCGCCCAGCGACACCACGGCGTCCCCGACCGCGACGCCCAGCCCGAAGGCCGCGGCCATCGTCTCGCCGGTGCCCGCCGAGATCAGCAGGCCCTCCGGAGTCGTCCCCGCGGCGTCGGCCGGGCCGAGGACCTCGGGCAGTGCGGCCTGGTGGCCGAGCGCGAGTTCCACGAGATCGGGCCGGTAGGACCCGGTCCCCGCCGACCAGTAACCGGTGCCGGACGCGGCACCGCGGTCGGTCGTACGCCGGGCGGGCCGGCCGAGGAGCTGCCACACCAGCCAGTCGTGCGGCTGCAGGACGGCGGCGACGCGCTGGGCGTTCTCCGGCTCCGACCGCACCAGCCAGCGGAGCTTCGCCACGGGCTGCGCGGCCTGCGGCACGGCCCCCACGGCCTCGGCCCAGGACTGCCGCCCGCCGAGCCCGTCGATCAGATCCGCCGCGGCGGCCTGCGCCCGCCGGTCGTTGCCGAGGAGCGCCGGCCGTACGAGATTGCCCTGGTGATCCAGTGGAACCAGCCCGTGCTGCTGCGCGGACACACCGATGGCCTGCACGCCTTCGAGCAGCCCTCCGGAGGCCGCCTCCCCGAGGGAGAGCAGCCACGCCTGCGGATCCACCTCCGAGGACTTGGCCTCGATGGGATGCGCGGCGTACCCCTGCCGCAGCACCGCACCGGTGTCCGTGTCGCAGACGACGATGTGCGTGAAGGCGGATGAACTGTCCAAGCCGGCCACTATGCCCATGGAGACGATTCTGCCGCACCCGGAGACAGTCGTGTACGCGGACCGTTCCGTACCGGGCGGGTGCCCGGTACGGAACCGGCCTCAGGTGTTCGTCGTCCCCCAGTCGTCGGCGGCGCCGTGGCCGTTGCGCTCCCGCAGCGAGCGCACCCGGTCGGAGACGGAGACGGGGACCTTGTCCCCGACCTTCTCGCTCACCGAGTGGTACGCCTTGCCGGCGAAGTCCCGGCCGCCGTGCGCGGCGGACTCCGCCGCGTTCCGCACAGCGGGGTTCTCGGCCAGCGTCTGCGCGGCCTTCTTGAGCTGCTCGTAACGCTCGCGCCCGGCTCGCGTGCCGAGCACGTAACCGAGCGCCACTCCGGCGATGAACGTGAGCCGGTACCGCATGGCTGCCACCCTTCCTTCGCTCCGTGCGACGTGTGCTGCCCGCCTACCCGCACACGCCGGGATCACCCCGGGAGATACCGATTGGCGGAGCACCCCCCTGGTTGCGCTAATGTATGTGTCGCAGCGAACGCGCGCCGCTCGGCAGCCGCCAGGCAGGTACGTTTCGAGGCAACGCAGCAATCCCCTGTAGCTCAATTGGCAGAGCAGCCGGCTGTTAACCGGCAGGTTACTGGTTCGAGTCCAGTCGGGGGAGCGCGATCCCCTGTAGCTCAATTGGCAGAGCATTCGGCTGTTAACCGGAGGGTTACTGGTTCGAGTCCAGTCGGGGGAGCGATACGGAAGAGGGTCCTTCGGGGCCCTTTTTCGTGTGCCCGCGCAGGGCGGCCCGTGACTCTTTCGGGGTGATTCCGCACGGCCCGGAACCGGGCAGCACGCAGCGCGGTCTTCATGGTCATGCGAAGCCGACCATCCGCAGCAGGAGATCGTATGACCGGCTATGCTGCGGCAGAAGGCGCGCACACTTGTACGCGCCACGCCGTAACGGGGCGGTAGCTCAGCCGGTTAGAGCAGCGGACTCATAATCCGTCGGCCGTGGGTTCGAGTCCCACCCGCCCCACCCAGCATCCCCAGGCAGAATCGTTCTGACCTGGGGAAACGCGTTTTCTGGGGGTCTGTGGGCTCCGCAACGGTGCAGCGAACGCGCAGCGTTCTGCGTGCTCGTGCTCTTCCGGGCATCCGTGACCTGGGGTTTTGACGCCTTCTCTGTGGGATGAGTGGTCTGCGGTCCCACGGCCGTCGAGCGCGAACCTTCGCCCCGCCTCACCCATCGGGAACCATCGATCAGCAGCGATCGTGCCGAGCAGGGTTGACGCCTGCCGATGCGCGGCGGCGCCTTGTGCTGCTCTTTGCCGGCGTCGAGCGCCGACAGGCGGCGTCCAGTCGACGAGTGGCTTCCTCCGCGACGGGCTTGAAGCCGTCCTGTCCTGTCCGAGTGACCATGATGTGGTGATGCGTTCGCCCTCGGACCGGACGACGACACGGCAAGGCAGCACCAGGCCGATGGAGCGGTCCGCCTCGATCGCCCGGTGTGCCAGGGGCGGTGCAGGCGCAAAGGTCAGGTACTCCTCCATCCCCTGGCCCAGCTTCTCCTTCAAGGCGGCCTGTACGTCGATCTCGGCTGCCGGGCCAGGGTCGAGCAAGCGGCTTGAGGCGCAGGCGGCGCGGACGCGCGCCTGATCGCCGGGGTGTGGCCTCCGGCCCTGGTGTGTGCCTTCTCCTCTGGCACCCGACGGCATGGGAACCATGGTCCTCCTCCGGGTACGAGGCAACAGCCCTCGGCGTAAGAAGCGATCGGGCAGTCCGGGAAGGCCGAATCGGTCCTCCACAGCCTGAACGCCCCGCCCGCGTCTGCCCCCCTGTCTCATCGCGCACACCGTCGACCGGCTACGCCCGGGCGCAGGCCCTGACAGAAGCGGCGGAGTCAGTCACGGGACAGTTCGGCGTCCAGCCGACGCAAAGGCAGTCAGGCCCCGCGGGTGGGCGCCACGGCAGTGCCGCAGGCGTGTGACCTTCCTGGGCTTCCGCACCCCCTGACGGCCGGCCTCGGAGGTACGCCCGGCTCGGAACCGACCGCTCGTACAACGCGATCGTGCCGGTGTTCGCCTCGGCCACATGCAGGAAGGCTCGTTCGCCGCAGGCCGCGAGCGCACCGATCAGGCGGGCGGCGTGACCTTGCCCGCGTGCGTCGCGGGCGGTACAGACGGCGCTGACCTCGGTCCACCCCGGAGGGTGCAGGCGCTCTCAGGCCATCTCCACCAGGGCGCCGTTCACCCGGCCCCCCAGACAGGTGCCGAGAAGAAGCCTCGACGTTCGTTCCCGCCGGAGTTCAAGGCCGAGATCGTCGGTCTGTGCCGACAGGGCGACCGCTCGGTCGGGCAGGTCGCCAGAGACTTCCAGCCGGCCGAGACCGCGGTGCGGGACCGGGTGAAGCAGGCCGGGGTGGACGCGGGGGAGCGCAACTCGCTCATCCGGCGTCGTATTCACCCGCAGTGGCCGACGTCTTCCCGCCGAACTGGCCGACGCCTGGCGGCGTAAGCCGTCAGGGCGCCCGTGCCGCCCGGAACCGTGCCGTTCGTCAGGGACAGAGCCGAGGCGAGTGTGGCCAGCCGTGTGGCACCAGGTCGGCAGGCCGAGCGGTGCCGCTGGGCCTACGGGGAAACATGGACGACGCCGCGTGAGTCGCAGCCGTCGGTCTGTCGTGGTGCGAGGACGGAGTACACGTGTTCGACCTGTGGCGTCGCTGCGAAGTGAGGTCCTGCGAGGGCCCGCCAGCGGGCGAAGCCCTCGGAGGTGCGGAAGGCGACGGTGTGGTGCTCGACCGTCTCCCACCGGACCGTCAGCCGGTAGCGGGAGGGGTGTTCGACACTGCGATGAAGGTCGACTCCGTCGCAGCCGTCGGCCGCCAGGAAGAAGGGCAGGGCCTTGGCGACGGCCGCCTCGAATTCCTTCTCCTGGCCCGGGTGGATCTCGATCTGGGCGATCTCGGTGATCACGGGTGTGGTGTTCCCTTCCTGCTCTCTCGGGTCGTCGGGGTGTCAGTCGCGGCTTTCGGCGGCTTTGTCGTGCTCGGCGTCGACCCGCGCGGTGACACCGGTTTCGACGAGGGTGCGGGTGGCGTCGACGGATGCGTAGATCCACAGGATCCGCATGGGCTCGGTGGCGGAGGCGTTGCGGAAACGGTGGGGGGTTCCGGCGGCGACGTAGGTGGTGTCGAAGCGGGTCACGTGGTGTTCGACGCCGTCGATCTCCACGATGGCGTCGCCTTCGAGGATGGTCACGCTCTCCGGGCAGTTGTGGGTGTGCAGGGCTATGCCGGCACCGCCTTCGAAGAGGGTCTGGCCGGTGAGGTAGACCTCGGCGCCGACGGCTCGGGTGACCAACGGGATGGTGCGGGCACCGCCGCCGCGACTGAAGGAGGTCAGCTCGGCGGGCCGCAGAACGGCGGGAGGGAAGGCAGCGAAGCAGGGCTCGTCGGGAGGGCAGTTCACAGGGACCTCCGTGGGGTATGAGAAAGGGGCGTTCAGGCGGTCGGTGCGGCCGGGCCTGTCCAGACCGTTTTGGTGTTGACGAATTCGCGGATGCCCTCGGCGCCCAGTTCACGGCCGTAGCCGGACCTCTTGATGCCGCCGAAGGGCAGACGCGGGTCGGAGGCGACCATTCCGTTGATGAAGACGGCGCCGGCGTCGAGGACCCGGGCGAGTCGCCGGGCGCGGTCCAGGTCGCTCGTCCACAGGGCGGCGCCGAGACCGTACTCCGTCTGGTTGGCCAGGGTTATGGCCTCGTCGGCGGATGTGACGCGGGTGATGGCGGCGACGGGTCCGAAGGTCTCCTCGTCGAAGGCAGCCATACCCGGCCGGACGTGGTCCAGGACGGTGGGCGGGTAGTAGCAGCCCGGGCCGTCAGGGACCTTGCCGCCGATGACGAGGACGGCACCGGCGTCGATGGTGCGCCGTACCTGGTCGTGCAGGGTGTTGCGCAGGTTGGCGCGGGCCATGGGGCCGATCGCGGTGTCCGGGTCGGTCGGGTCACCGACCTTGAGGGCCGCTGCCGCGGCGGTGAATGCCGCCGCGAACTCGTCGGCCACGGCTTCCTCGACGATGAACCGCTTGGCGTTGACACAGGACTGGCCGACGTTGACGTAGCGGGCCTTGACGGCGGTGGCCGCGGCCTGAGCGATGTCGGCATCGGCGAGGACGACGAACGGGTCGGAGCCGCCGAGTTCGAGGACCTGCTTCTTCAGCACGGCTGCGGCCTGGGCGGCGACGATCGCACCGACCTCGGTCGAACCGGTGAGGGTGACCGCCGCCACACGCGGGTCGGCGATGAGACCGGCGACCTGGTCGACCTCGATCAGCAGCGTTCGGCACAAGCCCTCGGGGGCGCCGGCCTTGCGGACGATCTCCTCGACGGCGAGGGCGCACTGCGGCACGTTGTTGGCGTGCTTGAGCAGAGTGCCGTTGCCTGCTGCCAGAGCCGGAGCGGCGAACCGGAAGAACTGCCAGAAGGGGTAGTTCCACGGCATGACCGCCAACACCACGCCCAGCGGGTCGTAGACGACGGCGCTCTCGGTGGCGTTGGATTCGACCGGACGGTCCGCGAGCTGGGCCGGGGCGTGCTCGGCGTAGTACTCGCAGGTCGTGGCGCACTTTTCGATCTCGGCGCGCGCCTCGGTGATCGGCTTGCCCATCTCGGCGGTGATCAGCGCCGCGTAGGTGTCCCGGCCCTCGCGCAGGACGCGTGCCGTCTCGCGCAGCAGAGAGGTGCGGTCGGTGATGTCGTGTCGGCGCCAGGCGGCCTGGGCCGAGGCCGCCGCGTCAAGGATGTCGTTGACCTCCTGGGGCGACTGCGGGGTGTAGCGGGCGAGCTCGACGTCTGTCGTCGGGCTGGTGGAAACGATCATCGGGAGGCTCCTCCGGTGTGTTCGACGGTGCGGCGGATCTCGGCGGCGGCTCGGTCGTGCCGTCGCTTCGCGGGTGCGGGTGGCAGGGAGTGCCCGGCACGGGGTCGACCGCGCCGGTGACCGGAGTTGGCGGCCTGCCGCGCTCCGTCGTCGCCGTCATGCCCGGCCGTACCTGCCCAGCGCCACGGCGCCCGGGTGGCGCGGGCTCAGGTGACGCTGATGGCGCCGGTGAGGACGGCGAAGGCGATGTAGGCGAAGGACACGAGGATGCCCCAGCGCAGGGCATGCTTCTGGAAGTCACCCAGCTCCGCCTTGACGAGCCCGAGCAGGACCCACAGCGGCGCGCTGGTCGGACCCATCATGTGAAGGATCTGGCCGATGGCGCCGGCGCGGGCGATCTCGTTCGCGGGGATGCCGTAGTGCGCGGCGGACTCGGCCAGGACGGGCACCACACCGAACCAGTACGCGTCGTTCGACATGAAGAAGCCGAGCGGCAGCGCGAGGACGGCGGTGAACAGCGGGATGACATCGCCCCAGCCCTCGGGAACGATCGACAAGGCGGCGTCCGCCATGGCCTTGATCATGCCGGAGTCGGTCATGATGCCGGTGAACACACCGGCGGCCAGGACCAGGATCATCACCGGGACGGCGTTGGCGGCCTGGCGCTTGATGAGCTCCTGCTGATCGCCGATGACACGGATGTTGACCAGGAGGGCGATCACGAAGGCGACCATGAACAGCACCAGGAGGTCGGCGACCTCCAGGACGAGGAGGAGCATCAGGACCACGGTGAGGGCGGCGTTGAACCACATGCGCCAGTCGGCCTTGACCGGCTCGAACGCCTCGCCGGAGGCTATCTCCAGCTTGTAGGTGTTGAGCTTCTCGGCGTCGAGCTTGCCGCGTTCGCGCAGGCCGAGCCAGTAGGCGACGGCGATGATGGCCAGGCTGGTGAGGGCCATGGGGGCGAGCATGTGGACGAAGTACTCGGTGGCGCTCAGGTGCAGGACGCTGATGCCGCGCGTGGCGGCGCCGCCCCAGGGAGTGGTGCCGGAGATGGTGCCCAGCGCCATCGCGGCGAGGGTGGCGAGGATGAGCGGATTGATACCCAGGCGCCGGTAGATGGGCAGGAATGCCGAGCAGACGATCATGTAGCTGGTGGTGCCGTCACCGTCCAGGGCCACGCACAGGGACAGCACGGCGGTACCGACCACGATACGGACCGGGTCGCCCTTGGTGGCGCGGATGATGGCCTGGACGATCGGCTCGAAGAGCTTGACCTCCATCATCAGGCCGAAGTAGAGGACGGCGAAGAGCAGCAGGGACGCGGTGGGCGCGACCGTCTCCAGGCCGTTCATGATCATGTCGCCGAGCTTCGCGCCCTTGCCGGCGATGAGCGCGGCGGCGATCGGGGTGAGCATGATGGCGGTGAACGCGGAGAGGTACTTCCGCATCACGAGCAGCATAAAGCTGCCCAGGGTTGCGAAGCCGAGCAGGGCGAGCATCGTTGCTCCTAGGGGCAGGGCTGAGAGCCGCCGGTCGTAGTGGCGGCGCAGGACGGCGCGTGGGTCAGGGCGTGTCGGTTCGGGAGGCGACCGGCAGCACCCGCGGAACCGTGCTCGGCTCGGGCGACGGGTCGGTCATGGCAGGTGAAGCTCCTGTACGGCGGTTCGGCGGGCGCACAGACTCGCGGGCAGTGGCCCGGTGCGAGTGTCAGGTGTGCGCCTGGGCATGGCTGTGGATTCCGGGGCGGCTGGTGCGGTGGCCGGAGGGCGGCTCGACCCGCAACCCATCTGGACAACCGGTTTACCGGATTGCCGGTAGGTAACTAGAATCCGGCCATCACGTCAATACCGAAGTGAGGAATTCGATGGCCGAACTCGCCAGAATCACGGTCGAGCCGCGCGAACCGCTGGCCGCCGAGGTATCCCGCCGCCTGATCGACTACCTGATGTCAGGCGAGGTCCAGCCCGGCGACCGCATCCCCTCGGAGCGCCGGCTGACCGAGATGCTCGGGGTGAACCGGCCCACCGTGCGCGAGGCGATCAAGTCGCTCGGCTTCCTCGGTCTCCTGGAGATCCGGCAGTCCAGCGGCACGTACTTCCGCGGCACCGACTCCGACGTGCTCTACCGGCTGTTCGAACTGGGGCTCGTCCTGGGTGAGCGGGGTGCGCGCGACATGGTGCAGGCCCGCGCGGAACTGGAGGTGGTCGTCGCCGGGCTGGCCGCGCGGGAGCGCGACGAGGCCGGCGTCGAACTGCTGCGGGCCCGCCTGGCGGCGATGCGGGAGTGCCCCGACGAGGAGTTCCCCGAAGCGGACACCGCCTTCCACGCGGCCCTTGGCGAACTGGCCGGAAACACGGTGCTGAGGGACGTGCTGAAGGGCATGCGCGCCATGGTCCAGCGTGGCTGGGTGGAGCGCACGGGCGCCGTCCGGTCCCGTGAGGTGGCCTACGACGACCATGTCCCGATCTACGAGGCCGTCGCCCGGGGTGACGCCGACGCCGCCCGGGCGGCGATGGCCCGGCACATGGAAGGCGCGTCCCGCCGCCTGATGGAAGCCCTCGAACAGCGCGACGCGTAGCACGGGCCCCCGCGGGCCGTCGAGCTGTCCAGGCGGCCGGGGGCGCCCCACGCGACGAACCGGTTGACCGGTTGACCGGTTGGTCATACAGTGGCGGCGCGGCAACGGAACGAATCGTGCCGTCCCCCATCCCGTGCCTGCTGCCACCACGCGTTCACTCGCCGACCGGAGCGGGCCCGCGGTCGGGACCCTTACCGGTCCCCGCCTACCGGAAGAGGAAAAACCCGGTGAATCAACCCCATCCCCTGGTCGCCATGATCCACGCGGTGCCCGCCGCGCACCGCATCGCCCATGAGGCGTTCACACGGGAGTTTCCGCAGGCCACGGTGTGGAACGTGCTGGACGACCGCCTGTTGGACGACGCCCGCGCGGCCGGCGGACTTACCGACGCGCTGCGCAGGCGCATGCTCCGCCTGATCGCACACGTGATGGACAGCGGCGCCCAGGCACTACTGCTGACCTGCTCCTCGTACGGGGAGGTCGTGGACACCGCTCGTGCCCTGTGGGACGTGCCCGTCCTGAAGTCCGACGAGTCGATGTTCAAGGCCGCCCTGCTGGGCCCATACCGGCGCATCGCCGTCGTCGCATCCACTCCGCCCGCCGTACCGGCCGCCGTCGCCCAGCTCGAAGCGCTCGTCCCGGCAGTCCGTCCGGGCCGCCCCCTCGACCTGGTGACGGCCTTGAGCGAAGAGGCGGCCGGGGCGGCCGACGCCGAGGCGGCCGCACGTCACCTGGCGGACGCCCTGCGCGCCGCTGGGGGCGCGGATGTGGATGCGGTCCTGCTGGCGCAGTACTCGCTCACCCCGGCAGGTGACGCACTCGCGGCCCTCCTGGGCGTACCCGTACTGGACGGGGCCGGCGCCGCCGCCCGTGAACTGCGCGGCCTGCTCGTCACCGAGGAGCACACGGCGGTCGCCCCGTGACCGCCGGGCTCCCCTGGCCGCTGGCCTACACCGTCTCCGGCGACGACTGCCGTACGCCGATGCCGCTCGGCTACGACGGACCGCTCACCGATGCCGTTCGCCGACTGTCCGAGCTCGGTTACGACGGTGTGGAGGTCCAGGTCCGTGAGACCACAGCACGCGACGCCGACTCCCTGCGGCGCACCGTCGAGGCCGACGGCCTGAAGGTGCTGGGCATCGGCACCGGGCCGGTCTCCGCCCAGAACGGGCTGACGCTCGCCGACCCGTCGCCGGACGTACGCCGTCACGCCCTGTTCCGCCTGCGGGGCGCGGCCCGTCTGGCCGGAGAGCTCGGGGTCCCGGTCACCCTCGGCCAGACTCGCGGCACGTTCCTGCCCGGGCTGGAGGACATGCAGCGCATCTGGGTCGACGACGCCGTGCGGCAACTGGCCGAGGAGGCGTCGGATCACGGCAGCCGACTCCTGCTGGAGCCCCAGTCGCACGCCAACACCTCCCTGTGGCACACCCCCGAGGAAGCCCTCGCCGTCGTCGACTCCCTCGGTCCACCGGCCGGGTTGGTCCTGGACACCCACCACCTCGACGCCGAGGGCATCGACCCGGTCCGGGCCGTCACCAGCCACGCCGGTGTCACCGGCTGTCTGCAGCTCGCCGCACCCACCACCAGAGGCCCTCTGACCCTCGGTGACCCACGCCTCCCCGCCCTGCTCACGGCACTGCGCACGGGCGGGTTCACCGGCTGGCTGACCCTGGAGCACACCCAGGACGGCGACAGCCCGAGGGCCGCAGCCCGCTCCTGGACCGCGCTCACCGACGCTGCGGCCGTGCTGTCCTGACCCGTCTCTTCCGACTTCCCATCACCCCGTTCTGAGAGGAACCCTCACCATGAGCACCACGACCTACCGCCTCGGCGTCCTTGAGGGCGACGGCATCGGCCCCGAGATCGTCCCCTCCTCCGTAGAGATCGCCACCGCCGCCGCCCAGGCCGCCGGCGTCTCCGTCGACTGGGTGCCCCTGCCGCTCGGCGCCACCGCGATCGAGTCCCACGGCACCCCGGTCCCCGAAGAGACCAAGGACGCCCTGGCAGGTCTGGACGGCTGGTACCTGGGACCGCACGACTCCGTCAGCTACCCCGAGCCGCACAAGTCCGCCCTCAACCCCTCGGGCACCCTGCGCAAGCACTTCCAGCTCTTCGCCAACATCCGCCCCGCCAAGAGCTTCCCCGGCGCCAAGGCCGTCTGCGACAACGCCGACCTCGTCATCGTCCGCGAGAACACCGAGGGCTTCTACGCCGACCGCAACACCTTCGCCGGCACAGGCGAGTTCATGCCCACCCCCGACACGGCGATCATGCTGGGCATCATCACCCGCCAGGCCACCGAGCGCGTCGCCCGCGTCGCCTTCGACCTCGCTCGCTCGCGCCGCAAGAAGCTGACCATCGTCCACAAGGCCAACGTCCTCAAGCTCACCACCGGCCTGTTCCGCACCGTGTGCCAGGAAGTCGCCCAGGACTACCCGGACGTGGCGGTCGACGACTTCCACATCGACGCCATGACCGTCCACCTGGTGCGCCGCGCGCAGGACTTCGACGTCATCGTCACCGAGAACATGTTCGGCGACATCCTCTCCGACCTCGCCGGTGAGATCTCCGGCTCGCTCGGCACCGCCCCCTCCATCAACTCCTCCGCCACCACCGCCATGGCCCAGGCATCGCACGGCTCCGCCCCCGACATCGCGGGGGAGAACAAGGCCAACCCGGTCGCCATGATCCTCTCCGGCGCGATGCTCTTCGAGTGGCTCGCCGCCAAGCACGGCGACGAGGCCCTCGCCACCACCGCGAGGATCATCGAGAAGGGTGTGGCCGAGGCGATCGCCTCCGGCGTCTCCACCCGCGACCTCGGCGGCACTGCCTCCACCAGCGAGTTCACCGCCGCCGTCATCAAGGCCATCAGCGCCGGCGCCGGCCAGAACTGAGGCACCACTTCCGGGGCGGGCTGCTCCCGACCACGGCCCGCTCCGGATCCCCACGCTCACCAGCACGCCCGAGGAGAGACCACCGACCATGACCCTGCGCATCGGCTGCATAGCCGACGACTTCACCGGCGGCACCGACGTCGCCGCCGCCTTCCGGCGCGCCGGCCTGCGCACCGCCCTGGTCTTCGGCACCCCGGACGCCACCACCGCACTGCCCGCTGACTGCGACGCCGCCGTGGTCGCCCTCAAGTCCCGTTCCACCCCTGCCGACGAGGCCGTCGCCGACTCCCTCGGCGCACAGCGGTGGCTGTGGGCCGAGGGCGCGGCGCAGGTCTACTTCAAGTACTGCTCCACCTTCGACTCCACTGCCGACGGCAACATCGGTCCGGTCACCGATGCTCTGATGGACGCTGCCGGGGCGGCCGTCACCCTGCACTGCCCGGCCTCACCGCCCAACGGCCGCACCGTCTACCAGGGGCACCTCTTCGTCCACGACCAGCTGCTGTCCGACTCGCCGCTGAGACACCACCCCCTCAACCCCATGACCGATGCCGCGCTGGTGCGTCTGCTGTCGGCGCAGACTCCGCACCAGGTCGCCCTGATCGACTGGGCAACCGTGCGCCAAGGGGTCGAGGCCGTCCGCGACGCTCTCGTGACGCATCAGCAGGCCGGTGTCCAGCACGTCATCGCCGACGCCCTTACCGACGAGGATCTCGCCGTGATCGGCGCCGCCGCGCTCGAACTGCCTGTCGTGGGCGGGGCCGCGGGCCTGGCCGAGGGACTCGGGCATGCCTACCCCGCCACCGGCCCGGCCGCCGCCGGGCCGCTGCCCCGCGACGGGCGCGCCGCCGTCCTGGCCGGCAGCTGCTCGGCCCGCACCCTGGAGCAGATCGCCCAGTTCTACGCCGCCGGCCTTCCCTCCCTCCACCTCGACGTTCTCGCCGCCGCCACCGGCCGCGACGTCACCGCCGAGGCGCTGACCTGGTACGACGAGCAGGACCCCGAGCTCCCCGTGCTGATCTACGCCTCCGCGTCACCGGAAGAACTGGCCGCCGTGCAGGCCCAGCTGGGTGTCGCCGAAGCCGCCGCACAGGTCGAAGACCTCCTGGGCACCCTGGCCGCCCACCTCGTGGAACGCGGAGTACGCCGCCTGCTCGTCGCCGGCGGGGAGACCTCCGGCGCCGTCACCACCGCACTCGGCATCCGTGCCGTGCTCGTCGGTGAGGAAGCCGACCCCGGGGTGCCGTGGACGTACGCCGACACCCCGTCCGGCGACCTCGCACTCATGCTCAAGTCCGGCAACTTCGGCTCCCCCGACCTGTTCACCCGCGCCCTCCACGCCCCGGCCCAGGAACCCAAGTGAGCGCCTACACCGACGAGACTGCCGCCCGCGCACTCATGGTGCGTACCGCCCGCTCCCTGTTCACCCGCGGCCTCACCCACGGCTCCACCGGCAACCTGTCCGTGCGCCTGGCAGACGGGAACCTTCTCCTGACCCCTACAGGCTCCAGCCTCGGAACGGTTGAGGAAGCCGATCTGTCGCGCGCCGACCTGGCCGGGCAGCACCTCCACGGCCCGCCCCCCACGAAAGAGGCGTTTCTGCACGCTGCTTTCTACCGGGCCCGGCCGAGCGCCCACGCTGTCGTGCACCTGCACTCCACCCACGCCGCCGCCGTCTCGTGCCTGGACGGCGTGGACCCTGCCGACGTCCTGCCGCCGCTGACCGCGTACTACGCCATGCGCGTCGGGACCCTGCCGCTGCTGCCGTACCACCCCCCGGGCGACAGCAGTCTGGAACCGCTCGCGGAGCGGACAGCCCGCACGCACCACGCTCTCCTCCTCGCCAACCACGGTCCCGTCATCGCGGCCGCCACCCTGGAACAGGCCGCCGACGCGATCGAGGAACTCGAAGAGACCGCCAAACTGCACCTCCTCCTGAGGGGACACTCCACCCGCCCTCTCACCCCGGAGCAGGCTGCCGCGCTCGCACCCACATCCCCCTGACGGCCGGATAAGAAACGAGCGCGGCAGCCCCCCAGCGAAGGAATCTCCCCATGCCCGAGACCATCACCCCCGTCCCCACCGCCGATCTCGTCGACCAGTACGGCACCGCTCTGCGCGTCTGCGACCTGCAGTTCCGCCAGTTCGGCGCCCATCGAGGCTTCGCGGGCACCGTTCGCACCGTCTCCTGCCACGAGGACAACGGCCTGCTGCGCGACCTGCTGCGCACCCCCGGCCACGGCAGCATCCTCGTCGTCGACGGGCGTGGCTCCCTGCGCACCGCTCTGGTCGGCGACCTCATCGCCGGCGCCGCCCAGGACAACGGCTGGGCCGGCCTCATCCTGCACGGTGCCGTCCGCGACAGCACGGCCCTCGCCGGCCTCCAGCTCGGCATCAAGGCCCTGGGCACCATTCCCCGCAAGAGCTCCAAGGACGCCGTCGGCGCCATCGACGTCCCCGTCGCCTTCGGCGGCGTGACCTTCCGTCCGGGCGACATCCTGCACGCCGACGACGACGGCATCGCTCTTCTCCCCGACAACACCTGACCACACGGCACGGGGCGACCCGTAGTTCCACGATGGGGTAACCAGTGCTCTTGAAAACCTTCGGCTGGTCGTTCGCGGTCACCGCACTCGGCCTGACAGCCGCGGTCCTCTACGGAGGGTGGGCCGCTTTCGGCATCGTGGCGATCCTCTCCGTGCTCGAAATCTCACTCTCCTTCGACAACGCCGTGGTCAACGCCGGCATCGTCAAGAAGATGAACGCCTTCTGGCAGAAGGCATTCCTCACCATCGGCATTCTGGTCGCCGTCTTCGGCATGCGCCTGGTCTTCCCCGTCGTCATCGTGGCCGTCAGCGCCCAGCTCGGCCCCATCGAAGCCGTCGACCTCGCCCTCACCGACAAGGACCGCTACCAGGAACTGGTGACCGACGCCCATCCGGCGATCGCCGCCTTCGGCGGCATCTTCCTGTTGATGATCTTCCTCGACTTCATCTTCGAGGACCGGGACATCCAGTGGCTGCGCCGGATCGAACGCCCGCTGGCCAAGCTCGGCAAGGTCGACATGCTCTCGGCCTGCGTCGCCCTGATCGTGCTGCTCGTCTCCGCCCTCACCTTCGCCACCCACGCCCACCAGCACGGTGGCGCCCACGTAGACAAGGCCGAGACGGTCCTTCTCTCCGGCATCGCCGGCCTGATCACCTACATGATCGTCAACGGCCTCTCCGGTTACTTCGAGGACAGACTCGAAGCGGAGGAAGAACGCGAGCAGACGGCAGACGAAGAAGCCCAACGCGCAGGCGGAAAGCCCCGCCCGGCGATCGTCCTGGCCGGCAAGGCCGCGTTCTTCATGTTCCTCTACCTGGAAGTCCTGGACGCCTCGTTCTCCTTCGACGGGGTCATCGGCGCGTTCGCCGTCACCAACGACATCGTCCTGATGGCTCTCGGGCTCGGCATCGGCGCCATGTACGTCCGCTCCCTCACCGTGTACCTGGTGCGCGAGGGCACCCTCGACGACTACGTCTACCTGGAACACGGCGCGCACTATGCGATCGGCGCACTGTCGGTCATCCTCCTCGTCACCATCCAGTACGAGATCAGCGAACTCATCACCGGTCTCGTCGGCGTGGTCCTGATAGGTGCCTCCTTCCTCTCCTCCGTCCGCCGCAACAAACGCCTGGCCGAGCACGAGAAGTCTGGCGGCGGACTGTAAACGACCAGCCCGTCGGCATCCTCACCCGCTAAGGACGGGCCCGTGGGGGAGACAGGTGTGAAGCCGTCGACGTGCTGGCCGCGCTCGCGCCCCACCCTGGCCGAGGGGACGCGCGTCGCGCGGACCAAGGCGTGCGTGATCCTGGCCGGCACCCTGCTGTTGATCAACCGGATCGTCGCCGACGCCCCGTATCGGGAGGCGTTTTATCCCGTCCGGGGTGGTTGGTAAGTCGCCATGTCAGCGGATTGGGGTCACGCCCGGAGGCGTGTGAAGATCCGCTTGTGGAGTGCGATGTGTGTGGACGGGCGATGTGGCGGTGGCCGGCGCTGCCGACTGTGTGGGACGAGGAGATCTGGTCCTGTTCCTGGTGCCATGCCGCCACCCATGTGGGCGGCGAGTGGTTCGAGGTCGCGCGGCCGCCGTATCTGCCCGTGGAGAGGCGCTGGGAAAGGGCGGTCGCGGACGGCCTTCCCCTCGACGTTTCCCACGCCTTCGGCATCTTCGACAGGACGCTGTGCGAAGTCCGGCAAGCCGGCATGTCGGCGTCCGATTACGGGTGGCTGCCGCAGCGTAGGAACGCCTGTGGCGCTTGCCGGGAAGCGGCGGGTGTCATTGATGACCGCTGGCCGCAGGCCATGAGGGGCGAGGACGCGCGGGCCAGTGTGGCCCGGCGGCTATGAGTCCTTCCAGTTCGGAGTCGACTCTCGTGTGGGCCTGCGGCTCATCAGGTCGATCCTCGCGAGGCGGATCATCGCTTCGGAGCGGTGCGGGTGGGTTTCGTAGTCGCGGGCGGGCGGCGGTGAACTATGAGCCAGCCGAACGTCCGCTCGACGACCCAGCGCCGCGGAACGACCTTGAAGCCCTTCTGGCCCGGGTCGCGGCGGGTGACCTCGACGTCGATGCCGAGGGTGGCGCCGTGGTCGATGGCCTTGGTTCGATAACCGCTGTCGGCCCATGCCTTGGTGATTCTGGGGTGGGCCTTGGCGATGCGCGAGAGCGGATGGATACCGCCGGGGTTGTCGGAGACGCTGGCCACGGTGACCCAGACCGCGAGGAGGAGGCCGAGGGTGTCGACGCCGATATGGCGCTTGCGGCCCGCGATCTCCTTGCCCGCGTCGATGCCTTGGCCGGTGGCCGGGACGTTGGCGGAGGTCTTGATGCTCTGGGCGTCCAGGACGCATGCACTCGGTTGGGACGGGCGGAATGTTGTCCATGGAGAACAAGCCCCAGGGGCTGGCGAGGCGGTCGGCGAACCGACCTGCCTTGATCGTTCTGAAGGTGGTGGCCACCAATTGACCTGGAACCCACCTTGGAATCAGGCTACCGAAGCCGCCCGCTCCGGAGTGTCGGCGGCCAGTGGGAATTCCCCAGCAGCGGCCACCTGGCGGGGAGCTATCCGGCCGCCGGTGGTCACTCTGCGTTCTCGGATGGTTTGTCGTTCTTGATCGGTCCCGGCGGCAGCTAGGGCCTGCTCCGGTGGCACCTGGATGGGGCTGTTGCACATGCCGTAGCGGCATGTGGTGGGGTCGGGGCACCACAGCACGAAAGGCTCTGTCTGCGATGTACCCCTCCCTCACGCCTCCCCGGCAGGTCAAGATCGGTGATGCCGCCGCGTTCGCCGGGATCACCCCACGCGCCATCCGCCACTACCACGAGATCGGTCTGCTGCCGGAGCCAGAGCGCGGCGGGGACGGCCGCCGCCGCTACGGCTATGACGACATGATCCGCCTGCTGTGGATCCGCAAGATGGCTGATGCCGGTATCAGCCTGGACGGCATCCGGGCCGCCTTCGGCGAAGCCCGGGACGAAGCTGGAGACGAAGCTCTGGACCAAGCCCCGGATATCGAGTCGGTCCTGAGCAGGCTTGAGGAAACCTTGGCGGCGCAGGAGGCCGCCATCAAACGTCGGCGCGCGGCTGTCCAGCGCCTGCAGGCGGTGGGCAGCCCGCTGGGGCTGCTCTGCGAACTGGTCACGGACCGGCTCAGCCACCTGCCCCCGGGCGCGTTGCGCCCCTCCGATCTGGACGCCCTGCTGGTCACAGAACGGATCTTCGGGCCGCTGGGCGCCGCCATCCAGGCCGGCACGTTCATCGTGCTGGCCACCCACCCCGACCTGCGGGCCGAGGAGGACCGACTTGAGGCGGCCGAGGCCGCCCTCGACGGCGGCGTCGAACCCGACGACCCGCGCGTCGAAGAGCTCGCCGTACAGCGATGCGCTCACCTAATGATTCTGAATCAGGCCATCGAGGCAGCTGGTCTCGACGCGGCCGAGGAGAAGATCATCGAGAACTACGACGCCGACCTGAAAAGGGAGGAGGGCGCAGAGATGAGTGCCGCCGCAGCGATCACCAAGATGCCTTATGACTTCTCTCCTGCCCGGATGCGCTGCATGGAACTCGCCGGGCGGCTCTTCGGTGAGGCCCTTGCCGACGCCCACTCCGCGGACAGCTGATCGCCTGTGCCTGGCACTGACGTGGCCCGACAACCGGTCGCGTCCATCCGCATGTGACCGGTCGGGTCAGACGTCGAGCCCGGTCCGTAACCAAGAGTGACATCACGACTGGTCGTACGTGGGGATTCCGAACTGGCCGCTGACACGGGGTTCAGAAGCAGGCACAGAACATGCCATCTCAGGATGAGACATCGAACGAAAGCGACCTCTCACTCGGGCACGCACAAACGGCGCGGCATGAACGGTCAGGTCCTCACCGACCCATTCGATCGCCTGCTGTGGGCCCCGTCCGCACCTTTCGGAACATAAGGGCCTTCGAAACGTTTCGCACAGCGGAGACGCGCCTCATGCAGTCGGGCGGATCGGCAGGTGGGCGAAGCCGCTGACGGCTCCCCCGGGGCGGCGGACCGCCTGCCCTGCCGGACGCAGGAGTGGCAATCGGCTCGCCAGGGTCCGGAGCGCGACCTCTCCTGCCAGTTGGGCCAGTGCGTTCTCGAGTTTCTGGGCGCCATCAGCGGCGAGGTGACCAAGCCGGGAACTCCGCGCCAGGTCGAAGCGGGCAGGGTCGGGGAACCGGTGGGGGTCGCGGTGTGCCGCAGCGAGCATCACCAGAATGCCGCTGCGGGGTGGCACCGTGTGACCTGCGACCTCGACCTGCTCGGAGGGAACGCGCAGAGTGAACTGGTGCGGAGGATCGAAGCGCAGAGCCTCTTCCGCCGCCTTGCCCGCGAGCTGCGGAGATGTTCTGAGTGTCTGCCATTGGTCAGGGTGAGCCGCGAGCGCGGCTACCGCGTTGCCGAACAGGCAGACGGCGGTGTCCAGGCCGGAAATGATCAGGGTCCTGCATACCGCAGCGACCTCCTCCAGACTCGACTTGCCGGGGGTGACGTCCGGCCGCCCCGAACTCGTACGTGGCGTCTCCTGACGGGCACGCCGTTGCACGTGATCCATCAGTCCGGCCAGGTCATTCCCTGTCCGGGTTCCGCCGTAGGAAGCAGTGAGCCGACTGATCAGGTCGCTTCCGGGGCTCTGTCGCCGCTCACGTTCCATCCGGATCACCAGGGCTGCCAGGTCCTCGTCCGCATCGTGCACCGCCTCTGCCTGGTCGGCTGAGGGCGCCCCATCTACGGGGTGGCCGAGGACGTCGCAAATGGTGGCGAAGCGTGCTGAGGCAGTTGATGGGATGCCCAGTACTGCACTGAGGCAGGCGACGACCAAGGGAAAGGCGAAGTCGTCCACCAGGTCTACCGAATCGGCATCGGTGTGCTGACGCAGCAGTTGGTCAGCGGTGGTGTCGATCGAGGCGGTGGACTGATGCAGTGCAGGCCGCAGGAGGTCTGCGGCGGCTGCGTACGCCTGGTCGTATCGTTTCACCCGTGTCGGGCAGTGACCGTCAGCCCGAGTCGTCGCCCGAGGCGGGGGCGTATCTGTGCCGGTGGGGTGAGCGAGTGAGTCGCATGGCCAGAAGCGCGGATCCTGAAGAATTTGTCTGCCGTTGTCATACGAGAGGACAGCGAGCATTCCTGTGCGGCTGCGGTGGACCGGCCCCTGAGGACGCATCCGCTCGTACAACGCGTAGGCGTCACCCCGGAAGTTCGGCGCAAGGAGCTTGGCCACGGGGTCCCCGGTGCGGGCCAGGAACTTCAACCGCCTGCCGTGCGGACCGGAACTGCCGGTGCAGACAGGAGGGATGCCTACGGGACGATTGCTCATGGTCTTCCCCTCAGCAAGCCAGGCAAGGCGCTGGACGCGGTTGCTATCGGCGGCCGTGCGGGGAGAATCTCCCGGTCCGGGTTCAGAACGCACGAGTTGACGATATCTCATATGAGACTAAAATGTCTCATGGGGGTCATGGGTGACTCACTGGGGCTTCTTCGGGTGGACTGACGTCCGCCGGCGCTGGTCCTGCAGACGCCGGCGATGGAGCCACTTCGGCAGCCCCGGGGCCTCCAGGAAACCCTCCGCATGAGCTGACGCCAGCGCGATGCGGGGCAGGTCGGCGCTCTTCTCGAAGAGCAGGAAACGTGGTTCCCAGATCGGGCGGTACTTCGCGTTGGCGCGGTAGAGGGACTCGATCTGCCACCAGCGGGAGAAGAAGCGAAGCAGCGCTCGCCACAGGCGCAGGACCGGCCCGGCGCCGAGCCGCGCTCCGCGCTCGAACACCGAGCGGAACATGGCGAAGTTCAGGGACACCTGGGTGCTGCCGATCTCGTCCGCGCGGCGCAGCAGCTCGATGACCATGAACTCCATCAGACCGTTGTCGGAGTCGCGGTCGCGGCGCATCAGGTCGAGGGACAAGCCATGGGGGCCCCACGGAACGAAGGACAGCAGCGCCCGCAGTGCACCGTCGACGTCGTGGCATTCGAGCATCACGCACCGCCCGTCCTCCGGGTCCCCGAGCCGGCCCAGCGCCATGCTGAACCCGCGCTCGGTAGCACCGTCGCGCCAGTCGTCGGCACGCTCGACGAGGCGTGCCATCTCATCGCCCGTGATGTCCTGGTGGCGCCGGATGCGCACGGTGTAGCCGGCTCGCCGCACCCGGTTGTGTGCTTGCCTCACGGTGCGCATGGCGCGGCCCTCCAGGGTGAAGTCGGCGACTTCGACGATCGCCTCATCACCGAGTTCCAGGGCGTCCAGTCCGTGCCGGGCATAGACGGTGCCCGCTTCCTCGCTCGCGCCCATGACCGCCGGCACCCAGCCGTGTGCGCGCGCCTCGGCGAGCCACGGCGTGATGGCTCCCGGCCAGGCTTCCGGGTCACCGATCGGGTCCCCGGACGCCAGCGACACACCGCCCACCACCCGATAGGCGACTGCGGCCTTTCCGGTCGGCGACCACACCACGCTCTTGTCCCGGCGCAGCGAGAAGTAGCTGAGGGAGTCACGCTCCGCGTGTACATCCAGCAGCGAACGCAGCCGTGCACCGTCGTCCTCGGTGAGCGGGTCGACGGCGCGGCGGGCACGGAACGCGGCGTAGGCGACGGCGATGACAAGCACGGTCCCCAGCACGTTGATGGTGACGTTCGCCCAGTGCGGGACGGCGATCGCCGGGAAGCGCGACTTGTCCACGGTGACGGTGATGAGCTGCCACGCACCGTAACGCCAGCGCTCCGCGGGTGTGGAATGGCCTCCTCCCGGCGCCTGGTTGGTGACGGTCACCAGGAGCCAGGCAAGCAGCGAAGACGTCAGCAGCCCGCCGACGGCCACAGCGGCGGCGAGCTTCGGGTTGGAGCGGTCGCCCTTGGCGTAGAACTCCCGCCTTCCCGCCACCAGCGCGGCGACGAATGTGGCGGTGAGAAGTACCGAGATCCAGTTCTGTGGATGCCGCCGCATCTGCGGGAAGAACATGGCGAAACAGACGAGCGCCAGGAAGAGTCCGCCGAGCGCCAGGTTGAGGATCCACGCCGCGCGTTTGCGGCGCCGCATCGTCACCGCGAGGAAGGCGGTGACCACCCCGGAGGCAAAGCCGGCGGTCAGCAGGTACGGCGTGAACAGGTCCTGCTGGTTGTGCCGCCGTACGTCCTGGCCGAGGGAAACCCACATCGCGCTGAGGAAGTTGATGAACGCAACGATGCGCAGGTACCACACAGCGTAGGAAGCTGCCCGCTGCGAGAACGGGGACGTGCGGTCTGCGGTGGTCTGGAGGCTGGCGAAGCGGTTCATCGTGTCTTCCTGGGCGGGGAGTTGTGGTGTGGTGCGCAGGCCACGGCCCCGCTGGGGGCAAGAGCGTGCCCGTCGGCCGTTTGGCGCGCACTGGGGGCGTTCGCGCGGCCCAGGCCGACCGTCGGAAGACTTGCCCGGTCTTCGACGGAGGGCCTGGGCCACAGCTCTTGGCGCGCCGGCGGACGGGGGTGAGGGAGTGGGCCGGCCGAAGAAGGAGCGTCTGCTGCTGCGGGTCAGGGTGGCGGGCAGGGGCCCTGCCGGTTCACCCAGCCCGTGACTGAGGCGGCAGGGCTCCTCGTTGCTCAGTGCTGGACGGGTTCGTTGGTCAGCTTCTGACCGCGCAGCAGGAACCAGGCGACGGCTGAGGCGAGCAGCAGCAGGACGGCGCCGACTCCGGCGGCAAGGGCCACGCCGTCGACGAAGGACTCGCGTGCCGCCTGGAGCAGTGCCGTGGCCGTGTCGGCGGGCATCTGCATGGCGGCCACGACGGCTCCGGCCAGGGACTCGTGTGCTCCTTCCGGGGTCCCGGCCGGTCCGGTGAAGTCCTGGTAGATGTTGGTGACGACCGATCCCAGCAGGGCGATGCCCAGAGCGGTGCCCAGTTCGTATGCCGTCTCCGAGACGGCGGATGCGGCGCCTGCCTGTTCCTTGGGGACGGCGGTGAGGATGATGTCCGAGGTGATCGTGAACGACAGTCCGGCACCGAAGCCGACGATCAGCAGGGTGGCTCCGATCAGGGGGTAGCCGGTGGTCTGGCTGAGCGTGGTCAGTGCGGCCAGGGAGAGGCCGATGACGGCCAGGCCGCTGGAGACGACCACGCGCACCGAGTAGCGTCGCGCTGCGGCGCCGGCGATCAAGCCGGCCACGACCGCGCCCGCGGCGGCGGGGAGTTCGGCGATGCCCGCTTCGATGGGCCGCCGGTCCTGGACGAGCTGCAGGTACTGGGAGAGGAAGAACAGCAGTCCGGAGAGGCCGAGGATGGTCAGTACGTTGGCCAGGACGGCGCCGCTGAAGCCGCGGTTGCGGAACAGCCGGACGTCCACCAGGGGGACGGGCAGGGCGCGCTGCCGCCGGACGAACCCGTAGAGGGCGGCCGCACCGAGCACGCCGGCGGCGAGAGTGAGCCAGCCGAATCCTTCGGACGCGGCCTCCTTCACGGCGTAGACGACGCCGACCATGCCGATCAGCGACAGGAAGACGCTCGGCAGGTCCCACGGCCCCGGGGAGGGGTTGCGCGATTCCGGCAGCATCTTGATGCCGACGATGACGAGCAGGGCCATCACGGGCAGGTTGATCAGGAACACCGAGCCCCACCAGAAGTGCTCCAGCAGCACGCCGCCGACGATCGGGCCGACCGCCATGCCCGCCGAGGCGGCGGCGCTCCAGATACCGATGGCGAGGCTGCGCTCACGCGGATCGTGGAAGAGGTTGCGGATCAGCGCGAGGGTGGAGGGCATCAGCGTGGCGCCTGCAACACCGAGCAGCGCCCGGGCGATGATCATCGTTTCGGGGGTCTGCGCGTAGGCGTTGAGTATCGAGACCAGCCCGAACGCGGTCGCCCCGATCAGCAGCAGGCGCTTGCGGCCGATGCGGTCGCCCAGGCTGCCCATGGAGATCAACAGGCCGGCGATCACGAACGAATAGGCGTCCCCGATCCACAGCAGCTGGGTCCCTGAGGGCTGAAGGTCCTCGCTGAGGTAGGGCGTGGCCAGGCCGAGGACGGTGGCGTCCACCGCGACGAGCAGTACGGCCAGGACCAGGACGCCCAGGGCGATCCAGCGGCCCGGAGCCCGTTGTGTGCTGCCCAGCTCAGTCTTGGGAAGGGACTGGGTCATGACGCGTCCTTCCGCATCGCGCCGCCGAGCAGCAGCTCGACGATCATGTGAGTGAAGTCGTTACGGGCCACACGGCCCTCGATGACGGCCCAGCTGCCGGCGGCCAGCAGGCCGTACAGAGCTTCGGCCAGCCACGCCGCACTCAGGTCGATGCGGAACGCGCCCTCCTCCTGGCCCCGGCGGAACAGGTCGGTGAGCCGGTCGTCGATGCGAGACCAGCCCGGGTTCTGCTGCCCACCCTCGAACAGCTGGTTCTCGGAGTAGAGAAAGGTGAGGAGACTCGCATGGGGTTCAATGGCGCGGATCAGACGGCGTACCGCCTCCTCGGCCGGCCCTTCCTCCAGGCAGGCCGTGTCCAGGGCCGCCTCACACTCGGCGATGCCGAAGTCCTCCAAGGCACGTACCAGGGCGTCACGCCCGGGGAAATGGCGGTTCAGCGTCGCCCTGCTGATCCCTGCGGCCCGCGCGACCTCTTCCGTGGTCGCCGTGGCCTTGCGTGACAGCAGATCCGCAGTCGCACGCAACACATCATCACGATCAAAGCTCATGAGCCGATGGTAACCCATGTGAGACAACTATGTCTCATTCGCTGCCAGGGTGACTTCCTCTCGGGGGCGCCGTCCCGCTCGAGCCGGAGAGGCATTCCGACCACCCCTGCCGGATGTGCCCCTCTCGCTCGAGTCGCACCTCTGCGCATTGACAAGCCATTACCCCTCTCCTTAACTGTACTGACAAGTCAGACTAGTTTGGAGGGTCAATGGCAGCCGAGATCGTGGGCACGGCAGGGCGGCCTGTTCGCCGGCGGGCGCTCGTGGTGGGCTCCGGGATGGCTGGATGCGCCGCCGGGTGGTGGCTGGAGCGCGAGGGGTGGGAGGTCGTGCTCGTGGACAAGGAAGTCGAGCCGTACCCGAGCAGTTACCTGCTGCAGTTGGATGCTCAGGCGGTGCGAGTCCTGCGGCTCATGGGGGGCCAGGAAATCCTCGATGAGGTCACCTTCGCGGCACCGGCGATGTCGGTACGGTGGGGCACCCGCAAGGTCCGCCAATTCAAGGTCGATGGTGACGGCGAGTGGCGGCTCACCCGCCGTTCGGTGTTCCTGTCGCGGCTGTTCGCTCACCTGCCGGCCGCGGTGCGGACACGCATGGGTGTCGGGCTCGAGGCGCTGGAACACCGCAGCGACGACGTTCTGGCCCGGTTCAGCGATGGTACGACCGAGTCGTTCGACATGGTGGTCGGGGCGGACGGGCTGCACTCGACTGTGCGCCGGCTGACGTTGGCGTCCGAAGCACGGAGCGTCTATCTCAATGGCCTGACCCACGTGTGGATCAACGCCGACACGCCGCTGCCCGACGGACGGGCGGTGATCGCTTTTCGCGAAGGGACGCTGTCGATGATCTATCCGTTCCTCGACACGGACCAGACGTCGGTCATGACACTTCTTCCCGTCCCGACCTCCGTCAGGCCGGACAAGTCCATGCTGGTCGAGCAGGCGTGTGACATCGTCGAGCGCCTCGGGCCGGACATGCGGACGGTCGCGGTGGCGGCACGGAAGTCCGAGGACACCAAGCTGACCCGGTTCTCCCAAGTGCGGTTGCCGCGCTGGTACACCCGCCGGGTCGTGCTCCTGGGCGACGCCGCCCACTGCATCGACCCGGTGTCCGGGATGGGGGCCCACGCATCGTTGCCGGGCGCGAAAGCGCTGGCCGAGGCCCTGCGCGACACGGATGACATCACGGTTGCCTTCGCGCGATACGAAGCCGAGGTCCGCCCCTTCGCCACGACGGCACAGAGCATCACGGCGCGGGCCGTGGAATTCAGCACCGGCGTGCAGGGAAGCAGCCGGGCAGCCACCCTTGCCGGAGGCGTCGGCGACCTGCTGACCGCCATCCCGGCAACGCTGACGAGACGTAACAGCCGCAGGCGGGCCGTGCGCCGGGCATGAGCCCCTCGCCCTCTCCCAGGCCCCCGACCGTCATGACCCCGCACGGCGGTCGGGCACACTGTTCGCCGAGAGATGTCGCTACCGCAGCTGAAAGAGATCGATGGGACGCACAGCAGGACGAGGGCCCGAGGACACCAAGCGGTTGATCCTGGACGCCGCGAGGGGCGTCGTCGTGGCGCAGGGGGCCCGGGCGACCCTCGATGACGTGGCGGCCGCGGCGGGTATGACTCGCGGGGCCGTGATCTACCACTACACCTCGAAGAACGCCTTGTGGGTCGCGCTGGCCCGCGACGTGCTTGTCCAGTTCCAGCAGGTGGTGCAGGACCACATCGAGGAAGGGCTGGCGCCCGGCCGCCTGGCGCGCGCCTTCATCAGTGCGTCGCTGGAGGGCGATGCGATCGATGCCGTCGGGGAGCGGCTGTTCCTCCTGTCCGCCCTCGCCGTCACCCCCGGGGTGCCCGAGATCGTCGCCGAGGACGGGGCTTACTGGAAGGCCGAGATGGCCGACGACGGGCTGTCGGTCGGAGCGCGTACCGTCATCCTCAACGCCGTCGACGGCGCCGGCCTGATGACCGGGTGGGGGCTCAAGCCCGACCGCGCCGAACTCGTCGCCCTGCGCACCGAGCTGGAACGTCTCGCCACCCCCGGCTCCTCCTGATTGTTGCGGGACGGGGCCACGGTGTCGGCTGGTGGTCAGCGACGGTCCGAGACGGGGGCAGCCCGTCAGAGTATCCGGCCCGTGGACGCGGCTTGCTCAAGCGCCGGGCCGTCCCCACGGATGTCGAGATCGGTACAACGGGTCTTGTCGATGTGCGGGCGGACGGGGAGAAGGCGGGCACGGGAACGCTTGGCCCAGTAAAGGGATGGCGCGCCCGAACCTTCACATGACTTGGGTCGACGCACCTGAAGGACCACCGCGGGACGGCGCACCGGCGGCAGCCGTGATCACGGGACGGCCCCGTCGGTCTTGCCGACGATGCCACGGCGACTCACCGGGCTGAGCTGCCCACCCTCCGCTCCTCGTCGCCGGATCCGGACGACTGTGCCGTCGAGGGCTCGTACGCCGGCCCAGACTGCGGTCCGCTCCGGAGTCACGATCGAGCGCTCATGATCACGAGGCGGCGACGCTCGATCGCGCCAGGATTGAGCTGGGCCATCGTCCCTGCATTCGGCGATTTCGAACGACAGGGCACGTTCGGCACCGCGGCAGGCGCTCACTGTCGCCTGAGGGGCACGCGTGCCTGCGCGCACGCGGGGAGGGCCCGGCAGCCGGGCCGGTTCCCGTCACGAGGTCTTCGCGTTCTTCGCACCGCCAGCAATCTCACCCGCTTGAAACTGGACTGACACGTCAGTACAGTTGTTGTCGGATGCAGGAGAGAGGCCGTCAGGCCACACACGAACGGAGCGCGACCATGAACAGCGCCAGTACCCGATCCACCGAGGTCGTCGTCGTAGGTGCCGGACTCGCAGGGCTCACGGCAGCGGACCAGCTAGCACAAGCGGGTTACGACGTCATCGTCGTCGAGGGCCGCGACCGCATCGGTGGACGGATTCACACGGTCGAGGTCGCGGGTGTAGCCGTCGATGCCGGAGCGACCTGGGTGGCACCGCACCACGAGGCGGTACGCGATCTCGCGCGCCGGTTCGACTGCGAGTTCGTGCCGCAGTTCCACCAGGGCAAGGGGGTCATGTCCTTCGGAGGCAAGCGCAAGATCGAGAGCGCCACTGCCATGGCGCCCTGGGGGATGCTCGACATCACGCGGATCCTGAACGACCTGCAGAAGATGGTCGACGACCTTCCCGTCTCGTACCCCTGGGAGCACCCCCGAGCCGCGCACCTCGATTCGATGTCGCTCGGCGAATGGCTGACCTCCAAGCACGCCCTGAAGGACACTCGAAAATTCTTGACCATGTTCAGCCTGGTGCAGTGGGGTGCGCCCGTCAGCGACGTGTCACTGTTCAACGCGCTGCGGTACATCAAGAACCTGGGCGGTATCGAGTTCATGCTCACCGTCGAGGGCGGCGACCAGCAGGACCGGGTGCTGGGAACGACGCACAAGCTGGTCAGCAGGCTCGCCGACACCCTGGAAAACAGCTTGCTCGTCGGCTCCCCGGTAGAGCGCATCACCACACTCAAGGACCGCCTCACGGTCGAGACCGGCAAGGACACGATCGAAGCCCGGTACGTCATCGTGACAGCGTCCCCGACGCACCGCTCGACCATCGAGTTCACTCCCGCACTCCCGCAGCGTCACTACGGGCTCTCCCGCAGCTGGCGGCTGGGAGCGCTCAGCAAGGCCTTCGTCGCCTACGACCGCCCCTTCTGGCGCGACGAAGGCCTGTCGGGAGAGGGAATGTCCGACGACGAGACCGTCTTCCTCACCTTCGACGTCAGCCCGGACGCCGACGGCCCCGGCATCCTCATGGTGTTCTGTGACGCACGCGGGTTCGACGCATACGACGAAGCCGAGCGCCGCAGCCGCGTCATGAAGCACCTCATCCATCTGTACGGTGAGCCCGCGCGCCGCGCCATCGACTACACCGACTTCTCCTGGGGCAACGACTCCTTCGCACCCGGCGGGCCGAACCCGGCAGTCGGGCCGAAGGCGTGGACCACCTTCGGGCCCTTCCTGCGCGAGCCGGTCGGACGCATCCACTGGGCCGGCAGCGAGACAGCCGATGAGACGTCCGGCAGCATGAACGGCGCGATCCTGTCAGGCCGGCGCGCAGCGACCGAAGTGGCAGACCGTCTGTACTCCGGGCAGTGACACCACCCACCCGCCCCGGTCCCGCCACTTCGCCGCCGGAGCTGCCGTCTGCTGCCTGCTCCTCCGTCGCGATGCCACCAAGTAGGGCCCGGTGCCCCACCTGCCGTCCCCATGCGCCCTCCAAAAGCCACATCCGTAGCGCTCTCGCAGTCACGAAACTGCACGGAAGAGGAGACCCTCCTTGAACACCCCCGCGCCCCGAGCTCTGATCGTCGGCATGGGCATCGGCGGTCTCGCGACCGCGATGCGCCTGTACGAGATCGGCTGGGAACCCGTCATCATCGAGCGGGCCCCCGAGCGCCGCGCCGCAGGCTACTTCATCGGCCTCTTCGAGACCGGCCGCGCCACCGCCAAGCGGATGGGCATCCTCGACGCCATCGGCAACCGCACCGACCTCACCAGCATCACCTACGACGTGGAGCGGAACGGACGCCGCCGTCCTGGCATGGGATACGGCGACCTGCCCGGCGGCCCTCGCCTGATCCTGCGAGGCGATATCGAGGCCGCTCTCCACGACACCGTCGCCCCCCGCACCGAGATCCGCTACGGCACCACACCCTCCGCCCTCGACGAACACCCCGACGGAGTCGACGTCACCCTGCGCACCACCACCGGCGAGGACACCGCGGAAACCACCGAGCGCTTCGACCTCGTGGTCGGCGCCGACGGGGTGCGCTCCACCGTCCGCCGCCTCGCGTTCGGCCCCGACAGCCAGTTCATGCGCCCGCTGAACCACATCGTCGCCGCCACCGTCATGAAGGAACCCCTCCCCGGCTACCGGCCCCAGGACGGCGTCGTCCTGGCCGAACCAGGGCGTTCGGTGTGGACCTTCCCCTTCACCGACCACCAGCCTGGACTGCTGTTCAACTACCGCACGGACAACGAGGACGCCCAGTTCCGCCGCCCGCCCATCGAGTCCCTGCGGGCCGCCTTCGGGCCGGAGCCGACCGGCCCTGTCCTGGAGCACATGTTCCAGCAGTTCGAGCAGGCCGACGACTACCTCTTCGACTCCGCCCACCAGGTCGAGATGGACACCTGGCACACCGACCGGATCGTCGTGCTCGGTGATGCCGCGTGGTGCCTGACCCTCTACTCCGGCATGGGCGCCTCCATCGCGCTGGCAGGCGCCGACCTACTGGGCACTCTGCTCCAGCGCAATCCCGGCAACGCCACCCGCGCCCTGCGGGAGTGGGACCAGAAGCTGCGCCCCTTCATGGCCCTCCAGCAGAGGTCCGCCCGCACCGAAGGTCTGCCGACGTTCGTCCCCCAGACCCGCAAGGACATGGTCGTGCGCACCGCCATGCAGAGGGTGTTGACCAACCGGACCGGCAAGAAGGTCGTGTCGGCCCTGATGGCCAAGGCATTCAAGGAGATGTCCATCGACATCGCCGCCGTCTGACCCCACCGCTTCACCGATTGCCCGCCACCGCTGGAGAAACGATGAACACTGCGCGTCATGAGCACCGGCGACGAGCTGATGCGCTGAATCCTCCGATACTGCGGGCCGGCGTCCGGCGAGCCCGTTCTCAGGCACACTCAGGCATGGGAACCGGGCGAGTGGCGTCATAGCCACCATGCAGTCGGAACTGGTGCGTTGTGGCCCGCTCCATCGGGCCTGGGCAAGGCGTACGCGCCAACTTCGACCCCGGGGATTGCAAGACCGGGTGGCGAACAGGTGCCAGAGGTCGAGCTGTTCGTCGGAGCCATGAACGGTTTCACGAACCCCTTCAGTCACCGCACCGTCGGCTTCGAGGATCCGATCGAGGCGGTTCACGCGGTCCAGTTGGCGAATGCTGCTGAGTCAGGTCAACCGAATTCGGGTCAGGAGTCTGAGAAAGCTTCCTGGCAGTAGCGGCCTCCCGCTGGGCCCGCAGTGCGTCATTCCATTTCTGGGTGAACTCTCGAGTCAGCTTCCGGCTCGTGAGGTAGGCCATCACTACGCGAATTAGGACCCCTGCAAGTCCCGTTCCGCGCAAAGGTATCCACCACCGTATTCATCTCACGGTGCTTGAATGCCGTCCGCTTTCGCGTGTGCTCCTCCGGGGCATGCGTCCATTCCGGTGGTGATCCCGGTTCCGTTAGGTTGGGCTTGATGATCGCGAAAAATAATAAGCAGAAGAAGGTCGCCGTGAAGGTGGCGGCTGATTCCACTGCGGGGGATGAGTGGGCGGCGGAGCGGAAACTGGGCTCGCGGGCACCCGGGTTCATCCGGAAGTCAAGGCTGCTTCACCTGGGCTGGCAGGTCGGGATCTTCGTCGTTGGTCTCGCCGTGGTCGGGGCCGGCGTCGCGATGCTGGTACTTCCCGGGCCAGGCTGGCTGGTGATTTTCGGAGGCATGGCCATCTGGGCGTCCGAGTTCGTCTGGGCGCAGACCGTCCTACGCTGGACCCGGCGCAAGGTCACCGCAGCCGCTCAGCGCGCACTCGACCCCAAGGTACGGCGACGCAATATCATCCTCACCACGGCGGGACTCGTGATCATCGCGGCGCTGGTCGGGATCTACGTCTGGGAGTTCGGCATGATCATGCCGTGGAATATCAAGCAGTGATCCAGTACGGACGCCACCGACTGTGGTCAGCCGACGAAACGTGGGAAAGGCGAGCCCGTACGGCGGTGCCAGGCCGGCCCCCGTGCAGCAACTCCGTCATCCCTGTCAGCGTGCCCTCGCCGGTGATCTGAAAGACCGTCTGTGTGAGGCTTTCGTCGCGTAACGTGACACCTTAGCGTGAGCCGGGATCGACCCAGATACGCAGATGCCCCAAACTCCTCGGGGGCTGACCGGTGATTCGGATACGGGAGCTTCTGGTGTCCCTCGGGATCGCGGGACGGTGCGGTGGGGAGCGCGCGTCACAAGCGAACGCTGCACCGTCACAAGCGAACGCTGCACCGTCACATGTTCGACCCGGATCGAGCGGGATTCAGCCGGACGGAAACGGGCCGCTTTGTCCGGTGTTTCGGCATCGTCGCAGGTGAGAGGCATCACGCTTTTAGGGGAGGGACAGGCCGCTGCTTCGGCCACTGCCCCATGCCCCATGATCCGCGACGCCGTCCCTCACCGCCCACCTGGCCCTGACCGCTAGCCGCCCCCTGCTGGCTGCCGCCCCGGCCGTACCTGAGCCTTGATCTCCGGGCAGGTAAGGGTCGGGGTGAGAGCGAGGCCGAGGAACTGGCCCGGCTGCGGGCCGCACGCAGCTTCGGAAGGGCAACAAGGAGCTCGGCATGGAGCGTGATGTCCTCGCACCCCGCACCGGTCCCGTCAGCGGCCTCGCTCGACGGTTCACGGCGCGTGTTGACTTCGCCGTCTAGTGCAGATTCACTAGAGCGACACTGATGCTCATGCACTACGACCTAGCGGCGTGGGCAGCTGACGACAAAGGTCCCTCACACGATGGGCCCATGGGCCGCGCTGCGGGCGTACGCCCGCACGGAGAGGTGCAGACGCCGTGACCGTTTACCCGTTCACTTCGCATGCAGTGGTTCATTCGGGCGTCGCACGCGTGATGCTCGCCGGCGAACTCGACCTGGACACGGCCTCCTACGTCCATGAGGCGGTCACGGCCTGCCTGGTGAAGCAGCCAAGGAGTCTCTGTCTCGATGTGACCGGCGTGTCCTTCTGCGACTGCGCCGGCCTGAGTGCCCTGCTCAGGGCACACGCATCCGCTCGGCAGGCGGGAGTGGCCCTTGTCGTGGAGGGGGTCGGATCTCAGTTGGCGCGACTGCTCTCCTTGACCGGGGCCGTCGACGTCCTCACCCAACCGAACTCGCGCACAGACGGGGAGACGACTGTGCGCGCTTCGGGAACAGCCGCGCCTCCCCCCGACGCCGGGCCCCCAGCCGCCGCACAGCCGCCACGCCAGGAGCTTCCGGTATGACCGGTGCGGCTACCACCTGCAAGAATGAACCGATGTCCACCTCTTCCCCGCACAGCCGACCGCTCAGGATCCTGGTGGTCGAGGACCACGACATGGTGGCCGAGGCGATTTGCCTCGCCCTGGAGCGCTCACCCGATCTACAGATCGTGGGGCGCGCGGCGTCGGTGGCAGCGGCGCTGGCCGACGCGAGGCACTGTGAGCCGGACGTCGTTCTGATGGACCGGCGCCTGCCGGACGGCGACGGGGTTACCGCCATCACCGACCTACTCGCACTCGTTCCTTCCGCGCGGGTGCTCATTCTGGCGGGCGAGGGAAGCGGGTCGGTGGCAGCACGCGTTGCGGAGACTGGTGGAGCCGGCCTGATACTCAAGGCCCGGGGCCTGAGCGATCTCGAGGACGCCGTTCGCAGGGTGGCTGCGGGCGAGATGGTCTTCAGTCAGGACCTGTTGGGCGACGTGTTGGAACGGTTGACCGGCAGGGCGCCGGCGCCGGGGGCGAACCTCACTCCGCGGGAGCTGCAAGCTCTGCATCTGCTGGCAGAAGGCCACACCACCGCGGAGCTCAGCGATCAGCTGGGGGTTGCGCTGAACACGGGGCGCAATCATGTCCAGCGGGTCCTGGAAAAGCTGGGCGCCCGGTCCCAGCTGGAAGCTGTCACGATCGCGCGACGTGAAGGACTTCTGAAGTGACGGGGAAGTGGGTGCGGAAGCCGGCGGCCCCTTTGTCGGAGACGGCCTTCACACTGCTGGTTCAGGGGGTGTTGGACTATGGCATCTTCATGCTCGACCCGCAGGGTCACATCATCAGTTGGAACGCGGGGGCGGAGCGGATCAAGGGGTACAGCGCATCGGACATCCTGGGGCAGCACTTCTCGGTCTTCTACCCGCCGGAGGACCAGTCGTCGGGTAAGCCGCAGTGGGAGCTGGAAACCGCGGTAGCCGAAGGCAGGCTGGAGGACGAGGGCTGGCGCGTCCGTAAGGACGGTTCCCGGTTCTGGGCCAACGTGGTCATCACCGCTCTGTGGGACGAGGAAGGCGTACTGCAGGGATTTGGCAAGGTCACCCGCGACATGTCCGAACGGCGGGCGGCGGAACAGGCCTTGACCGAGCGTCGACGGTTGTTCAGTCACCTGGTTCAGGCGCAGGAGACGGAACGGCGCCGCATCGCGTGGGACGTCCACGACGACTCCATCCAGGCCATGGTAGCCGTGGGGATGCGACTGGAGCTGCTGGCGGAGCGGGTGCCGGAGGCTCACGCCTCGGAGCTGCGGCGTCTCGAGGCAACGGTACGCGAAGCCATCGGCCGCCTGCGGAGTCTGACTTTCCGGTTGCACCCGCCCGGGATCGACCGGCATGGCCTGGTCGAAGGGCTTTCAAGTCACCTGGACGACGTCGTCCGCTCCACCTGGGGAATGGAATATTCATTCGAACACCAGTTGGACCGCGAGCCCACGCCCGAGACTGCCATCACCATCTTCCGTATCATCCAGGAAGCCTTGTTGAACGTGAACAAGCACGCACGGGCGAGCAGAGTGGATGTCCGCCTCGCGTCTGCCGACGCCGGCATCGTGACGCTCGTCGTGGACGACGGGGCCGGTGCGTCCCGGTCCGAGGACGGTACTCGCACTCATTTCGGGGTCATCGAGATGCGGGAGCGAGCCGAGACGGCAGGCGGCTGGTGGTCCATGACCAGCCGCCCCGGTAAGGGCACCACGGTCGAATTCTGGGTGCCGAACCCACCCCCGGCTCCGGCCTCGGAACTTTCGGATGATGCGCCGTGAGCGCGGAAACACCGGAGAGGCGTCCTGGCTCGCCGTTCCGCGTGATCCTCTGTGACGACAACGTGATGCTCCTGGAGATCCTGAGCGAGGTCGTTCAGGCACAGCCCGACATGGAGGTCGTGGGCAGCGCGTGCAACGACGATCAGGCGCTCCAGCTCGCGAAACGTCACCAACCGGACCTCGTGATCCTGGACGTCCGCTTCCCGGGCGGCGGGCCCTCCGTTGCCAAGGAAATCGCACGGTGCTCACCGGCCAGCCGCATCGTGGCCTTCTCCGCATACGACGACACAGCGTCCGCCCAACAGATGAGGAGCGCCGGCGTTTCCGAGTACGTACTCAAAGGCATGGCCAACAGGGAGCTCCTCGCGGCCCTGCGACGGGCAGCAGAGGAGTCCCGCTGAGGCGGCGGCAGCAGGTGCGTTACGCGCCGACTTCTCAAGCAGCGCGTAGTCCTTGTGCTCGCGACGAAGGCCAGTACGGCTCCGGGGAGTCGGCTGCACGTGCGGTGCCGGAGGGCCACGGGGCCCGCATGCGGGCCGGTTGCCCGATGTGCTTGAGGGTGAGAGTCAGGTCGTTGAGGGCGTGGAGGCGAGGGACCAGCAGGTCGATGACTCGCCCTCCCGCCTTGGTGGTGAGGCCCGGAACGGCGTAAAGGAGCTTGGAGCTCTGAGGTGACATAGTGCTCCTGTGCCGCGGCCCACGGCTGGCCAGCCTCGGCTCTTCAGACGTGCACCTCTCCGTGCGCCGCCAAGTCAACCTGCTCGGCCGACGTACCTGCCGGTTTACGAGCTGCCGCAGATACGCGTCCTGGATTCTCCGGGCAGGGCTCTGTGGAGGCAGTAAAATAGAGTGTTATAGCGTGAGCAGTTCACGTGCGAGGAAGTGCCTGCAGTTGCAATGAGCGGTGCACTCGTTGCCGAAGCTCAACAGATTTTGCGGGAACTGAAGTTCATCAGTCACCCAGTGGTGCGGGGGTCTGGTCTTCATTCGACTTCGCACTCACATAAAATTCTGTCCGATTTGCTGATGGTTCATCCCGTCGGGTTCTGCTGACCTGCCCTCTCTGTCTCTCGTGAAGTGCGTACGTTTCCTCGTGCCTCGACCGGGTACCGGTCTCATTGACATCACGCTGCGGTATCTCATTGCCGCAGTAGAATCGAGAGGGAGGTCAATCACATGCTGAAGGCCATCGCGGACGTACTCCGATCCATCGGCGGGGCCATCGCCACTGTCGTGACCCTGCCTTTCCGCGCCGTCGCACGGCTCTTTGGCGGAGCCTCCGACACTGCCCACGGCCGCCACTGACCGATCCCTTTCCGCATTCCGAGCCCCGGCCGACTTTGAGTCGGCCGGGGCTCGGAATGCGGTGCACTCAGATTCTTCCTCGGTCGTCACCAACGACGCGAGGTCTCGTGCGCGAAGGTCATCTGCCCGCGCTTGCGAACCGGGTGGATCGATGACTCGGTCGTCCGTAAGTCACGGGTTGGCTGGCCGGATTCCGACGAGCTTGACGCCGACGGCGGAGCAGGGCCAACTGCGCCCAGTGCGGTGTCCGTCGCCAGCGCTGACACCCAGGTGGGACGCTGGGAGAGCCATAGTTGTGGAGGGCGGGGGGTGGGACCGGTCGTCGAAGGAGCCGTCCGTGGGCGCCTTGGTCGTGGCCGTCTGTGCCGTCCGCGGGTTCCCGGGGCACCGGTTGCGGGCGGTTCGGCAGCCGTGACAGAACCCAGGAGAACTGGGGGGCAGCGGCCGGCATCTGCACGACGGTGATGGGAAGCTGCTGAGGCAACGTGATGCCAGGCCGCAGACGTCCGGGGGTGGCCGTGGAGTGGCACTGCCGGCGGCCCTTCCTCGCCATAGTGAACGGCATCGACTCCCTGAACGGAACCTGCCTGGTTTCAAATCCCTCGAGCAAGGACCGAACCTCTCGCTTTCGTCGACACACCGCTTGCGCACCTGCCCAGGCCCAAGCCTTCCTCATGCCGCGGCCGGTCCAGCAACAGCGGATTCTTAAATTCCGGAAGAACGGTGGAACAGGCCCCTTCTGGCTTGAAGTTGCTGACACCAGATTTGTTGGAGTCCTCAAGGGATCTCAGGGTATGCGGGGTTCTGTGAGGAATCGCGGCCGTGGTGAATTCCAGGCCGACGCTCCTGCTCTCACCATTCGGATCTGCAACGGGAGGGTTCCTATGTTCACGAAGAAGGTTCTCGTCATACTCGGTGCCGTGACGCTCGGTGGGTCCGTGCTGGTCGGCTGTGGCGAGGACAGCGGCGGTTCCTCGGGCTCCGACAAGGCCGCGTTGTCCGGCAAGAGCGCCGACGAGATCGCTGCGGCGGCCGTGAAGGCCACCCGCGACGCCGAGTCCGTCCACATCGTCGGCACCAGCCAGCAGCAAGGTCAAGAGATGAAGCTGGACTTCATCGTCGACAACAAGGACAACTGCACAGGGACACTCACCGGACCCGAGGCCGAGGCAGACGTGCTTCAAGTTGGTGAGACCACTTATGTGCGCGGCGAGAAGAAGTTCTGGGAGAACCTTCTCAAGGCTCAGGGCGCCGGCTCCGACCAGGCTGTCGACAAGCTTGCCGGAAAGTGGGTCAAGAGTGACCCGGACGAGGCCGGTGCCGAGGGGATGTGCGACAAGCAGGCCGTGATCGCCGCCATGGACAGTGACAAGTCCGAGCGCATGGGAATGAAGAAGGGCGAACAGACCGAAGTGAACGGCAAGGACGCCTTGGCCCTCACCAAGAAGGCCGATGACGGAGAGGTCATCACCCTCTACGTCGCTGCCAAGGGCGAGCCCTACATCATGAAGGCCGTCAGCAAGGGTGGAGAGAACCCCAGCGAGACGACTCTCACCGACTACAACAAGAAGGTCGATGCCAAGGAACCCCCGGCAAACGAGGTGGTCGACCCCAAGCAGGTCCAGAGCTGAACCCGGGGCGGCGGCCGCTCCGGCGCGCTCACCCTCCTCCTCCGCATCCCCGCGATTGCCCCCGAATACGAGGCGGGAGTGCGGAGGAGCATGGCCCCGGGGTGAGCGCGTTCTGGGGAGGCCCCTGACAGTCTCGTTCGGCGACCTGAAAACCCGCTCATGGGCTCGGCGCCTCGACCGGCGCCGCTCGTGGCAGAGTGTCACCGCGGTTGCTGGTGTTCCTGTCGCGCCCGCTCATTTTGCGGTGGTGCCATGCTGGTCGAACGACTGCAGCTTTGGCGAGGTCCGGACGGGGAAGCTCTAGGGGCTGTGAGCCCAGTGGGTATTGGGATCCTGGTGCAGCGAACGCTGCACCGATCCCCGGTCGAGCCAGATCGAGGGGGATGCAGCCGGATGGAAACGGGTGACTATGTCCGTAGTTTTGGCATCGTCGCAGGTGAGAGGCGTCACGCCTATGGGTTCGAGTCCCACCCGCCCCACCGAGCGTCCCCAGGCAGAATCGTTTTGACCTGGGGAAACGTGTTTTTCGGGGGCGTTTCGCGTGCAGCGTTCGCCGCACGTAGGTGCAGCCAACGTGAGGCTTCGGTCTTTCCAAGCAGGTCTCGCACGGCTGTGACCTGGTCTTTTGTTGCCCTCGTGTTCGTGGGAGCGTTAAGGGCGGTCCCACGGCCGCACCTCCCGGCCCATGTTGCTGGTGGCGAGCTGGGTTCCGTCAGGCGAGACCGCCACTGAGTGCACCTCACCGGTGTGACCGGTGAGGGTTTTGGTGCATGAGGTTGTCGAACTCCTCCTGTCGACTGAAAGGTTCTCGTTGGGCGCCGGAGAGCATCGACGCCCTCGACTTTGAGCTCACCGAGGCCCAGAGGGACGCCATCGCCACCCCGGAAGACGGCACGTAGCTCTTCTTCGACCACCGCGCCCCGGAGATGGTCGCCTGGCTGAGCGCGCGTCGCCTGGATTCCTGACCCCCCGCGGGGGGTAGGGGCGATGCTCGCTCCCAGGAGCGGATGCCCGCGAGGTCTTCATGGAGCAGGGGATCACGACCATGCTCAGCGTCCAATACGCCCCCGAGTAAACGGTCGCGCCCTGGTCACGTGGATCGTGAGCCCGTGCCTGCGTCCTGCGAAGGCTGACGGGCGCTGTCAAGAGCCGAGGCATGGCCCGTGGGTATGCGCCTGGTTCACCGTTCGTAGTGGAAGCGGCACGCCACCACGTGGATGATGGCGTTCTCATCGATGCGGTACACCAGTCGGTGTTCGGAGTTGATGCGCCGCGACCAGTAGCCGGAGAGGTCGTTCCGCAGCGGTTCGGGCTTGCCGATTCCTTCGTGGCCGCCCCGGTCGATGTCGGCGATCAGCTGGTTGATGCGCTTCAGTATTTTGCGGTCGTTCCCCTGCCACCACAGGTAATCGTTCCAGCCGTCGTCGACGAACAGCACCTTCACGCGGCGCCCCGCCCGGCCTCGTCATCGGGATCCACCAGCTCGCGAAGTGCGCTCTGGCCGGCCCGGTCCTGCTCGATGGACCTGCGCAGGCGCTCGGCCATGGCAGGCGACCGCAGCAGGTAGTCGGTCTCTTTCAGTGCCTCGTACTCGGCGAGCGAGACGACGACCATCGGCTCATGGCCAGTCCGGGTGATGACCAGCTCCTCGGCGTCGTTCTCCACCGCGTCGAGGGCATCGGCGATGCCCGCGCGTAGCTCGGTGACACTCATCGTCTTCATGACGTACACGATAACGTACAGAGTGGATCCCCGTGCGACTACGGACATGGTGGTTGCGGACTTCGCCTGCGCGGAGTTGGCGGCGTTCGAGGCGGGCCCAGTTGGGCGGCGTGCTGCTCGACCCGCGCCTGCGGCAGTCTTCGGTGGCGTTCGACGAACCGTTACTGATGGTTATGCCGGACGTTCGGCTCGCCGGTGTCTCAGATGTTCTGGTCGGCCTGTCGGCCGGAAGCGAGACTTCCGCTCAGTGCGGTTGAGAGGGACGTGATCGGACGGCCCGGATTCGGCCTCATGTGCCTCTCGGGTCGGTGCTGCGAACGCTGCACCGCAACCCGCTGGAGTCGGATCGAGCAGGATGCAGCCGGATGGAAACAGGTGGGGATGGCGGACTCCTTGAGATAACCGCAGGTGAGACGCGTCACCGGTTTGAGTTCGAGTCCCACCCGCCCCACCCAGCACCCCCAGGCAGAATCGTTCTGACCTGGGGTATCGCGTTTTCCGGGGGCGTTTTGCGTGCTGTGGTCGCCGCACGGGGGTGCGGCGAACGTGGGTGCTCGCACACCGGCAGCCAGGGCAGGAAGGCCGGCACTGCGTACGACTGCACAGGGAAGCCCCCGCAGACCCAGCCGGCCAACCGGGAGGCGGGAAGAGCACGTCGTGGGTGACGCCTCCAAGGGCTCCGGCCGCACCTGCGACCACCCCGAGCCGGGCACCGCACAGTCACACACCTGGCCTCGCTCACCGCGGTCGGCATATCACGCGACTCCTGCACCCGCGACGAGACCGGCAACTAACTTTGAGCAACGTGACGAAGACGGAGGGGATATGGGCGGTCTGAGCAGGCTCGACGGGAAACGGACCTTGGTGATCGGCGGTGGCGGGGCCGGGATCGGCCGCGCCATCGTCCGTTCCTGCGCGACCGCCGGGGCGGCAGTGGCAGTGGCCGACGTGGATGCCGCACGGGCGACCGAGGTGGCGGACGAGTTGCGTGCGGCGGGGCATGTCTCCCATGCGCTGAGCGGTGACGTCCACTCCGTTGGCCAGCTCGAAGACGTGATCGTCGGCGCGGCCGAACGTCTGGGCGGACTGGACATCCTGATCACGGTGGTAGGCGGACAGGTCGCGTTCGTGCCGGCCGTCAAGCTGCACGAGATGACCGACGAGGACTGGGACACCGTCTATGACGTGAACCTGCGCTACGTGGCTCGCGCGGTGCGGCGTGTGCTGCGGCTGTTCCTGGAGCAGGGCACCGGCGGGAGCATCGTCAGTATCGGTTCGGTCACCGGATTCATGGCCGCTCCGAAGCAGGCCGGTTATGGCGCTGCCAAGGCCGGCCTGTACAGCCTGGCGCGGACCGTCGCCGCCGAGTACGCGGCCGACGGCATCCGGATGAACGTCGTCGCGGGCGGGGCCATCAGTACTGCTGTCAACGCAGGCCCCTCCGGTGAGTGGGTCCCGGACATCCCGGCAGGCCGCTACGGCACCTCGGAGGAGATGGCCGCTGCGGCCGTCCACCTGTCCTCGGGCGAGGCGCGCTACGTCACCGGTCAGCAGATCGTGCTGGACGGCGGAGTCTCGGTCCGCGGCCCGTTCCCCGAATAGCCGGGCGACCCGGGCGCCTCAGGCTTCCTAAGTCATTTAGATTGTGCAAAGATTGCGCAATCTAATGGTTGGGGCCTGCCCGGACCAAGGGGATCTACGAGAGGCAGCGTGATGGCGCCGGAGAGGCGGCGGCCGGTTTCGCGTCCGGCGCTCCCGCGCGGGTGGCGGCGACGTCTGGCGCGCTTGCCACTCGCTCTCTTCAAGGTCGGGCTCGGCCCGGTCTTCGGGCGGCGTGTGCTGCTGTTGCATCACAGGGGCCGCAGGACCGGGCTCGACAGGGCCGTCGTTCTGGAGGTCGTCGCGTACGACCGGGAGAACGGCAGCTGGACCCTGGCCTCCGGGTTCGGGCCGGCGGCCGACTGGTATCAGAACCTGCGCGGGGAGCCCAAGACCACGGTCCAGTTCGGCAACCGGCACTACACCGTCACGGCCCACTTCCTCCCGGCGGCGGAAGGGGCCGAGGCCATGGTCCGGTACGCGCTCGCCCGGCCGCGCACCGCCCGTCGCCTCTGCTCGTTGATGGGCTTCGAGGTGGACGGCACTCCGGATTCCTTCCGGCGCGCGGGGAGCGAGATCCCCTTCGTACGGCTGGACGCAGGACCTGGTCAGCGGCTGCCCTGATCATAGAACGTTGCATAGGCTAAAGGTGCCGGGGCGTCCGACGGGACGGCGGGAGCGGATCCGGGGCATCGGGTCAGGCGGAAGGCGGCGTCGCCGCACGTCGCCGGAGAGCGAGACGCAGGCTGGTACGGCGAAGCCGGTGAGCGCGGTAGAAAGGGACCATGGCTGAGCGGAGCGCCCCGGTCGGGGGCACGTTTGATGTGGACGCCGTGACCCGTGCGGTGATGACGGCGTCACGGCTTCTCGTCGCGGTGTCGGCACGTTCGCTCGCCGAGGTCGAAGACCGCGTGACCCTGCCGCAGTTCCGGATGCTCGTAGTCCTGTCCACACGTGGTGCGACCAAGCTCGTCACCCTTGCGCACCTGCTGGGTGTGGCCCCCTCGACGGCGATGCGGATGGTGGACCGGCTCATCGCGGCTCGGCTCGCCGACCGGCAGGTCAACCAGGTCAACCGCCGCGAGACGCTGCTCCAGGTCACCGACGAGGGCCGCCGCACGGTCGAGGACGTGACGAGACGGCGGCAGCAGGAGATCGCCGCGATCGTGGAGCGCCTCGACCCCGTCCAGCGCCTCGCCCTCGTCAGCGCTCTGACCGCCTTCAACGAGGCGGGCGGGGAGCCGGCCGTGCCCACGCGCGACGACAGTGCTCCGCACCCCCTGGGGTGGGCGGACCTGGCGACCGGGCACGGCGCCTGAACATCGTCGGGCGGCGAAGTGCCGGCATCGGCCGGTACGGTCCGCGGCGCCCCAGCCGATCCGGGAAGGGAGATGACCCCGCTTGCGCGTGAGTGGCCGCGGCCGTAGGGCTGCTCCGGATCACGGTCTCGCGACCCATCTCAGGTCGGCCTTGTGGGGGCCGGCGGAGTTCGTCGGCGTTCCAGGGGCGGGCATTCTTAGCCATGGTCTGGTGGTCGGCCTCCTCGGCGGCGTTCTGGTCACCGGTGCGGGAGCCATGGGCATGTGGGCCGGCCCCGTGTTCCTCCGTAGCGGTGAGGCCGGTCTGGTGCTCGTCGCCGCGCTGGTGCTGTATCTGACGGCTCTGCGGGCCGGCCGCATCCTCGTCGGACTCGTCGGTGTGCTGGGTGCGTGTCTCGCCTTCGCGGCACCTCAGACCGCCGCCGGCCTCGCGATGGCCGGCCGCGGCCAGGTGCAGTCCGCTCATGTCACGTCGGTCGAGAGCAGTGGGCACCACCAGCGTCGCTTCCTGTGCGAAGTGGACCCTGACGGGCCCGGAGTGTCGCCGAGCATGAAGATCTGGCGGGGCTGCACCGGCTCCACCGATCCGGGGGACGTGCTCAAGGTGCTGTACGACCCGACGGGCCGCGTGCCGGTCCGGGGCATGGCGCGGCCGGGCGAACAGACAGCGTCCGAAGTACGGTTGGTCACTCTTGCGCTGATGTTCGCCGGAGGAACGACGCTGGCTGTCGTGCGGTCCTTCCGCTTCACGCTGCCCTGAAGGCCGGCTCCGGCTGATCAGCGTGCGCTCCCGCGTTCCCGTAAGGGCTCTTCAGCTGAGGACGGCCAGGATGCCCGCCGCCTCCGGCATCCGCGCGGAAGCGCTTCACACCTGGTCAGGTGTGGCCCCCCTGCCTGCCCGGGCAGCAGGGCTTGCAAAGTTCAAGTGACAGGCCGTTGACAAACGGGTCACGTAATAGAAACCTGTGCCCTGCCGCTTGCAAAAGGCGAACGAAATCACTCAACAAATCGATGTTCGAGCATCAGGTTCGCCATGTACCGCCCATGTCCGCCCAAAGGCGGCTAAGTGTCCACGCTGCGCACCGGCCCCTACGACCGCCCGCCACGGACGCACCGCTGTCCGGAGCCGAGCGGCCCGGCGAGTGCTGGTTCGCTCAGGAAACGAATCAAGAGGGCCCCATGACAGGAAGACGACACGGCCGGCGCATGTTCGCCGGCCTGGTGACCGGCGGGCTGCTGACGGTCGGGCTGCTGCCCCAGACAGCCCAAGCGGCAGTGGAGGGGCCGAACCTGGCGCTCGGGAAACCGGCGACAGCCAGCGGGCAGAACGGCTCCTACGTCCCCGCCAACGTCACCGACGGCATCCAGGCTTCGTACTGGGAAGGCCCCGCAGGCTCGTTCCCCCAGTGGGTGCAGGTCGATATCGGAGCCACCGCTGACGTCGATGACGTGGTGCTGAAGCTCCCCGCTTCCTGGGAGTCGCGCACCGAGACCCTGAGTGTCCAGGGCAGCACCGACGGCAGGGACTTCAGCACCCTGGCCACGAGTTCGGTGAAGTCCTTCTCCCCCTCCTCCGGCAACACCGTGACACTCGACGTCACCGGGGAGGCCCGGTATCTGCGTGTCCAGGTCAACGGCAACACCGGATGGAACGCCGCCCAGCTCTCCGAGGTGGAGGTCCACGGCGAGGCGGGCGGGGAAGACCCCACCGGCCCCCCGACGGGGACCAATCTGGCCCTGCACAAAGCGATCGAGGCCTCGTCGACCACACAGAACTACGTCGCGGGCAACGCCAACGACGGGAGCACCTCCACCTACTGGGAGGCCGCGGGCCCGGACTCGACGCTGACCGCGAAGCTCGGAGCCGAAGCCGACGTCACCGGTGTCGTCATCAAGCTGAACCCTGACGCCGCCTGGAGCAGCAGGACCCAGAGCGTCGAGGTGCTGGGACGGAAGTCCGGCGAGTCCGGCTTCACTTCCCTGAAGGCACGGGCCGACTACGCCTTCAGCCCCTCGGGCAACAAGAACACCGTGACCATTCCGGTCACCGGCCGCGCCGCCGACGTACGTCTGCGGTTCTTCGGCAACACCGGCGCCGGTGGGGGACAGGTTGCCGAGTTCGAGGTCGTCGGCGAGGCCGCGCCGGCTCCCGACCTGATGGTCACCGATCTGACCTGGCCTGCCGGCTCGCCGTCCGAGAAGGACGAGGTCACCGTCGAGGCGACCGTCCGCAACGCCGGGACCACCGCGGCGCCCGCCACGACGGTGGACGTCAGCCTGGAGGGCCAGGTCGCGGGCAGCGGTGACGTCGGTACTCTCGCCCCGGGCGCCTCGGTGAAGGTACCGGTCAAGGCCGGCAAGCGGGCCGCGGGCAGTTACACCGTGTCCGCGGTGGTCGACCCGGCCGACACCGTCGCCGAGCTCGACAACAGCAACAACAGCCGTAACGCCGCCGACAAGCTGGTCGTCGTACGGGCTCCGGGGCCGGACCTTCAGGTCGCGGGCATCACCACCAGCCCGGCGAGCCCGGCTCCGGGCGCCGAGGTCACCTTCGCCGTGTCCGTGCGCAACAGCGGCACCAGCACCGTGCCGGCCGGATCGGTCACCCACCTCACGGTCGGCGGGACCACTCTGAACGGCACCACCGGCAGCATCCCCGCCGGGGGTTCGGCCACGGTCGCCATCAGCGGTGGATGGACCGCCACGAGCGGTGGCGCCTCGCTCACCGCGACCGCCGACGCGACCGGCGTCGTCGACGAGACCAACGAGGACAACAACACCTTCGCCCGCTCCCTGGTCGTGGGACGTGGCGCCGCCTCGCCCTACACCGAGTACGAGGCGGAGGACGCGCGCTACGACGGCACGCTGCTGAAGTCGGATGCCAAGCGCACGTTCGGCCACACCAACTTCGCCACCGAGTCCTCCGGCCGGGAATCCGTACGGCTCAACTCCACGGGCGAATACGTGGAGTTCACGTCCACCACCCCCTCGAACTCCATCGTGGTACGCAACTCGATCCCGGACGCGGCGGGCGGCGGCGGCCAGGAGGCCACGCTCAGCCTCTACGCCGACGGGAAGTTCGTCCGGAAGCTCGACCTGTCCTCCAAGCACAGCTGGCTGTACGGCTCGACCGACGACCCGGAGGGGCTGACCAACCGGCCCGGCGGCGACGCCCGGCGGCTCTTCGACGAGTCCCACGCCCTGCTCGAGAAGACCTACCCGGTCGGAACCGAGTTCCGTCTCCAGCGCGACGCCGGTGATGACGCGGCCTTCTACATCGTCGATCTGATCGACCTGGAGCAGGTCGCGGCCCCCGCCGCCAAACCTGACCAGTGCGCCTCCATCACCGCCTACGGTGCCGTCCCCAACGACGGACTCGACGACGCGGACGCCATCCAGCGCGCCGTCACGGCGGACCAGAAGGGCGAAATCCCCTGCGTGTGGATACCCGCCGGCCAGTGGCGCCAGGAGAAGAAGATCCTCACCGACGACCCGCAGAACCGCGGGCAGTACAACCAGGTGGGCATCCGGGACGTCACCATCCGCGGAGCCGGCATGTGGCACTCCCAGCTCTACTCCCTCATCCCGCCCCACGAGGCCGGTGGCATCAACCATCCTCACGAGGGTAACTTCGGCTTCGACATCGACGACAACACCAAGATCTCCGACATCGCCATCTTCGGCTCCGGAACGATCCGGGGCGGTGACGGCAACGCGGAGGGCGGTGTCGCCCTGAACGGCCGCTTCGGCGAGGACACCAAGATCACGAACGTGTGGATCGAGCACGCGAACGTCGCGGCCTGGGTCGGGCGCGACTACTCGAACATCCCCGAGCTGTGGGGCCCCGGCGACGGCGTCGAGTTCGACGGCGTACGGATCCGCAACACCTACGCCGACGGGGTCAACTTCTCCAACGGCACGCGCAACTCGACCGTGTCCAACTCCTCCTTCCGTAACACCGGCGACGACGCGCTCGCCGTCTGGTCCAACAAGTACGTCAAGGACACCTCGGTCGACATCGGCCACGACAACCACTTCCGCAACAACACGATCCAGCTGCCCTGGCGCGCGAACGGCATCGCGGTCTACGGCGGTCACGGCAACACCATCGAGAACAACCTGATCTCCGACACCATGAACTACCCGGGGATCATGCTGGCCACGGACCACGACCCGCTGCCCTTCTCGGGCAAGACCCTCATCGCCAACAACGGCCTGTACCGCACGGGCGGCGCGTTCTGGAACGAGGACCAGGAGTTCGGCGCCATCACACTGTTCGCCCAGGGGCCGGACATCCCCGGTGTCACCATCCGTGACACCGACATCCACGACTCGACCTACGACGGCATCCAGTTCAAGACCGGCGGCGGCACGGTGCCCGGCGTCGCGATCGAGAACGTGACCATAGACAACTCGGTCAACGGGTCCGGGATCCTCGCGATGGGCGGCGCGCGCGGCAGCGCGAACCTGAACGACGTGACCATCACCAACTCGGCACAGGGCGATGTCCTGGTCGAGCCCGGCTCCCAGTTCGTGATCGACGGCGCACCGAACGCGGGCTCCGCGGCGCCGTAGCAGAAGGGGGCGCGTGACTGATCCGATCTCCGAGGGGGGTGGCCGGCAGACCCGGTCACCCCCTTCCGGGGTGCGAGCGTCTCTCCCGGTCGTCAACGCAAGAGCTTGCGGACCTTGCGATAGTCTTGCGTGCATGACGCGACGACTTGCTCAGGTAGCGAAGAAGGTTGGGGTCAGTGAAGCCACGGTCAGCCGGGTGCTCAACGGCAAGGCCGGGGTCTCGGAAGCGACCCGGCAAACGGTCCTGACCGCGCTGGACGTGCTGGGCTACGAGCGTCCGACCCAGCTGCGTGGAGAGCGCGCCCGGCTGGTGGGCCTGGTCCTGCCGGAGCTGCAGAACCCGATCTTTCCGGCGTTCGCCGAGGTGATCGGTGGTGCCCTGGCGCAACAGGGGCTCACCCCGGTGCTGTGCACCCAGACCAAGGGAGGGGTCTCCGAGGCGGATTACGTGGACCTGTTGCTGCAGCAGCAGGTCTCCGGCGTGGTCTTCGTCGGAGGCTTCTTCGCCCAGGCCGACGCCCCGCACGAGCACTACCGGCTCCTCGCGGAACGCAGGATCCCGGTGGTCCTGATGAACGCGGCGATCGAGGGCCTCGACTTCCCCTGTGTGGCCTGTGACGACGAGGTGGCGGTGGAACAGGCCTGGCGGCACCTGGTGTCACTGGGGCACGAGCGGATCGGACTGGTGCTGGGTCCCGCCGACCACCTGCCTTCGCAGCGCCGTCTGCGCGCTGCGGTGAAGGCCGCCGGCGGGTCGCCGGCCGACGAGTTCGTGGCGCGCTCGATCTTCTCGCTCGAGGGCGGTCAGGCGGCCGCTTCACGGTTGCTGGACCAGGGTGTGACGGGGATCGTGTGCGCGAGTGACCCCCTGGCCCTGGGCGCCGTGAGGGCCGTGCGCCGACGAGGGCTCCGGGTGCCCGAGGACGTCTCGGTGGTCGGTTATGACGACTCCGCCTTCATGACGTGCACCGAGCCGCCGCTGACCACCGTGCGCCAGCCGATCGAGGCCATGGGGCGCGCCGCCGTGGAGCTCCTGGTGACCCAGATCCAGGGCAGCGCCGTCCCCCAGGCGGAACTCCTCTTCGAGCCCGAGCTCGTCGTCCGTGCCTCGACGGCCCAGGCGGCCGGCCTGCGTGCCGAAGTGTCACCCCGAGTGGCCGAGGCCGTCACCGCGTAGACCGGGCAGGGCACTTGAGGCCGTCTGCTCCCCCCTTAACGCTGCACTGTCAATCAATTACGAAATTAGAAAGAGATATTGCGTTCACCTGTTCGCGGTGGTTGAGTGAGCGGCGCCCCACAACGCATCGGCGGTGGGGCGCCTTCCACGTTCATGCCCGAAGGGGTCCACCCATGAGAAGTGCCCAGATGCGTCGTGCCCGCAGTGTCGGCGCCATGACTCTCGTTTCCGCGTTCGCGCTGACCGCCCTGGCTGCCTGCGGTACGAGCAGCAGCAGCGACGACGACACCGGATCCAAGAACAGTGGTTCCTCGGACCCCGCGGCTCCGCTCGACCCGAAGACCAAGGTCACGCTCACCATCGACTGCATGCCGCCGACGGCGAAGGCGGCCGAGCTGAAGGAGTGGAAGGAGGACGTCAAGGAGTTCAACAAGACGTACCCCAACGTCACGATCGAGGGCCGTTCCACGCCCGGCCAGTGTCTGGAGCCGCCGCGCTTCACCGCCATGCTGAAGGCCAAGTCCCAGCCCGACGTCTTCTACACGTACTTCACCGACCTGCCCCAGGTCCTGGACAACGACGGCGCCGAGGACATCACCGCGTACGTCAACGACAAGACCGTTCCCGCCCTGGCGGACATCGACCCGAACGTCCTCAACTCCCTCAAGCAGGACGGCAAGCTCTACGGCCTGCCCACCAGCAACTACACGATGGGCCTGCTGATCAACCGCAAGCTCTTCGAGCAGGCCGGCCTCGACCCCGACGCCCCGCCGCGCACCTGGGAAGAGGTCAGGACCGCCGCCAAGAAGATCGCCGGCCTCGGCGAGGGCGTCGCGGGGTTCGGCGAGTACAGCGCGGGCAACACGGGCGGCTGGCACTTCACCGCGCAGATGTACAGCCTCGGCGGCGACGTCGTCGACGCGAGCGGCAAGAAGGCCGCCTTCAACGACGAGACCGGCAAGCAGGTCGCGAAGAACCTCCACGCCATGCGCTGGGAGGACGACAGCATGGGCAAGACCCAGCTGCTCAAGTGGGGCGACCTGCAGAAGCAGATCGCCACCGACAAGCTCGGCATGTTCCTCGCGGCCCCCGACGACATCGCCTACATGGTGCAGCAGCTCGGCGCGCAGTACGAGAACTTCGGGATGGGGCCGATCCCGGGCGGGAAGAACACCCTGGCCGGCGGCAACAACTACATGGTCAAGAAGGGGATCTCCGGCGACAAGATCAAGGCCGCGATCGCCTGGCTGAACTACAAGAACCTCACCGTCGGCAAGGGACAGTTCGACTGGGCCCGCACCAAGGCCGACAAGCTGCCCGTCGGCATCCCGCAGCCCAACTTCTGGCTGGGCGAGTCCAAGGTCAAGGACGACGCCGCCCGGGTCGAGCACGCCACCATGCCCGTGGAGAACTTCAAGACCTTCATGGACAACCCCGTCAACGGCAAGGCCGAGCCGCCGAAGGCGCAGGAGATCTACAAGGTGCTGGACAACGTCATGTCCAGCATCCTCACCAACAAGGACGCCGACGTCGACAAGCTCCTCGACACCGCCGAGAGCCAGGTCAACCAGGTCCTCGCCACGCAGTGACGCCGCCGCGGCGGGGACGGGCGGCACCGCCCGCCCCCGCCGCGATCCACCGGCGCCTGCACGGACCGCACCAGCGCACCGCCGCGAGCGGGAACGACACCAGCAGCCCGTACCAAGGAGCATCGATGCCGGCCCCCGGCCTGACCACAAGCAAGGCGGCCAGCCCCCGCCACACCCCACCCCGCCCGGCGGGTCCCGTGCCGTCCAGCGGCAGCTTCGCCAAGGCCCTGCGACGCAACCTGACCGCCCATGGCTTCCTCATCGGCGCGCTGATCTGCTTCGCGCTGTTCTCCTGGTATCCGATGGTCCGCGAGTTCCTGCTCGCCTTCCAGAAGACCGAGGGCGGCGAGGTCAGCTGGGTGGGTCTGGACAACCTGAACACGGTGGTCAACGACCCCGCGTTCTGGCAGGCGTGGCGCAACACCCTGCTCTACACGGCACTCGCACTCGTCCTGGGCTTCGTCGTTCCCTTCGTCGTCGCCATCGTGATCAACGAGTTCCGGCATGGCAAGGGATACCTCAGGCTGCTCGTCTACCTTCCCGTGATGCTGCCCCCGGTCGCCTCGGTGCTCCTGTTCAAATACCTGTACGACCCCGGGTACGGGCTGCTCAACGAACTGTTCGGCTTCCTGGGGCTGCCCGAACAGCAGTGGCTGCAGGACCCCGACACCTCCATGCTGTCGGTCGTCGTCGCCTCCACCTGGATGAACATGGGCGGTGCGGCACTGATCTACCTCGCCGCGCTCCAGGGCATCCCGGGTGAGTTGTACGAGGCGGCCGAACTCGACGGCGCGGGTGTGTTCCGCAAGATCTGGCACGTCACGATCCCCCAGACGCGGCTGATCCTCTCGCTGATGCTGCTGATGCAGGTCATCGCCACCATGCAGGTCTTCGTCGAGCCCTTCCTGCTGACGGGCGGCGCCGGACCCGAGGGCTCCACCACGACGGTCGTCTACCTCATCTACCAGTACGCCTTCAACTTCAACAACTACGGCGCCGCGGCAGCCCTGGGTCTGCTCCTGCTCGTGCTCCTCGCCGGATTCTCGGCGGCGTACGTCAAGCTCAGCCGTTCCGAGGACGAGTAGGACCGGGAGATCCGACATGTCTACACGCACGCTCATTTCGCCGGCCCAACTCGCCAGGCCCCGCGGCAGAGCGGTCTACTGGGTGGCCTTCGCCGTGGTCGTCGGGTGCTTCACCCTCGTGTTCCTCGGCCCGCTGTACTGGCTGGTGTCCAGTGGGTTCAAGGACGCCCAGGAGGTCATCCAGAGCCCGCCCACCCTCGTCCCCGGCTCCTTCGAGCCCGACAACTACACCCGGGCCTGGGAGGTCATGGACCTGGCCAGGCTGCTGTTCAACACCCTTTACTACGCGTTCGGCGCCCTGGCCTTCCAGCTCGTGTTCGACGTGGCCGCCGCCTACTCGCTCTCCAAGCTCCGCCCGGTCTTCGGCAAGGCGATCCTGGGCATGATGCTGGCCACGCTGATGATCCCCGCGACGGTGCTCGTCGTCCCCCAGTACCTCACCGTGCTCGACGTCCCGATCGTGGAGCGGAACCTGCTCAACACGCCCTGGGCGATCTGGCTGCCGTCGGTGACGAACGCCTTCAACATCTTCCTGCTGAAGCGGTTCTTCGACTCGATCCCGCGGGAACTCCTGGACGCCGCGTCCATGGACGGCGCGAGCCCGATGCGCACCCTGCGCTCGATCGTCCTGCCGATCTCCAGGCCGATCCTCGGAGTCGTGTCCATCTTCGCGATCGTCGGCGTCTGGAAGGACTTCCTCTGGCCGATGCTCACCCTGCCCGACCCGGCGATGCAGACCCTCAACGTCGGCATCTACTCCCTGTCGAACGGCGTCCCCGTGAACGTGCTGATCGCCGCCCTCGCGATCGCCTCGCTGCCCACGCTACTGATCTTCCTCATCTTCCAGCGCAACATCATGAGCGGCTTGACCGCCGGCGGGCTCAAGGGCTGAGACCCAGCGGGCCGCGTCGACGGCCACCCGTACGCACTTCCCCAGACTTCGCCGCCGGCACGTCCCGACGCCCCGCTGTCCGTGCCGGCGGCGAGGACCCACCCTGCCCGAAAGGACCACAACGTGGCAGCCCCCCTCCCGCCCAGCCCCGACGACTGGTGGCGCGACGCCGTCATCTACCAGATATATCCGCGCAGTTTCGCCGACGGCGACGGTGACGGCACCGGAGACCTCGCGGGCGTCCGGGCGAAACTGCCCTACCTCGCCGAGCTGGGGGTCGACGCCGTCTGGTTCACGCCCTGGTACGCGTCGCCACTGGTCGACGGCGGCTACGACGTCGCCGACTACCGCACCATCGACCCCGCCTTCGGCACGCTGGCCGAGGCGGAGAAGCTGATCTCCGAGGCCCGTGACCTCGGCATCCGCACCATCGTCGACATCGTGCCCAACCACGTCTCCGACCAGCACGCCTGGTTCCGGGCGGCCCTCGCCGCCGGACCCGGCAGCGCGGAGCGGGAGCGCTTCCACTTCCGGCCCGGCCGCGGCCCGGAGGGCGAACTGCCCCCCAACGACTGGCCCTCCCAGTTCTCCGGCACCACATGGACCCGGGTCCCCGACGGAGAGTGGTACCTGCACCTGTTCACCCCGGAGCAGCCCGACCTCAACTGGGCGAACCCCGAGGTCCGCCACGAGCACGAGGAAGTACTCCGCTTCTGGTTCGAGCGAGGTGTCGCGGGCGTACGCATCGACTCCGCGGCGCTGCTCGCCAAGGCGCCGGGGCTGCCCGACTTCGTGGAGGGGGCCGACCCCCATCCGTACATCGACCAGGACGAGCTGCACGACATCTACCGCGCGTGGCGGACGATCGCCGACGAGTACGGCGGGGTCTTCGTGGGCGAGGTCTGGCTGCCCGACTCCGAACGCTTCGCCCGCTACCTGCGCCCCGACGAACTGCATACCGCGTTCAACTTCAACTTCCTGGCCTGCCCGTGGGACGCCGACTGCCTGCGCCGCGCCATCGAGGACACACTGGCCGAGCACGCCCCCGTCGGCGCACCCGCCACCTGGGTCCTGTGCAACCACGACGTGACCCGGACCGTGACCCGCTACGGGCGTGCGGACACCGGCTTCGACTTCGCCACCAAGGTCTTCGGCACCCGGACCGACCTCGCACTGGGCACCCGCCGCAGCCGGGCCGCCGCCCTGCTCACGCTGGCCCTGCCGGGCTCGGTCTACCTCTATCAGGGCGAGGAACTGGGCCTGCCCGAGGCGGACATCCCGCACGGCCGCATCCAGGACCCCATGCACTTCCGCTCCGGGGGCACGGACCCGGGCCGTGACGGATGCCGGGTCCCGATGCCATGGGCGGCGGACGAGCCCCACTACGGCTTCGGTACCGAGGCGGAGCCCTGGCTGCCGCAGCCCGACGACTGGTCGGGATACGCCGTCGACCGTCAGACCGCCGACCCGGGCTCGATGCTCACCCTCTACCGCGACGCCCTGCGCCTGAGGCGCTCGGAGACCGGTTTCGGCGACGGGCCCCTGAGCTGGCTCCCCGCGCCCGAGGGCGTGCTGTCCTTCGCACGGCCGGACGGCCTCGTCTGCGTGGTCAACCTCTCCACCGGAGCGGTCGGCCTGCCGGCCCACCACGCCCGCCTCCTGAGCAGCGGGCCGCTGGACGACGAGGGACGGCTGCCCCAGGACACCGCGGTCTGGCTGCGCGTGCGGTGAGTCATCCGGTGCGGCGGGCGACCGGGTCGGACGCGGAGGCACTGGCCGCGATCGACGTGGTCGCCGTCGCGGGCGACGCCGAGCGGCGGACGAGCATCGCAAGGTGGTGCCGACTGGGCCGGGTGCTCTTGGCGGAAGACGGGTCCCGCCCGCTCGGCTACTGCGTACTGGAGTACACGTTCTTCGGTCAGGGATTCATCCCGATGCTGATGGTGACTCCGCCGGCACGCCGCAGAGGGGTCGGGCGCCGGTTGCTGGCCGCCGCGGCGGCCCGGTGTACGACCCCGAAGCTGTTCACCTCGACCAACGTCTCCAACGTGCCGGTGCAGCGGTTGCTCCGGGGAGCCGGCTGGGACCCCGTGGGTCTTCTCCACGGGCTCGACGAGGGGGACCCCGAGTTGTTCTACCTCCACCGGCCGCGGGCAGACCGGCCTGCCCTCTGCCGCGTCCCGCCCGCCGCTCCCGCGTGCGCCACGAGGGGCGGGCGGCGAGCGGGAGCGGCGACAGCCCGGCAATCCGCACCCAGTCGGTTTTCCATGGGCGGACAGAATTTATGGTGTCAGACCCATGGACGACCCCGTCAGAGGTCTGCAATATTGCGATCGATTGATGCAAGAAGCCGATTCTTGTGCGGTCCGGATCGCGCACATGGCCGCGGTGACCCCACAGACCGCTTCCTGATCCGCCCGCAGTACCGCGCAACCGCTCAGCCCTTAACGAGCCGCACTCGCGTACTGCCCCCGGTACGTGAGCCTTCGCAGGGAGGGACCCCCATGCCCCCATCCAAGGCCGGTCGCTGGAAGCAGCGCACCGCCACCGCCGCGCTGGCCTCGACCGTCATGGTCCTGGGGCTGCCGGCCCTCGACGCGCACGCCGCCGGCGGTCCGAACACCGCCGCGGGCACCCCGGCCCGCGCCGGCAGCACCCTCGGCGCGCACGCCGCCGGCAACGTCAGTGACGGGGACGCCCGCACCTACTGGCAGGCCGGCAAGAAGTCGGCGCAGTGGGTGCAGACCGATCTCGGAAAGGCCCAGCGGGTCCGGGAGGTCGTGTTGCGTCTGCCGGCCCACTGGCAGACCCGCAAGCAGACGCTGGCCCTCCGGGGAAGCGCCGACGGCAAGAGCTTCACCACGCTCAAGACATCGGCGCGGTACGTCTTCAGCCCCGGGAACGGCAACACGGTGAAGATCGCCGTACCCGCGACGCTCACCCGCTACGTCCGCGCCGACTTCAGCGGGAACTCCGGCGGCACCGCGCAACTGGCCGAGCTGCAGGTGCTCACCACCACTGCCTCCACCCCCAACCTCGCGCAGGGCAAGCCCTACAGTGCCAGTGGCTTCGCCGACGTGTACGGCGCGGCCAACGCCGGTGACGGCAACCGCGACACCTACTGGGAGAGCAGGAACAACGCGTTCCCCCAGTGGGTGCAGGTGGACCTCGGCTCCTCCGTCAAAGTGAACCAGGTGACGCTGCGCCTGCCGGGTGGATGGCCGGGCCGCACCCAGACACTCAAGATCCAGGGCTCCGCCGACAACCAGAACTTCACCGACCTGACGGCATCGAAGGCGTACGCGTTCGACAGCGACAGCGACAGCGGTCAGTCGGCCGACATCACCTTCGACGCCACCACGACCCGCTACGTACGGGTGCTGATCACCGCCAACACGGGCTGGCCCGCCGGTCAGCTGTCCGAGCTCGAGGTGTACGGGCCCGCGGCCGGTGACATCCAGGCGCCCACCGCTCCCTCCGGCCTGGGTTACACCGAGCCCGCCACCGGCCAGATCAAGCTCGCGTGGAAGGCGTCGACGGACGACACGGGTGTCACCGGCTACGACGTCCATGCCAACGGCCAGTTGCTGGCGAGCGTCCCCGCGAACACCCTGACGTACACCGACAACCGGTCGGCCGCGGACGACGTCACCTACTTCGTCCGCGCCAAGGACGCGGCGGGCAACGTCTCCTCCGACAGCAACAGCGTCACCCGCAAGGGCTCCGGCGGCGACACCCAGGCGCCCACGGCTCCCGGCAACCTGGCGTACACGCAGTCCGGTGACGACGTCGAGCTCAGATGGCAGGCGTCGGACGACAACACCGAGGTCAGCGGCTACGACATCTACGCGGACGGCCGGCTCGTCGAGTCCGTCGCGGGTGACGTCACGACGTTCACCCACCGCCCGCCGGCGGCCTCCACGGTCACCTACCACGTGAGGGCGAAGGACGCCGCCGGGAACGCGTCGGCGCCGAGCAACAGCGTCACACGCCCGGGTTCGACCAGCGGCACCGGCTCCGACCTCGCCCAGGGCAAGCCCGTCGAGGCGTCCTCGAACAACTGGACCTACATCGCGGCCAACGCCAACGACGGCTCCACCAGCACCTACTGGGAAAGCGCGAGCGGCGCCTACCCGGCCACCCTCACCACGAAGCTGGGTGCTGACGCGGACCTCAGCCAGGTGGTCGTCAAGCTCAACCCGGACGCCGCCTGGGCCGCCCGTACCCAGACCATCCAGGTGCTCGGCCGCGGCCAGGGCTCGACGGCGTTCACGAACCTGGTGGCGGCGAAGGACTACGCGTTCTCTCCCGGCAGCGGCAACACGGTGACCATCCCGGTCTCCGGATCCGCCGCCGACATCCAGCTCAAGTTCACCAAGAACACCGGTGCTCCCGGTGCGCAGGTGGCCGAAGTCCAGGTGATCGGCACCCCCGCCGCCAATCCGGACCTGGAGATCACCGGCATCACCCACGCGCCCGCCGCACCGGTCGAGTCCGACCCCGTCGCTCTCACGGCGTCGGTCACCAACAGCGGAAGCAAGCCGGCGACGGCCACCACCGTGGACTTCACGCTGGGCGGCGAGAAGGCCGCCTCCGCGGACGTCCCCGCCCTCGCCCCCGGCGAGTCGAAGAACGTCACGGCGAGCATCGGGGCCCGGAGCGAGGGCAGCTACCAGGTGGGCGCCGAGGCCGATCCGGCGAACAAGGTCATCGAGCAGGACGAGGCGAACAACGTCTTCGTCCGGCCCGCCGCCCTGGTCGTCAAGCCGGTGTCCAGCTCCGACCTGATCGCCGCGCCGGTCTCCTGGTCTCCCTCCAGCCCCTCGGCCGGCGACGAGGTGACGTTCTCCGTCGCGATCAAGAACCAGGGAACGACCGACTCCGCGTCCGGCGCCCACCAGGTCTCCCTGGTGATCCAGGACGACAAGGGCGCCACGGTGAAGACCCTCACCGGTTCCCACGACGGCGTCGTCGCCGCGGGGCGGACCGCCGCTCCGGTCGGCCTCGGCTCGTGGACGGCGGGCAACGGCAAGTACACCGTGAAGACCGTCATCGCCGACGACGCCAACGAACTGCCGGTCAAGCGGGCCAACAACACCACGTCGCAGTCGCTGTTCGTGGGACGCGGGGCGAGCATGCCCTACGACATGTACGAGGCCGAGGACGGCACACTCGGTGGCGGCGCGAAGACCGTCGGCCCCAACCGGACCGTCGGCGACATCGCCGGTGAGGCCAGCGGCCGCAAGGCCGTGACCCTCACCGAAACCGGCCAGTACGTCGAATGGACCACGCGCGCGGCCACCAACACCCTCGTCACGCGCTTCTCGGTCCCCGACGGCACCGACACGACCCTCAACGTGTACGTGGACGGCCAGTTCCTCAAGGCGATCGACCTCACGGCGAAGTACGCCTGGCTCTACGGCAACGAGGCCTCGCCCGGCAACTCGCCCGGCGCCGGCGCCCCGCGGCACATCTACGACGAGGCGAGCCTCCAGCTCGGCAGGACCGTCCCTGCCGGTTCCAGGATCCGGCTGCAGAAGGACGCCGGAAACGGCGCCGGCTACGCCATCGACTTCGTCAACACCGAGCAGGCGACCGCGGCGTCGAACCCTGATCCGGCCGCGTACGCCGTGCCCGCCGGCTTCTCGCACCAGGACGTGCAGAACGCCATCGACAAGGTGCGCATGGACGGCACGGGCAAGCTGGTCGGCGTCTTCCTGCCCGCCGGTGACTACGAGACGTCCAGCAAGTTCCAGGTCTACGGCAAGGCGGTGAAGATCGTCGGGGCCGGGCCGTGGTTCACCCGCTTCCACGCGCCCTCCTCCCAGGAGAACACGGACATCGGCTTCCGGGCGGACGCGAGCGCCAAGGGCTCCTCGTTCTCCGGGTTCGCCTACTTCGGCAACTACACGTCCCGGATCGACGGGCCCGGCAAGGTCTTCGACTTCTCCAACGTCTCCGACATCACCATCGACAACATCTGGGTCGAGCACATGGTGTGCCTCTACTGGGGCGCCAACACCGACGGCATGACCATCAAGAACTCCCGGATCCGCAACATGTTCGCCGACGGCGTCAACATGACCAACGGGTCCACGGACAACCACGTGGTCAACAACGACGCCCGGGCCACGGGTGACGACAGCTTCGCGCTCTTCTCGGCGATCGACGCCGGCGGAGCGGACATGAAGAACAACGTCTACGCGAACCTCACCGCGACACTGACCTGGCGGGCGGCGGGTCTGGCCGTCTACGGCGGCTACGACAACACCTTCCGCAACATCCGGATCGCCGACACACTCGTGTACTCCGGCATCACGATCTCCTCGCTGGACTTCGGGTACCCGATGAACGGCTTCGGCAGCGAGCCCACGACCGTCGAGAACGTGTCCCTGGAACGTACGGGCGGCCACTTCTGGGGCTCACAGGTCTTCCCCGCCATCTGGGCCTTCTCCGCCTCCAAGGTCTTCCAGGGCATCCGCGTCAACGACGTCGACATCGAGGACTCCACGTACGGCGGGGTGATGTTCCAGACCAACTACGTGGGCGGGCAGCCGCAGTTCCCGGTCAAGGACACGCTCTTCACCGACATCTCCATCACGAACTCCAAGAAGAGCGGCGACGCCTTCGACTCCAAGTCCGGCTTCGGGATCTGGGCGAACGAGATGCCCGAACCCGGACAGGGGCCCGCGGTCGGCGAGGTCACCTTCCGTGGCCTGCGGATGAGCGGCAACGCCGAGGACATCCGCAACAGGACCAGCACTTTCAAGATCAACATCGAGTAGCGCCAGGGCGCGACGAACCGGCGGGGCCCGCTCTTGCAGCGGGCCCCGCCGGCGTCGGGGCGCGGGCCGGCCGGTCAGCGGCCGACGGCGCAGGCGTCCCCGTTGAGCATGAACCGTGGCGGTGCCGAGGCGTCCCCGGTGTGCTCGACGAGATAGCCGAGGGTGATGCTCGCGCCCGGGGCGATCGTGGCGTTGTGCCCGGCGTCGGCCGCCTCGATCGTGTTGCTGCCCTGGGTCAGGTCCGTGTTCCAGTCCGAGACGACGGTCTGCCCGAGAGTCAGCGAGAATTCGAGCGTCCAGCCGTTCACTGGCGTGGTACCCGTGTTGGTGACGGTGAGGTCGACCGTGGAACCCGTACCCCAGGCGTTCACGGTGCGGTCCACCCGGCAGGTGGGCTCCTCCTGCGCGAACGACACCCGGTGCAGTCCGCCGGGCAGGTCGTTGACCACGTAGAACTCCCCGTCGGCGGTCGCCCCGATGGATGTCACCTGAGTGGGCATCTTCCCGATCTCCGCCTCCTCGTACCCGCCCGCGCCGTCGGGGCGCAGCGCCCAGACCGTGGACGAGCAGTAGTCGGTGGCGATGTACGTGCCGCCGACCAGGCCGGCGTACTCCTGGCCCCGGTAGACGCGGCCGCCGATGATCGAGCAGCCTCCGGTGTACGGCGAGTACGTGAAGACCGGTTCCGTGTACGTCTCGCCGGCCTTGCAGTCGCCGCCCTCGAACTTCTCCAGCCCCTCGTAGCAGGACCAGCCGAGGTTCAGCCCTCCCTGCCCGGGCGCGAGGTGGTCGATCTCCTCCCAGTGGCCCTGGCCGACGTCGCCGATCCACAGCGAGCCGTCGGCGTCGTCGAAGGAGAACCGCCAGGGGTTGCGCAGTCCGTACAGCCAGATCTCCTCGCGGGCGCCGGGGGTGCCCACGAAGGGGTTGTCGTCGGGGACGCAGTAGGCGAGCTCGCCGCAGCTCCGGCTCACGTCGATGCGCATGATCTTGCCGAGCAGGGTGTCCAGCCGCTGCGCGGCGCGCAGGGGGTCCGCCGAGCCACCGCCGTCGCCGATGCTCCAGTACAGATGGCCGTCCGGGCCGAACGCGAGCTGGCCGCCGTTGTGGTTGCTGTTCTCGGCGTGCGGCTGCGAGAGCAGGACCTCCAGGCGGGACTCGTCGAGGCGGTAGCGGGCGAGGGTGACCGCGGCGTCGGGCAGTGCCGTGTACGCCAGGTACAGGTCCTGGCTCTCGGCGAAGTCGGGCGGGAGGGCGATGCCGAGCAGACCGCGCTCGTTGCCCGACTCGTCCACGGCCGACTTGATGTCCACGATCGGCGTGGCGGCCAGGCCGGTGTCCGGCCGGTAGACGCGGACGGTGCCGGACTTCTCCGTGATGAAGAGCCGGTCCGTGCCGTCGTCGGGGGCGACGAGCGCGGTGGGCCGCTTCAGTCCGGAGGCGACCTGGGTGGTGGTCGCGCTGAGCGAGGGGAGGGGGACAGGCGACGAGGCTTCCGCCCGGGGCGGCCCGGCATCGGCGGCCGAGGCGGGGAGCGAGAGGGGGGCGGTCAGCAGGAGGGCCAGCAGAACTGGCCCTGCCCAGCGGCGTCTTGGCATGTATCGGCTCCAGAGTGGGGGACGCTTGCGCAGTGGCGGTCTTCGCACATCGGTGGTGCTTGCACGCGGTGGCGGTTCCATGGAGAACGGGCGCGGCCAGGCTGCGGCAGCATGGGAGCGCTCCCGCACCAGGCTGCGCGCCATGGAACGGGGCGGCAACGTGTGATTGCGCCACCTTCGCGCCGAGTGGCGGAAAAGCGATGCGAGCGCGGAGCGGCCCGGCGCGCCGACGGCGGTCGGTGAGCCGCACCCCACCTGGGGCGCCGATGTGCGGCCGTTACCATCCCCTGTGACCGAAACAGCCGAACAAGGTGTACCTCGCACCCGCATACTCGCCGACCTGACGCCGCTGCGTTCCTCCCCCGACTACCGGCGGCTCTGGTTCGGGAACACCGTCTCCTGGATCGGGCAGGGCATGACGGCGCTCGCCGTCTCCCTCCAGGTCTACGACATCACCGGGTCGGCGTTCTCCGTAGGACTGATCGGTCTCTGCTCACTCGTCCCGCTGGTGCTCCTCGGTCTGTACAGCGGGGCCGTCGCCGACACCGTCGACCGGCGCCGGCTGGGGCTCTTCAGCGCCACCGGCTCGTTCCTGCTCTCCCTCGTGCTGGCCGCGGTGACGTTCGCCGGGGTCGAGCACGTGGGGCTGCTCTACGCGGTCGTCGCCCTCCAGGCCGTGTGCTTCGCGCTCAACTCCCCGGCCCGGAGCTCGATGATCGCCCGGCTGCTCCCGGCCGAACAGCTGCCCGCCGCCAACGCGCTCAACGCCATGACGTCCACCACCGGCGGCCTGGCAGGCCCGATGCTCGGCGGCCTCATCGTCGGCTGGTGGGGCTACCGGGCGGCGTACACCGTCGACGCCGTCACCTTCACGGCCTCGCTGTACGCGATGTGGCGGCTGCCCTCGATGCTGCCCGACCGGGCCGCGGGGGAGAAGGGGGCCGGGCGGGCGTCCGTCATGGACGGCCTGCGCTTCCTCGGCACCAGGCCCAATCTCCGGATGACCTTCTTCACCGACCTGAGCGCGATGGTGCTCGCCCACCCCCGGGCCCTCTTCCCCGTGGTCGCCGTGGTCTGGTTCGGCGGCGACGCGAAGACCACCGGACTCCTGGTCGCCGCCCCGGCACTGGGGGCACTGCTCGGCAGTGTCTTCTCCGGGTGGCTGGGCCGCATCCGCCGGCACGGGCTCGCGGTGCTGATCGCCGTGGCCTGCTGGGGTGGAGCCATCGCGGTGTTCGGGCTCACCCGGCAGCTCTGGCCCGGGCTGGTCCTGCTCGCGCTCGCCGGCTGCGCGGACTCCATCTCGATGGTCTTCCGCAACACCATGCTCCAGGCGGCCGTGCCGGACGACATGCGCGGCCGGCTGCAGGGCGTGTTCATCGTCGTCGTGGCGGGCGGTCCACGGCTCGGAGATCTCGTGGCCGGCTCCGTGGCCGACCTGACCTCACCGGCCGTGGCGGTGACCGGCGGCGGCATCGCATGCGTGCTGGTGGTGTGCCTGCTCGGGCTGCGCTGGCGCGCCTTCGCCCGGTACGACGCACGCGATCCGCAGCCGTAGGGCCGGGGGACCGGTCAGGAGACGTCGGTGACGTCCGGCATCTCGCCCCCGGTCGTCGTGGGGTCGAACACCGAGAACACCGCGCCCTGCGGGTCCGTCAGGGACGCGAACCGGCCGAACGGGATGGTCATCGGCTCGACGCGGACCTCCGCCCCGAGCGACGTGGCCTTCTCCACCGCCGCGTCGCAGTCGGCCACGCCGAAGTAGACGTTCAGATGGGCCGGCACCTGGGGCGGGAACTCCTCACCCATCTTCATCCGGCCGAGCACCGGGTCGGCGCCCAGGTCGTAGAGCGAGAAGTCGATCGCGTCGTCGTCCATGTGCTTCACGCCGTAGCCGAAGACGGACGGGAAGAAGGAGTCCGCCTTCGCCGGCTCCCGGGTGCAGATCTCCGCCCAGGCGAACGCGCCGGGCACCGCACGGGCCTCGAACCCTTCGTGACTGCCCGCCTGCCACACCCCGAAGGCCGCCCCGCCGGGGTCGGTGGCCAGCACCATCGTCCCGAAGTCGCCGACCCGCATCGGCTCCACCAGCACCTGGCCCCCGTGTTCGCCGATCTTCGTCGCGGTGGCGGCGGCGTCCGGTGACGCGAGGTACAGACACCAGGCGTTCGATGCCTCCTGGCCGGGCATCGGAGGCGACAGCGCGGCGACCGCCTTCCCGTCCACATAGGCCTGGGTGTAGTTGCCGTACTCCGGCATCGAGTCGGCGTACGTCCAGCCCAGGAGCTCACCGTAGAAGCGCTTCGCCCCTTCGAGGTCGCCGAACGTGCCGTCGGCCCAGCACGGAGTGCCCTCGGATTCTGCGGCCATGACCCGGCCCTCACTTCACTCGACGATCGGTCCTTCCTTCACGCTAGCCAACCGTCGCCCGGGCGGCGCGCCGAGCACGTCTCAGCCCTCCGGACCGGCGCGGCCGACCACCGAACGGGCCACCCCGAGCTCCACCAGGTCCTGGGGGCGCAGCCGGAGCTGGTCGGCGGTGGACCGCACCTCGTCCGGACCGCGCTTCAGGATGGCCGCCGCCAGTTCGGGGGCGATCACCGAGAAGTAGCTGTCCGCCGTGACATGGGTGTTGTCCGGCGCGGCCAGGGCCAGCGCCCCGCCGGAGCCGCCCTCGCCGATCACGAGCGTCGTCACGGGGACCCGGGCCCCGGCGACCGCCGCGAAGGCGTCGGCGATGGCGGCGCCCGCGCCCGCCCGTTCCGCCTCCGCGTCGTTGGCGGCGCCGGGGGTGTCGATCAGGGTCAGCACAGGGAGGCCGAGCCGGTCCGCCAGCCGGATCACCCGGGCCGCCGTACGGTAGCCCGCAGGGCGGGTCGCGGTGCCGCACTGCGCGGCGTACGCCACGGGGCGCCCCGCATGCAGACCGACCCCGCAGAGCAGCCCGGGGTCCCTGCCGCCGCACCGGTCACCGCCCAAGGGGAGCCGGTCATCGAAGTACGCGTCCAGATAGGCCTCGGCCCGTGGCCGCGCCGCCGACCTGGCCTGCTCCACCGCCTCCCAGCCCGTCTCCGGCAGCCCCGTGGCCGACAGCGCGCCCGGCACCGGGGCGGCCCGCACCGGCTCCGCGACCGTCAGCGCGGCCAGCCAGCGGCCCAGCGTGCCCGGCAGCTCCCGCGGCGTGACGACCGCGTCGACCTGACCCGCCGCGAGCTGCCCCTCGGCGGTGTACGCGTACGGATCCGCGTCCGCGGGCCGCACCCGGGACCCCGCGAAGCCGATCTGCGCACCGGGCAGCGCCAGCACCACGTCGGAGCCCGCCCCCACGGTCGCCCAGCCGCCCCCCGTCGTCGGGTCCCGCAGCACCGCGATCTGCGCCAGCCCCTGGGCCCTCAGCCGCGTGGACGCGCGGGCCACCCGCTGAAGCTGTATCAGCGCGATCATGCCCTCCTGCATCCGGCTGCCCCCGGTGGCGACGAGCGAGACGAGCGGCAGCCTCCGCTCACCCGCCAGCGCGTACGCGGCCTCCAGCCGGTCCCCGGTCCGACCGCCCAACGAGCCGCCCAGGAAGCCGAATTCGAACGCGACCAGGACGCACTCCCGGCCGCCGACGACGGCGGTCCCGTACAGGACGGACTCCTCCTCGCCGGTCCGCGCCGAGGCGCGCGCCCTGGACTCCGCGTAACCGCCCCAGCCGAGCGGGCCGTCCGGAGGGACGGACCGCCCGGCCGGACGGTGTTCGGTGAAGCTGCCGGTGACGGCGGCGATCGCCTCCCGCGCCGACAGGCGGGCGCACGTGGGGTCAGACACCGAGTGACCTCTTCATGATCTTGCCCAGCTCGTTCCGGGGCAGTACGTCGAGGTAGCGGACGACGCGCGGGCGTTTGTGCGGTGCCAGCAGGTCCGCCACATGGTCCGCCAGCTCCCGCTCCTCCGGGGGCGATCCGGGGTCGGCCGGCACCACCCAGGCGACGATCCGCTCGCCGAGGTCCGAGTCCGGCTCGCCGGTGACGGCTGCCTCCCGCACACCGGGGTGGTCGAGCAGGGCGTTCTCGATCTCACCGGCACCGATCTTGTAGCCGCCGCTCTTGATGAGGTCGGTGGCCTTGCGCCCGACGATCCGCACATAGCCGTCGGGGTCGACCGTGGCCATGTCGCCCGTACGGAAGAAGCCGTCCTCGGTGAAGGCGGCGGCCGTGGCGTCCGGCCGGTTCAGATAGCCGGTGAAGAGGTTCGGGCCGCGCACCTGGATCTCGCCGATGGACGCGGTGTCCCGGAGCACGGTGCCGTCCTCCTCGACGAGCCTGAGCTCCACGCCCGGCAGCGGCGGGCCGACCGTTCCGGCCCGGGGTACGCCCTCGGCCCGCACGCCCGTGTTCATCAGGGTCTCGGTCATTCCGTACCGCTCGATGACCCCGCGCCCGGTGGCGGCGGCGATCCGCTCCTGGTCGTGGACCGGCAGTGCCGCCGAGCCCGAGACGAGCAGACGGGCGCCCGCCAGGGCGGTCGCGAGGTCGCCGGACCCCGCCTGACCGTCCAGCGCACCAGCCAGCCGGTGGTACATCGTGGGGACTCCGAACAGCATCGTGCCCCCGGAGCGGAGCTCCCGGGCCACCCCCTCGGCCGAGAACCGGCCGAGGTGACGCACGGAGCCGCCCCGGCGCAGCGGGCCGAGGACGCCCAGGATCAGCCCGTGCACGTGGAACAGCGGCAGGGCGTGGACCAGGACGTCCTCGCCGGTCCACCGCCAGGCGTCCTCCAGCGCGTCCAGCGTCGCCGCGATCGCCCGGCGGGGCAGGACGGCGCCCTTGGGCGGGCCCGTCGTGCCGGAGGTGTAGACGACCAGCGCGGGGGAGTCCGCCGGGGGCTCGGCGGGGCCGGCCTCCGTCGGGCGGGCGGACGTGTCGACATCCAGCCGCTCCAGGCCGCCCAGCGCGGCCGGCAGTACGTCGTCGGCCCCGGCCAGCACCACCGACGGGGCGCTGTCGGCGACGATGTGCGTGAGTTCCCGCTCACCGGTCTTCGGATTGAGCGGCACGGCGGGCACCCCCGCCCGGAGCGCCGCCACGACGGCGACCACCGTCTCCGGGGTGGACGTGGCCCACACCGCGACGCGCCCCGCCCCCGCGATCCGGACGGCGAGTGAGGCGGTCGCATCGGCCAACTGTGCGTAGGTCAGGGCGTGTTCGCCGAACCGGACGGCCTCAGGGGAGTCCGTGCGGCCGGACGCTCCGCTCAGCGCGGGCAGAAGAGAGATCACCCGGCGAAGCCTAAGCGCTGACCGCGAAGTCCCGAAGAGGGCCGTCAGCCGTCGCGCCGGACGCTCCGCATCCGGCCGTAGGCGTAGACGGCGCCCGCCAGCGCCAGGTCGGAGAGCAGCATGAAGCCGATCGAGTACGAGTCCTTCGCGCTGTAGATCGCCCCCATGACCAGCGGCGGGACGAAGCCGCCGAGCCCGCCCATCGCACCGACGATGCCGGTCACGCTGCCCACCTTCGCCTGCGGCGTCACCTGCGAGACCAGGGCGAAGACGCTGCCGCTCGCGGTGCCGAGACCGGCCGCCATGCAGAGCAGCGCGACCGTGCCGAGCGGATCCAGCGGCGGGTCGAAGGCCTGGACGACGGCCATCAGCGCGGCCAGCAGCAGGGCCCCGGCCGTGACCAGGGCGGGGTGGATCCGGTCCGACAGCCAGCCGCCGATCGGCCGGAAGATGACGGTGACCAGCGCGAACCCCGCCGCCTTGGTGCCCGCCTCCGTCGGTGACATCTCGTACCAGGTCTTCAGGTACGTCGGCAGATACACCCCGAACGCGACGATGCCGCCGAAGCCGATCGCGTACAGCGCGGACAGCTCCCAGGTCACCCGCAGCCGGCCCGCCTCGCCCAGCCGGTGGCCCAGGGAGTCCGTCGGCACCTTCCGCCCCGGGTGGTCGGTGATGAGGACCGCCGCGAGCAGCGAGTAGACCAGGAGCGCTCCGGCGACGATCCAGAACGGCAGGTTCACGTCGTGCCCGGCGATCCTCGGCGTGAAGTAGCCGGACAGCGCGACGCCGCCCATGCCCATCCCGAACACCCCGAGCGCGAGACCCCGTTTCACCGGTGGGAACCACGAGTTGACCAGTGGGATACCGATCGCGAACGTCGTGCCGCCGAGCCCGAGCAGGAAGCCGACCGCCAGCATCGCCCCGTACGAGTCCTTGGCGGGGATGAGCAGCAGCACCGGGACGATCGTCAGGGCCGAGACGACCGGGAACATCAGCTTGGCGCCGAACTTGTCGGTCAGCGCGCCCGCCGGGATCCGGCCGAGCGAGCCGACGAGCACGGGCACCGCCACCAGCAGCGACTGCTGGAAGGAGCTCAGGCCGAGCCGCTCCTTGAAGTCACCGGACAGGGGGGAGATCAGGTTCCACGCCCAGAAGGTGAGCGTGAATCCGATCGTGGCCATGATCAGGTTCCGGTAGGCGGCGGCGGATTGTTTCCGGTCCGGGGCGGGGGCCTGCTCGGCGGTTGTCTCCACACCGCAAGTCAAGGGGGGAGGAGCGGGCGAGGCACGGTGGGCTGCGCCATCCGGGTAAGCCCGTCGCACGGCAGACGCCCCATGGGCGGCGGGCCTCCCGGCGGCCCCCGGACGGGCCTCCCACCCGCCGTTTTCCGCCCCGGACTGCGAGAATCGCCGGTATGGACCGGTTGGACAGAGAGATCCTCGGCATTCTCCAGGAAGACGCCCGGATCTCGTACCGCGATCTGGGCGTGCGCGTGGGGCTCAGTGCCAACGCCGCGGGCGACCGTGTGCGCCGTATGCGCCGCGACGGGGTGATCCGCGGCTTCACGGTCATCGTCGACCCGGCCGCCGACACCCGTTCGGGCCTCGTCGTCTTCATCGACGTGTCGCTGCGCCTCGACACGACGAACGAGGAGTTCGAACGCTCGGTGCTGACCCTGCCCGGCATCACCGAGGTGGTGCACGTGACGGGCGCCCACGACTACCTCGTACGCGCCACGGCGGCCGACCCCGGATCCCTGGACACGCTGCTGCGACGGCTGAAGAGGGACGCGGGCGTCGCCCACTCCAACACCCGGATCGCCCTCAGAGCGGCGCCTGCCAGGTGACGGTCGGCGACCGTCCGCCGTCCTCGGCGCGCCCGTCGTCCGCGACCACCAGCCGCACCGCCGCCCGCCCGTCGGGCAGCCGCGCCGTCGCGTCCACCTCCACCTCGACGGCCGACACCCCCGCCCGCCGGTGCGCGGCCGCCAGGGCGCCGCGCAGCACGTCGAGCAGTTCCCCGTCCACCGGCTCCCGCACCAGGGCGTCCACCGCGCCGGTGAACTGGACCGACGGCTGGAAGCCGAGCACCGCCGCCGCTCCGCCCGTCTCGCGCAGGACCCGGCCGCGAAAGGTCGTGGGAGCGTCGGCCGGCGGCTGCTGGAGCGCGAAGATCGCGGTCCTGACCTCCTGGATCGTGGAGTCCAGCTCGTCGACCGCGTGCCCGAGCAGCTCGGCGGTCCCGGTGTCGCCCGCGAGGTCCTTGCGGCGGGTCGACTCCAGCATCATCTCGGTGGCGAACAGCCGCTGTACGACGAGGTCGTGCAGGTCACGGGCGATGCGGTCGCGGTCCTCGTAGACCGCCAGCTGCTCCCTGTAGTGCTGCGCGTCGGCCATCACCAGGGCCAGCGCGGCCTGGGAGGCGAACTGGGAGGCGAGCAGCCGGTCCATCGCCGTGTACGGGGCCTCGCCGCGCCGCCGGGGGAGGGCCAGCGTGCCGATCAGCCTGCCCTCGTTCTCCAGGGGCAGCATCATGCTGGGGCCGAACCGGGAGCGTACGGGCGTCGTCATCCGTTCGTCCGTCGCGGAGTCCTCGATGAAGACCTCCTCGCCGCCCAGCAGCTGCACGAGGACGGGGGAGCCCGGCTCGATGGCGGTGCCGACCAGGCCGGCCGGATCGTCCAGGGTGGAGGCGGCGACGATCTCCATCCCGCCGCCCGGGGTCGGCTGGAGGATCACCCCGGCCGCCGCGTCGGCCAGCACCCTGGCCCGCTCGGCGACGGTCGTCAGCGCGTCCGTCGTGCCCGCTCCGGTCAGCAGCGCCCGGGTGACGGCCGCCGCCCCCTCGATCCAGTGCTCCCGCTGCCGTGCCGCCTCGTACAGATGGGCGCCGCTGATCGCCGCGGCGGCCTGGGAGGCGAGCAGCCGCAGCAGCGCCGACTCGGTGTCCGTGAAGCGCCCCGGCTCCCCGGCGGTGAGGCAGAGGCTGCCGAGCACCTCGGTGTGCACCCGGACGGGCGCCCCGAGGAAGGAACGCATCGGCAGGAGCGGCTCCGGAAGGACGCGGGGGTGCGGGCCGGCCGTCAGATCGTCGACGCGCACGGCCTGGTCCTCGTCCACGAGGGCCCCGAGGACCCCCGCCCGCCCGTCCAGGAGCGGGCTCGCGGTGCGGCGTTCGCCGTCGGACAGGCCGGTCGTGAACAGGTCGGTGACATGGCGGTCCTCCCCGTGGAGGAGGGCCAGGGCGCCGTAACGCGCCCCGGCCAACGCCGTCGCGGTGTCCACGATGTGCTGGAGGGTGGTCCGCAGGTCCGGATCCGTCCCGTCCACCGGCGGCCCGCCGGCTTCAGCCGGCGAGCGGGGCGAGGGCCAGCGGCTGGACCGTGCCGTCCAGCATCGCGCCGAGCCCCAGGACCGAGCACACGTCGGGCCGCTCGCCGATGTGCACCGGCACACCCGTGGCGTCGCGCAGCATCTGGTCGAGGCCCGGCAGCAGCGCGCTGCCGCCGACCATCATGATCCCGGACTCCGCGATGTCGGCCACCAGGTCGGGCGGGCAGTCACGCAGCACCTTCCCCAGTCCGTCGAGCACCGCGGTCAGCGGGGCGTGGATCGCCTGGCGTACGGCGGCGGTGTCGACCTGGACCGAACGGGCCAGACCGGTCGCCACGTCCCGGCCGTGGATCTCCGTCACCGCCGGGCCGGCGACCGTGAGGCCGTTGCCCCGGAGCGCCAGCTGCAGGGGCCGCACGGACTGGCTGGGCAGCATCAGCTCGTGGTGCTGGCGCAGATGCTGGATGACCGCGTGGTCGATGGCCTCGCCGCCGATCGGGATGCGTACGGCCGTCACGATCGAGCCGAGCGAGAGCACGGCGATCTGGGTGGTGGCCGCCCCGCAGACCATGATCATGGTGGCGGTCGGCTGTTCGACCGGCAGCCCGCAGCCGATGGCCGCGGCGATGAGGGTGTCGACCAGCTCCACCCGCCGCGCGCCGAGCCCCACGAGGGTCTCGACGGCCGCCCGCTGGGCCAGCGGATCGGCGTCGTGCGGGACACAGGCGGCGGCCCGCAGCCGCGGCTTCCGGCGCAGCTGGCGGCGGAGCTTCTCACCGAGCAGATGGCGCAGCATCCGCTGCGCCATGTCGATGTCGACGACGGTCCCGCCGGAGACGGGACGGGCCACCCGGATGTACGCGGGCGTACGGCCGGTCATCTGCTCGGCGAGCGCGCCGACGGCGATGAGCGAGCCGGTCCGCATGTTCACGGCGGCGACACTGGGCTCGTCGACGACGAGCCCCACTCCCTTGATGTACACACGGGTCCTCGCGGCCCCGAGATCGACGGCGACATGGCAACGGCGCAACTGTTCGAGACTGACGGTCACGGCAGGTTCTCCCGAGAGCGCTGACGGGGGGCACCGGCGGCAGCCGGCTGTCCTGGCATCGTCGCTCCGTGGCCGGTGCGGCGCGCGCTGGGTGAGCCGTCGGGGGGACAAGAGCTGACGGCATGCCAGATCTCAGGGCCCGTCAGGCAGCAGCCGCTGGAACAGTCCCCAGGTGAACTCGGCGACGCGGGGCCGGCCACCGGGCGCGGCCGGGTCGGTGAAGGCCAGTGCCCAGCGGGTCGGCGCGCTGCCCTCCATGGGCCGCGCCGGGGCGAAGGCCCTGGCCACCTCGTCCACGGTGCACGACCAGGGGAGCAGGTCGGCGGCCGTACGCAACCCGGGGCCCGCCGCGCCCGGCGCGCGGACCAGCCATTCGTTCCACACCGCTCCGCCGGGGCCCGCCATCACCTCGAACCGCAGGTCCGGCCAGAGCGGCAGCGGCCACAGCAGCGCGTCGCACTCCAGGTCGCCGACCTTGCGGCGTACGGACGACTCGGGCTCGCCCAGGACCGAGCGGTAGCGGCGCAGAGCGCCCCGGCCGCGCGGGGCGCGCAGCATGGCCTGCCAGCGGCGGTTCGCCTCCCGCATCTCGGCGAGGGAGGCGCTCAGTTCATGACGGGCGTCCTCGACGAGGTCCGGCTGGTGGTCGGCCATCCGGCGCAGCAGGACGAGCTGGAACTGGAGCGGCCCGAACGGGGTGGGAGCGGTCATGGTGCCCATCCTGCCGCGTACCGAACGTATCGGGCGGCGTACCCCGGAGTCCTTGGTTCCACACAGGATCCTCACCTGTGCGGCTTCCTGTGTTGTTCCGCGCACGTCTAGTCTGCGGGCGCCATGGATTACTGCCACCCGTGCCAACGGCACCTCAACGGGGCGCTGGCCTGCGCCGGTTGCGGGACCCCCGCCGACGCGCTGGCCCCCTATGCCGTCGCGGGCCCCTCCGCCGTTGACCCGGAGCCGCCCGGCGAGACCCTGGAGACCTCCGGGGCCGCCGGTCACCGCCGCCGTGTCCGGGGTGCCGCGCGGCCCCGCCGTCGCAGGGGGCACCGCAGGCGCGGCCGCGCGCTGCTGCTGACGGCGGCGGGTGCGGTGCTGGCGCTTGGCGCGCTGAGCCTCGCCGAGCTGGCCATGGAGCCCGGGGGCGACAGCGGTGGATCGGAGTACGTGAGCGAGGCCACGACCGCGGCCACGGAGCCTGTCCCGTCCGCGTCGTCGAGCACGGAGGCCGACGACCCCGGCCCGGTGGAGGCGCCCACCGTCGTGCCGGTCACCGATTCCCACTCCGCGACCGCGACCACGACGGGCGGCCCGGCCCGCACCACGGCGCCCGGGGTGCCCCCGTCACCCTCCGCGCCCGCGAAGGCCTCGCCGTCCGCGTCCGCCGGCCCCGAGGAGACGGAAGCGCCGGCCGAACCCTCGGACTCCGGAAAGCCGACAGCGGACCCCACACCGTCGGAGCCGTCGGACGAGCCGACCCCCACCCCGTCACCGACGGAGACCTGCATCTGGTGGATCTTCTGCCCCTGACGCGGCGGAGGTCCTAGGCGGCGTCCTCGCCGAGCATCCTGCGCAGCAGGTCGCGGAGCACCGTCCGCTCCGACTCCGACAGCTCGGCGAGCGGCTCCCGGGCGAAGTCCAGCGCGTCCCGCAGCTGCCGGGCCGTCCGGACGCCCTCCTCGGTCGGGGCGGCGAGCTTCACCCGCCGGTCGGCCGGGTCCGGGCGGCGTTCCACGAGGCCCCGGAGCTCCAGCCGGTCGACTATTCCGGTGATGTTGGACGGTTCACATTTCAGTTTCCGGGCAACCTTGCGCATGGGCATCGGCTCCAGGGAGAGCAGCCCGAGGACCCTGGCCTGCGCGCCGGTCAGCGCGTGTGTGGCCGCTGCCCGCTCGTACTCCTCGTGGTAGCGCGCCACGACTCCGCCGATGAGCTGGATGACGTCGAGGGTGAGCGGATCCGTGCGCGAGGTGGCCATGACACCCAGGGTACCGAATTACTTGACAAGGTGAAATATCTGGACGCATGGTTGTTTCATGTCCTGAAGCTTTTACGGCTTCCCGCCCCGCACGACATCGAGGAGACCCGAGCCCATGTCCGCACTTCCCACGTCCAGCCGCGAATGGCACCTCGTCGCCCGCCCGCACGGCTGGCCCGAGGCATCCGATTTCGCGCTGCGCGAGGCGCCGGTGGCCGCCCCCGGTGAGGGCCGCCTCCTCGTCCGCAACCTCCACTTCTCGGTCGACCCCTACATGCGCGGCCGGATGAACGACGTGAAGTCGTACACCCCGCCCTTCAAGCTCGACCACCCCATGGAGGGCGGCGCGGTCGGCGAGGTCGTCGCGTCGAACGCCGAGGGCTTCGCCGTCGGCGACCACGTCCTGCACGGTCTCGGCTGGCGTGAGTACGCCGACGTCCCGGCCAAGCACGCGGTGAAGGTCGACGCCTCGCTCGCCCCGCTCTCCGCCTACCTCGGGGTGCTCGGCATGACCGGGCTCACCGCCTACGCCGGCCTGTTCGACGTCGCCTCCTTCAAGGAGGGGGACGCCGTCTTCGTCTCCGGCGCCGCCGGTGCGGTCGGCAGCCAGGTCGGCCAGATGGCCAAGCTCAAGGGCGCCTCCCGGGTCATCGGCTCGGCCGGCTCCGACGAGAAGGTCAAGCTCCTCACCGAGGAGTACGGCTTCGACGCGGCCTTCAACTACAAGAACGGCCCCGTACGGGACCAGCTCGCCGAGGCCGCCCCCGACGGCATCGACGTCTACTTCGACAACGTCGGCGGTGAGCACCTGGAGGCCGCGATCTCCTCGTTCAACGTCCACGGCCGCGCCACCATCTGCGGAATGATCGCCCAGTACAACGCCACGGAGCCCACCCCGGCCCCGCGTAACCTGGCGCTCGTCATCGGCAAGCGGCTGCGTCTGCAGGGCATGCTCGTCGGCGACCACTCCGCGCTCCAGCCGAAGTTCGTCGAGGACGTGGCCGGCTGGCTGGCCTCCGGTGAGCTCAAGTACCGCGAGACGAAGGTCGAGGGCATCGAGAACGGCTACGACGCCTTCGTCGGCCTGCTGCGCGGCGAGAACACCGGCAAGATGATCGTCTCGCTGGACGCCTGACCGGCCCCGGCCGCCCGTGAAGCCGTCTTCGAGCCACCTGTCACCGCCCTTCGCGGTCGGAGGAAGGCCACACGTACGGCAGATCGGGCGGCACGTCAGGGAAGAGCGGGCGGTAGAACGCCGCGTCCTTGCGTACGAGCGCCGAGCGGTGGCTCTCGTGCAGCGCCTCGTCACCCAGCCACGGAGGCAGTTCGGCCGCCGCCGCGAGCTCCGCGGTGGACCGGACGGAGGTGAGCCCGGCCGAGGCGGCGAGGTCCTTGCGCAGGGTCGCCGCACAGGTGTCGGCCCTGCCCTCCGCGGTCCACGCGGCGCACATGTCCAGGCCGTAGCGGACGAGCGCCTCCTCGTACCCGGTCCACATGCGGACGGCCGGGTGGTGCCGCCAGCCGTAGCCGGGGACGGTGAGTCCTCGCAGCACCTGGATCGTCTCGACCCGCTGCTTGCCCAGCCGCCGGGGGTCGAGTGCGAGGGCGCTCCGGGAGAAATCGGCGTACGGCAGGAAAGTCTGCATGAATCATGCATACCGCGCCGCGCCCGGATGCCCGCCGACGTCACCCGCTAGGCTCGGCGCAGGCCGTCGCGATCGTGGGCGCGAGTCGCGGCGCACCAGCAGGAGGAATGACCGCATGACCATCCAGAGCATCGACGTGGCCTACACCGCCGTCGCCACCGCCGAGAACGGCCGCGACGGCCGCGTCTCCACCGACGACGGCAAGCTCGACGTCGTCGTCAACCCGCCGAAGGAGATGGGCGGCAGCGGCGCGGGGACCAACCCCGAGCAGCTCTTCGCGGCCGGCTACAGCGCCTGCTTCCAGGGCGCGCTCGGCGTGGTCGCCCGTCAGGAGAAGGCCGACATCTCCGGTTCGACGGTGACCGCCTCGGTCTCCATCGGCAAGACGGAGGCGGGCGGCTTCGGCCTGGAGGTCGCGATCAGCGCCTCCATCCCGAACGTCGACACCGCCACCGCGCAGTCGCTCGTCGAGAAGGCGCACCAGGTGTGCCCGTACTCGAACGCCACCCGGGGCAACATCAAGGTCGAGCTGTCCGTCGGCTGAGGCCGGCCGCGTACGTCCGAGGGCCGCATCCCGCAAGCACGGGGATGCGGCCCTCGGCCGTGTGCGGCCGCCCGTAGTCGTAAAAGCGCGCAGAGGCATTGACGGCCGTGGAGGTTGAACTCTACGGTCCCGTTCGAGGTTACGAGCAGCATTCGAAATATCGAACGAGTAAGGATGCCATGACCCGCACCGCGCGCTTCACCCTCGACCCGGCCTTCACCGTCGGCGCCGTCGACCCCAGGCTCTTCGGTTCCTTCGTCGAGCACCTCGGCCGCTGCGTCTACGACGGCATATTCGAGCCCGGCCACCCGTCGGCGGACGAGGCCGGCCTGCGCACCGACGTCCTGGATCTAGTCCGCGAACTCGGCGTCACCGCCATCCGTTACCCCGGCGGCAACTTCGTCTCCGGCTACCGCTGGGAGGACAGCGTCGGCCCCGCCGACGAGCGCCCCCGCCGCCTCGACCTCGCCTGGCGCTCCACCGAGACGAATCGTTTCGGCCTCTCCGAGTACATCGACTTCCTCAGGAAGATCGGCCCCCAGGCCGAACCGATGCTCGCCGTCAACCTCGGCACCCGCGGCGTCCAGGAGGCCATCCAGCTCCAGGAGTACGCCAACCACCCGTCAGGCACCGAGCTCTCCGACCGCCGTGCCGCCCACGGCGACAAGGACCCCTTCGGCATCAAGCTGTGGTGTCTGGGCAACGAGATGGACGGCCCCTGGCAGACCGGCCATAAGACCGCCGAGGAGTACGGCCGGCTGGCGGCCGAGACCGCGCGCGCGATGCGGCAGATCGACCCCTCGGTCCAGCTCGTCGCCTGCGGGTCCTCCAGCCGCGCCATGCCGACGTTCGCGGCCTGGGAGGCGACGGTGCTCGCCGAGACCTACGACCTCGTCGACTACGTCTCGCTGCACGCCTACTACGAGGAGACCGACGGCGACCGCGACTCCTTCCTCGCCTCGGCCGTCGACATGGAGTCCTTCATCGAGAGCGTCGTGGCGACCTGCGACCACGTGGGGGCGCGCCTGAAGTCCCCGAAGAAGATCAACCTCTCCTTCGACGAGTGGAACGTCTGGTACCAGAAGCGCTTCCAGCAGGAGACGGAGGAGAACCCCCTCGACTGGCCGGAGGCGCCCCGGCTGCTGGAGGACAACTACAGCGTCACCGACGCCGTCGTCTTCGGCAGCCTGCTCATCGCGCTGCTGCGCCACGCGGACCGGGTGACCGTCGCCTGCCTCGCCCAGCTGGTCAACGTGATCGCGCCGATCATGACCGAGCCGGGCGGGCCGGCCTGGCGGCAGACCACCTTCTTCCCCTTCGCCCAGGCCGCGCGCTACGGGCAGGGCCAGGTCCTGGACGTACGGGTGGACTCGCCCACCTACGGGACGGCGAAGTACGGCGAGGCGGACCTGCTGCACGCCACCGCCGTACGCGACCCGGAGACGGGTGCCGTCACGGTGTTCGCCGTCAACCGCAGCCAGGACGCGGCGCTGCCGCTCGAAGTGGCCCTGACGGGCCTGGAGCTGGGTCGGATCGCCGAGCACCAGGTCGTCGCGGACGCCGACCCGGAGGCCCGTAACACCCTCGCCGAGCCCGAGCGGGTGCTCCCGCACGCCGCCGAGGGCACGGAGCTGGCCGGCTCCACGCTGAAGGCCCTGCTGGAGCCGATGTCCTGGAACATGATCCGGCTGGTGTGACAACGCGTACGGCGCCCTCCCCGCGCGGGGAGGGCGCCGTACGCGGTGGGCGGTCAGCGGGCGGAGAAGGCGTGCACCGTCGTCGAGCGGTACGTCTCGCCGGGCCGCAGCACCGTCGAGGGGAACGACGGCTGGTTGGGGGAGTCCGGGAAGTGCTGGGACTCCAGGCAGAACGCGTCACCCTGGCGGTAGACGCGTCCCGAGGTGCCCGTCAGCGTGCCGTCGAGGAAGTTGCCCGTATAGACCTGCATGCCGGGCTCCGTGGTGTACATCTTCATCACCCGGCCGGAGCCCGGGTCCGTCACGGTCAGCGCGTACTCCGGGCGGGCCGTGACGCCCTTGTCCAGCACGTAGTTGTGGTCGATCCCCTGCCCGTAGCGGATCTGCTCGTGCGGGGTGCGGACCGCCTCCCCGATGGCCCGGGACCGCCGGAAGTCGAACGGCGTACGCGCCACCGGCGCGAGCTCACCCGTGGGGATCAGTGTCGAGCCGACCGGCGTGTAGCGCGCTGCCGCCAGCTCCAGCAGGTGCCCGTCGACGCTGCCGCTGCCCTCGCCCGCCAGGTTGAAATAGGTGTGGCTGGTCAGATTGAGGACGGTGGCGCGCTCCGTCGTCGCCGTGTAGTCGATGCGCCAGTCACCCCGGGAGGTGAGGGTGTAGACGACACGGACGGCGAGCGCGCCCGGGTAGCCGGCCTCGCCGTCCGGGCTGGTCCGGGTCAGGACCAACCCGACGTCGCCGCGTCCGGTGAACGGCTCCACGTCCCAGATCCGCTTGTCGAACCCCTGGTCGCCCCCGTGGAGGCTGTTGGGGCCGTCGTTGACGGGCAGTTGGTGCGTGACACCGTCGAGGGTGAAACGCCCCTCGGCGATGCGGTTGCCGTACCGTCCGATCAGCCCGCCGAAGTACGGGGACTTCGCCACGTAGTCCGGAAGGTTGTCGAAGCCGAGCGCGACGTTCTCCGTGCGCCCCCTGCGGTCGGGGGTCTCCAGGGAGTGGACGACACCTCCCCAGGAGAGGACCTTCAGCCGGGTGCCGCCGTTGGCGAGGGTCCAGCGGTGCACCTTCGTGCCGTCGGCGAGTGTGCCGAAGAGCTCCCTGGCCGGGGCGTGCCCGGTGGCTGCCGCGTGCGCGGCGGGGGCTCCCGCCGCCACGGCCAGCCCGGCGGCGGCCGTGGCCGCCAGGACGGTGCGTCTGCTGGTTCCGGTCATGAAACAACTCCTGTCGCGGGAAAGGGTGTTACGAACCGACCTTGCGCTTGTTCCAGACGTCGAAGCCGACCGCGGCCAGCAGCACCGCACCCTTGATGACCTGCTGCCAGTCGGTGCCGATGCCGACGAGGTTCATCCCGTTGTTGAGCACACCCAGGACCAGACCACCGATGATCGCGCCGAGGACCGTGCCGACGCCGCCGCTCATCGACGCGCCGCCGATGAACGAGGCGGCGATGGCCTCCAGCTCGAAGTTGAGGCCGGCCTTGGGCGAGGCCGCGTTGAAGCGGGCGGCGAAGACCAGGCCCGCCAGGGCCGCGAGCATGCCCATGTTCAGGAAGACCAGGAAGGTGACCTTCTTGTCCTTCACACCCGACAGCTTCGCCGCGGGCAGGTTGCCGCCGATCGCGTAGATGTGGCGGCCGATGATCGCGTTGCGCATCAGGTAGCCGAACCCGACGACCAGCACGCCCAGGATGAGGAGCACGACCGGTGCGCCCTTGTAGCTGGCGAGCAGCAGGGTGACGACCAGGACGGCGGCGACCAGGGCGACCAGCTTCAGCAGGAACAGCTTCAGCGGCGGCACGTCGAGGGCGAACTCCAGCTGCCGCTTGCGGTCGCGGACCTCCTGGTAGACGACGAAGGCGATCAGCGCGAAGCCCAGCAGCAGGGTGAGGTTGTGGTAGTTGGTGTCCGGGCCGACCTCCGGAAGGAAGCCGTTGGCTATCTTCTGCAGGTCCTTCGGGAAGGGGCCGAGGGTCTGGCCCTTCAGGAAGATCTCCGTCAGACCGCGGAAGAGCAGCATGCCCGCGAGGGTCACGATGAACGAAGGTATGCCGAGATAGGCGATGAAGAAGCCCTGGACCGCGCCGGCGACGGCGCCGATGGCCAGGCACAGCACCACCGCGAGCGGCCAGGCGAGATCGTTCTCGACCATCAGCACGGCGGACATCGCGCCGATGAACGCGGTCAGCGAGCCGACCGACAGGTCGATGTGACCCGCGATGATGACGAGCATCATGCCGATCGCGAGGATCAGGATGTAGCTGTTCTGCAGCACCAGGTTGGAGACGTTGCGCGGCAGCAGCAGGTCACCGCCCGACCACACCGCGAACAGCACCACGATCAGGCCGAGGGCCATCAGCATGCCGTACTGGCGCATGTTGCGGCGCATGCCGCCGATCATCAGCTGCAGCAGGCCCCCGCCGGAGGCCGCCCCGCCTCCGCCGGACGGCCCGGGGGCCGGGGTCTTGGCGGTCAGGTCGGTGCTCATCGCGTTACCTCTTTGTCCTTCGTCATCTGACGCATCAGCGCTTCCTGCGAGGCCTCGGCCCGCGAGAACTCACCCGTCAGCCGTCCCGCGGCCATCGTGTAGATGCGGTCGCACATGCCGAGCAGCTCCGGCAGTTCGGAGGAAATGAAGACGACCGCCTTGCCCTGGGCGGCCAGCTGGTCGATGACCGTGTAGATCTCGTACTTGGCGCCCACGTCGATCCCGCGCGTGGGTTCGTCCAGGATCAGCACCTCGGGACCCGCGAAGATCCACTTGCTGAGGACGACCTTCTGCTGGTTGCCGCCGGAGAGTTTGCCGACCGGCTCGAAGACGGTCGGCGCCTTGATGTTCATGGAGGTGCGGAAGCCCTCGGCGACCTGGCGCTCCTCGTGCTCGTCGACCACGCCCCGTTTCGCGACCTTGCCCAGCGCGGTCAGCGAGATGTTCCGGTTGATGGTGTCGATGAGGTTGAGGCCGTAGTGCTTGCGGTCCTCGGTGGCATACGCGATGCCGTGCCCGACCGCCTCCGGGACGGTCTTCGTACGGATCTCGGTGCCGTCCTTGAGGACGGTGCCGCCCGCGTACCGGCCGTACGAGCGGCCGAAGACGCTCATCGCCAGCTCGGTGCGTCCGGCGCCCATGAGCCCGGCGATACCGACGATCTCGCCGCGCCGCACCGTGATGGACACGTCGTCGACGACCTTGCGCTGCTGGTCGATGGGGTGGTGCACGGTCCAGTTGCGGATCTCCAGGGCGGGAGCGCTTCCCTCCTCCGGGTGGTGCGGGGTGCGCTCCGGGAAGCGGTTCTCCAGGTCGCGGCCGACCATCCCGCTGATGATCCTGTCCTCGGTCGTCTCCGCGTCCTTCACGTCGAGCGTCTCGATGGAGCGCCCGTCGCGGATGATCGTGACCGAGTCGGCGACCCGCCGGATCTCGTTCAGCTTGTGCGAGATGATGATCGAGGTCATGCCCTGTTCCTTGAGGGAGAGGATCAGGGTGAGGAGCTTGCCGCTGTCCTCGTCGTTGAGCGCCGCCGTCGGCTCGTCGAGGATGAGCAGCTTCACCTTCTTGGAGAGCGCCTTGGCGATCTCCACCAGCTGCTGCTTGCCCACGCCGATGTCGGCGACGCGGGTCTCGGGGTGCTCGTCGAGGCCGACCCGGCGCAGGAGTTCGCCGGCGTGCCTGAGGGTGTCGTTCCAGTTGATCAGTCCGCGCTTGGCGTGCTCGTTGCCGAGGAAGATGTTCTCCGCGATCGAGAGGTACGGCACCAGCGCCAGCTCCTGGTGGATGATCACGATGCCGTGCTCTTCGCTCGCCCGGATGTCCTTGAACCGGCAGGCCTCGCCGTCGAAGAGGATGTCCCCCTCGTAGCTGCCGTGCGGATGGACTCCCGAGAGCACCTTCATCAAGGTCGACTTGCCGGCGCCGTTCTCGCCGCAGATGGCGTGGACCTCGCCCTGACGGACTGTCAGTGTGACGTCCGAAAGCGCTTTGACACCGGGAAAGGTCTTGACGATCGAGCGCATTTCCAGGACGGGTCCCGCCATGGTCTTGCCTTCCAATCCTTGAGGGGTCCCGGTTACTTGAGGTCGTTCTCGGTGTAGTAACCGTCGTCGATGAGGGCTTCCTTGTAGTTGGCCTTGTCGACGCTGACCGGCTGCAGCAGGTAGGCGGGGACGACCTTGACACCGTTGTCGTAGGACTTGGTGTCGTTGACCTCGGGCTTCTTGTCGTTCAGGGAGGCCTCGACCATGTTCGAGGCGACCTTGGCGAGCTTGCGCAGGTCCTTGTAGACGGTCTGGGTCTGCTCACCGGCGATGATCGACTTCACGGAGGCGAGCTCCGCGTCCTGACCCGTGACGACCGGCATGGGCTTGGACTTGGAGCCGTAACCGTCCGACTTGAGGGCGGAGAGGATGCCGATGGAGATGCCGTCGTACGGCGAGAGCACGGCGTCGACCCGGGTGGAGCGGTAGCTGGACGTCAGCAGGTCGTCCATGCGCTTCTGCGCGGTGCCGCCGTCCCAGCGCAGGGTGGTGACCTGGTTCAGGGCGGTCTGCTTGGACCTGACGACCAGCTCGCCCTTGTCCACGTACGGCTTGAGGACGTTCATCGCGCCCTGGAAAAAGTACTTGGTGTTGTTGTCGTCGTTGGAACCGGCGAACAGCTCGATGTTGAAGGGGCCCTTCTTGCCGTCCTCCAGGCCGAGCTTGTCCACGATGTACGTGCCCTGCAGCTCGCCGACCTTCTCGTTGTCGAACGAGGCGTAGTAGTCGACGTTCTCCGTGCCGAGGATCAGCCGGTCGTAGGAGATCACCGGGATGTCGGCGTCCTTGGCCTGCTGCAGCACGTTGTTGAGGGACTTGTTGTCGATCGCGGCGACGATCAGGGCGTCCACGCCCTGCGTGATCATGTTCTCGATCTGCGAGACCTGCTGGTCCGGGTCGTCCTCGCCGTAGACCAGCTTGGTCTTGTAACCCTTGCCCTTCAGTTCCTTCTCGACGTTGGCGCCGTCGGAGATCCAGCGCTCGGAGGACTTGGTCGGCATCGCGATGCCGATGGTGGCACCTTCGGCGCCGCCCTTCTTCTCCTCGCTGCCGCCCTCGCCGCTCTGGCCGCAGGCGGTCAGAGTGAGTGCGAGGGAGGCGGCGGAGGCTATGGCGGCAAGTGCGGCTCTGCGGTTGCGCATAGTCATCATCCTTGATGTGGGGTCAGTGCTCGGCCCGGTGGTGCCGGAAGGCTGAGGGCGATCGACCGAGAACAGGTGTTGTGGGATTGTGCGCGGCTGTGTCTCTTTTTGGGGAGAGTGTTTCCGAAGCGTTATGACGAGATCTCGAAGCGGTTGAGCGGGCCCGGCAGCCGGCTGCCGGGCGCGGCCATCTCCCCGTCCGCCCCGTGCCGCGCCAGCAGATCCAGCGCGAGCCGGCCGCGCCGCACCCGCTCCTTCGCGGTCGACAGCGCCAGCTCGCGCAGGTGCCGGCCGTAGGGATAGATCCCCGGCGCCTTGGAGAGGCCGAACTTCAGGTACAGCGGCGCCCCGCGCCGGATCAGCTCGGCGACCTCGTACATCCGCACATAGCCGCCCAGGTCGTCCGGGGCCTCGATGTAGAGGTCCATCGGCGCCCGGGAGACCCGGCGGATCTCGGTGAACTGGGCCAGCGTCAGGTCCGAAGGGATGTTGATGGAGTCCGCGCCGAGCTGCTCGAACACGGCGTACGACGCCGGGTTCACCGGGCCGATGAGCGCCGACACCTTGAAGGTGGTGTCGGCGGGCAGGACACCTTGCGCACGCAGCCGGTGCAGGGTCCACAGCACGCCCTCGTCGGCCACGAGGAGGCACTTGACGCCCAGTGCCGCCGCACGCAGGGCGTCCTCCACGCAGCCGGCCAGGGCGTCGTGCCCCCGGGAGCGCAGCCCGGCGCCGCCGGAGTCCGTACGCACGGACGCGCCGGTGTCCCAGGTGCCGCGCGGGCCGGTGAACAGGCAGAGCTCGATGTCCCGTTCGGCGCAGCCCTCCACCATCTCGGTGATCTCCGCGTCGGTCAGCATCCAGATGCCACTGCCCTGGCTGATGCGGTGGACCGGGACGTCGAGCGTCGCGGACTCCTTGAGTACGACACCGAGGGCCTCCGGGCCCTCCACGGACGGCACCTCGGTGCGCCAGCTCCCGCCGTCGGGGAAGGAGTGCGGGGAGGCGTCGGCCGGGGACAGCGGCGCCGGGCCGAGACCGAGCGCGGTGAGCGCGGCGTCACCGGGACGGCGGGCCCCGGCGGCACCGGGGGAAGAGACAGGGGCGTCGTTCACGACTGGTCCTTCATGTTCGGTATTTCGGACGACATTCGGGTCTTTGGGTGTGCGCCGGCACGGAGGCGGTCAGGACACCGCCGTGCCGGCGCACGGGTCAGGGCGGGCCCGTCACGGCCGCAGCAGCACCTTCCCGGTCTCCGGATCCCCGGACCCCACGAGCGCGACCGCCTCGGCGAACCGCTCCAGCGGGAACTCGTGGGTGATCAGCGGCGCCGGATCGAGCAGCCCGGCCGTGAAGGCCCGCACCGCGTAGGACCAGGCCGACGAGGGCGCGCCGAAGACGCTGCGCACGGTGAGCTGGCTCAGCGACAGGTGCACCGGGTCGATGCCCACCGCGCCCGGGGTGAACATCCCCGTCAGCACCACCCGCCCGCCGCGCCGCGCCAGCAGGCACGCGTCGGCGGCGGTGGACGGCGCCCCGGCCGTCTCCACGACCAGGTCGTAGCGGCCGCGCACCTCCTCGGCCTCCTCGGGCACCCGTGCCTCGCTCGCCCCGAAGTCCAGGGCCTGCGCGGCCCGCCCCTTCCTCGGGTCGATCACGGTGAGCTCCGCGGGCGAGACCGCGGCCAGCAGCTGCACCGCGAGCAGCCCGAGCGTGCCCGCCCCCAGGACGGCGATCCGCTCACCCGGCTCGGGCGCCCCGGCCCGTACCGCCGCGGCGATCACCGCGGCGGGCTCCAGCAGCGCCGCCGCGCGCAGATCGGCGTCGTCGGCCAGCGGGTGCAGCAGCCGCGCCGGGACCACCAGGTGGTCGGCAAAGGCGCCGGGCCGGGTGAACCCCGTCTCGTCGTACCCCGCCGTGCACAGGGAGGTCTCCCCGTACCGGCACCGCTCGCAGCGCCCGCAGGCCCGGAAGCCCTCGGCGACCGTACGCCGTCCGGTCAGCGCGGGGTCGACGCCCTCGCCGACCGCGTCGACCGTCCCCGACCACTCGTGACCCGGCACCACGGGATAGCGCACATAGGCGGGATCGCGGTGGCCGTCGTACACCTCGCGGTCGCTCATGCAGATCCCGGCCGCGGCGACCCGCACCCTGACCTCGCCGGGGCCCGGCTCGGGGAGCGGCCCCTCGGCCAGCGTGTGGCTGCCGGGCCGCTCGACGGTCAACGACCGCGAGAGAGAGGTCACTTGGGCTGCCTCTTCTCCCAGCCGTCCGCCCACAGGTCGAACCGTGCCTGCTGCTGCGGGAATTCGGCCGCCGCGTCCACGTCCAGCTCCACGCCGAGCCCGGGGGCGTCGGAGAGCTCGAAGCAGCCGGTGGCCGGGTCGACCGTCGGGGCGCCCTTGACGACCTTCTTGATGTCGGCGTCCGCGAAGTCGTTGAAGTGTTCGAGGATCTTGAAGTTGGGGGTGCAGCCGGCCACCTGGAGGCTCGCCGCGGTCAGCACCGAACCGCCCACGTTGTGCGGGGCGATCAGCATGTAGTGGGTCTCCGCGGTCGCCGCGAGCTTGCGGGTCTCCAGGATGCCGCCGATGTGGCCGACGTCCGGCTGGATGATGTCGACGGCCTGTGACTCGAAGAGTTCGCGGAACTCGATCCGGTCGTGGATGCGTTCACCGGTCGCGATCGGCATGTCGACCTTCTCCGCGACCTTGCTCAGCGCCTTGAGGTTCTCCGGCGGCACCGGCTCCTCCAGCCAGGCCGGCGTGAACGGCGCCATCTCGCGGGCGATCCGCACCGCCGTCGAGGGGCTGAACCGCCCGTGCATCTCCAGCATCAGCTCGGTGTCGGGCCCGATGGCGTCCCGCACGGCCTCGATGAGGGACACGGCGTAACGCGTCTCCTCCTGACCGAGCTCGAAGTGTCCCGTGCCGAAGGGGTCGATCTTCAGGGCACGGTAACCGCGCTCGACGACTCCCTGTGCCGCCTTGTGGTACGCCTCCGGAGTGCGCTCGGTGGTGTACCAGCCGTTGGCGTACGCCTTGACCCGGTCGGTGACCTTCCCGCCCAGCAGCTGCCACACCGGGACGCCGAGCGCCTTGCCCTTGATGTCCCAGCAGGCCATCTCGATGACCGCGATGCCGGACATCACGATCTCGCCGGCGCGCCCGTAGTCGCCGTACTTCATGCGCTTGACGAGGTCCTCGACCGCGAACGGGTCGCTCCCTTCGATGTGGTTGACCGACGCCTCACGCAGATAGCCGAGCAGTGCGTCGGTGCGGCCCAGCATCCGGGTCTCGCCGACCCCGGTGAGACCCTCGTCGGTGTGGACCTGGACGTAGGTGAGGTTGCGCCACGGCGTGCCGACGACATGCGTACTGATTCCGGTGATGCGCACGAGGGATGCCTCTCAACGTGTTCGGTATTTCGTCACTCGTTCGAAATGCTGGCGTGACGGTAATGACGGGCCAGGGCACGTGTCAATGGTTTGCACACGTAGGCTGACGCCATGAGTGATCTCGGGGCGGGTTTCGGGTACTTGATCAAGGGGCAGCGCTGGGTCCTCGGACACGGCAGGTGGTTCGGCTTCGGCCTGCTCCCCGCGCTGGTCACCCTCGTCGTCTACGCGGGCGCGCTGGTCGGACTCGGTTACGGCGCCGACGACTTCGTCGGCTGGGCCACCCCGTTCGCCGACGACTGGTCCTCGCCCTGGCTGGGACTCCTGCGCAACACCCTGACCGTCCTGGTCTTCGCCTTCGGGATCTTCCTCGCGGTGATCACCTTCACCGCGGCGACCCTGCTGGTGGGCCAGCCGTTCTACGAGTCGCTCTCCGAGGAGGTCGACCGCAGCGAGGGCGGCGAGGTGCCCGGGTCGGGCCTGCCGCTCTGGCGTGAACTCTGGATCTCCGCCCGCGACTCCGTCCGGATCCTGGTGCGCGTCGCGCTGTACGGGGTGGTGCTCTTCGCCCTCGGGTTCATCCCCGTCATCGGGCAGACCGTGGTCCCCGTCCTCGGTTTCTGCGTCACCGGGTACTTCCTCTCCGAGGAGCTCACCGCCGTCGCCCTCCAGCGCCGCGGCATGGTCCTGAAGGACCGCCTCGCGCTGCTGCGCACCCGCCGCATGATGGTCCTGGGCTTCGGCGTCCCGCTCGCGCTCGCCTTCGTCGTCCCGTTCGTCGCGGTGCTGCTCATGCCGGGCGCCGTCGCGGGGGCCACGCTGCTGGCCCGCGAGCTCACGGCCCCGCCCTCGCCCGTTGCGGAGCCGGCCCCTTCGTCGCCGTACACCCTCCACAAGGACTGAGGAGGCCCCCGGACCGGCCGGTCCGGGGGCCCGCACCGGTCAGGCGCCGTGGACCTCCAGCGCCGTCCTGACCGCGGACTCCAGAGCGCCCTCGATCCAGGCCGGCTTGATGGACGTGTGGCAGCCGGCGAAGTGCAGCGGGCCCTCCGGGGTCCGCACGTCCGGGAACAGCTCGGTGTGCTGCCCGGGCAGCAGCACGGACGCCTCGCCGTACGCGTACGGGTCACGCATCCAGGACTGGGTGCGGCCGACGCCCGTGTAGAAGACCTCGATCCGCTGCCCGTACACGTCCTGAACGCCTCCCAGGGTGTGCGGATAGCGCTCGTCGTCGTCCAGCGAGTCCCACTTCAGGGCGTCGTCGGCCCAGCTGTACGAGGCGAGCAGGACCCCGCCCTCGCTGCCCTCGACCCGGTGCGAGGGCTGGTACATGAACCGGTTGGCGTTGTCGGTCACCGAGCCGCCGCCGATGACGTGGGCCGCCTCGGGCTGGTCCCGGGCGGTGGACCGGCAGGCCGCGTAGTGCACCCGCTGGTTGGGAGGGATGTGGCCGCGCGGCACGGAGGGGTGCGCCCCCAGCAGCGAGCCGTCGGCCGGGGCCTTCCCCGCCCGGTACTCCTCGTACAGCCCCGGCCGCACCGCTCCCAGCTCGCGCTTCCAGTCCGCCTCGTCGAACTCCCACCAGCGGCGGCTGAATTCGAGCAGCACCTTGGTCGCCGCGTCGTAGTGGACCTCGGTGATCGCGCGCCGCTTGCCGTACGAGAGCGCGGGCGTCATCCGGACGTGCCGCAGACCGGAGAAGGGCACCGTGACGATGGCCTTGTCGCCGGTGAAGGTCTCCCGGACGACGGGGCCGTCCCGCCCCTCGGAGACCGTCTCCACGCTCACCCCGTCCTTGCCGTGGGTGATCCTGGTGGCCCGGCGGTCCAGGTGCACCAGCTTCTTCACCTGCGCGTACATCGCGTCGGCGAGGGTCGCGGTGCCGTCGGGCAGCTCGAAGAAGGAGGTCGCGGGGCTGATCAGCGAGGCCCCGATGAAGCTGTGCAGGAAGGCGAGATGGAGCCGCGAGGTCATGTTCTCGACGGTGCCGATGAGGTCGATCGTGCGCTCGTCGAGCTTGGCCACCTCGGTCATGTACCGGTACATCGACCAGTGCCCGTACCGCTGGAGCACGGTCGCCCAGCCCTCGACCAGGGCGCTGCCCTCCTTGCCCTCGATCTCCGCGCGCACGGGGGCGAAGGCGTCCCGCACGATCTTCGATGCGGGGGTGTTCTCGTAGGCCGCGGGGACCCCGAAGGAGCGGTTGACCGCCTGCGGCTTCGCGGCGTAGTCGGCGCGGCGGACGCGGACGCCGTTGACATGGATCCAGGTGCGGTTGGCGGGGCGCCCTTCGGTGTCCACGTCGACCAGGTGGAAGCGCCGGGTCTTCAGCCCGAGACGGGCCATCAGGCCGGTGACCAGCGGGTGACTGTCCGGGATGCGCATGGCGCCGGCCTCGGCGTACTGCTTCGGATCGGCGAAGGGCGGCTTCGACTGCTCGTGGCCGCCGGCCCGGAAGGTCTTGATCCGGCCGCCGACACGGTTGCCGTTGGCCTCGATCACGGTGACGTCGTGACCGGCTTCGTGCAGCAGCCGCGCCGCGGTGAGACCGGCCGGCCCCGCGCCGACGACCAGCACCTTCTTCCGGGCGGCACGGGTGCGGGGCAGGCCCTTGCCCAGCAGGACCTCGCGGTAACCGGGGATCAGGTCCTTGTCGTTCTCGTCGCGGACGAGGATGGCGCGGGCGACGAGGAGAGCGGCTTCCCGGTCGGATCCGGGCGCCGCTCCCGGCGCGGCGGCCGTGGTCCGGGGCGCCGCCGCGGACGCGGCGGCGCCGGTCACGGCGAGGGCCGCGGCACCGGCGGTGGCGCCCGCGATCACGGCACGGCGGGACGGCAGGGAGGATGACGATTCATCAACGGGTGAGGTCATGTCGATCACCCTGCTGTGCGAGACCCGCCAGGACCCTCGCGGACGCGCGCCCACCGCGCTGATTCACCCGGTGGTGATCTTGGTCGACCGGTGTTGACCCGGGGCGGCCCAGCGGGAGTTGAGGCTCAGCGCACGGAGAACCCGTACACCGTCGTGGAGACGAACTCCTCGCCCGGCCGCAGCACCGTGCTCGGGAAGTCCGGGTGGTTCGGCGAGTCGGGGAAGTGCTGCGTCTCCAGTGCGATCCCCGCGCACGCCCCGAACGGACCGTCGTCGATGTGGTCGCCGGTGTACAGCTGGAGCCCCGGCTCCGTCGTACGCACCGTCAGCAGGCGGCCGGACGCCGGGTCGTACAGCTCGGCGACCGGTTCCCCGCCGGTCTCGTCCAGCACGTAATTGGTGTCGTAGCCGGGACCCACCGGCCTCGGCTCCCGGAAGTCGAACCTGGTCCCCTCCACCGGCGACAGCTCGCCCGTGGGGATCGACTCCTCGTCCCCCGGGGTGATCCGCCCGGCCGCGAGCCGCAGTTCGTGCCCGAGCGCGCTCCCGCTGTCCGCCCCGGCCAGGTTCCAGTACGTGTGGTTCGTCAGGTTCACCACGGTCGGCGTGTCCGTCGTCGCCCGGTAGGCGATCCGCAGCACGCCGTCCTCGTCCAGGGTGTACGTCACCGAGACCGCCAGCCGCCCCGGGAAGCCCTCGTCGCCGTCCTCGGAGACCAGGGAGAGCCGCACACCGTCCGGCACCTCCTCGGCGTCCCACACCCGCTTGTCGAAACCGCGCTCACCGCCGTGCAGGGTGTTGCGGCCCTCGTTCGGTGTCACCCGGTGAGTCCGCCCGTCGAGGACGAAGGAGCCGCCCGCGATCCGGTTCGCGTACCGCCCGACGGTGGCGCCGAAGTAGGGGCCCGAGTGCGTCTCGTACGCCTTGACGTCCGGCAGCCCCAGGGCCACCTCGGCCCGCGTGCCGTCCCGCCCGGGCACCACGACGGACTGCACCACGGCGCCGTACGTCAGCACGCGCACCCGCGTGCCCCCGCGTTCCAGGGTCCAGCGCCGGACGGGCGTGCCGTCGTCGCGCGTGGAGAAGTCTTCGCTCTGTACCGCCGCACCCGTAGTCATGATCAACAACCTTAAGGCCGACCGGCCGCCGTGACCTCGCGGTAAGCGATTTCTGCCAGTCTCGCCTGGCCGTCGCGGCCCGGGTGGAACCAGTCCCACTCGCTGAGCTGCGCACCGGTGAAGCGGTAGTCGAAGACCGCGCCGCCGTCGTAACGGCAGAGCTCGTCCCGCGCGCAGACGTCCCGCAGCGCGTCGTTGTACGCGACGACCCGCTCCAGCACCGCGTCGCGCCGCGCGACGGCCGCCGCCCCCATGTCGTCCGCGTCGCCCAGCATCGACCGGCAGATGCCCAGCTTCCAGATCTGCTTGCCCAGCGGGTTCTCCCGCCCGGTGGACCAGAGCCGCTTGAGATCCGGCACGCTCGACACGTACACCTGCGACTTCGGGGCCGAGGCCCGCAACTGCCGCATCGACGCCTCGAAGGAGGCCCGGAAGTCGGCCACCGGGGTCATCAGCCGCACCGAGTCCCGGCAGGCGTCGTTCGCGCCGATCATCACCGTGACCAGCCCCGGCTTCTCCTTCGCCGCCAGGGCCATCTGCTCCCGCAGCTGCGCGATCCTGGCACCCGACACCGCGTGGTTCCAGCTGTGCGAGGCCGCCTTCGACGCCCCGAGGAGACGTACGGCGAGGCTGCGCACCCCGCTGTCGGTCCCGGTCGCCCAGGACACCTCGGGACAGTCGGCCAGCACCGAGCAGGCGTCGAAGCCCCGGGTGATGGAATCCCCGACGGCCGCGACGGAGGCGGGGCTCGCGTCCCACGCCGGCGTCGGCGAGGGGCTCCGGGCGCCCGGTGCCTCCGTGCCCCCGTCGGAGGAGCAGCCCGTGAGGGCGGCCGCACCGACGAGCGCGACCGCCGCCAGAGTGGCCGCGGCGCCGCGGCCACGGCGGCGTGGCGAACGCTCAGGCATCCCTGCTGTCCCTTCGGTCACACGGGTGATTGTGCCCCTGGCACACCCGGGCAGCCCCAGGTGGGGGCCCTCGCGCCCTCGCGGGTGAATGCGGAGCGAATCATGGGCCCGGGACCGACGGTACGTCACACACCCGACTCCGGCGCACGGTAGCTTTTCCCCGTCGAACCAGTGGCGCCCGACCGGCCCGCGGACGAATCGGCGGGTCCGGTAAGTTATCTCACGTCACATACTGTCCCTTTTCTGGAGATTCACTCCCGATGCTGTTTACTGATGACAACCTCGGGGACCGGCCGGGAAGAGACGGTACGGGCGCGAGGCCGCTGGTGAAGGCGAACCTCGTCCCACACTGGAGGTCCCGGTGACGACACGTGGAGTCCTTTACGTTCACTCCGCACCGCGCGCGCTGTGCCCGCACGTCGAATGGGCGGTGGCGGGCGTACTCGGTGGGAGGGTCCAGCTGGACTGGACCAGACAGCCGGCCGCCCCCAACACCTGGCGGTCCGAATTCTCCTGGAAGGGCCGGGCGGGCACGGCGTCGGAGTTGGCCTCGGCCCTCCGCGGCTGGGACCTGCTGCGCTTCGAGGTGACGGCGGAGCCGTGCCCCACGGCGGAGGGCGAGCGCTACAGCTCCACGCCGGGTCTCGGCATCTTCCACGCCGTGACCGGCATGCACGGCGACATCCTGGTCCCGGAGGACCGGCTGCGGGCGGCCCTGGCGCGCTCCCTGAACGGCGAGACGGACCTGGAGGCCGAGGTCGCCAAGCTCCTCGGCAAGCCGTGGGACGACGAACTGGAGTCCTTCCGCCACGCCGGCGAGGGCGCGCCGGTGCGCTGGCTGCACCAGGTGGTGTAGCGGGGCGCAGCCCCGGCCCTGGCCCCTCGGGGCAGAGAGTGCGGAAACGTTTGTCCGCCTTCGCCGGGAGGCCCTAGTGACCGCCATGCGATCCACGAGCCCCTCACTCCGGCGCGCCCGGGGCGGGGAGCCCCGGGCGGACTTTCCCTGATCAGGCGTTTGTGCGCGGTTTGAAAGGACCCGAGCTCGTCGGGCAAGTCGCCTGATCAGTCCGTCAAAGAGACACGCTCTGTAGGCGGCTCACCGCCGTCCGGCGGCATTCCGGAGCTCGTTCGTGTCGGGCAGGAGCGTCGTGATCCGTGTCCAGACCGCCCGGGCGTCCACGCGGACGAGCCTGAACGAAGAGCTCGGGGTGACCCGCGCCTCGGGCACCGGTTCGGTGGGCAGCTCTCGCAGCCAGTAGCCGAGGGGGCCGCAGTCCCATACGGCGAAGCCGCGGGCCTCCGTCCCCTCCCCGCCCTCGGCACGGGCCTGCCAGGCAGAGGTCAGCCGCCAGCTCGAACGCAGCTCGGAGATCAGGTCGGTGAGGAGCGTCAGTGACGGCTCACCAGGGCCGCCGCTCGCCGCCAGGGCACGGTGGACCGCCTCGCGCTCCTCGACGGCGGACCGGACGGGCCGCTGCCCCTCCAGGACCGAGAGCCCCGCCTCGACGGCGCGGATGGTCGTCTCGACGACGGGGACGGCCGCCTCACGGACCACCGAGGACTGCTGGAGGTTCACCATCTCGGCGAGCTTCCACACCAGCATCTTCGGCTCGACGCAGGAGTACTCCGCCTCGGCCGAGCCCGGCCACGCCTCGTGCACGACAACGTGCTCGTCACCGATGAACATGCCGTGGTGCAGCTTGCCCTGCCGGCCGGCCGCCTCCAGCGTGATGATTACCCCCGGCGCGAGGACCGTCTTCATCAGCGGCAGCAGCAAGGGCGAGAGCCTGCCCTCGCTGTTGATGAGGCCGCAGTCCAGCAACTGCTCACGGGCCTCTGTGAACTCGTCCGGTGACGGGTTCCCCGCCGCCAGCTCGGAGAGCACGATCACATGCCCGTCGGCCAGCCTGAAGCGGGACCGTGAAATGTCGAACGAAGGCATACTCACTCACTCGGTAGTGGCTCAGGCCTGGGCCTCGGCCCAGAAGTTGAAGATTCGCGAGAAGCCCGCCCGGACCGCTCCCCGCCGCGTCAGCACGGACCGGTCGACCCCGGTGAAGAGGACCGCGAGTGTGATGTCGGCGGGCAGGACCCGGCCCGCCGCCTGCACGGTCATCCTCCGGCCGCTCCCCATGCCCCCCTGGTGGACGGTGACGGAACAACCGGGGTCCTCGGCGTCGGCTTGCCTGGACAGCGCATACGCCCGGCGGTTGATCGCCTTGAGCCTGTACGTGTCGCCCAGGTACGTCATGCGGAGGGCCCGGCCCTCGTGTGTGGGCGCCCACTGGCTTCGGCTCATCCGCACGAGTCCGTCCCCGACGCGGAGCGTCGAACGGTTGAGGGTCGGCATCGAGACGACCTCCGCGTGTGCACCGCGGATCTCGAAGACGGCCGTGGGGATCAGGCCGCCGCGCACCTCTGTGGTCATCGCGTTGGGCACGTCCCTGCCCGCCGGGTACACCACCTGGATATCGCCGAAATCGGGGGACGTACCCCGCCAGCCGAACTTCTTGCGCCCGACCGGCTGTTTCTCCGACCACTGGGCCAGTGTGAATGGGCTGATCGTCGTGTGCATATCTTTCCCTCGCTAGTCGAACGGGTTGAGGGCGCTACCTAGCTTCTTCGCGCCGTCGGCGATCCCGTCCCCGACGTCCGAGGCCTTGTCGCCCACCCATTCCCCGGCCTTCTCGATCCCGTCACCGATGGCCTCGTGGTTGTCCCAGACCAGACAGCCCGCGTACACGAGGCCGGTGCCGACCGCCAGACCGGCCGTGACCGGGTTCGGTGCCACGGTCAGCGCGGTCATCGAAGCGCTGAACGCCGTGCCGCTGAGATCGCTGGCGAACTTCGCGGGATCAGCCTTGATCATGTCCGTGTCGTACGTGGCCAGGTTCGCCACCCCGTAGGCGGTGGCCGCGACACCGCCGACGACACCCGCGCCCCGGATCCAACCTGCGGCCTTCGCGGCGTTCGCGAGACCGCCGTTCTGCGCCACTTTGGCGAGGTTGGCCTCCGCCGCGCTCGGCATGAAGAAGGAGCCGTTGCGCATGAAGCCGCCGAACATCGCGGCCTCGTCGGACCCGGTGAGGGCGGTGACCATGCCGGGCGGCACCTTGCTCAACAGGCTTCCGGGCACGGCTCCGGCCATGCGGTTGTTGATGAAGGTGGAGAGGAAGGTGCCGGGCGCGGTGACGTCCTTGCCCTGCTTGAGGTACTTGAACAGCTTGAACGCGCCGCCCGCACTGCCGCCGACGGCCGCGGCGAACGCGGAAGCGGTGATCGTGCCCTTCTGGACGGCGGCGAAGAGCTCCGCGAGCCGCTTGCTGCCCGTGATCTTCTCGACGCCGTCCTTCTGGAGGCGCTGGATGTAGTCGTCGAGCGTCTCGCCGTCGCGCATGGCCAGCGAAGCGAGCTGCATGCGGTCCTGCTTCTGCTGGTCGTCAGCCGTCGCGATCTTGTCGGCGTTGCCGTTGAAGCCGCCCGTTGTGCCGTCGTTCTTGCCGCCGCCGGCGTCCTTGACCACGGCTTCGAGGTCCTTCTGGAAGTCCTTGTCGGCCTCGTTGACGAGCTTCACACAGGACTTGATGTACTCGGCCCACGACTGCTCGCTGTCCCGGACACTCTTGGCGTAGTCCGGATCGTGACGGAGGGCGTCGCGCTCGCTCTCGGTGGCACGCTCGTAGTCGAAGGCCACATTGCCCTGCTCGGAAACCCGCATACCGGCCTTGACGGCATCGGCCCGGGCCTTCTCCAGACGGTCTTTCAGTTCAACGAACTGCGTGTACGCGTTCAACAGGAGCGTCGCGGTCGCCTTGGCCTGTGTCTGGGCGGCCTGGTACTCATACCGGGTCGCCGCGAAATTCAGGAAGGCTGCGTCCGCGCTTTCTCCACGCCAGGAGTCACCGAGTGTGACTTTCTGGACGCTGTCACGGTATCGCTTCTCGACCTTGGCGAATTCCTCCGCCATCGACTTCCACTTGTCGGCCGCGGCCGAGAGCTTTGCGAAATCGGTCGTCATGACTTCGCCGTAGGTCAGCATGCCCGGTCCGTTTGGAACATCTCGAAATGGCGCGACGGGTGATGGGTGTTCACTGGTAACCGTCCATCGCCGAGGGCAGCCTGATGCCGTCGATCCCGTCCCGACGGTTGATATCGACGCTCTTCAGGGTGGTGGCTGTGTTCCTGAGACCGTCACGCTCGCGACTCAGTCGGCCGAGGAGCGTCTTGACCTGCCCGTCCCAGGTGGTCTGCACCTTTTTCAGGGCGGTCGCGGTCGCCCACCCGCCGAAAGCGGTGATCGCGGCGGTGTTGGACTCGTCCGCGTGGTCACCCGCCTTCTTCGTGCTCTTCAGCAGCTCGTTCTCGATGACCCCGGCGGCGGCGTTCTTCTCGGACGCGGTCGACGCGAGTGACGACGTACCGCCAGGGCCGTACCCCGGAGCCGGACCCTCCTCGGGGAGGCCGTTCAACCGCATGCCCGTGGAGGCCCGTTCGGCCGCTGCGGTCCGCAGCGCGGCCCATTCCTCGTCGAAGCCCATTCCGTATCGACCCCCGATGCCGATGACCACGAATTTGCGTCACATTCTACAGGTGAGCCCTGGCGATGACTCCTGAGGCATCGGAACCGATGACGCGCGAAGTTCCCCCGGTTCCCGCTGCTATGCGCATTCCGATATCAGCGGAATTACGGATATGAATGGAATTAGGGGAAAAGAGGCGGGGCTCCGGGGAGCCGGCAGCCGTCCGGTTCTCCCTGGCGGCAGCCCGCCCCACCGGCCCGCACACATGCGCGAGGCCCGCCTCCCCCCAGCAGGGGGAAGCGGGCCTCGCGGCGGGATCAGCCGGTCAGACCGAGCGGAAGGCCAGCACCACGTTGTGGCCGCCGAAACCGAACGAGTTGTTGATCGCGGCGATCGACCCCTCCGGCAGCGCGCGCGGCTCACCGCGTACGACGTCCGCGTCGACCGCCTCGTCGAGGTCGTCGACGTTGATCGTGGGCGGGGCCATCCGGTGGTGCAGCGCCAGGACCGTCGCCACGGTCTCGATGCCGCCCGCGCCACCCAGCAGGTGACCCGTCATGGACTTCGTGGCGGAGATCGCGACGTGGTCCAGGTCGTCGCCCAGTACCGCACGCAGCGCCTTGATCTCCGCGACGTCACCCTGCGGCGTGGACGTGGCGTGCGCGTTGAGGTGGACGACCTCCGACGGCTTGAGATCCGTGGAGTCCAGCAGGTTCTGCATCGCGGCGGCGATCCCGCGCCCGGTGGGCTCGGGCTGCGCGATGTGGTGGGCGTCCGCGGACAGACCCTGGCCGAGCACCTCGCAGTAGACCTTGGCGCCACGCGCGGCAGCGTGCTCCGCGGACTCCAGGATCACGACGCCGGCGCCCTCACCGAGGACGAAGCCGTCACGCCCCGTGTCGTACGGACGCGAGGCCTTCTCGGGCTCGTCGTTGCTCTTGGACATCGCCATCATGTTGGCGAAGGCCGCGATCGGCAGCGGGTGGATGGCCGCCTCGGTACCACCGGCGACGACCACATCGGCACGGCCGGTGCGGATCATCTCGACGGCGTACCCGATGGCCTCGGCGCCCGACGCGCAGGCGGAGACCGGGGTGTGGACACCCGCCTGGGCGTTGACCTCCAGGCCGACGTTGGCGGCCGGGCCGTTGGGCATGAGCATGGGAACGGTGTGCGGGGAGACGCGGCGTACGCCCTTCTCCTTCAGCACGTCGTACTGGTCGAGCAGGGTGATCACGCCACCGATACCGGAGGCGACGACCGAACCCAGACGCTCGGGCTGGATCTTCTCGTCCTCACCGGCCTTGCCGGTGAAGCCGGCGTCCGCCCACGCCTCGCGGGCGGCGATCAGCGCGAACTGCGCCGAGCGGTCCAGCTTGCGGGCGAGCGGTCGGGGCAGTACCTCGCCGGGATCGACGGCCGCGAGGGCGGCGATCCGGACGGGCAGTTCGGCGAAACGTTCGCCCTCGAGAGGCTTGACGCCGGAACGGCCGGCCATCAGACCTTCCCAGGTCGATGCGGAGTCGCCACCCAGCGGAGTGGTTGCGCCGATACCGGTGACGACCACAGTGCGATTGGTCGGGCTCACTGGAAAATCTTCTCCACGTGTAGAGGGTCGTGAATCAGCGGCGCCACCGCCGGGTGGCGACACACGGGACGGGCTGGGATCAGCCCTGGTGCTTCAGGATGTACTCGGCGGCGTCGCCGACCGTCTTGAGGTTCTTGACGTCCTCGTCGGGGATCTTGACGTCGAAGCGCTCTTCGGCGGCGACGACGACCTCGACCATGGACAGCGAGTCGACGTCCAGGTCGTCGGTGAAGGACTTGTCCAGCTGGACGTCCTCGACCGGGATACCGGCGATCTCGTTGACGATCTCGGCGAGACCGGTGACGATCTCTTCCTGAGTGGCGGCCATGTTGGCGCTCCTTCGATATGTTTCTGCAGGGTTCGGGCGAGCGGACCGAAAGGTCCGGTGTGCCTAGGGGAGGGTAACGACCGTCGCGGCGTAGACGAGACCCGCCCCGAAGCCGATGATGAGCGCCGTGTCGCCGCTCTTGGCCTGACCGGTCGCCAGAAGCCGCTCCATCGCGAGCGGAATCGAGGCGGCCGACGTGTTGCCGGTGGTTTCCACGTCACGGGCGACCGTGACGTGCTCCGGCAGCTTGAGCGTCTTCACCATCGAGTCGATGATCCGCATGTTTGCCTGGTGCGGAATGAAGACATCCAGGTCCTCCGGGGAGATCCCGGCCGCTTCCAGCGCCTGCTGGGCGACCTTCGCCATCTCGAAGACGGCCCAGCGGAAGACCGCCTGGCCCTCCTGCGTGATGGCCGGGAACTTGACCTCGCCCCGCTCGTTGAGCGGCAGGTTCGAGACGTCGCCGATGTGGAAGTCGTTCCACGCCACGGTCTGCTTGATCGTCTCGGACTTGTCGCCCTCGGAGCCCCAGACGGTGGGGCCGATGGCCGGCTCCTGGGACGGGCCGACCACGACCGCGCCCGCGCCGTCGCCGAACAGGAAGGCCGTCGCGCGGTCCTCCAGGTCGGTGAGGTCGCTGAGCCGCTCGACGCCGATGACAAGTACGTACTCTGCCGAGCCCTCGACGATCATGCCCTTGGCGAGCGTGAGGCCGTAGCCGAAGCCCGCGCAGCCGGCCGAGATGTCGAAGGCGGCGGGCTTGCCCGCACCGATCCTGTGCGCGATGTCGGTCGCGACGGCGGGGGTCTGCTTGAAGTGCGAGACGGTGGAGACGATGACTCCGCCGATCTGCCCGGGATCGATACCGGCGTCCGCGATCGCCTTGCCGGACGCCTCCACGGACATCATCGACACGGTCTCCTCGTCGGAGGCCCAGTGGCGGGTGGCGATACCGGAGCGGGAGCGGATCCACTCGTCGGACGAGTCGATCGTCTCGAGGATCACCTCGTTGGGCACGACACGGGTCGGACGGTAGCCGCCCACACCCATGATCCGTGCGTACGGGGCGCCCTTGCTGGGCTTGATCTTCGACATGCTCTCGGGCTCCTTAGGCGCCTGCGTGCTCGGAGATGAGCGCGCGGGCCGCGTCGAGGTCGTCGGGGGTCTTGAGCGCGAGGGTCCGCACACCGGGCAGCGCGCGCTTGGCGAGCCCGACCAGGGTCCCACCGGGCGCCGCCTCGATGAGGGCGGTGACACCGAGCTCGGCGAAGGTCTCCATGCACAGGTCCCAGCGGACCGGGTTGGCGACCTGGCCGACGAGCCGCGAGATGACCTCGTCGCCGGTGGCGACCGTCTTCCCGTCGGCGTTCGACACGTACGTGATCTTCGGGTCGGTGACCGTCAGGGCGGTGGCGGCCTCACGCAGCTTCTCCACGGCCGGAGCCATGTGGTGCGTGTGGAACGCGCCGGCGACCTTGAGCGGCACCACGCGGCGTACGCCCTCGGGCTTGTCCTCGGCCAGCGCGGCGATCTGAGCCGCGGTGCCGGCGGCCACGATCTGCCCGCCGCCGTTGACGTTGGCCGGGGTGAGCCCCAGCTTCTCCAGATGCGGGACCGTGACGTCCGGGTCCCCGCCGAGGAGCGCGGCCATGCCGGTCTCGGTCACCGCGGCGGCCTCGGCCATGCCGAGACCCCGGGTGCGTACGAAACGGAGCGCCGCCTCGTCGTCGATGACACCGGCCAGCGCGGCGGCGGTGATCTCACCGACGCTGTGTCCGGCGACGACACCGGGGGAGGCGTCCAGGGCGGCCGCGGAGAGGAGACCCGCGGCGACCAGCAGCGGCTGGGCCACCGCCGTGTCGCGGATCTCGTCCGCGTCGGCCTTCGTGCCGTAGTGGGCAAGGTCGAGCCCGATGGCGTCGGACCATCCCGCGATGCGGTCGGCGGCACCGGGGAGATCGAGCCAGGGAGTCAGGAAGCCGGGCGTCTGAGCGCCTTGGCCGGGAGCGACGAGTACGAGCACCCTCACACTCTCTCTTGTGGACGGCCCCGGAGGCCCGTGGGGACAGGGACGAAGAACCGTCAGGGGAATTGTTGAAGTTCGACAAAAGTCTAGGACTGGGCGTCCCCGGCGGCCAAGCGCCCCAGGATGAGGGCGATCCGCAGCGTGAACGCGGAACGGACGTCGGAGGGCGACCAGCCGGTGACGTCGGTCACACGTCGCAGCCGGTAGCGCACGGTATTGGGGTGCACGAACAGCATCCGTGCCGCGCCCTCCAGACTGCTCGCCTGCTCCAGATACACACTCAGCGTCTCCAGAAGTGCCGAACCCGCTTCTTCGAGCGGTCTGTAGATCTCCTCCACCAGCTGATCGCGCGCGGCGGGGTCTCCCGCCATCGCACGCTCAGGAAGGAGATCGTCCGACAGGACGGGCCTCGGAGCGTCCTGCCACGCCGAGCAGGCTTTGAGACCGGCGGCCGCGGCCTGCGCGGACCGGGTGGCCGCGAGGAGGTCGGGGACCACGGGGCCGGCGACGACGGGACCGGCCGCATACGGCCCGATCAGCGACTTCGCGACGTTCAGCGGGTTGTCGCTGCCCCCGGCAATCACCACCAGACGGTGCCCGAGGACCCCGGTCAGGACCTGGAGCTTCGCGTGCCTGGCCGCCCGCCGGATCGCCTCCACGGTGAGCTCGCTGTCGCCCTCGGGGGCGGTGCCGAGGACCACACACACATGCTCGGGGGAGTTCCAGCCGAGCGCGGCGGCCCGGGACACGGCACCCTCGTCCGCCTCGCCGGACAGCACCGCGTTCACCACGAGCGACTCCAGGCGGGCGTCCCACGCGCCGCGGGCCTCGGCGGCCTGCGCGTAGACCTGCGCGGTCGCGAAGGCGATCTCGCGGGCGTAGACGAGCAGCGCCTCACGGAGCACCGACTCGTCGCCGGGCGCCGCGACCTCCTCGATCGCGGTCTCCATGACCTCGATCGTCGTACGCACCATCTCCACGGTCTGCCGCAGGGTGATCGCCCGCGTCAGCTCGCGCGGAGCCGTGCCGAACACATCGGTCGAGATCGCCTGAGGCGTCTCCGGATGCCGGAACCACTCGGTGAACGCGGCGATACCGGCCTGGGCGACCAGGCCGATCCAGGACCGGTTCTCCGGTGGCATCGCCCGGTACCACGGCAGCGTCTCGTCCATGCGGGCGATGGCGTTCGCGGCCAGCCGGCCGGAGGACTGCTCCAGGCGTTTCAGGGTCGCGGCGTGGAGATGGGGGTCATGCGAGGCGGGCTGCTCAGGATCGGGTCGGGGCACGCACACAAGACTGCCTTATCGGGACAGGTGCCCGGAGGGGCGGGGCGGAAGACCGGCCGGCGGGGCTACCTTGGTGGCGTGATGTACGTACGCCGCTCCGGGGACCGGTTCCGCGGCGGGGACCCGGCCACGGGCGACTCCGCGGGCATCGAGACGCTGCACGCCTTCTCCTTCGGGCGGTTCTACGACCCGGACAACCTGCGCTTCGGGCCGGTCCTGGCCTGCAACGAGGAGCGTCTCGCCCCGGGCGCCGGCTTCGACGAGCACCCGCACAGCCACACCGAGATCGTCACCTGGGTGGTGGAGGGCGAACTGACCCACCGCGACTCGGCCTCGCACGCCACCGTCGTACGGCCCGGGGACGTCCAGCACCTCAGCTCGGCCGCCGGGGTGCGGCATGTCGAGCGCAACGACGGCGAACACCCGCTGACGTTCATCCAGATGTGGCTGGCCCCGCTGCGGGCCGGCGGCGAGCCCTCCTACACGCACGTCGCCGGGATCGCCGACTCCACCCCCTACGCCCTCCCCGAGGCGGGCGCCATGCTCCATGTGCGACGGCAGTCCGAGGGCGAGCGGACCGCCGTGCCCGACGCGGCGGGCGTCTACGTCCACGTCGTACGGGGCCGTGTGCTCCTCGCGGGCGAGGAGCTCGGACCGGGCGACTCGGCCCGGATCACGGCGTCCCGGGGGCTGGAGCTGGAGGCGCTGGAACCCGCCGAGGCACTGCTCTGGGAGCTCGCCGAGGTGTGAGGTCACGGCCGCGCCAGCAGCCCCAGTTCCAGCGCCTTGACCACCGCGTGCGTACGGTCGCCGACGTCGAGCTTGGCGAAGACCCGCAGCAGATGCGTCTTCACCGTCGCCTCCGTGATGACCAGCCGGCGGCCGATCTCCACGTTGGAGAGCCCGTCCGCCACCGCTCCCAGCACATCGACCTCCCGTCTCGTCAGCGCCACCGGGGCCGGCATCCGCATCCGGGCCACCAGCCGCGCCGCGACACGCGGAGCCAGCACCGTCTCGCCCCGGGACGCGGAGTGGACCGCGTCCACCAGCTGCTCCCGGGTGGCGTCCTTCAGCAGGTAGCCGACGGCACCGGCCTCGACGGCGCGCTCGATCTCCGCGTCGGTGTCGTACGTGGTCAGGATCAGCACCCGGGTCCGGGCGGCGCCGGCGACGATCTCCTCGGTGGCGCTCGTCCCGTCGAGGACGGGCATCCGCAGGTCCATCAGCGCCACGTCGGGCTCCATCCGTTCGACGAGCCCGACGGCCGCCCGGCCGTCCTCCGCCTCGCCGACGATCTCGATGGTGGGCTCGTCGGCCAGCAGGGCCACGACCCCGGCGCGCATCACCGTGTGGTCGTCCGCCACGATGATCCGGACCCTCTTCCCCGCCGTCCCTTGTGTCATCTCAGTCCTGTCCGTCGGTGGGAATCATGGCCAGGACGCGCGTGCCGTCGCCGACCGAGCTGGTGACGGTGAGCTCACCGCCGAGCTCGGCCAGCCGCTTGCGCATGCCGTGCAGCCCGAAGCCGCGGGAGTCCTCGGCCACGAAGCCGCGGCCGTCGTCGGTGATCTCCAGCTCCACCCCGTACGGCTGCTGGGTGAGGACCACCTCCACGGCGGAGGCCGCCGCGTGCTTGCGGATGTTGGCGAGCGACTCCTGGGTGCAGCGCAGGAGGGCGATCCGGGTCTGCTGGTCGCAGTCGACGTCCGGCAGTTCGGAGGCGACGCCGATCCCGGTGTCCTCGGTGAAGCGGTCCAGGGTCCGCCGCAGGGTGTCCGCCACCGAGCCGGCGGCGACAACGCCGCGCGGGGCGGAACCGACGAGGACGCGTGCCTCGGCGAGGTTCTCGCGGGCGGTGTTCTCGATCGCGAGCAGTTGCTTCCCGCTCCGGCCCGGGTCGGTCTCCAGGCCGGACCTGGCGGCCTCCGCGAGCACGATGATGGACGCGAAGCCCTGGGCGAGCGTGTCGTGGATCTCCCGCGCGAGACGTTCCCGCTCGTCCGCCGCCCCCTGGCGCCGGTGCGCCTCGACCAGCCGGAGCCGGGTGTCCTCCAGTTCGGCCCTCAGCCGGGCGGCCCGCGCGTCGGCGTCCTCGGTGAGGCGGCGTACGCCCAGCCCGATCAGCACGCCGGCCGCGTAGCCGATGACCGTGAAGATCACGTTGCCGGTGAAGAACTCCCCGTCCCAGCCCTGGCGTACGACGTTGCCGGCCACGACCCCCGCCGCGGCGATCCCGCTGAGGGCGATCGCGGCCCGCGCGCTCACGGTGTAGATCCAGAAGTGCGGCAGCGTCACCACGAAGAGCGCCGCGCTGCCGTCCAGCAGGTACGACATCGCGCCCAGGCCCACGACGAGCACGTACAGGTAAGGGCGGGGACGCAGGACGGGGCTGCCGGGGAACAGCCCCACCGCGCCGTACGACAGGGCGAGCACGGCCAGCAGCGCCAGCACCGGACACCTCGTCGTGCCGGGCGCGTTGGCGACCGCGATGGCCGGCGGGACCACGCCCAGCAGCACCCAGAACACGGCGTTCCACCGGTGCAGCGACGGTACGGTCAACTCGCTGTCGGGCTGCGGCCGTTGCTTCACCGCGTCAGCCTACTTCCGCGGGCAGCCCGGCGGCAGGGACCTCGGCCCGCTCGCCCCGCCGACCGGAGCGGGACGGCCACCAGGCGCGTTCACCGAGGAGCAGCAGCACCGACGGCAGGACCATGAGCCGGATGACCACGGCGTCCAGCAGCACGGCCACGGCCAGGCAGAAGCCCATCTGCTTCATCTCGGTGAGGTGCAGGGCCACGAACGCGCCGAACACGGTCACCATCACGATCGCCGCGCTGGTCACCACCTTGGCCGACCGGTTGATGCCCTCCAGCACCGCTTCACGGGCGGACATGCCGTTCTGCCTGGCCTCCTGGATCCGGCTGACCACGAACACCTGGTAGTCCATCGACAGGCCGAAGAGGATCACCACGAGGAACAGCGGCACCCTCGACGCGATCGCCCCGAGGGAGTCGAAGGCCAGCAGGCCCTCCGCCCACGTCCCCTGGAAGACCAGGACGAGCATGCCGAGCGAGGCACCGGCGGACAGCATGTTGAGCACGACGCCGATGGCGCCGATCACCACCGAGCGGAACGCCCACACGGTCATCAGGAAGGTCATCAGCAGCAGGAACCCGAGGATCAGCGGCAGCTTGCCGCTCTCGTGTGCCACGTAGTCCTGGCCGCGTGCCACGTCGCCGCTCACCCCCGTCTCCACGCCTGAGAGCCGGCCGACGGTCGCGGGGATGTGGTCCTGACGGAGGTGTTCGAGCGACTCGATCGCCTCGGCGGAGGGCGCGGGGTGGGGGACCGAGAGTTCCAGCACGCTGATCCGGCCGTCGGCGGACGTACGTACCGTCGGTTCGGTCCTCCTGGCGAACAGCGGATCGGCCTGGGCGCGCCGGCCGAGGTCCGCCAGCGCCCGCTTCACCTCCGTGGCCCGCTCCGGGGCCGAGCGGGTGACGACCTCGTGGGTGACGAAGAGCTCCGGGAAGCTCCTGGTCAGCCGGTCGTAGACCTGCATGGCCGGGATGTCGCGGGAGAAGGTGTCCTTGCCCGGATCGACGAGCTTCAGACCGAGCGCGGGAGCCGCCAGGCCGAGCATGACGAGGACCGACAGGCACAGGGTGAGGGCGGGCCGGGTCCGGGCGGGGCGCAGCAGGGCGCCGAACACCCGTCCGGTCTCCGGCTTACCGGCCCGGCCCGGCTTGCCGCACCTCGCCCGGCGGGCGGCGCGGCGTTCGGTGCGGTGGCCGATCTTCACCAGCAGCGCGGGGAGCACGGTGAGCGAGCTGGCCACGGCGACGGCCACGACGAGGATGGTCCCGGTCGCCAGCGACGAGAAGATGACGTCCGTGGCCAGGTACAGGGTGGCCGTGGAGCCGATCACGGCGAGACCCGACACCACGATGGCCCGGCCCGCTGTCGCCGCCGCCAGCTCCACCAGCGCCTCGGAGCTCAGCAGCCCGCCCGCGCGGGCCCGTTCCTCACGCTCACGCTTCAGGTAGAAGAGCGTGTAGTCGACGCCCACCGCCAGGCCGATGAGCAGGATGAGGTTCATGCCGACCCCGGAGTCGGGCATGACGTGCGACGCGACCATGGACAGCCCGATCGCCGCGGCGATCGAGGAGAGCGCCAGCAGCAACGGCACACCCGCCATGATCACCGAGCCGAACACGAGCAGCAGGGTGACGACGGTGACGGGCAGGCTGATGCGCTCGGAGAGCGCCAGGTCCTCACCGCGCTGGTCGTTGACGCCCTTGCTGATGGCCGGGGACCCGGTCTCCTCCACCACCAGGTCCGGGTGGTCCGCGCCGACCGCCGCCGTCTGCTCCAGGAGCGGTACGACGTTCTTCTTCCCCTCCAGTTCGGGTCCGTTCAGGACCACCGAGACCAGCAGGACTTCCCCGTCCCGCGAGCTGACGGGAGCGGCCACGCTCTCCACCTCGGGCAGGTCCCGCATCCGCGCGGTCACGTCCTGGGCCGCCGCGCGGGCCGCGGTCATGTCCAGGGAACCCGAACGGGCCCGGATCATGATCCGCTCGGTGGGGGAGCGCTCCAGGCCGCCCTCGGTGGCCATCGCCTCGGCGCGTCCGGCCTCACCGACCCAGAAGTCCTCGGTGGTCGCCTCGTTGGTACCCACCGCGATGCCGGCCACGAGGCACAGGACGACGAACGCGAACCAGCCGGCGATCGCCCGCCCGGCGTGCCGGGCGCTCCATCGGGCCATGCGTACAGGTAGTTGTCTCATACCGGAAAGCCTGGCCGGAGGCCCCCCACTCCCGAAACGACCACCCGACCGACTCCGCCGTCCACCACCCGGTGGACAAGGGCCGGGCGTCACTGGGAACTTACGGACAGGAATCGGCCCGATTCAGGGGGCTGGACCGTCCGCATCTTCCCAACGACCTTCGTCTTGCACGCTGAAGGAGAGCCCGCATGGCCGTCATCCACGCCACCACCATGTCGCCCACCAAGCTGGAGCTGCTCACCGACTGGCTGCCCAGGCAGGACTGGTACGTGGGCGGCACCGGGGGGCCGGAGCTGGCCAGGGCCGGTGGTTTCCGGTTGGACGACCCGGACGGCGCGGTCGGGATCGAGTTCATGGTCGTGGTGGACACCGCCGCACCGGAGCCCGTGGCCTACATGGTCCCGCTGAGCTACCGGGGTGAGCCACTGGAGGACGGCCCCGGCGAGGCGCTGATCGGCACCGCCGAGCACGGGGTGCTCGGCACCCGGTGGGTCTACGACGGTGTCCACGACCCGGTCGTGACGGCGCAGTCGCGCGCACTCCTGCGCGGTGACGCGATGCCGCAGCACCTGACCCGGAGCGACACCCCCGACCCGACCGTCACCGTGCACGGAGCCGGCCCCGACGACGGGCAGGACGTCCGGGTCAACCGTGTCCTGCGGCCGGCGGAGGCCGAGCAGGCGTCGCTCGCGGGCGTCGTCGCCGGATGGACCCAGCCGGACGGCACGGCGGTACGGGGTGTGGTCGTGACCGTCGCGCAGTCGTGAGAGGCGGCGCGGGCCCGGACGTCAGCGCCGGGCCAGCGCCAGCACGCTCAGCCCGAACATCAGAACGCCCAGCGGGAGATGGACCGAGGGGATGTGCGCGATGCCGACCACGACCTGGACCGAGGCGAGGACCAGGAAGCCGGACGCGTGCCACACGGGCCGGGGCGAGCCGCCGCCCGGCCTCCACGCGAGCACCGCCGCGATCACGTACAGCATCGACGCCCCGTACATCACGCGGGCCCCGACGCTGTGCAGCGTCTCCCCGTAGGACGCGGTCAGCAGCAGTCCGGCGGAGACCGCCTGGAGGAAGATGGTCAGGGTCTGCAGGGTGATCGCGATCCGCAGAAACGAGAAGCGGTGCTGTGCCGTCGCCTGGGTCGTCATGGATCGGTCCCCTTTTCCCGCCCCGAGGGCAGTAGATCGGTAAGGTCTCACCAGCCCGACGACGCGGGCCCGCGAAAGGTAAGGCGAGGGGGCCGGGACCATGGGGGCGGCGGGGACGAACGCCGACGAGGCAGCCGGTGAACGGCGCCAACTGATGAACGTCGCCTACCGGTTGCTCGGCTCGCTGGCCGAGTCCGAGGACGCGGTGCAGGAGGCCTACGCACGCTGGTACGCGCTGCCGCGAAGCCGGCGGGACGAGATCGTGTCACCCGGGGCCTGGCTGACGACGGTGACCGGCCGCATCTGCCTGGACGTGCTCGGCTCGGCACGCGCCCGGCGTGAACGCTACGTCGGGGCGTGGCTGCCCGACCCGCTGCCCACCCTCGCCGAATGGGACAACGGTCCCGGCGCCGACCCGGCCGACCAGCTGGTCCTGGACGAATCGGTGACGATGGCCTTCCTCGTCGTCCTGGAGTCGATGACCCCGGCCGAGCGGGTGGCGTTCGTCCTGCACGACGTCTTCCGGTACCCCTTCGCCGAGATCGCCGGCATCCTCGACCGGACCCCCGCGGCCTGCAAACAGCTCGCGGCCTCCGCCCGGCGGCGGGTGCGTGACGCGCGGACACCCGAGCCGGGGTCGGGGCAGGCCGACGCGGTGCGGCAGGTGAAGGAGGCGTGGGAGACCAAGAACATCGCGGCCCTCGTCGATCTTCTGGACCCGGCCGCCGTGATGACGGCCGACGGCGGGGGCATGGTGGGCACGGTCCTGCGCCCGGTCGAAGGCGGTGCGCGCATCGCCCAGTACATGGTCGCCGTCGCCGACAAGGCTCCGGGGCTCGAACTCGTCGAACGGTCGGTCAACGGAGCACCGGGCCTCGTGGCCCGGCGTGGAGGCGCCGTCATGACCGTGGCCTCGTTCGAGGTGACCGACGGCCGTGTCACCCGGATCTGGGTGGTCCGCAACCCGGAGAAGCTGCGGCCGTGGGGGCGGGGAGACTGAGTTCTGCCCCCCCTCCACGTTCTGCCCATGCTCATGTCACTTACTGATTCTTCGCGGTTTCATCACCACTGGCACACCGTCGGCGCGGACTGGTATCGCTACAAGAACAAGAACCTCACCGAGTACAACAGCGTGGAGTTCAAGGTGTGCGCCGGTGAGTGGTCCAGCAAGAAGATCGTCAACGGGACCTGCAGCGGCTAGGTTCACGCGGGGATATGACTCTGCCCCGAGCGCAGCCCGACCGGCACGCACGGCGTTTACCGGGCGCTTCCGTCCGGTCGGTGCGTACTGACGCGAGGTGGGACCAGATCGAGCCACTGATGTCGCGCGATCCGGACCGCACAGGGCAAGGCAGCCCTGGAGGAACGGTCCACCGCGTGGCCCGGCCGCGTGCTGCGCCCCTTCCCCGTTCGTGAGTCAGCGGCGTGCCGCGCGCAGTTCGGTGAGCACGATCCGGCCGGCCACCGCGAAGCCGAACACCCCGATGGCGAACATGGCGTAGATCACCGGCCACTGCCACTCGGTGCGCAGGTGCAGTGCCAGGAACCACAGGGGGGCGACATCGCCCGACAGCTTCATCACCGTGGGCACCAGCGCCTGCGGGAACACCGCGATGCAGCCCACGAAGAAACTGGTCCACAGCAGTTGCCGACGGTGCCTGGGCATCGCCTTGACGAACGACGTCTCCGAGCCGCCGGACTTGTCCTGCTGTGCCTTGCCCGTCCGCATCAGGTCCAACAGTTCCGGTCCGCGCCTGGCCAGTACCCCGCTCGCCACGCGGCCGAGCAGCAGGTACGCCACGAAGCCGGTGGCGGCGCCCGCCGGCACGCCGGCCCACAGCAGCGAAGGGCTGCCCAGCAGGTGCCCCGCCGCCACCATGGCCAGAGCGGGTGCAGCCGTCAGCAGCGCCAGGAAGAGCGTCACGAACGCCTGGGCGGCCGCGTCGGAGTGGTCCGTCGCCGTGTTCTTCACGGCTCGCGGGTCGGGGCCGGGGGCCAGTCGGGTAAGTCCGGTCAGCGGGACCAGGCCCGCGCCGCCGCCAAGGACGGCGAACGTCGCGGTCGCCGCCCAGGGCGCCAGTCCGGGCTGGTCGGCCAGGGCGATGCCTACGGCCGTCAGCACGAGGGCCATCGGCGTGAAGAGGACCAGCCAGGCCAGTTGCCGGCCGCGCACGTCCGCCCGCTCGCTGCCCGGTGTGAGCAGTGTCAGCCAGAGTGCGGTGCCGTCCTGGCCGTACAGGTTGGCGGAGGTCGCCGCGCCCATCAGGGCGGTGACCGCGCCGAGGAACGGCAGGAACGCCGTCGAGCCGAAGGCCAGCGGCACCAGGCAGCTCAGCACCGCGAAGACCGGAGGCGCGATCAGCGACTGGAGCCGTTGCGGATCCCGGGTCCAGGTCCGCAGCTCCTTGACGTACACCGCACCCGTATCGCTCTTCTCCGCCCAGCCGCGCGGTTCCGCGCGGTCGGCCGTCGAGCCGCGCACGGTCGACCTGGCCCAGCGGGCGGGGCCGAGCGAGCGGCTCCAGACCAACCACAGAAGCCCCACCAGTCCGGCGAGACCGGCCAGCGGCAGCGCCGTCAGCAGCCAGTCGCGGCGCCCGGCGGCCTCGACGGCGACAACGGCCCAGCCTGAGGGCAGGGCCTGCACGGTCGTGGAGAAGGCCCGGGAGAAGCCCGTCGCCAGGACGGAGTCGAGCGCGATGAACACGATCCAGCCGGAGGAGCTGGCCACCAGCATGGCACCGCTGAGCACCCCGCTGACCGTGGCGCCCGTCCGCGAGCGGGCCAGCGCGCCGAACAGCCTGCCCATCAGCCGGGACAGCAGAACGACCAGGGCGAGCTGGAGCAGCATCCCAGGCACGGCCACCAGGGCGGACACCGTGCCGAGCCGCAGCCCGAACACCGGCAGCGCACAGAACGCCAGCAGGGAGACCACGGTGGTCACCGCGACGAACGCGGAGCCCAGCAGCCCGAGTGCCAGCCGACGGCGTGGGACCGGCTGGAGCGCGAACTGCTCCGCGCGCAGCACCGGCTGCCCTGAGTAGGCGGGCCCGAGCATCCAGCCGAGTGCCCAGATGGCGAACACGACGGCCAGCAGGTCCCGTACGGTGCCTGGGTCCTCGGCCCGTACCGTCGCCATGGTGAGGGTGCCCGCCGCCAGGACGAGACCGGCCAGCGCGCCGCCGAAGACCCAGCTGGAGCGTGGCCCGGTGAGGTCTCGCCGTATGAGGGCGAGCTTCATCTGGATCAGCGCGACAGCCACGACAGCCCCTCCTCCCCGTTCACGGCGTCACGGCCGACGAGTTCGACGAAAGTCTCCTCCAGTGTCTTGCCCCCGCGCACCCGCTCCACCGGGCCTTCCGCCACGACCTGTCCCCTGTCCATGACCGCCACGGTGTCGCAGAGCTGCTCCACGAGGGGCATCACATGGCTGGACAGCAGCACCGATCCGCCCGAGGCCACGAACCGCTTGAGTATGCGCTTGATCATCGCGGCGGAGACAGGGTCGACGGCTTCGAACGGCTCGTCCAGGACGAGCAGGCGTGGACCGTGCAGCAGCGCGGTGGCCAGGCCGATCTTCTTGCGCATGCCGGTGGAGTAGTCGATGACGAGCGTTCGCTCGACATCCCCGTTCAGCTCCAGGACGGTGAGCAGTTCGTCCACCCGCGCACCGACCGTTTCCTTGTCCAACCCCCTGAGCCGGCCCAGGTAGGTGAGCAGTTCCCGCCCGGTCAGCTGCTCGGGCATCGCGAGACCGTCAGGGAGTACGCCCATGAGCTGCTTGGCGCGCTCCGGCTCCGCCCAGACGTCGACGCCGAAGACACGGGCCTGTCCCTCGTCGGGACGCAGCAGGCCGACGGCTATGGACAGCGCCGTGGTCTTCCCCGCGCCGTTCGGCCCGACCAACCCGTAGAACGAACCGGCCCCCACCGTGAGATGACAGTGCCTGACCGCCGCGTACTCGCCGAACTCCTTGTGCAGCCCGATGAGCTCGAATGCCGCTTGCTGGTCATTTTCCACGGGCGGCGGGGCGCCTGTGGCTGACTCGATCCCCACAGTCAAAAACTCGTCTCTTTGTCCGTATGCGTTCCGGGCCGGATACCGCATGGCCCACCCGGAGGCCTCAACCTGCTGTCGATCAAGCGAAGATATCTGCTTGGGCGGCCCCGACGTCGCCGTCCGCAACGTGCTCAGAACCCGCCTGGCCACTCGATCCGTGAGAAAAGCTCCACCTTGCACCGGACATGACCGGGGGGCCGGCTGCCGGGCGTAGCCAGGTCGAACCCGCCCCGCTGCGGAACGAACACTCGAATTTCCCCGTGGCCGCGCTGAGGGGTCGCTCGCGCGGCGGGACGACGGGACTGACCAGGTCATCCACGAACTCCTGCGCCAGGATTGATCCGCCGACGACCGAGACCGGTACGGAGCTCCCGAGCACGGCCACTTACCCGGCCGTTGCGTTCCCTTGCGCGGTAGTTGCCGTCCTCGCCCGTGTCGGCGTCGTACGGCAGCATCAGCATGGCGCACCAGTTCCAGAGGAGGGCCGGGCCTCAGGTGCGGGTCTTCCCGGCCCGGTCCCGGAAGTCCATGTCGTAACAGTGTGATCGCATAGCGGCCGAACCTATCCGAGCCCGGACCTCAGCCATGCGTCCAGGACGGCGAAGTCCGCGTCGGTGAGACCGCGCCAGGCCTCGACGCGGTGGAGGAGTGCCCGTCCGGGGTGGTGTGCTTCCACCCAGGCGCGGTCGGCCTCCGTGATTTCGTCGTCGACCCATGCGAACGGGCGCCCGGCGGCCCACCGGACCAGGGCCGGAGTCTTCCAGTGGAGCCCGGGCGTTCCGCCCTCGTCGGACGGCTCCGGCCAGGTCACCACGGGGAGTTCGGGCAGACCGAGCCACGGCGCGACGCACTCGTTCGCGTCGGACATCCACGTCGTGGCCCACACCAGCTCGCACGGCAGCGCCGCCAGACGGCGTCCGTGGGCAGGATCGATCCTGGCGATCAGCGGATTCGGTCCCGCCTTCCCGAAGGTCGGGTAACCGTCCGGGAGTTGTTCACGTGAGGCGCCGAAGGGGATCAGCGGGCCGTCGACATCGAGGAAGAGGACGGGCAGCGGTGCACCGGTCACGCGTCAGCGAAGCCCGTCCACGAAGGTCTGCCAGGCGGCTGTGCTCATGACGATCACGGGGCCGGCGGGGCTCTTGCTGTCGCGGACGGGGACGGAGGCGGAGCAGCCGTCGGCGACCTCCACGCAATCACCGCCGGTGTTCCCGCTGTACGAGGACTTCCGCCAGGCGGCGCCGCCGGTGGTGGTGCACTCGACGCAGTCGCCACCGGTGCTGCCGCTGTAGCTGGACTTACGCCACGGCGTGCTCTTCAGGTTCGGGTCGGTTGCCATAACGCTCCTCCATCACACGGGCGATCAATGCCGCCGAGTCCTCGATGGAGAGGGCCGCGGCCTGCAAGTGAGCGTAACGGCGCATGGCCTCTCTGATGGTCTCGGGGTTGGCGGTCATGTGGCCCGAGATGAGGTCCTCCGTGTAGATGATGTCCGGGTCATCGTTAAAGCGCAGGGCATTGAACGACCCTGCCAGGCTTGAGTGTTCACCGGCTGAGAACGGCAACACCTGGACCCGCATCCACCGGTGCCTCGTGAACTCCAACAAGCGGGCGAGTTGGCCCCGCATGACCTCGGTCCCGCCGATCGGCCGGTGCAGCACCGCCTCGTCCAGGATCGCCCAGGCCAGCGGCGGCTGTTCCCGCTCCAGGATCCGCTGGCGTTCCATCCGGGCCGCGACCAGGCCCTCCAGGTCGTAGGGCATGCCGGTGGCCAGGACCGCCCGCGCGTACTCCTCCGTCTGCAGCAGCCCGTACACCAACTGGGCCTGATACGTGGAGATGTACGTCGCCCGCGCCTCCATCTCCGCGTACGGCTGGAACCACGTCGGCAGTTGGCTCCGCAGGACCAGCCCGATCAGCCGTGAGAAGACTCCGTCCGTGCCCAGCGCCGCGTCCAGGCGTTCCGAGAAGTCGCGGGTCGGGATCTTCTTCGTCGTCTCGATCTGGCCGATCAGCGAGCCCGTACAGAAGATGATCTCGCCGAGCTGGCCCTGCTTGAGACCGGCGGCCTCCCGTCGGCGGCGCAGCTCCCAGCCGTAGAAGTCCAACGGGGAAGCGCTCGGGTCGAGGGACTGCACGTGAGCCATGGAGGATGCCTCTCGCTCCAACGCCTGGCGGCGTTCGGTTGATTTCGTAGCCGAGAGTAATCACGACACTGCATCCTGGTGACATGAATCACGTATCCGGCACCCGGACCGGTGACATGGAAGCGGTCTACCGTGCCGATCTCGCGATGGGCGCGCACTCGGCCCGTCATCTCCGCCGCATCCTGCGGCTCTACCTCGCCCGCTGGGCCCTGCTCGACGTGGCGGACGCGGCGGAGCTCGCGCTCACCGAGCTGATCGCCAACGTCGTACGGCACGTTCCCGGCCGTCGCTGCCAGGTCTTCATCTTCCTGCTCCCCGACGGGGTCCTGCGCGTCGAGGTCGCCGACGCGTGCCCCCGGCTGCCCCGCGCCGTCGCCGGGGAGCTGCTCGACGAGGGCGGGCGGGGGCTGCTCCTGGTGGATGCCGTCGCCGACAAGTGGGGCGTGGAGGAGCGCCGCGACGGGTGCGGGAAGACGGTGTGGTTCGAGTGCGCTCAGCGGGGGGCGGAGACGGCGAGCTCCGCGAGCACCGCATCGGTGAACGGCGTCCAGACCTCGGCCGCCCACGGTCCGAAGGCCCGGTCCGTCAGTGCGACGCAGGCCGCGCCCGCCGCCGGGTCGATCCAGAGGAACGTGCCGGACTGGCCGAAGTGGCCGAAGGTGGCGGGGGAGGAGGAAAGCCCGGTCCAGTGCGGCGACTTGGAGTCGCGGATCTCGAAGCCGAGCCCCCAGTCGTTGGGGTTCTGGTGACCGTAACCGGGGAGCACGCCCTTGAGGCCGGGGTGTACGACGGTCTGCGCCTCCAGGACCGTACGCGGGTCGAGGAGGCGCGGGGCCTGCACCTCCGCCGCGAAGCGCACGAGGTCGTCCAGGGTCGAGACGCCGTCCTTGGCCGGGGAGCCCTCCAGGGTTGTCGACGTCATGCCCAGGGGTTCCAGGACCGCCTGGCGGGCGTACTCGGCGAACGGGATGTCCGTGGCCTTCGCGATGTGGTCGCCGAGCACCTCGAAGCCGGCGTTGGAGTACAGCCTGCGGGTGCCGGGAGGTGCGGTGACCCGGTGCTCGTCGAAGGCGAGGCCGCTGGTGTGCGCGAGGAGGTGGCGGACGGTCGAGCCCTCGGGGCCGGCCGGTTCGTCGAGCTCGACGGCGCCCTCCTCGTAGGCCACCAGCGCCGCGTAGGCCGCCAGCGGCTTGGTCACCGAGGCCAGCGGGAAGCGGTGCGCAGTGGGACCATGGGTACCCAGGAGCGTGCCGTCCGAGGTGACGACGGCGGCTGCCGCGGTGGGGACGGGCCAGTTCTCGATCATCGCCAGGCTCTGCATGCGTATGAGCCTAACGGGAGCCGAATCCGGGATCGCGACCCGATGACGCTTGCTTGGAGTGCACTCCAACGTTCTAGCGTGGAGGTCATGACGGTGATGGAGAGCAGTTCCGTACGGCCGGGCACCCTCGCTTCCGCCCCGAAGGCGCATCCACGCCCCGATGGGCAGGACCACTACACCATCAGCGAGGTCGTCGCCTTCTGCGGGCTCACCGCCCACACGTTGCGCTGGTACGAGCGGATCGGGCTGATGCCGCACGTCGACCGCTCCCACACGGGCCAGCGCCGCTTCAGCAACCGCGACCTGGACTGGCTGACCTTCGTCGGCAAGCTGAGGCTGACCGGGATGCCGGTCGCCGACATGGTCCGGTACGCCGAACTGCTCAGGGAGGGCGACCACACCTTCGCCGAGCGGCAGGAGTTGCTGGAAGCGACCCGGCGCGACGTGAAGACGCGGATCGCGGAACTCCAGGGGACGCTCGCCGTGCTCGACTTCAAGATCGACTTCTACGGTGGCGCCCGCGCGGCGTCGGAAGCGGAAAGGGCCTGACGACATGAGTGAGACCGGAAAGATCGCGACCGTACAGCTTGCCGACGGGGGCCCGCAGGTCGGTGTGCAGGGGCTCGGCTGCATGGGGATCAGCGAGTTCTACGGGGCCACTGACGAGGCGGGCGCCCGGGACACCCTGGAGGCTGCGCTGGAGGTCGGCGTCACCCTCTTCGACACCGCGGACATCTACGGGAGCGGTGCGAACGAGACGTTCCTCGCGCCGTTCGTCGGCGCGCACCGCGACGAGATCACGCTGGCGACCAAGTTCGCCATCGAGCGGAGGGACGACGACCCGCACTACCGGGGTGTGCGCAACGAGCCGGCGTACATCCGCCAGGCCGTGGAGGCCAGTCTGCGCCGGCTGGGCACCGAGGTCATCGACCTGTACTACATGCACCGCCGCGACCCGCTCGTCCCGCTCGCCGAATCGGTGGGCGCGATGGCCGAGCTCGTCCAGCAGGGCAAGGTCAAGCAGCTCGGGCTGAGCGAGGTGACCGGGGACGAGCTCCGCGAGGCGCATGCCGTGCATCCGATCGCGGCCCTCCAGTCCGAGTGGTCGCTCTTCAGCCGGGACGTGGAGCGCAGTGCCGTGCCCGCGGCCGTCGAGCTCGGGGTGGCCCTCGTGCCGTACTCGCCGCTCGGCCGCGGCTTCCTGACCGGGGCGTTCGCGGACGCGTCCAAGGACCTGGGGGAGGACGACTTCCGTAAGCACCAGCCGCGCTTCACCGGGGAGAACGCGAAGACCAACGCCGCGCTGCTGGAGCCGGTGCACAAGATCGCTGCGGCGCACGGTGTGACGGCCGCGCAGGTCGCCCTGGCCTGGGTCCAGCAGCGCGCGCAGGTGCACGAGCTGACCGTGGTCCCGATCCCCGGTACGCGTAAGCGCAGCCGCCTGCTGGAGAACGTGGCGGCGACCCGGCTCACGCTGACCGAGCAGGAGCTGGAGCAGCTGGAGCCCATCGCGGGGCAGGTCGCCGGGGACCGCTACCCGGACATGAGCAACACCGCCACCGCACGGGAGTAGGCGGTATCGGGCGCCCCGGCAGACACCACGCCGGGGCGCCTGCCGGTGTTCCCCGCGGGGGTCGTCTCCCACTAGTTAAGTTTGATTAGTTGGGCGTCGACGCGTACGTTCGAGGTCCCGGCCTGCTGCCGCGCGCAGGAGGCCGGGTGCCGAGGCGAGCCCGAGAGCCGTGGGGGAACCGTGCCGGACACCGTGCCCGAGACGACGTACGCGAACGAGACGACCGTGCCCCTGCTGCCGTGCTCGGCGGTGCAGGAGACGCTGGACTTCTACCAGGCCCTCGGTTTCGAGGTCACCTACCGGCAGACGAAGCCGTACCTCTATCTCGCCCTGCGCCGGGGCGGGATCGATGTGCACTTCGGCAGGCCGCCGAAGGGCTACGATCCGGACCGGCAGGACGGCGGGGGCTGCCTGGTCCTCGTCGACGCCGTCGCGCCGTACCACGCCGCCTTCACCCGGGGCCTGCGTGCCGCCTACGGCAAGGTGCCGGTCTCCGGGCGTCCTCGGATCACGCGCTTCCGCCCGGGGCAGAGCCGCTTCACGCTCGTCGACCCGTCCGGCAACTCCCTGATCTTCATCCAGCGAGACGAACCTGCGGAGCTGGAGTACGGCGGTTCACGGAAGCTGCAGGGGCTCGCGAAGACCCTTGACAACGCCCGGATCCTCCGCGAGTTCAAGAACGACGACCGTGCCGCCTTCCGGGCGGTCAGGTCGGGGCTCCGCAGGCACGGACCACAGGCGCGGGACGTCGAGCGGGCGCTGGCCCTGGCGGTCCTCGTGGAGCTCGCGACCGCCCTGGACGAGCCGGGCGAGACCGAGGAGTGGCTCCGGGAGCTGGGGACGATCCGGCTCACCGAGGCGGAACGGCGGCAGGTCGAGGGCGAACTGCGCAACGCCGAACGCCTGGAGGAGTGGCTGACGGGGGAGCCGGCCACCCTCGACACCTCTGCCGACTGAACGGCGGCCGGCGGTCCGGCGTCCTCACGCCAGCCGGAGCGCGAAGACCGCGAAGCCTGCCGCGAGCAGCCCGGCCGCTGCCCGGCGGGCGGTCGCGGTCCGGCCGGTGGTCTGCCAGGGCGCCTCGAACCTGCGGGCGTACCGGGAGATCCCGACGAGCAGGGCCGCGAACAGGGGTATCCACGCCAGCCGGGCCAGGATCCAGCCGATCGAGTCCGGGTCCGTGGTCAGCCCGGGCACGGCGCCGGCGAAGGAGGCCGGGACGGCGGCGGCCAGCATCGCCGTCTGGTGCCAGCACAGGATCGTCATCGCCGACAGGTTGATGATCACCACGGGCGCCCACAATGCGGGGCGGCGCAGCGCCCGGCCGATCCGGCCGTGCAGCAGGACCGCCGCACCGCTCTGCGCCGAGGCCAGCGCGAGGACCAGCAGCGACGGCGGATGCGAATTGGTCCGGGCCTCGCCGGGTACGCCGACCATCGAGGCCGGGTAGTGGAAGGCGAGCAGCAGCACGGCGAACAGGGCGGTGCCGCCGACGAGCAGGAGCCGGGCGCCCCGCCGGGAGAGCCGGCCCTCGCCCCAGGAGACGCCGAGCTGATACGCGAAGAGCCAGCCGGGCAGGATGTTCAGCAGACTCAGCCAGGACGGCACGGCGTCCGCGTACGGCCCGTAGCGCAGGAAGTCGACCGCGGCGACCGAGCCGATCAACGGGGCGGCCGCCCAGCCGCCGAGCCGTCGGGCCATTCGTACGCAGTACGGCGTCAACGCCGTGACCACGGCGTACACCCCGACGAACCAGAGCGGCTGGATCACCAGCTTCGCCCCCGTACGCAAGGTGTCCTCGGGGACGCCGGCGGCGTACAGCACCGGGATCATCAGAGCCCACACGGCGGTCACACCGAGCACGGGCCTGCCCAGCCGGACCATCCGGCCGCGCAGCCACGCGCCGGTGGTGGACGGACGGCGGTGGTAGGAGAGGACGGAGGCGTAGCCACCGACCAGGAAGAACACGCCGAGCATCTGGAGCACCCAGCTCACCGGGGAGAACACGGCGAACGTGGAGAGCGGGCTGGCGTTGTGCAGGCCGCCCTCGCTGTCCAGGCCGAACCCGCCGAGCAGCCAGTGACCGGCCGGTACGGCCATCAGTGCCAGGGCGCGCAGCCCGTCGACCGCGCGGTCGCGGTGGGCGGGGGTGCTCGCGTCGATCCGGGAGACCAGCTGCCGGGCGCTCATCGGGAGACCCCCTCGGCGATGGCGGTGAAGGCGGCGAGCGAGTCCGTGCCGGGGGCGAAGTAACCGGTGTGGCCCTCGGCGTCCTCCGCGGGCACCCGTCGTGCACCGAACTCCTCGTCGGCCGGGTCGGCGCCGTGGCCGAGACCCGCCACCCGGACATGCGGTACGTCGTCGATCCAGTCGGTGTCGTCCTTGGCCGCCCACACCTCGGCGGTGGTGTGCAGACCGGCCACGTCGTCCGCGCGCATCCCGGGGGAGCCCAGCACCACCAGGTCCGTGGCGCCGAGCCCGGAGGCCGCCAGCCCGCACACCACCGAGCCGTAGCTGTGGCAGAACACGACGGGCGCGGGCAGACCGTCGGCCGCGAGACCCGCCGTGAACCGGGTCAGCCGCTCCGCCCCCGCCTCGGCCAGGCCGCCCGTCGCGGCGTCCAGGCCGACGCCGACCGGGGTCGTGTAACCGGCCCAGGCGATCACGGCACTGCCCCGGCCCGTCCCGGCGTAAAGGGACTTGGCCATGCCCGCCGGGGTGCCGTACACGTCGCCGCGCCGGTCGAAGGTCCCCGCGTCGATGTCCGACCCGGGCACCACGACGGACACATGCCGTGCGGACCGCAAATTCCCGAACACCTCGGCGACCTGGCCGCGACCGCGGGGGTCGAAGGCGAGGATCTGCCGGCCGGACGCGGCGAGCCCGGCGTACCGGTCGTCGTCGGAGGCGCGCAGGGCAAGGGCGTTGGCGCGGTAGCGGAGCTCCAGCGGCGCCCCGTCCAGATTGCCGACGACCGAGGGATGCCGCTCCAGCAGCACCTGCTGCTCGGCCGCGCTCAACCCACGGAAGAACGCCCGCACCTGCCCGGGAGTCGCGCGGCCCGGGTCCGGCAGCTCCCGGCCCAGCACGTCGTCGGCACGCCACGAGGCGCTGCCGGGCGGCGGCCCCGTCACCGCCCGCTGGGTGTTCCCGGACGCCCAGCCGGCCGTCCCCGCCACCACGGTGGTCGCCAGTGCGACCGCGGCCAGCGTCCTCGCGAATCGGCGCATCGTGCCCTCCCCTTCCGGTTCCGGCACACCGTGCGGTGTGCCGGAGAGGAAGGTAGGAAGGCGGTGGGTGACAGGGCGTCACACCGGGGAGCCAACTGTCCGGTGCTACCGGGGTAGGGGGCGTACGGGGGGAAAGCCCCACGTCGGGCAGGGGGTCAGCGGGTGGGAGCGGCCACGCCCTGCCTGGCGCAGGGCAGGGCGTGGCCGCTACCCCTCGCCCGGAGCCACCAGCCCCGACTCGTACGCGAAGATCACGGCCTGCGCCCGGTCCCGGAGGCCGAGCTTCGCCAGCACCTTGCCGATGTGCGTCTTCACCGTCTGCTCGGCCAGCACCAGCCGCGCCGCGATCTCCTGGTTCGACAGGCCCCGGGCGATCAGCTCCAGGACCTCCGTCTCACGCGGCGTCAGGCCGTTCAGCCGCAGCGCCGGACCGCCGGACGGCGGTGCCGGGCGCTGACGTGCGAAGTCCGCGATGAGCCGCCGCGTCACGGACGGCGCGAGAAGCGCGTCCCCCGCGGCCACGACCCGCACCGCCGAGATCAGGTCCGCCGGCGGGGCGTCCTTCAGGAGGAACCCGGACGCACCGGCGCGCAGCGCCTCGTACACGTAGTCGTCGACGTCGAAGGTGGTGAGCATCAGGACCTTCGGCCGGTGCACCACCCCCATCGGCGGGCTCAGCAGCTCGCGGGCGGCGGCCAGTCCGTCCATCTCCGGCATCCTGACGTCCATCAGGACGACGTCCGGGTGTACCGACCTGCTGACCTGGACGCCCTGGCGCCCGTCCGGGGCCTCGCCCACCACGTCGATATCGCTCTGCGCCGCCAGCAGCGCGGCGAACCCGGCCCGCACCATGGCCTGGTCGTCGACGATGATCACGCGGATGGTCACGATTCCTCCGGAGTCACGGATGCAGAGGGCGGCCGATGCGGTGGCAGCGGGAGCCGTGCGGCCACCCGGAAGCCCCCGTCCGGCAGGGGACCGGTGTCGAGTGTGCCGCCGGTCAACCGTACGCGTTCCCGCATACCGACCAGCCCGTGCCCCGTCCCCGACGTCTCCAGCGGCGAACCCGGCTTCCGCCCCTCCTCGTTCACGACCAGCACCGTCAGATGGCCGTCGCGCGCCGTGACCGACACCCGGGTCCGCGCACCCGGCGCGTGCCGCACCACATTGGCCAGCGCCTCCTGCACGATGCGGTACGCCGACAGGTCCACCGTCTGCGGAACCCCGCCCCGCTCCACCGCCTCCCGCACGTCCGCCGCCATGGACAGCTCGGCCGGGAGCCCCGCCCGTACGGTCGCCTCCACCAGTTGCTGCACCCGGTCGAGTCCGGGCTGCGGGGCGAGCTCGCCCCGGCTGCCGTCGCTGCGCAGGACCGACAGCAGCCGGCGCATCTCGGCCAGCGACTCCCGGGCCCCGGCCGCGATCGAGGCGAACTCCGCCCGCGCCTCCTCGGAGAGCCCGCCGACCCGGTACGGCGCCGAGTCGGCCTGCACCGTGATCACCGACATGTGGTGCGCGACCACGTCATGGAGCTCCCGGGCGATCCGGGTGCGCTCCTCCAGCAGCGTGCGCTGCGCCCGCTCGGCCTCGCTGATCGTCTCCTGCTCGACGAGCCGGCGCTGGGCCTCGCTCCGCTCGCGTACCGCCGCCCCGATCACCAGCACCACCCCGCCGAGGATGAACAGCAGGAGGGCGCCGCCGTCGCTGCGCGCGGGCGCCACCAGATGCAGCAGGAGCCCGGCCGCGCCCGTCATCAGCCAGACGCCGATGGAGGTGCGCCGGCTCTCGCGCAGTCCCAGGAAGAGCAGGACGAAGAGGTAGCCGACGATGGCCGGCGGGGTCCACGGCCAGATGGTGCCCTGCTGGTCCGGCCGCGCCAGCAGCACCAGGGCGCCCACCACGTCGGCGGCGAAGACGATCCACCAGGCCTGCAGCGGCCGGTGCGCCAGCATCAGCAGAGGCGCGGCCTGACCGACGGCCAGGGCGCCGGCGACTCCGCCGCCTACCCCGTAGTCGCTGGTCAGCACGTTGATCGTGACGGGGACGAGGGCGGCGGTGAGGGCGAGCACGACCGCGTACGGCAGCAGCCGCAGCCAACGCCTGGGGGAGTCGGCGAACAGGGGGGTCGGCGGGTGGGACGCGTGGGACAGCCCGTGGGCGAGCTCGCGCAGATTGCGGCGGGCGGCGCTCAGCAGACCGTCGGCGGGCGGGGGCCCGGTGGGAGATGGGGGCATGATCGGGTCAGAGTAGGCGCGGAGTGTGCCGGGCGGCGTCATACCGGAGGGTGGACCGCGGGCCGCCGGTCCCGTACCCGGGTAGGGGACGGGACCGGCGGCCCGTCTCACAGCTCCGCGAGGAGTTCCGCCTTCTTCGCGCTGTACTCCGCGTCCGTGACCAGGCCCGCCTGGTGCAGGTCCCCGAGGTGGCGTATCCGTTCCGCGATGTCCGCGGGGTCGCGCCGCGCGCCGCCCACCGGGACCGGCGCGGTCGCGACCGGCACCGACTGGGTCCGGCGGACGGACTCCAGGACCGCCGCCGCGAAGGGCAGCGACTCGTGCACCGGCCCGTAGCCCAGACCGAACACCACGGCGGCGGGGTCCTGGTCCGGCTGGGCGCGGACGGGCGTCTGCCCGCCGGGCACCGGGTCCGGTCCGGGGCCGTCCGCGTCGGAGTCCGCCGCAGTGCCGCGTGGCAGCAGCCGGAGATACCCCTCGAAGGCCTCGGGCGAACGCCACTCGATCCCGCCCAGCTCCGCGACGGGGAACGTCTGGTCGCCCGCCTTCCACTTGGCGCTCGACGCCCCCGTCCAGAACCACCGGAAGGAGACCAGGGAGCCGTCGAAGCCGGCCCGGCCGTCGTACGCCTTGAAGTGCATGGGCGCCTCGGGTGCCGTCACCATGAAGCGTTCGGCCGGCAGGGCCGCCTCGGATCCGAGCAGGGCGCGCAGCTCGTCGGCGTAGTACTCGGCGATCGTCTCGCGTTCGGCGGGCAGCACCAGGCGGTAGGGGTCGTTCCCCTCCTTGAGCTGCCCGGCCGCGGCCGCGAGCAGCGGATCGGCACCTGGTCTCGGCACCGCGCGCAGGACCACCGTGCCCCGCTTGCCGGGGGTCAGCGTCACCGAAGACAACGCCGCGTACGGAATGCGGCGTTCACGCAGGCTCTGGAAGAGCTTCGGCGCGCGGATCCCCCGTTCGAAGCGGATGAGCACGGAGTCGGTGTCGAACTCCCAGGTGGCATGAATTCCGGCCAGCACATCACCCATGTGCCTCATCGTATGTGGCACAGGCCCGCACGTCCCCCTTCGGTACAGGCAGAATCGCGCCCAGGCAGACAGGCCGTTCGCCGTTCTCTACGCGCGTCAGACGTCTTTCTACGCGCGTCAGGCCTCTGAATCGCCGGAAATCTCCCGGTGGCACGCTCCGTCAGTGCTCGCACAGCTGACCGAATCGTAGGCCCCGACGCCGATCGCGGCGAAGTTGTCGAGACTCTCCGTGCCCGGCTCGAAATAGCCGCTGTGCCCGATCGCGCCGTTCGCCGACACGATCCGCGCTCCGAAGGCGGGATCGACCGGGTCGGCGCCGTGTCCGAGCCCGCCGAACGCCATGTTCGGCACATCCGCGATCCAGTCGTCGCTGTCCCGCATCGCCCAGACCCTCGCCTCCGTGTGCAGGGCCTCGGCGTTGTCCGCCCGCATCCCGGGGCTGCCGGCCACCGCGATGTCGGACACCCTGGACGGCAGCTCGTCCGCCGCCACGCCGCACAGCACGGAGCCGTAGCTGTGGCAGAACAGCGAGACGTCCGACGCGCCGGGCAACGCGTCCAGGAGGCCGTTCAGCCGCTCGGCCCCCTCCGTCGCGAGCCCGCCCAGCGCGGAGTCCATGCCGATCCCCACGGGCGCCGTGTAGTCGGCCCACGCGATGACCGCCGTACGCGAACCGGGACGCGCCGAGCGCTCCGCGGCGTACAGCGACTGCGCCATGCCGACGGGCGCCGCGTTCTTCTTGACGCCGGTGCGCTCCAGCGTCAGGAGATTCGTGTCGACCCCCGGGACGACGACGGAGATCCGCTCGGCCCGGTCGAGATCGCCGAGGACCTCGGCCGCCCTGCCGCGGCCCGACGGGTCGAAGGCGAGGAACTGCCGGTCACCGGAGAGCATGGACCGGAAACGTTCGAGCCGGAGCGCGGACTGATGGCGCCCGTCCGGTGAGAGACGTGTGTCCTGTGCCCGCTCTTCCTCGGCCGATTCCGCCTGCGCCAGTGCGTGCCGGTTGGCCCGGTAGCGCAGGGTGACCGGGGCGCCGTCGAGATTTCCCACCACCAGCGGGTACTTGTCGGCCAGGGCGACCTGCTGGCCCGCCGTGAGCGTCGCGAAGAAGTGCGCCAGCCGGTAGGCCGGAGCACTCACGTCCGGGAGGGCGTGACCCGCTATGCGGTCCTTCGCCCAGGACGCGAGCGCCGTCTCGCGCGGCGCTGACGAGTGCTGATGACGCACGGCGGTCCAGCCGGTGGTCGCCAGCATCACGAACACGACCGCGACGGCGAGCAGAGCGCGCCACGCGGTGAGAGTGGGGGAGGAGTCGAAGGAAGTCACTGCGCCCCACCCTAGGAGACGCGCGTGTGACGTCGTCGCAGGGGTGACACGGATCACTCGACCGCGGGGAATTGACCGTCCGTCTCTTACGCTCCGTGAGCACCGGACCCACGATCCGACGCCGCTGAAGCCCGTCGCGTACGCGAATCGGCCCGCGGGGCGGGGACCTTGTGACTTCGGCCATGCGGGAGCGGTGAGGGGTGCGGCACAGTTGTGCGGTTCGCGTAAGCGTGCTTACGCGGCGCGCCAGTTCCCGGAGAGAGCAGGTCCGAGCTGGTCCAGGTGGAGTTCGGTCAGCTCCCGCAGCACCTCCACCCCGGCGTCCCTCCGGCGGCCCCACAGCTGTCCGGTCATCCGCATCACCCCGGAGAACGCGGCGACGGCCACCCGCGGGCGCGGATCCGCCTCCGGGTCGACACCCTCACGCTCCGCGATCAGCAGGGCGGTCTGCTGCTCCAGGCCGATGTGGCGGCGCATGTGGGCGGCGTGCAGGACGGGGGTCGACTCGATCACCCGGTAGGCACGCATCTGGAGTTCGACCGTGACGTCGTCATCGGCCTCGGCGATGGCTACCCAGGCGTCCAGGGCCGCTCGCCGCATTGCCTCGAAAGGGGACTCGGCGGCGGGACGTTGACGCAGCTCCGCGAGGAAGCGCGCGTCCACTGCCTCCTGGACGGCGAAGGCGACGGCCTCCTTGTTGGCGAAGTAACGGAAGAAGGTGCGCTGCGAGACGTCGACGGCGCCGGCGATCTCGTCGACCGTCGTCCGGTCGTAGCCCTGTGCGGTGAAGAGCCTGAGGGCGGTGTGCAGCAGGGCCTCGCGGGTGCGCCGCTTCCTGCGTTCGCGCAATCCCGTCGGAGCCCCCGGCACGGGAACCCCGGTCGGAGCCCCCGGCACGGGAACCCCGGAAGTCTGCCTGCGTGTCACGTGCCGGACCTCTTTTCCCTGCTTTTACCTGCTCAGCCTACCTGTGAGCTACATGACAGTTACCGTCTCGTGAATTGGTTGGTCAACTGTCAGTAGCTGACATAACGTCCTGCGTATGACTAGTCAGACCACTGTCGACAAGGCGCCGCGGGAGCCTGAAGACGCCCTTGTCCCCGCACCGGTGAAAGGGCTGCGCGGCCACCCGTGGCTGACGCTGTTCGCCGTCGCCATCGGCGTGATGATGGTGGCGCTCGACGGCACGATCGTCGCGATCGCCAACCCCGCCATCCAGCAGGACCTCGGCGCCTCGCTCGCCGACGTCCAGTGGATCACCAACGGCTACATGCTCGCCCTCGCGGTCTCGCTGATCACCGCGGGCAAGCTCGGTGACCGCTTCGGCCACCGGCAGACGTTCCTCATCGGCATCGCGGGCTTCGCCGCCGCGTCGGCGGCCATCGGCCTCTCCCAGGGCGTGACCCTGGTGATCGTCTTCCGGGTGCTCCAGGGTCTCTTCGGCGCACTGCTGATGCCGGCGGCGCTCGGCCTGCTGCGCGCCACCTTCCCCGCCGAGAAGCTGAACATGGCGATCGGCATCTGGGGCATGGTGATCGGCGCCTCGACCGCGGGCGGCCCCATCCTCGGCGGTGTGCTCGTGGAGCACGTCAACTGGCAGTCCGTCTTCTTCATCAACGTGCCGGTCGGTGTGCTCGCGCTCGTCTTCGGTCTGGTGATCCTCAAGGACCACCGCGCCGAGAACGCGCCCAGGTCCTTCGACATCGGCGGCATCGTGCTGCTGTCGCTGGCGATGTTCTGCCTGATCTGGTCGCTGATCAAGGGCTCCGAGTGGGGCTGGGGCGACCCGAAGACCGTCGGCTTCCTCGTCGCCGCCGTCGTCCTGTTCGCCGCGTTCGCGTTCGCCCAGACGAAGGTCAGGGAGCCGCTGATCCCGCTGGCCATGTTCCGCTCCGTGCCGCTGTCGGCCGGTGTGGTCCTGATGGTGCTGATGGCCTTCGCATTCATGGGCGGCCTGTTCTTCGTCACCTTCTACCTGCAGAACGTCCATGGCATGAGCCCCGTCGACAGCGGTCTGCACCTGCTGCCGCTGACCGGAATGATGATCGTCGGCTCACCGCTCGCCGGCGCCGCGATCACCAGGTTCGGCCCGCGTGTGCCGCTGGTCGGCGGCATGGTGTCCGTCGCGGTCGCCATGTTCGGGATGTCCCAGCTGAGCATCGGCACCGGCACGCTGACCATGTCGCTCTGGTTCGCGCTGCTCGGATTCGGTCTCGCGCCGGTCATGGTCGGCGCCACCGAGGTCATCGTGGGCAACGCCCCGATGGAGCTCTCCGGTGTCGCGGGCGGGCTCCAGCAGGCCGGCATGCAGGTCGGCGGAAGCCTGGGTACGGCCGTCCTGGGCGCCGTCATGGCCGCCCAGGTCGACGCGAAGCTCGGCGACAACTGGAAGGCCGCGGAACTCCCGCCGGCCGACCCGGCGCAGCTGGACCAGGCGTCCGCGGCCATCAAGGTCGGTATGCCGCCGGTCGCGCCCGGCACCCCGCCGGAGGTGGCGGCGAAGATCACGGACGTCGCCCATGACACGTTCGTGTCGGGCATGAGCTCGGCCTTCATGGTCGCCGGCATCGTCGCGGTGGTGGCCGCCCTGGTCGCCATGCTCACCAAGCGGGGCGAGAACGCCGAGGCCGGAGTGGGCGCGGGCCACATCTGACCCGTCGCGGAACCCCGGCCCGCCCCGGGTGACGCCTGGGCACCGGGCGTCAACACAGCGCACCCGACAGCCCCGCCGGACGGTTCCGGCGGGGCTGTCGCCTATCAGGGTGGTCCGCCGCCCGACCCCTTCCCGGTCCGTCCTTCCGCAGGTCAGAGTGCGGGCATGGCGAGCCGCCCGGTTCGCCGGCGCCGCGTCGGCAGAGGTCCGCCCCCTCGGGCACACCTCGGCCGGCGCGGCACTCGACCACGGGGGTTGATCCATCATGCGCAAGACCGTCCTCGCCGCCGCCCTGGCGGCCACCGCACTCGTCCCGGCAACGGCCATGTCCTCCGGCGCCGCGCCGGCCGCCCACCAGGGGCCCGCCGGACAGGAGCGCTCCCGCAGCGCCCCGCAGTCCGCCCCGGCAGGGCTCGCGCCGTGCGGCGCGGGACAGCTCTGCCTCTGGGCGAAGTCGGACTTCACCGGGACCAGGCAGGTCCACGAGCTGTCCACCGTGGACATCGAGAGCTGTGTCCCCCTGCCGTCCGGAGGCCACGCCCAGGCGCTCGTCAACCGCACCGGGCGGCCCGTCACCACCTACCAGTCGGCCGAGTGCGCGGAGACCGGCGAGTTCGAGACGTACCCGGGCGGCGGCACCTGGGTACCCCGGTCGCCGTACGCGGTCCGGGCCTTCAAGATCTGGGAGAGCTGAGCGGACGCCGAAGGGCGGCGGAGCCGTGAAGCTCCGCCGCCCTTCTTCCGGAACCGTGGTTCCTTACGCGTCGCCGCCCTCCGGGCCGGGGCCCGCGGCAGCCACGTCCAGCAGCTCGTAGCGGTCCAGCGCCGTCTTCAGCGCCGAGCGGTCGACCTTGCCTTCCTTGGCCAACTCCGTCAGCACCGCGAGCACGATCGACTGCGCGTCGATGTGGAAGAAGCGGCGGGCCGCCCCCCGGGTGTCGGCGAAGCCGAAACCGTCCGCGCCCAGCGACTGGTAGGCGCCGGGGACCCAGCGCGCGATCTGGTCGGGTACGGAGCGCATCCAGTCCGAGACCGCCACGAACGGGCCCTCGGAGCCGGAGAGCTTCCGCGTCACGTACGGGACGCGCTGCTCCTCCTCCGGGTGGAGCAGGTTGTGGCGCTCCACCTCCACGGCCTCACGGCGCAGCTCGTTCCATGAGGTCGCCGACCAGACGTCCGCCTTCACGTTCCACTCGTCCGCGAGGATCCGCTGGGCCTCGACCGCCCACGGGACGGCCACGCCGGACGCCATGATCTGGGCCGGGATCTCGCCCCGCTCGCCGGCACGGTAGCGGTGCACGCCCTTGAGGATGCCCTCGACATCCACATCGGCGGGCTCGGCGGGGTGCTGGATCGGCTCGTTGTAGACGGTGAGGTAGTAGAAGACGTCCTCGTTCTCGTCGGGGGCCCCGCCGTACATCCGGCGCAGACCGTCCTTGACGATGTGCGCGATCTCGTACCCGAACGCCGGGTCGTAGGAGACACAGGCCGGGTTCGTCGAGGCGAGCAGCTGCGAGTGGCCGTCCGCGTGCTGAAGGCCCTCGCCGGTCAGCGTCGTACGGCCGGCGGTCGCGCCCAGGACGAATCCGCGCGAGAGCTGGTCGGCCATCTGCCAGAACTGGTCACCGGTCCGCTGGAAACCGAACATCGAGTAGAAGACGTACACCGGGATCAGCGGCTCGCCGTGCGTGGCGTACGCCGAACCCGCGGCGATCAGCGAGGCCGTGCAGCCGGCCTCGGAGATGCCGTCGTGCAGCATCTGACCGGTCGGCGACTCCTTGTACGCGAGGAGGAGCTCACGGTCCACGGACTCGTACTGCTGACCGAGCGGGTTGTAGATCTTCGCGCTCGGGAAGAACGCGTCCATGCCGAAGGTGCGGTACTCGTCGGGCGCGATCAGTACGAAGCGCTTGCCGATCTCCTTGTCCCGCATGAGGTCCTTCAGCACACGGACGAACGCCATGGTCGTGGCGATCGACTGCTGACCGGAGCCCTTCTTCGCGGTCGCGTACGCCTTGTCGTCAGGGAGAGGAAGCGGCTTCGCCCGCACCACACGCGTCGGGACGTAACCGCCCAGACCCTGGCGGCGGTCGTGCATGTACTGGATCTCCTCCGAGTCGCGGCCCGGGTGGTAGTACGGCGGGTTGCCGTCCTCCAGCTGCTTGTCCGCGATCGGGATGTGCAGGCGGTCACGGAAGCGCTTCAGGTCGTCCGCCGTGAGCTTCTTCATCTGGTGGGTCGCGTTGCGGCCCTCGAAGTTCGGTCCGAGCGTCCAGCCCTTGACCGTCTGCGCCAGGATCACGGTCGGCTGGCCCTTGTGGGCCTTGGCCGCCGAGTACGCCGCGTAGACCTTGCGGTGGTCGTGACCGCCGCGGCCCAGGTGCAGGATCTGCTCGTCGGACATGTCCTTGACCATGTCCCGCAGCCGCGGGTCGTCACCGAAGAAGTGGTCACGGATGTACGCCCCGGTCTCGGTCGCGTACGTCTGGAACTGGCCGTCCGGGGTGGTGTTCAGCTTGTTGACCAGGATGCCCGTGCGGTCCTGCGCGAGCAGCGGGTCCCAGGTGCGGTCCCAGACCAGCTTGATGACGTTCCAGCCGGCACCGCGGAACTGCGACTCCAGCTCCTGGATGATCTTGCCGTTGCCGCGCACCGGGCCGTCGAGGCGCTGCAGGTTGCAGTTCACCACGAAGGTGAGGTTGTCCAGCCCCTCACGGGCGGCGATGGAGAGCTGGCCGAGCGACTCGGGCTCGTCCATCTCGCCGTCGCCGAGATAGGCCCAGACGTGCGACTTGGAGGTGTCGGCGATTCCGCGCGCCTCCATGTAGCGGTTCATCCGGGCCTGGTAGATCGCACCGAGCGGGCCGAGACCCATCGAGACGGTCGGGAACTCCCAGAAGTCCGGCATCGACCGCGGGTGCGGGTAGCTGGAGAGCGCGTGGCCCGCCTTCGACTTCTCCTGGCGGAACCCGTCGAGCTGGGCCTCGCTCAGCCGGTCGAGCAGGAAGGCGCGGGCGTAGATGCCCGGGGACGCGTGTCCCTGGAAGAAGATCTGGTCACCGCCCAGACCGTCGTCCTTGCCGCGGAAGAAGTGGTTGAAGCCCACGTCGTACAGCGAGGCGGAGGAGGCGAACGTGGCGATGTGGCCGCCGACACCGATCCCGGGACGCTGCGCGCGGGAGACCATCACCGCGGCGTTCCACCGGGTCGCGTTGAGGACCTTGCGCTCGATCTCCTCGTCGCCCGGGAAGAACGGCTCGTCCTTCGTGGCGATCGTGTTGATGTAGTCGGTGCTGCGCATCTCGGGCACGGCCACGCGCTTCTCGCGCGCGCGCTCGATGAGCCGGAGCATCAGATAGCGGGCCCGCTCACGGCCGCGCTCGTCGACGGCGGCGTCGAGGGAGTCGAGCCATTCCTGGGTCTCTTCAGGATCGAAGTCCGGGACCTGGCTCGGAAGGCCGCCAATGATGATCGGGTTGCGATCGGATCCGGAAGCCACGCTGTTCCTTCGCTGTTCGGTGGTGCTCTTCGGGGCCTGTATGCGGGGAACGTACCCCCGGGCGGCTGCTGTACGCCGCCTCCATCGTGTACCGCGAGGAGCTGGACGTCATCTCTACTGTGGGGTAACACGAGGTTCCAGGACGCCGGGTCCGGGCACCTGTACCAGCAGCGCGAGAGCAGTCCTGCCCAAACCGCAACCATACGCCCAACCCGGCCAAGCGTTCCCAAAGCCCGTTCGAATCCGAATGGCGGGGCGAAACGGCATAAGCTGAGGAAGGACGACAGGTCCACAAAGGGCCCGGACACCAATTCGGGCCCCGCAGGAGAGATGCCGGTAGTTGCGGCGACGTGGCAGGGAACGTCACCGTTTAGGCGGTCTCGGACGCCGGGTACTTGCGCGATTCGCCGAGCCCGTGTGGACTACGGCCAATGCCCCGCGCACGCGCGTGGCTGAAGCATTTTCCGAAACATGATCAGGAGGCAACCCGTGAGCGCGACCGCGGACCACGCGGAGGAACGGACCAACATGGCCGCGAGGCTTGGGTTCGAACCCGGACAGGTGGTCCAGGAGATCGGCTACGACGACGACGTCGAGCAGGAGCTCCGTGAGGGCATTGAGGCCACAATCGGCCAGGAACTCGTCGACGAGGAGTACGACGACGTCGCTGACGTCGTCCTGCTCTGGTTCCGTGACGAGGACGGCGACCTTACGGACGCGCTGGTGGATGCCATTGGTCTGATCGAGGACGGTGGGGCGGTCTGGCTGCTGACGCCCAAGACCGGCCGCGACGGATACGTCGAACCGAGCGACATCAACGAGGCTGCCCAGACAGCTGGTCTCGCCCAGACCAAGAGCATCAGCGCGGGCAAGGACTGGACGGGCAGCCGTCTGGTCACCCCCAAGGGGGCTCCGGCCAAGCGCTGAGGGCTCTTTCACCACCCGAGACCCCCGACGGCACCGCGCCGCCGGGGGTCTTCGTACGCGCCGGTGCGGACCTGCCCGGTTCTCGCGGTGGACGCTGCGTAGGGTGGGTGTCACCCGGACGGCTCAGGCCGGGGAAGTGTGACGTTCGTGAAGGGATGCGTTGTACATGGCGATCGAGGTCGGCACGAAGGCTCCGGATTTCGAGCTGAAGGACAACCACGGGCGCACCGTGAAGCTCTCTGATTTCCGTGGTGAGAAGAACGTGGTGCTGCTCTTCTACCCCTTCGCCTTCACCGGTGTCTGCACGGGGGAGCTGTGCGCGCTCCGCGACGAGCTGCCCAGGTTCGAGAACGACGACACGCAGCTGCTCGCCGTCTCCAACGACTCGATGCACACCCTGCGCGTCTTCGCCGAGCAGGAGGGCCTCGAGTACCCGCTGCTCTCGGACTTCTGGCCGCACGGGGAGACCTCGCGGGCGTACGGCGTCTTCGACGAGGACAAGGGCTGCGCGGTGCGCGGCACCTTCATCATCGACAAGGAGGGCGTCGTTCGCTGGACCGTCGTCAACGGCCTGCCGGACGCGCGCGACCTGAACGACTACATCAAGGCACTCGACTCGATCTGATCCGGCCCGGCCTGACAGGGCTTGTACGGGATCCGGGGTTTGCGACCCGCCTGATCCGGGGATCTCCTGGCCGCGACCGGCCAAAAGCCTGTTTTGGCCGGGAACCGGTCACTAGGATCCAATCGTTGATCCGATGCCAACGCACGACGGGGGCGCTGGTGTCTGCCGGCCCTCTCAAAACTTTTGGAGGACTCGTGGGAGTCAGCCTCAGCAAGGGCGGCAACGTCTCGCTGACCAAGGCCGCGCCGAACCTGACCGCGGTCATCGTGGGTCTGGGCTGGGATGCCCGGACGACCACCGGCGGTGACTTCGACCTCGACGCCAGCGCGCTGCTGACGAACGCCGAGGGCAAGGTCGGCAGCGACGGGAATTTCGTCTTCTTCAACAACCTCAAGAGCCCCGACGGCTCGGTCGAGCACACCGGTGACAACACCACCGGTGAGGGCGAGGGCGACGACGAGGTCATCAAGGTCAACCTCGCCTCCGTCCCGGCCGACGTCGACAAGATCGTCTTCCCGGTCTCGATCTACGAGGCCGAGAGTCGTCAGCAGAGCTTCGGCCAGGTGCGCAACGCGTACATCCGCGTGGTGAACCAGGCCGACAACACCGAGCTCGCCCGCTACGACCTGAGCGAGGACGCCTCGACGGAGACCGCCATGGTCTTCGGCGAGCTCTACCGCAACGGCGCGGAGTGGAAGTTCCGTGCCATCGGCCAGGGGTACGCCTCGGGTCTGCGCGGCATCGCGCAGGACTTCGGCGTCAACGTCTGAGCCGGTCCGGGGGAGCCCCCGGACACCCGCAGCTCCATCGCGTCCGGCGTCGCACCCTGTGCGGCGCCGGACGTGCTCGGCAGGGCGCTCCGCGTCCGCCGGGCCCGGAAGACCGTCCATCGACTCGGGGAGGACACACCATGGGCGTCACGCTCGCCAAGGGAGGCAATGTCTCCCTCTCCAAGGCCGCACCCGATCTCACCCAGGTGCTGATCGGGCTCGGCTGGGACGCACGATCCACGACGGGAGCCGACTTCGACCTCGACGCCAGCGCACTGCTGTGCCAGTCGGGCCGGGTCCTCGGCGACGAGTGGTTCGTGTTCTACAACAACCTCACCAGCCCCGACGGCTCCGTCGAGCACACCGGCGACAACCTCACGGGGGAGGGCGACGGCGACGACGAGTCCGTCATCGTCAACCTCACGCAGGTGCCGGCGCACTGCGACAAGATTCTTTTCCCGGTCTCGATCCATGAAGCCGACAATCGCGGGCAGACATTCGGTCAGGTGGCCAATGCCTTCATCCGCGTGGTGAACCAGGCGGACGGCCAGGAGCTGGCGCGGTACGACCTCAGCGAGGACGCGTCGACGGAGACGGCGATGATCTTCGGTGAGCTCTACCGCTACGGCGGCGAGTGGAAATTCCGTGCAGTCGGACAGGGGTACGCGTCAGGGCTGCGAGGCATCGCTCTAGACTTCGGGGTCAACGTTTCGTAAAGCCGCGCACGGCGCGGGGGAGCCCCGTACTCAACCGGGGGAGACCCGTTACATACACGATGGGGTAGCCAGTGCTTCTGAAAACCTTCGGCTGGTCGTTCGCGGTTACCGCGCTCGGCCTGGTCGCAGCGGTGTTCTACGGGGGGTGGCAGGCATTCGGCGTCGTTGCGATCCTGTCGGTCCTGGAGATCTCGCTGTCCTTCGACAACGCGGTGATCAACGCCGGAATCCTGAAGAAGATGAGTGCCTTCTGGCAGAAGATCTTCCTCACCATCGGTGTGCTCATCGCGGTCTTCGGTATGCGGCTGGTCTTCCCCGTCGTGATCGTGGCCATCAGCGCTCAGCTGGGGCCCATCGAGGCCATCGACCTGTCCTTCAACGACCCTGACAGGTACAAGGAACTGGTGACGGACGCCCATCCGTCCATCGCCGCCTTCGGTGGAATGTTCCTGCTCATGATCTTCCTCGACTTCATCTTCGAGGACCGTGACATCCAGTGGCTGCGCTGGATCGAGCGTCCGCTCGCCAAGCTCGGCAAGGTCGACATGCTGTCGGTCTGTGTCGCGCTGATCGTCCTGCTGATCGCGGCCATGACCGTCGCGACCCACGCGCACCAGCACGGTGGCGGCCACGCCGACAAGGCGGAGACCGTCATGCTCTCCGGCATCGCCGGTCTGATCACCTACCTCGTGGTCGGCGGTCTCTCCGGCTTCTTCGAGAACAAGCTCGAGGAGGAGGAGGAGCGCGAGCACGAGGCCGAGGAAGAGGCCAGGAAGTCCGGCAAGTCCCCCTCCGCGGTGGTCCTGGCCGGCAAGGCCGCGTTCTTCATGTTCCTCTACCTCGAGGTCCTCGACGCGTCCTTCTCGTTCGACGGTGTCATCGGCGCCTTCGCCATCACCAACGAGATCGTCCTGATGGCCCTCGGCCTCGGTATCGGCGCCATGTACGTCCGTTCGCTCACCGTCTACCTGGTCCGCCAGGGCACCCTGGACGACTACGTCTACCTGGAGCACGGAGCGCACTACGCGATCGGCGCGCTGGCGGTCATCCTGCTCGTCACCATCCAGTACGAGATCAACGAGCTCATCACCGGTTCCGTCGGGGTCATCCTGATCGGCTGGTCCTTCCTGTCCTCGGTGCGGCGCAACAAGGCGATCGCGGCGGCGGGCGGCGATTCCAAGGTGGAAGTGTCCTCCGGGGTGTGACCCGGTAAGGATTGAGGAACGCTCTCTCTGCGGGGCGGCCACGGCGGCGGTTCTCCGGGAACACCCGGACCCGGCCCGGCGGCCGCCCCGCAGTGACGTGCGGGGGTCGCGCATTACCACCGATACATAGGGGGGTTGGGATGGCCTTCTGGGACGGCCTGTTTCCGCGGCGGGCCGCGCAGTTCGAGTCGGGTAACTCCGCGACGAACTCGATCGTGCTCTCCAAGCGCAACGCCACGGTCTCGCTGAACAAGCAGGGTGCCCTCTCGGGCAACCTGCGCGTCAACCTGTCGTGGCGGATGCGTACATCGGACTTCGGCGGAAGGTCGCGGCAGAGCGGCCGGCTGCTGCGTCCGCTGAAACTCTTCAAGCCCGACGTCGTCCAGGCGCACACCCAGGGCATGGTCAACGTCGACCTGGACCTGGGCTGCATGTACGAACTGGCGGACGGCACCAAGGGCGTTGTTCAGCCCTTGGGCAACCTCATCGGCGACCTGAACGTGGCGCCGTACATCAGGCTCAGCGGCGACGACCGCTTCGGTGCGCCGTCCGGCGAGACCGTCTACGTGAACCTCGACAAGCGCGACGAGCTCAAGCGCCTGCTGTTCTTCGTGTACATCTACGACCAGACCCCGGCCTTCGACCGTACGCACGCCAAGGTGACGCTCTACCCGGGCAACGGCCCGCGCATCGAGATCGAGCTGGACGAACGGGCCCCGCAGGCACGTTCCTGCGCGGTGTTCACGGTGGAGAACGTCAAGGGCGAGCTGATCGTGCGCCGCGAGGTGAAGTTCGTCTACGGCTTCCAGTCGGAGCTGGACCGGATGTACGGCTTCGGCATGCAGTGGGGACGCGGCTACAAGACGCGGGCCTGAGTGCGCACCGTGAAGGGCGGCCGCCCTTCCGGTTCACGACCGGAGGAACTGCGGACCCTGCGGGGGGAGCACGAAATTCGGGTCCGGGGCGTGCGCCGCCGCCGCGGCGGGCTGCGGGTAGCCGTAGGCCGGCTGCGCCGGGGCGGGCTGCGGGTAGCCGTAGGCCGGCTGCGCCGGGGCGGGCTGCGGGTAGCCGTAGGCGGGCTGAGGGGCAGCTGCGGGAGGCTGCGGGTAGCCGTACCCGGGCTGAGGCGCCACGGACGGCTGCGGGTAGCCGTACGCCGGCTGCTGGTGCTGGACCGTGGCCTGGGAATCGGGAGAGGGCGCGGTGGCCTCCGGTGCGGACACCTCGGGGGTGCTGGGCACGGCCGCCGGGCCCGGCTCGGAGGCGGCCTCCGCCTCGTCCACCGAGATCCCGAAGGCGGTCGCCAGCCCGACGAGACCCGTCGGGTATCCCTGGCCCACCGCCCGGAACTTCCAGCTGTCGCCGCGCCGGTACAGCTCGCCGCAGATGATGGCGGTCTCCTCACCGGTCTCCGCACGCACATCGAACACCGCGAGCGGATCACCGTCGGCGGACGCCGCGTCGTACAGCGATATCCGCAGGTCCGTCACACGTTCGAACGCCTCTTCGTCGCAGGACGCGGCGATGACCACCTGGTCCACCGAGGGGTCGAGCGCGGACAGGTCCGCCTCGATCGTGTCCGTGAGCCCTTCGGGGCCGCTGCGCTTGGGCAGGCGGCGCACAAGGCCCGACGGGTGCCGCGGCTGGTTGTAGAAGACGAAGTCCTCGTCGGAACGCACTTGCCCGGAGGGGCCGATCAGCAGGGCGGAGGCATCCACATCAGGGACCCCGGCGCCGGGGGTCCATCGCAGCACGGCCCGTACGGCCATGGCGTCGAGAGGGACGTTCGAGCCCTTCAGCATCGCGTGCGTCATGGCGGTCATCCTGCCTGCTGGGGTGGTGTCCGGACAACGCGGGGGTACGAACCAGTAGGCCAGGCAGGGTTCGCGAGGGGCACGCAGGCGCGCCGCGCGGGGTGTGAGATACGCCGGGGACACCTGAAGTTCATAAGGGCGGGGAACCGGCGACACCTCTCCGAACGTACTATTACCGGCCGTACGTTTATCCGGTCCAACAGGCAGTACGGGGGAATCACATGCGTCATTTCGGGCATATCTCGCCCGCTGTCCGGGACAAGCTGTTCTTCAGGGAGCCCTGCGAATTCGACTCGGATTCCTCCTCCCGCCTGCTGTCCACGGCACTCGGAGCCACGCTCTACAGCCCCGCGACCCGGCCCAGGCTGGCCGACGACGTGATCAAGCAGGGTGGCCAGGGAGTGGTCTCCATGGTGCTCTGCCTGGAGGATTCCATCGACGACGCCGAGGTGGTCGGCGCCGAGGCCAATCTGGTCCAGCAGTTCGCCGACCTCGAGGCGCGGGACGCCGATGTGCCGCTGCTCTTCATCAGGATCCGCGAGCCGGAGCAGATCTCCGACCTCGTACGGCGGCTCGGCAGCTCCGTCCGATTGTTGTCCGGATTCGTACTTCCGAAATTTACGGAGGAGCGGGGCGAGCTCTTCCTGGAGGCACTCACCGCGGCCGAAGCGAGCGGTGGGCACCGGCTTTTCGCGATGCCCGTCCTCGAATCCCCCGAGCTGCTGCACCTGGAGACCAGGGGCGAGACCCTGCGGGGAATCTCCCGCACCGTCGACAAGTACCGCGACCGGGTCCTGGCGCTGCGGCTCGGCGTCACCGACTTCTGCTCCGCCTACGGTCTGCGCCGGGCTCCCGACATGACGGCGTACGACGTCCAGATCGTCGGCGCCGTCATCGGCGACGTCGTCAACGTGCTGGGCCGGTCGGACGGCACGGGCTTCACCATCACCGGGCCAGTCTGGGAGTACTTCCGGCTCCAGGAGCGGATGTTCAAGCCCCAGCTGCGCCGCAGCCCCTTCATGGGCCAGGCCGAGGAGCTGCGCACCGCGCTCATCGAGCACGACCTCGACGGGCTGCTGCGTGAGATCGAGCTGGACCGGGCCAACGGCCTGCTCGGCAAGACCTGCATCCATCCCTCGCACGTCCTGCCCGTGCACGCGCTGTCGGTCGTCAGCCACGAGGAGTACAGCGACGCGCAGGACATCCTGCGGCCGGAGCGGGGCGGCGGCGGAGTGCTGCGCTCCGCGTACACGAACAAGATGAACGAAGTGAAGCCCCACCGCGCCTGGGCCGAGCGGACCCTGCTGCGGGCCGAGGTCTTCGGCGTGGCCCGCGAGGACATCGGCTTCGTGGAGCTCCTGGCCGCCGGCGTGACGGCCTGAGCGCGCGCATGGACGGGTACGGGCGAGCGGACGAGCAGACACGGGAAGAGGCAGTGGACGTGGAGTGGTCGGGTAACTGGGTCGCGGAGCGGCTCGGGGTCGAGCTCGTCGGCGACGGGGAGCTCAGGGAGCTGCTGGGCCTCGCCCTGCGCCGCAATCCGAAGCGGGCCCATCTGCTGGTGTCGAACGTCCTGGGCAAGCACGTGCCGCAACGGCCGTCCGTCGTCCACGGCGTGGGCTTCGAGCTCGGCGAGCGGGTGCGGAACCTGCTGGGGGAGGCGGAGGCCTGCCGCGCGGTCGTCCTCGGCTACGCGGAGACGGCGACGGGCCTCGGCCACGCCGTCGCGGACGGGCTCGGGGTGGCGCCCTACCTCCACTCGACCCGGCGCCCCGTCGCCGGTGTCGCCCAGGCCGGCGGCTTCGAGGAGGCGCACTCGCACGCCACCTCCCATCTGCTGCTGCCCGAGGACCCCGACCTGCTGCACGCCCCGGCGGAGGGCTCCGTGCTCGTCCTGGTCGACGACGAGTTCTCCACCGGCAACACCGTGCTCAACACCGTCCGGGCCCTCCATGCGCGCTACCCCCGCGACCGGTACGTCATCGTCGCCCTGGTGGACATGCGCTCCGAGGCCGACCGGGGGCGGCTCGCCGAGTTCGCCGAGGAGATCGGTGCGCGCGTCGACCTGGTGGCCCGCGCCCGGGGCACCGTGCGCCTGCCCGACGGCGTCCTGGAGAAGGGCCGGGACCTGGTGGCCGCGCACGAAGCGGGACACGCGCCGGACGAGCCCCCCGCACCACGGGCCGCCCCCGTACGCGTCGCCTTGGACTGGCCGGCCGGCGTGCCCGACGGCGGACGCCACGGTTTCACGCCCGTCCACCGCGCGGCTCTGGAAGCCGCTCTGCCGGGCATGGCCGCCCGGATCGCCGACGCCGTGGGCGACGCCCGCAGGGTGCTCGTCCTCGGCTTCGAGGAGCTGATGTACGCGCCCCTGCGGCTCGCCACCGCGCTGGAGGACGCCACCACCGCCGACGTGCGCTACTCCACCACCACCCGCTCGCCCGTCCTCGCCGTCGACGACCCCGGCTACGCCATACGCAGCCGCCTCGTCTTCCCCGCCCACGACGACCCCGCGGACGGACCGGGCGACCGGTACGCGTACAACGTCGCGGGCGCGGGCTTCGACGCCGTCGTCGCGGTCGTCGACTCCGCCGCCGACACCCCCGCCCTGCACGCCCCGGACGGACTGCTGGCCCGGCTCGCGGGCCACACCGACCAGGTCGTGCTCGCGGTCGTCCCCTCGTACGTGCCGACCTCACACAGGCAGGAAGCCGCCATGCTGCCCGAACCCCTTCGGGGACCCGCCTTCTCCTCCTACGCGGCGGACGACGTCGGCTGGCTGCTCCAGGACCTCTCCGACACGGCCCTGGAGGCGCCCACCGAGGAACGCGAGGAGGCGATCCAGAGCGGCGGCGCGCACTACGCCGAGTCGCTGCCCGTCGAGTACCAGCCCAGCCCGCAGTACCAGGAGCTGTTCAAGGCGGCCCTGGAGACCTCGGCGGCCCGTATCGCCCGGGCCGTCGGCACCGTCACCGAGACCGTCCTGGCCGAGAGGGGCCCCCGCCCCGTCCTGGTCTCCCTCGCCCGGGCCGGCACCCCCGTCGGGGTCCTCATGCGCCGATGGGCCCAGCACCGGCACGGTCTCGACCTGCCGCACTACGCCGTCTCCATCGTCCGGGGCCGCGGCATCGACGCCAACGCGCTGCGCTGGCTGGCCGCCCACCACGACCCGGCGGACGTCGTCTTCGTCGACGGCTGGACCGGGAAGGGTGCCATCACCCGCGAACTGGCCGCCGCGCTGGAGGAGTTCGGCGGCTTCGACCCGGAGATCGCCGTACTGGCCGATCCAGGCGGCTGCGTACGGACGTACGGCACGCGCGAGGACTTCCTCATCCCGTCCGCCTGCCTCAACTCCACGGTGTCCGGGCTGATCTCCCGTACGGTCCTGCGCTCCGACCTGGTCGGGCCGCACGACTTCCACGGCGCGAAGTTCTACAGCGAGCTCGCCGGTGCCGACGTCTCCGGCCTCTTCCTGGACACGGTCGCCGCCCGCTTCGACGAGGTCGGCGACGCGGTGGACGCCGAGGCGAAGGAGCTGCTCGCCGCGGACCGCGCCCCCACCTGGGAGGGCTGGGCCGCCGTCGAACGCATCAGCGAGGAGTACGGCATCCACGACGTGAACCTGGTCAAGCCCGGCGTCGGCGAGACCACCCGGGTGCTGCTGCGCCGCGTCCCCTGGAAGATCCTGGCCAAGCGGGGAGCCGGCGCCGACCTCGACCACGTACGGCTGCTCGCCGAGCAGCGCGGGGTCCCGGTCGAGGAGGTCGGGGAACTCCCGTACACCTGCGTCGGGCTGATCCACCCCAAGTACACCCGCGGCGCCACCGGAGCGGACGGCACGGCGGTGACGGCGAAGTGAGCGACACCGTGACCACGCCTGACGACGCGAACACGGGCGGGAGCGCCCCCGTGACCCTGGTGGCCAGCGACCTGGACCGCACCCTCATCTACTCCGCGGCCTCCCTCCAGCTGACCATGCCGGACGAGCAGGCCCCCCGCCTGCTCTGCGTCGAGGTGTACGGCGGCGCCCCCCTCTGCTACATGACGGAGACGGCCGCCGCACTGCTCGACCAGCTGGCGCGCACCACGGTGTTCGTCCCGACCACCACCAGGACCCGGGAACAGTACGGCCGCATCCACCTGCCCGGGCCCGCCCCCCGGTACGCCATCTGTGCCAACGGCGGACACATCCTGGTCGACGGCGTCTCCGACCGGGACTGGCAGGACCACGTGGCCCGGCGGATCGCCGGCGAGTGCGCCTCGCTCGGAGAGGTCCGTGCCCACCTCCAGGCCGCGGGCGACCCCTCCTGGCTGCTCAAGGAACGGGTCGCCGAGGACCTCTTCGCCTACCTCGTCGTCGACCGCGGAGCCCTCCCCGAGGGCTGGGTCAAGGAGCTGTCCGCCTGGGCGGACACCAAGGGATGGACCGTCTCGCTCCAGGGCCGCAAGATCTACGCCGTCCCCAAGCCGCTCACCAAGAGTGCCGCGATGCACGAGGTGGCCCGCCGCAGCGGTGCCACGCTGACGCTCGCCGCCGGTGACTCGCTCCTGGACGCCGACCTCCTGCTCGCCGCCGACAGGGCCTGGCGCCCGGGCCACGGCGAGCTGGCCGACTGCGGCTGGGGCGCGCCCAACACCGAGGTGCTCCGGGAGCGGGGCGGCGCCGCGGGCGAGGAGATCCTGCGCCGCTTCCTGCGCGCCGCCGACCCCCTGCGAGTGAATTACTGAGCACTCGCGGGCGATCTTCGGCAAGATGGCCGGGCCGCCGACCCGAGGAGACGCCCATGACCCAGGGAAACAGCACCGAGATCACCGACGAGCTGTACGCGTACACACTGGCGCACAACCCTCCGCTGGACGGGGTGCAGCGCGAGCTCGTGGAGACCACGTACGCCGAGCTGCCCGACCACGCCGGCATGCAGTCCGCACAGGAACAGGGGCCGCTGCTCGCCTTCCTCGTCAGGCTGACGGGGGCCCGGCACATCGTGGAGGTCGGCACGTTCACGGGCTTCTCGGCCCTGTCGATGGCCCGGGCGCTGCCCGCGGACGGCGTGCTGATCGCCTGCGACATCTCCGAGGAGTGGACTGCGTACGGCCGCGAGGCCTGGGAGAAGGCCGGTGTCGCCGACCTGATCGACCTGCGGATCGCGCCCGCCCTGGACACCCTGCGCGCGATGCCGGCCGAGCCGCACATCGACATGGCGTACCTGGACGCGGACAAGGGTAACTACATCGCGTACTGGGAGGAGCTGGTCCCGCGCGTCCGCCCCGGCGGGCTCGTCGTCACCGACAACGTGCTCTTCCACGGAGGCGTCACCGACCCGCTGGCGACCGGGGCCGCGGCCGCCATCCGGGGCTTCAACAACCATGTCCGCGCCGACGACCGGATGGAGAGCGTCATGCTGACGGTCGCGGACGGGCTGACGCTCTCGCGCAAGAAGTAGCGGGGCCGCCGCCCCGGTCCCGGCTCAGGCGGCGGATCAGCCGCAGCAGCCCCCACCGCAGCAGCCGCCGCCACCGCCCGAGGGAGCCGCAGCGGGCGCGGAGGAAGCCGAACCGCCGCCCACCGCCACGGTGGAGAGCAGCTTCACGGTGTCCTCGTGCCCGGCGGGGCAGGAGGCGGGGTCGGACGACTCGGCCATCGGGCGGCTGAGTTCGAACGTCTCGCCGCAGGGGCGGCAGCGGTACTCGTAACGAGGCATGGCTCCAGATTAGAGCCTCTTCCCCTTCGTTACCTCGGGCATCGGCGTGCGGGGGCGGCGCTCCTCCCTCGCGACCTGCTCGGGGTGGCGGGCACGCCAGTACGGATTGTCGTGGGGCAGGCCGCCGCTGACCCTTCCGTACATCCCGAACATCATCAGCAGCAGCCCGACCACGAAGCTGAACAGCACGTTCTGCATGCGGAAGGCCAGGAAGTTCATGCCGCCGTCCAGCAGGGCCAGATTCACGAACCCGCTGAGTATGAAGAGGATGCCCAGGACCATGTTCAGCGTCGAGGCGAAGTTCCCGCCGATGACCATGCCGACGAAGAGCAGCAGTCCGACGCAGATGGACAGGATGCTCAGCGCACCGTTGGTGTTGAGGCCCGCCACCGTGTCGCCGCCGGTGTCGAAGAAGCCGATACGGTCGATGAGCCCCAGGATCCCGAAAGCCACCAGCAGCAGGCCCATCAGGCCCGCCCCCATGCGGTAGACCCGGCTGAGGCGGTGGTCGACGGGGAGGTGATCGTCGAGGACCGCCTTGCGGCGGGCGGGCTTGCCGGGCCGGCGCGTGGGATGCAGGACGTGCGTGGCCATGACGGCCTCCTTCGGCCGGGTGCGGCCAGGGACGCCTCAGCGGGAGCCGCTGCGTACCTCCAGGATCGACCCGCGGACCGCCGCCGACAACTCAGCCCTGTCCGCCGCCTCCGGCGCGCTCGCGCCACCGGGCCCGGACTCAGCTTCTGCCCGGCGCACCCGCCGCCTCCGGCGCGCTCAGGTGCCGCCGCCCAGGTCCTCGCGGATCGCGGAGACCACCCGGGTCGCCGCCTGCCGCACGGCCTCGGTCTCCGTGAGGAAGTGCCAGTAGTCGGGGTGGCGCCCGTCCAGCCCTTCGATCGCCCGCTCCAGCCGGGCCACGGCATCGTCGAGCGGGCGGGCGTGCCGCGGGTCGGGCGTGTTGCGCCCGGCCATGGCGAGGCGCTGGGCGTCCCGGATCGCGAACCTGGTGCGGTCGATCTCCGCCTGCGGGTTCTTCGCCACCGCGTCGAGCCGCCGCAGCCGGTCCCCGGCGGCGGACACCGCCTCGTCGGTCGCGTTGAGCAGCGCCCGGACCGTGCTCAGCCGGGACGTCGCATCCGGCCAGCGCTGCTCGGACCGCGCCTCGGCGGCCTCCGCCAGCTTCGCCTCGGCCTGCCGGACATTGACCGCCGCCTGCTCGGGAACCGGCTGCAGGTCCTGCCAGCAGGCGGCCGAGAAACGCCGCCGCAGCTCGCTGAGCACCGGCTCGACCTGTCCGGCGCGCGTGGTCAGCGCCTGGGCCCGGGTGCGCAGCGACACCAGCCTGCGGTCGATCTCGGCGGCCCGCTCGGGAAGCTGCTCCGCCTCCGCCCGGATCGCTTCGGCGTCCCGCAGCACCTTGTCCGCACGCTGCAGGGTCTCCGCCACACCGTGCTGTCCGGCGCCCTGGTTGAGCTTGGTCAGCTCCGGGGCGAGAGCCGCGAGCCGGGCCGCGAGATCGTCCGCCCGCAGCCCTGACGCGCGCACCGTGTCCAGCGCGTTACTCGCGGCGAGCAATGCCTGGCGACCCCGCTCCACAGCGGGAGCGAGCCGCGCGAGCTGGGACTCGGCGCTGCTGAGCAGCGTCCCGAGCCCGTGGGCGAACCGGTCGAGCTCACCCTTCACCCGTACGAGATCGTCCTTGGCCCGGGTCAGCTGGGTCCGCGCACCGGCCGCCGCGGAAGGCTCCAGATCGTCCCGGTCGAGGTCATGGGCGTCGACCGCGGTGATGTACTCGTGGCTGACCGCGTCGATCCGCCGGCCCAGCGCCGCGAAGTCGTCCACGGCCTTGCGGGCGCGGGGCGAACTGTCCACGGCGGTGATCGTCTCGATCGAGATCCGCAGATCGCGCTGGGCGGTGTCCAGCTCGTAGAAAGCGGCCGCCGCCGCGTCCTTCGCCGCCTGCGCGTCGGCGCGCTGATTCTCCCCGCGCCCCCCGAACCAACGGCGCGTACCCCCGCCCGCGAAGGCGCCGGGCAGCGCCGTGGCGACCAGCGGGACCGGCAGCAGCATCAGCACCAGGACGTCCCTGACGGCGGAACCAACACTCGCTTTCGCCTGCGGCTGCGTGTGTGTCGCCGTCACATCCCTCTCCCGTGCCGATTCGCCCTGCCCGGTTCATTCTCCCACCAGTTAGGACGAACGCACGGGCCGGTTAGTTCGCACTTCGGACGGTGACTTCACCGTTGTCGCTGCGCGCCCTCACCACGTGCTTGCTGCTCTCGCTCCGAGGCACGTCGACGGACACGTCACCGTTGTCGGCCTGGGCGGACACCGCGTACGTACTCTTCCCGGCCGGCAGATCGATGGAGATACTCCCGTTGTCACTCACCGTGTCCACCAGGTCCGGGACCCGTGCGAACCCGATCCGCACCGCCCCGTTGTCCGAACGGGCGATCACGGAACTCCCGGAGATCCGCTCAGCCGCGACCGAGCCGTTGTCGGAGACCAGCTCCAGCGGCCCGGAGATGTCACGCACGTCGACGCCGCCGTTGTCGGCGGTGATCTTGAGCGGGGTACTGAAGCCGGACGCGGTGACCTTCCCGTTGTCCCCCTGCACGGTCAGGGCCAGCCCACGGGGCACCTTCACCTCATGGTGCGCCTCACAGTTGCTGATCACCGCGTGGCACTTCACCCGGAGCCTCAGCTCGTCCCCCTCGAGCTTCCACACGGGATCCGGCCCACTGCCCAGCACGACCCACCCGTCGACCCGGCGGGTGACCTCGATCTGCTCCACGTCGGCCGGCACGAGATCCAGGGTCGAGTTCTCGGCGTCGATGGTGAGCGCGTCCCCGCTGAACGCGAACGACTTGTGCTCGGCGGCGGAGTCCTCGGCATCCGCACTCCCGCAGCCACTGAGCGCGGCCACGAGGAGCACGGTACCTGCGGTGGCCACGAGTGCGTCGGTGCGTCGTGTACGGATGGTCATGGTGTCGGGTCCCCCTGAGAGCGCCGGCGAATGTGCCTCCACCGTATGTACGGGCCCACCCCCGCGACGATCCGGACGGCTACCGTCTCGAGGGTGGGGGTAACCCCCGTACGCCGGGCCCGCGGTCCGCAGGCCCTGACCGGACCCCGCCAGGAACCGGATTGCGGCCGGGGGGCGCGGGCCATGTAACCTGTTGCCTCATCCACGGGTGCGTAGCTCAGGGGTAGAGCGCTGCTCTTACAAAGCAGATGTCGGCGGTTCGAAACCGTCCGCGCCCACCAGCACAAAGGCCCCCAACCGATCATGGGTGGGGGCCTTTGACATCTACTTCTGACATCAACGGGCGTGGTCACCCACGGTCGGGACGCTGCCGCTTCAGCATGCGGTCCAGGTGACTCACGGCCTCGCGCTGCGTGTCCTGGACGACGTGGGCATAGATGTTCATCGTGACCGCGATCTGACTGTGCCCGAGGATCTCCATCACGACACGGGGCGGGACGCCGGCCGCGGTCAGCAGCGTCGCGCAGCCGTGACGGGCATCGTGCAGCCGGATCACACGGAGCCCGGCAGTTCCGGCAACCCGGGTGAACGAGCGGTACAGGTTGCGCGGCTCGATCGGCCGACCGGATCGGGTGGTGAAGACGTAGCCCGTCTCCTCCCACTGATCACCGGCAGCCTCACGCAGGGCCGCTTGCCGTAGACGTTCCCAGCGGAGCGGAGCGACGCACAGGGCAGGCAGGGGAAGCGTCTGCTTCCTGCGACGCCCCTTGGGATCGTCCTCGTATGCCTCACCGCGGACACGCTGCCGCTGAGTGCGGACCCGGATCTCCCGCTTGTCGAGGTCCACGTTCTCCCACCGAAGGCCGACGATCTCCCCACGGCGGAAGCCGAGCGCGATGGCGAGGACGAAGGCCGCGTAGAGCGGGTCCTTCCTGGCGGCGGTGAGGAAGGTCAAGGTCTCGTCGAGCGACCAGGGGGAGAGGTCCCGCGCTTCTGCCGAGGGCGGCTCCACGAGGGTCGCCACGTTCCGCATGACGAGTTCCTCCCGGCAGGCAGCCGTCAACGCTGTACGCAGGACGCGGTGGGACTCCTTGGCGGTCGCTGCGGTGGTCTGCTGCTCCAGCCGGACCAGGAAGCGCCGGACGTCAGCGACGCTCAACGATTCGAGGCGCTTCGAGCAGAGCATGGGCACGAGGTAGAGGCGGATGTGCGTCTCGTACTTCGCGTAGGTCGTGCGCTTGCGGCGCGGCTTGATGATGTTCTCCAGCCAGTAGGGCAGCCACTCGGAGAGCTTGGCCGACCGCGTAGGCACGGGTACACCCTGGTCCACCTTGGCGAGCAGGTCACGGCGCTTGGCGTCGCACTCGGCCCAGGTCTTGCCGTAGGCGAACTTCCGGGCGCGGGTGCCGTCCGGCTGGAGGACGTAGACCGCGGCTTGATAGCGACCGTCCTTGCGCTTGGTGATGGTGCCCGCGCCGTTCGGGTTGCGCTTGCGCTGGGGAGGCATCAGGCGGCTTCCTCGATCTCGTTGACGATGAAGTCCCGTACGGCGTCGGCGGGGATGCGCCGGGCCCGGCCGATGGTGATGGAGGTCAGTCGGCGGGAGCGGATCAGGTCGTAGACGGTGGAGCGTCCGAGCTTCAGCCGCGCCATGACCTCGGGCACGGTGAGGAGTTCGGCGGTGGCGGTCGTCACGATGCGGCTCCTTCCAGAGCGAGTTGGTCTTGCAGCTCGGCGCGGTGTTCGCGGGCGGTTTCGCGGTTGTGTTGGATGTCGCGGTGGATGTTGGCGGCGAGCCAGGATTCGCCGGGGGTGTGTCCGTTTCCGGCGTAGGCCCAGTGGGCGAGCGTGAGCGTGGTGGCTTCGGGGTGGTCGTCGGGGTCGGGGAGGCCGAGGGCGGCGCGTTGTTCGGCGGCGCGGTAGTCGGCGCGGGTCTGGCGGAGGGCTCCGAGGGTGGTGGAGTAGGCGCGGGATTTGGTGGAGAAGTGGCCGCGGAAGCCGAGCATGTGGGCCCAGTCGCGGAGCTTGCGTTCCGGGTAGGCGTGGTGCAGGTCCAGGCACGCTTCGATCAGCCGCCGGGGGTGCTCGGGCACGTCGAGGAGCACGAGGGCTTCTTTGTTGCCGATCCGGTGGTCGACGGTGCCGGTGGTCTCGGCGGCTTTGGTGGCGTACTTGGCGACGTAGGAGGCGACGGCTTGTTCGGTGAGGTCTTCGCCGTTGCCGAACGCGCCGATGGGCTGCACGTCGAGCTGCGTGCCCCACCGCAGCGTCCACCCCTGGGTGATCCCGGCTTCCGAAACGGCCGGCACAACCACTTCGACGCGGGCGGCGGCGGCGCGGATCGCGTCGTCCAGGAGGTCGAGGGTGGCCCAGGCCGGGGGAGGGGTGTCGGGGCCGTCGGGTCCGTCGAAGCGGATGACCGCGTGGAAGTGGACAGCACCGCGCTTCTGGTACTCCGCGACCTTGCCGAAGGACACCTTGGACTGTTCGCGGGCGGCTTTCTGGGTGAGTCCGGCGCGGCGGGCGATTTCGCGGCGGAGGTAGATCGTGAAGTAGCGCCAGAGGTCGGATGCGTGGTTGTTCCACAGCACCGCCCCCGTGTAGTCGTAGGTGCTGGGGTCGAGGGGCGTGCCCAGCTCCGGTGCGTCCTCGGGGTGCCGGGTCCCGCAGCGGCAGGTGCGGTTGCTGGGCCGGTTGTGGACCGGGCCGAACGACGGGGCCGTCAGCGTGGCGAAGACCCGGGGGTGATCCCGAATCGTGGTGGGGGTGCCTTTGTCGGGGTCGCCGGTGAGTCCGGCGCGGATGAGGTGGTAGGTGTCGCCTGCGTAGGTCCAGGCGCAGGCGGGGCAGCGGGAGGCGCGGCGGTTGCCGCAGGCGATCCGTAACCGGCCCCCGGGCTCGGTGTCCGTGGAGTAGTGGTGCAGCAGGGTGCCGGTTGCCCGGTCGATGGTCTTGGTGGCACCGGTGAGGTGGATGGGCTGGGAGCAGCCTCCGGTGCGGCGGAGTTGTTCGGTGAGGCGGTCGAAGCCGGGAGACCCGGCCACCCGGAGCAGATCGCCCAGGGTGGCCGGGTCCAGGCCCGCCGCGGTCGCAGCGGTGGTCATAGCGCTCAGGCCCCGATCCTGGTGTGGGCGCGAGCGGTGGTTGTGTGGCCGGTGCCCCGGCAGGCGGGGCAGTGGGCGGTGATGGTCTGGCGCTGCCCGTTGGGGGTGCGGGTTCCGGTGGTGATGGTGACGGCGGGGAAGCCGTCGCAGTGGCCGCAGATCGGCCGGGGGCGGATGTGCTGAGGCATGATGGGTCTTCCCTTTCGGGTCCGTTGGATCTGGAAGTGGTGGGCGCCCGGGGCGGCGGAAGTTTGGCGACCGAGGCCGCCCCGGGGGTCGGTTAGCGGTTGTTCGGGCGGTTGAGCAGCGAGCGCAGGACCACGGCGCACAAGGCGACCGAGGCGGCGGTGATCGCGGTGGCCAGGAGCATCGAGACCAGGACCGCGCCGACGACGAGGACCATGGCGGTCCCGCCAGCGGCGGCGACGAGCAGCGAGCCCGGGGTGAGCTGAACGGCCGGCCGGGCGGGCGAAGCAGCCGGAACCGGGGCCGGGACGGTCGGGGCGTGGTGGCAGGTGCAGGCCGGAGGATGCACCAGGCCGGTGAGCGGCTGGACGAGGGACGTTCCGGGGGTGGGTGCGGTGTCCGGGGGCGGGATCTTCGGGGTGAACACGGGTGGGGCCTCCTGTCAGGGGTTGCAGCGGTGGGTGCGGGCGGCGAGTTCGGCGGCGGCGCGGCTGTTGTAGTCGGCGGAGAAGTCGCAGCGGGGTGCGGTGCAGGCGGCGACGTGCTTGGTGCGGCCCCGGCCGTCGTAGTAGGTGCCGACCTGAACGGGGCCGAAGCGGACTACGTTCGTGAAGCGGTTCGGACGCGGCATGACGTGAACCTCCTTGTGGCTTAGGCGAGTTGGGTGGTGATGGCGTCGGCGAGGGGTGCGGGGACGCCGAGGCGGGCGCGCAGGGTGGCCGCGTCGATCCGTGCACCGGTCGCGGCCTCGTGAGCGTCGGAGAGCTTCCGGGCATGGTCGAGCAGAGCCGGAGGAACCGTCACCGCCGGAGCCGGGGCCGAGGGTGGAGCGGGCTCGCCGGATGAAGCCGCGGGGAGTTCCGGGGCGGGTTCGGGAGCCCGCTCCACCGTCACGTCCGCAGCCGGTTCGGGAGCCGGAGCAACCGGGGGTGCAGGCACCGGAGCGGGCTTGGGATCGGCCTCAGGCGCGGCGGTGGGGGCGTGAACGAGGAGGGTGCCGCCGAGGAAGGCGAGGGCGGGCCAGCCAGCAACGAGGATGCGCAGCCAGGCAGGAACGTCGTTGAGGTCGAGGAGTCCGGCGGTGGCGACGTTCGCGCCGAGCGAGGCGGCGAGGGCGATGATGAACCAGGCCCAGGCGGCGCGGTTGTCGGCGGTGGTGCGCATGCGCCGCCAGGCCGCGACCAGGAGCAGGTCGACGCTGATCGGGTAGGCCCAGGCTTTCCAGCCGTCCTGCCCTGCCGCTTCGGCCAGGTCATGTAGGTGCGCGAAGGACAGGGCACCGGCGATGACGGCCTGGACGAGCACGGCGTCGATGCGGATGCGGGGCACGGGAATCACCTTCCTTCGAGATGGATCCGCACCAGGCCGGGCTTGAGGAGCGACGGGCTCGGAGTGGGGGCGGCGGAAACGGCCGGCCGGAAGGGTGCCAGAGCGGCGAGGTGCGGGGTGAGGTGCGCGTACTCGTGGCAGACGGCCACGGCTTGGGCGGGGGTCATGGCGGGGGTGCGGATGCGGGACCAGCCGCCGGAGGAGTCCCCGGCCACCGCGACGCCGGGACGGTCCGGGGGGATGGTGGTGGCGGCGAAGACCGCTTCGGGGGCGATGTCCCCGAGGGCCATTTCGGCAGTCTGCTTGTCGTTGACCCGGTGCACCACACGGCCGGTGAGCTGGGCCCGCAGGGCGGTGGCGCCCTTGCCGAGGTCGGAGCCGAAGCGCTGCCCGCACACCTCCAGGAAGATCCCCACGGCGCGGGCCATCTGCGCGAGCCGGATCATCCGCATCACCATCCGGTCCCGCCGCTCCTCGTCCTTCTTCACGGCGACGAGGAACAGCTCCGCGACCTCATCGACCAGGACGACCAGCGGCACCGGCCGCACCTTCGCGGGCAGAGCCCACAGATCCGAGACACCGTGGGAACTGAGGAGGTCGAAGCGCTCCTCCATCTCACCGACGAGGGCTTCCAGCAGTCCGTCAGCCTCGTCCGGGGTGATAGCGAGGGCGGAGAGGCGGGGTGCGTAGCCGCGCTGTTCCACCCCGCGTTTGCAGTCGATCCCGACCAGGCCGACCGGGAGCTTGGCTAGCTGGGAGATGAGGTTGCGCTGATACATCGACTTGCCCGACTGGTTCGCGCCGACCGTCAGGGCGTGCGGGACCTTCTGGTAGTCCCGGACGAATGCCGTGCCGTCCTCGCGCAGAGCGACGGGGACGACGAGCGGGCCAGCGGTGGTGTTGCGGGGGAGTCGGCGGGGCATCTTGACCCGGCGCAGGACGTCGTAGCCGGTCATCCGCAGTTCCACGAACCCCGGCTTGACCTCGACCACGTGGACGGAGTGGACGCCCCAGGCGTGGCGGAGCCGTTCCGATGCGGCGGACACGTCTGCAGGCTCCAGACCGGCCGGGAGGCGCAGCGTCGCCCGCATCCCGGTCGAGGAGTAGCGGACCCGGCGGACCTGCGGGGGGACGGGCTGGACTTCCTGGCGGGCGACGTTGCGGACCATGAACGCCCGCAGGCGGGACGGCTGGACCGTCAGCCCGCACACATCCATCGTCGCCCGATACGTCACCGAGAACCGGACCCGGGCGACCGGGGCACCAACCAGCGACCAGAACACCCGAGGGGAGCGGGCCTTGGCGTAGCCGAGGCCACCGGCGGCCGATAAGGCCCCCGCAACCTCGATCACCGTGGACAGGTCCGTCATGATCAGGCCCCCAGCGGGGTCACAGCGACCGCGCGGAAGCTGATCCCGTGCCGGGTCTGGCCGTTGAAGGTGTTCTCCCAGTCGCGGGCCTTGAGGCCGACGACCGTGACCGGGGTGCCGGGGGCCAGGTTCTCCGGGACGCCCGTGTTGGGCACGGTCACCTGGTAGAGGTTGCCCTCACCCTCGTCCGCAACGAGCAGGCCCACCGTCGCGAGCGGGGCGCCGGTCTCCCGGTCGATGGCGATCTCGCCGGTCTGCTTGCTCACGAGCTTCGGCGTCGGAGGCGTCGCCACGAACACGACAGCGGTCGAAGTGTCGATCTTGAAGGACGGCATCTGATACTCCCTGAATCGTGTGGAGCAGCCCAAAGAGGACCCTCGGCGTTCGCTGTCCTGGGACTGCGATTCGCTAAGCAAGACTATGGGCCGCAGTCTCGGGACTGTCAACAGTCCTGGGACTGTGTTTGACTTGGCTCCGACGAGAGGAGTTCGGGATGACGCCTAAGTGGCGCGAGCTGGCAGACAAGCTGGCCGAGCAGATCAAGGCGGGTGAGTATGGTCCGGGCGCGCAGCTCCCGCATATTCGGGATCTGGTTGACGCTGGTGAGGGCTCTAAGTCCACGGTCCACGCCGCCTACAAGGCTCTCGAAGCCGAAGGCCTGGTCACTTCATCCCGAGGGCACGGCACGGTCGTACGCCAGCGGGTTCCGCTCAAGCGGCTCGGTATCGATCGATACGACAAGGCCAAGTGGCGCGATGGCGACGAAGTGGCGTTCATTGCGGACCGCGTAGCAAGTGGTCGCGCCTACCGCCGGAACGAGCAGACGCAGACGGTCAGCCTCGTCGAGGCTCCCCTCGCCGCATCCGAAGCACATGGGTTGCCCGCAGGGGCTGAGGTGTACGCGCGGGCCAGACTTGTGAAGGAGGGTCAGCAGCCCACCCACTGCTTGACCAGCTATTACCGGCCCGAGCATGTCGAAGGAACCCGCCTCGTTGACCCGACTCCTGGACCGGCCGGCCGAGGTGGAGGGTTCCGGGTGCTCTATGACGCCGGTTACGAGATCGACCACATGAAGGAGCAGATCTTCGCTCGGACGGCCACGGCCGACGAAGCGAAGCTCCTCCAACTGCCCCCAGGAGAACCCGTCGTCGAGTTGCACCGGACGACGTACACAGCCGATGGCACGGTGGTGGAGTTCGCCATCGGGGTACACGCGGCATCGCGCTTCGCCTGGGAGTACAAGTTTCAGGTGCCCGACTCGGCGACGGACAAGGGAAGCCCTCAGTGATCACCACGCAGGACTGGGAAGACGCCCGGGGCATCTGGAGCTATCACCAGATGGGACATGCCCTTAAGCCCTGCTCTGTTGCCATTGGGCTCGGCAGCCATGACCTCGGAGTAGCCGACACGTCGGTAGACCTCTACAAGCGCGGGCTGGTGCCGCTTCTCCTCTTCACCGGGGCCACGAGTCCCACGACGAGGGAGCGGATGCCCCGGGGTGAAGCTGTCCACTACCGGGAGCGGGCAGTCGAACTGGGGGTGCCCGGGTCTGCTGTCCTTGTGGAGCCCAGGGCCCGCAACACAGGTGAGAACATCCGCTTCGCGCGGGATGTGTTGGAGAAGGAGGGCGTTGAGGTGGCCTCCGTACTCCTGATCAGTAAGCCGTACGAGGAACGGCGGGCATACGCCACGGCCCGCAAGCTGTGGCCCGAAGTTGAGATCGTCAGCGCCTCGACACCCATGACGCTGGACGAGTATGTGAACTCGATTGGTGACGCACGTCTGGTGATCGACATGCTGGTCGGCGCACTGCAACGGCTGATGATCTACCCCGATCAGGGATTCATGATCCGCCAGCCCGTACCTGCCGACGTATCCGAGGCGTACCAGCGCCTCCGCCAAGCCGGTTTCACCAGCCGACTCCTCGCGACGGATTCACCCTCTTCTTGACCGAGCCTGAGAGCTGTTACAGGTTTCTCTACCTCATCAAGGCACCCGGCTGCGCTCCGCTCCGCCGGGCGCGCTTCCCGGCTCTGGCTGCGCCCGCGCTCCTGCCTTCGGCCCGCTCGGCGCTGCCGCCGCCGACGCGCGCCCGCAGTGGATAGGCCCGTGGGGCATGAGACCGAGAACCAAGCCCGCGGCTTCAAGAGGATGCCTCCGGCGGGGGCGCTCAGACTCCGGGATGGGACGGGGCGCCGTTCGCGAGTGCCGGCCGGAGCGGGGCGAGCGTCGTGGGGGCTCCCATCCCGACCACCTTCGACCCAGGCAGAGCCGAGCAGTCGCGGCCCAGGGCGTCAAGGTCGTTCGTACAGTGGCGCGCTCCACCTTGACGCCCTGAACCACGACTGCTCCACGGTGTGTGGGTCGAAGGCGGACGGGATGGGAGCCGGGGTGAGTGGTGAGTTGATGGGCTACCTGGCCCGTTTTAGCTGTTCAACCAGCCGGGCCAGCTCCTGCGGGTCCAATTGGAATCGGTCCGGATCCCAGACCACCTTGTAGTGGGCTTCCAGTTCGGCAATCGCCTGCCGCATGGCGAAGGTGGCGTCGAAGAATCGCTCCATCCGCCGAGGGCGTAGCTGGTCAAGAAAATCCTGTGCATAGCTGCTATTGCCAAGCTCAGCGCGGGACACCTCGGTGGGGGCTGTATACGCGTACAGCACCGCATTGACTGCGGCTATCGTTCGATCGAACGCCTGGTGCCGTTCGTGACGGCGGTCGAACCTCGCCTTGGCCCACGGTGCCAACAGGCCGCCGCTCAGCCCACCAAGGAGCGCTGCCCCCATCGGCACTATCCAACTCGGCATTTTGACTCCGTCTCTGGACCACACTCCGAACCAGGAGACTACCGGGAAAGCGTCGTCGCATCCCAGAGTTCAGCAGAAGCGCTCTCCCGGAGCGGTGGAAGGGTTCCGACCCGACCAGCCCTAGCAATCACTGTCAGCTCATTTCCTGCCCGAGTTGCCAGTCGGCGTAAGGTCCTTCTTATCGTGCTCGACCCAGAATCGGTAGAACGACCAACCCGCTCCACCGGCTTAACGCTTCCGCTTTTATCGGCCTCGTAGCCAACTGAGAAGGCGGGACCAGCGGCTGCGCCGCAAACGCATGATTTCCTCTGATTCGAATTGCTTGAGGCGCGTTACTAGCTCAGAACATTCGTGTACTGGTTGAAATTCGTTACGCCCTTCAAGTCCAACCCACGCGGGGCGCGTCAGAAGGGAGTGTTTGAGGCCTAGTTGTGCGATCACCTGGATTGCCGCATCCATATCGGCCTTGCCTACTCCCACGGTTCGAAGAGTTGCTACATCGAGCGCACGGTCGGCCCGGGCCTCGGCTCTGTGCTCGCTCTGGCCTGTGACTATTCGAGTCAAGGCATTTCGAGTCTCATCGAGTAGCTCGCCCTCGAAAAGGATCGGCAATGCCGCCTCGCTGAGATGAGTCTGGCCTCGCCCGTGAGCCTTGCCCATCAAAGTCGCAAAGGCGTCGGCAATTCGTGTGTCGGCTTCGATTTGCGCCAGGCGGGCGAGGCGTTTTTCTTCTCTAGCTTTACTCGCATACTGAAAACTGGCGGCAATGGCAGCCCCGGCGATCGAAGCGCTGCCCGCAACCACAGCCACGGTGACAACTGGTTCCATCTCCGGATAGTACGGTGCCCAAGGCCTGCATCGAGGGGGATCTCTGACATCCGCAGTTGACATCAACGATGGCGCACCATGGCGGCAACTGGCGGCCGCCAGCAGCGCTCATGCCCATGGCGCAAGCATGAGGGAGAGCTGTCCGGCCGAACTTACAAAGCAGATGTCGGCGGTTCGAAACCGTCCGCGCCCACCGTAGGAATGTGCAGGTGAGAACCTGTTTGGGCCCTCTGGTCCAGTCGGACCGGGGGCCATTTCCGTGATCGCGGCCGAGCCGTTGCGCGAGGCGGGCGGTCGATGGGAAGTTGGGGACACTTACGGGTCCCTTTTCGGGGGCGTAGCTGTCCGTAACCTCCCACCGACGCGTCGCTCGCGCTCGGCCGGGGCTGTCGCGGACGAGGTCATGATCATCGCCAGGTCAGAGAGGTCCGGCGGGTTCCGCACGACAGCCTGAGTGGCTGTGCCTGGTCCGTCCGCTTCACCGGGAGTCCGTGACGGACGGAGCACGGGGCGCACCAAGCGGATGTCGCAAGCGTCCAGGATTTCGGCAGCGATGAGTTTCGCCGTGGTTTCCGGTCTTCATCCATGTACGCGACTCATCGCAGCCGAGGAGAGCGCCATGGCCGCCACCTACACATTCGATGTCTTTTCCAGCCTCGACGGTTTCGGTGCCGCCGGCGGTGACTGGACCGGCTACTGGGGCAAGCAAGGCCCCGAACTCCTCGACCGCCGCCTCGGTCTGTACCGCGAGGAGCAGCGCATGGTCTTCGGTGCCCACACCTATCGCGCGTTCGCGCGGATGCTGGCGGCGAGCAGCCCGGAGTCCGATGTGCGTGACCCGTGGGTCACACAGATGAGGAGTCTGCCGGCAACGGTGGTGTCGTCCACGCTGGAAGGGCCCCTCGACTGGCCGGATGCGACCGTTGCGAGCGGCGACGCCGTCGATGTCGTCGCCCGGCTCAAGGAGGAGTCCGAGGTGCCCTTGCGGTCCCACGGAAGCCTGTCGATGAACCGGGCACTGATGGCCGCCGGCCTGGTCGACCGCCTCCAGGTCACGCTCTTTCCCGTGATCACGGGGCAGTCCGGGCTGGACCCGGTCTTCCACGGTGCGGCCGACTTCGACCTCGAACTGATCGAGCACCGGACGCTCGACGGCCGTGTCCAGGAGCTCGTCTACCGGCCCGCCCTGCACGTCTGACGCCAGTTGCCGCTGACCGGCAGCACGCTTGCTGTCGTGGCCTGGCGGGTTCGACGACGGCGTGCGTCACGGGGCATCGGACCCGATGGCCGCGCAGGGCGGTCAGCTGTCGCGTCCGGCGTTTCCGCGCCGCTCGGCGCGGTGGGCCAGGGCCGCGATGATGCGCTGCCACGCCGGTGACGCCTCGGAGATGCGGGAGGAGACCAGCGTCAGGTAGCCGGCCCGGTCGCCGTCCCGTGGTACCTCAGAAGTGATGTGGCCTTCCTCACAGCGAAAGCACAGGTGGTGAAAGCAACTGCACCCATTCGTCTTTTCTGTCTGCCCCGGAGCGAGTGGCGGCGGTAAGCAGGTGAAGAAAATGTGACGGCCAACCCTCTTCCCGGTCATACGATCACCTCAAGTCGCGTATGTGTGTCCCATTCCGCTGCGACCCCTTCTCTCTTTCTCGGACCCCGAAGGGCTCTAGTGAAGATCCGCCAGATACTTGCCACAGCTGTTGCCGCCGCAGTGACCACGCCTGCGCTCCTGCTGTCGGTCACCCCCGCGTTCGCCGACGACAAGCCGACGGCGCAGACGCAGAAGAAGCAGTCCGTCGCGGAGCTGGAAAAGGCCGCCGCCGCGGCGCAGGCGGCGTACGACGACGCCTTGGCGGCCGAGAACGCCGCCAAGGCGTTTCTGGAGTCCCTGGACGAGAACTCTCCCCTCGCGTTGGCCGCGAAGGCCGCCGAGGAGGCGGCAGCAGAGGCCGCCGCCGCGAAGACCGCCGCCGACCAAGCGGTCGTCGACGCGAAGGTGGCCGTAGAGGCTCTTCCTGACACGGCCACCGACGAGGACAAGGCCGCCGCGGCGGCCGCTGTCACCGAGGCGGAGGCCGCCGCCGTGGCCGCCGACGAGGCGAAGACCGCCGCCGACGCCAAGGCCGTGGAGGCCGACACCGCGTGCGACGACGAGCGGGTCGCCGCGGCTCGGGCCATCGGTGAGGCGCAGAAGGTCACGAAGCAGGCGCTCGCCGACAAGAACGCCGCCGACGCGGCGCTCGCCAAGGCGAAGGAAGAGGAGGCCGAGGGCGGCGAGGGTGGCGGGGAGGACGACACCTGCGTCCCCGAGCCCAAGCTCACCACCGTCGTCACGGGACTGCCGTCCACAGTTGTCGCCGGCACGAAGGTCAACTTCAAGCTCCGCGTGACCAACGGAACCGACAAGACGCTGGACGAGGTGTTCCCGTTCGTCTACGCCCACGCGACCGACCGTAGCGGGCGCAACGACCTCGACCACCTGGTGCACCTGCAGTGGTCGTCCGCCTCGTCCTCGACGTGGAAGAACGTCGACAACGAGAACTACATCGAGAAGATCAGCCCGCTGAAGGCCGGCGCCCACGCCGACATCAAGCTGCGCCTCACGGTCGACGCCGAGGCCCCGGCGGGCAACGGCGTCACCTTCGTCGCCGGTGACTACTGGAACGGCGACGGCACCTGCGGCGGAAGCCCGGACCTCGAGGGCTACGAGTTCATGATCGCCGCCGCGGGCAGCAACCCCGGCAAGGTCCCGGACGCCAAGCCCTCGTCCAAGCCGAAGCCCTCGGGCCTCAAGCCGCAGAGCGGCGCGTCGGCCAGTCCCGTGAGCGGCAGCCTCGCCGCCACCGGCTCGTCCTCCGCCACCTCGCAGCTCGCGCTCGCGAGCGGCGCGGCCCTGGCGATCGGTGCGGGCGCGGTGTTCGTCGTACGCCGTCGCAAGGCGGGTTCGCACTCCTGACGCATGAGGTGAGGTGCCGGCCAGGCGCCCGTCGCACGCGTTGACCAGAGGGTCCGGCACCGAACGGTGCCGGACCCTCTGTGGTGACACGGCTCAGCCCGCGTCCTGACGGGCCGTCAGCAGCGAACGGACCGGCACAGCGGCATCGAGAAGAGCGCGGGAGCGAGCCGCGATGCTCGCGTCCCGGGCAGCCAGGGCGGCTTCGGTCTCCTCCCTTCCGGGCCCGCGCCGCAGGCTCGGCATCAAGGCCCGCAGCGGGTCGATCCGGTAGCCGGCGCCGCGTAGTTGGTGCACGATACGGGCGTCCCGGGTCTGCGCGGGTGAGTACCGTCGCGCCCCCCGCGGAGGGACCCGGTCCGGAACGGCGAGGCCCTCCGCGTCCCAGTGCCGCAACGTGGACGGGCGCACTCCGAGGGCGGCGGCGAGTTCCGAGACGCCCATCGAGTCCGACGGGCGTACGTCTTCGATCAGTTCGGCGGAGATCGCCGTCACGGCCTCCCTGGCGAGCCCCAGATCCGTACGCTCCCGGTCGAGCCGGGCGTGGGCCGCGTCGAGCAGCGCGAGTGCCTCACCGACCGGGCGTGTGTGCACGGTACGCATGATCCGCTTGGCCTCGACCGGGCCCGTGGCGGCGGCGAGGGCCCGGTAGGCCAGCGCCGACCGGACGTGCGCCTCCCCGTGGAGCCGGTAGCCCGAGGCCGTACGCGTCGTCGGCGGCAGGACGCCGTCGCGTTCGAGGTTGCGGATCTGCTGGACGGAGTACCCCGCCCGTCGCGCGACGTCGACCGTGCGCATGGCCGACGACTTGAGGGTTGCCACCCGTCACTCCTCCGGATTCCCGTCCAAAGCCTCCACATGCACCTTAATGAAACGCTTGAGCACATGACCATCGACGAGATCACCGACTTCGTGGAGGGCCTCGGCGGGGTGCTGGCCGTCAGGCCGGCACCCGGCGACGGAACGCCCGAGATCAGCTGGGGGGACACGTTCTTCTCCTACGCGCCCGACGGCGTCGCGCCGGAAGCGACCCAGCCCTTCGCGACGATCGTGACGAAGAACTACCCGGGCGACGAGGCGTCGCGCCTGGACCGCCCGGGCACCTTCCGCGTCAACATCGGCGCCGGGAAGGAGGCGTTCAGGCACTGGACCGGCCACGCGCCGCGCGAGCCGGCCCCTGAGGGCGACCCGAGCGTCACCGACACCGTGATCGCGCACCCGGTCTACGGGTCCGTCGGCTGGCTCGCGGTGGTCGATCCGGGCAGGCGGACCGACGAAGTGGTGCGCCGGCTGCTGCGCGAAGCCCATCACCTCGCACGTACGCGTCACGAGCGACGGACCGGGTCGGCGCCGAGCTCGTAGCAGCGCACACCCTCAGACGCGCTCCAGCGGGCGGTGCGGGGCCGGCGGGAGCTCGACCTCCACCGCGTCGTACGGGCGGACCGGGCCGCCGTGGCGGACGACGGCCATGACGCCGGACCTGAACGTGAAGTCCCCCGACACCGGATCGATGGCGAACATCTCGCCGAGCAGGCCCTGCCGGAAGTCGTTGATCTTCGCGCACGGGTTGCGCAGGCCCGTCAGCTCCACCACCGCCTCCGCGCCGAGGTGCAGCAGGGTGCCCGTCGGGAGCCCGAGCAGGTCGACGTCGCGGGTGGTGATGTTCTCGCCGAGCAGGCCCGCCGCTACGGCGTAACCCCTGAGGGCGAGCTCGTCGAAGAGCTCCTCGTGCATCAGGTGCACCTGGCGCAGGTTGGGAAGGTCCGGCTCGTACGTCATGCGGAACTGGTGGCGGATCGTCTCGCCCGCGTGGACGTCCCCCTCGACACCGAGACCGGCGAGCAGGGTGACGGAGGAACGGTTGGGCTTGCTGAAGGAGTACGTCCCGTTGCTGCTCACCGCTGTGACCCGGCCTGCCATGTCCCACCCCGCGTGTCGGCCCGTGTGCTCCGGGCCATCCTAAGGAGGCCCGGCGTCAACGCGGGCCCACAGCCGGGCGTTCCAGGATCGCCGCCCACGGAAGCTCCCGTACCTCCGGGCCCTGCCGCGGTTCGTACAGGGGCCAGACCTCCGGCCCGTACACCAGCTCGACGCCTGCCCCGCGCAGTGTCGCGATGTGGGTCTCCCACGCCGGGTGCCGCGCGTGCGCGGCGTTGATCCGGGGAAAGACCACCACCGGGACGCCGGCCGTGCCGAGTGCCTCGCTCACCTGCGTCAGGGCCTGGTTGTCGGCGATACCCGTGGCGAGCTTGGCGACGTAGTTCGCGCTCGCGGGCGCGACGACGTAGCAGTCCACCACCGGATGCGGGCGGGGCTCCGAGGGCAGGCGGGGCGTGTCCCGCACCGGCAGGCCGGTCAGCGACTCCAGCCGGTCCCACTCACCGTTCGCCCTGAGCCACCGCCCGGCGTTCGGGGTGAGCGTCACGGCCACCTGCCAGCCCAGCGCGACGGCCGGCTCGACCAGCCCCGTGCGCAGCGTCTCCACTCCGTCGGTGGCCGTGCCCACGACTCCCAGCACCCCGCGGCTGCCTGCTGTCACCCTTGTCCCCGCCCTGCGTCGCTCTGCCCTGCCGGCCGGCGGTACAGGCGTACCCGGCGGCCGCTCGTACGCCAGTGTCCCAGTCCGGACACCGAGGTCCTGGCGCATGAGGCGGTGCTGCTGCCGAGCGGGCCGGTCCCCGGCCGCTCCCGGCCGCCCCCGGCCGCTCCCGGCCGCCCCCGGCGGCTCCCGGCTGCTCCGGGATGCGAGGCGACGAGGCACGGGGGACCGTGGAGGCATGTCCGGACATCCGCCTGTGATCGTGTACCCGCCCTCACCGACCGGTGGGCGACGGGTGACCGTGCGCGGACAGATCGTGGGGCTGGCGCACGGGCGTGGTGACGTGGCCTCGTTCCTCAGACGGGCCGGCCTCGCCGAGGGGGCCGGGGAGATCGACCTGGACCAGCCGGAGTTGATCGAGTGGCGGGGCGGAGACCTCGAAACCTGGAGGTGAGTCCCGTGAAGCGTCGAGGTGCACACCGGCACGAGGCGTCACTCGAACCGCCCCCCGGCTACTACGGGGCGAGCGCGGGCGCACCCGACGACACGCAGCGGGGCCTGATCCTGGACTGGGTGGTGAGCCGCCGGGTCGCCACCGGATGGCGGGTGGAGTCGCGGTCCGGAAGCCAGGCCGTGCTGGTGAGGGGCCAGTCGGTCAACCACGTGCTGCACGCCTTTCTGACGGTCTTCTCGTGCTGTCTCTGGGGCGCCGTCTGGGCGGTCCTGGCACTGACCAACAAGGTCGAGCGGGTGGTGCTCACCGTCGACGCGCGGGGGCAGGTCGTGACCGTGGGAGCGCCCTGACCGGGGTGGCGGGCCCAGGGAAGGACCGTCACCCCAACGGGCGCGTCCGGGTCGTGGCCGGTGAGGCCGTCGCACAGGGTCGGATCTGCCCACCGTGCTCCGGTGCGGCCCGTCGAGTGGAGGAATCCCATGACCCAGTCAGCGTCCGCCCCCGGCTCCTCGCGCCCCTCCGGCCCCGCCCCCGGCAGCCCCTGGGCGGCCACCGGGGCGATGTTCGCCGGGGTCGTGCTCCTCGTCGACGGCATCCTCGCCATCGTCAAGGGAATCGCGGGCATCGCCTCCGACGACGTCTACACGCGCATCAGCAATTACACGTTCAAGTTCGACATCACCGCCTGGGGCTGGATCCACCTGATCCTCGGGGTGGTCCTGGCGCTCGTCGGATGGAGCATCCTCAAGGGCGCGGCCTGGGCGTGGGGCGTGGGCATCGGGCTGGCGGCCCTGAACCTGATCGCCAACTTCATCTGGCTGCCGTACCAGCCGGTGTGGGCGATCATCTCCATCGCGCTCGACACCTTCGTCATCTGGGCCCTGTGCGCCCACCGGGCGAAGCCGGTCATCTGACGTGAACCCGGCGCGAGGCGGCCTGGAGCCGGACGCGCTCACGGCGCTGGCCGCCGACGCGTACGTCTACGGATCCCCGCTCGTCCGTCAGCTGTCAGCCGTCCAGGCCTGTCTCCAGGAGGGCTGCGGGACGCCGGCACCCGCGCCCTTCAACGACTTCGCCCACGCGGACGGACCCGCCACGCCCGGCACGCACACTCCGTACGCCCCGGCCGACCTCGTCGACGCGCTCGCCCAGCTCGACCTCTCCGGAGGGCCGGTGAGGCTGCACGTCCCGGACACCGGCGGGGCGTACTACGTCCTCCAGTTCGTCGACGCCTGGGGCAACGCCTTCGCCTATATCGGCACCCGGGCCACCGGCACGGACGAGGGGGACTGGCTGGTCGTGCCGCCCGGCTGGGCCGGCACCGTCCCCGATGTGGTGTCGGGGGTGATCGACGCGCCCACCTCCGTCGTCTCCGTCCTCGGCCGCCTCGCCTGCGACGGGCCGGAGGACATGCCCCGGGTCAGGGCGCTCCAGCAGGAGCTCACGCTCACGCATCTGGGCGACCGCGCCCACCGGACCGGGCTCCCGGCGGCCGAGTCCGGCGTCCCGGGCGAGCTGCGGTTCTTCGAGGAGCTCCGGGTCTGGATGGCCGACTTCCCGCCCGCCCCCGCCGATCGCGCCTACCAGGACCGCTTCCAGCCCCTGGGGCTCCTGGAGGAGGGCCTCTCGCCGTACGTGTCGGCCGGGCCCGGCCTCGTACGCGCGCTGCGGCGGGGGCTCGCGCTGGGACGGCTGCGGGTGGAGGAGACGGCACGCCCGCACACCGTCCCGGCCGACGGCGCCCCGGGTGCCTGGCGGATGGTTCCGCACCTGCGCGACTACAACCTGGACCACCTCGGCGTCGGCACGCTCCGCTCACCGGAGTGGAAGATTCCCGACCGGGAGGCGTCATACCTGGTCAGGGCGGTGGCTGCCCGGCGGGGACGCCGGCTGCCCCATGGGTACGAGGCGGTGTACGCCCACACGTCCCGTGACTCCCGGGGCCGCCCGCTCGACGGGGCCCACAGCTATGCGCTGCACCTCGCGCAGCCGCCGCCGGTCGGGGCGTTCTGGTCGCTGACCGCGTACGACAGCCCCGGGGGCCACCTGGTGACGAACGCCGCGGGCCGGTACGTGATCGGGGACCGGACACCCGGGATCGTCCACGGCGACGACGGGTCGCTGACGCTGCGCCTGTCCGCGCACCGGCCTGCGGACGCGGCCGGCGCGGCGAACTGGCTGCCGCTTCCGGCCGGCGCCTTCCGGCCGGTGCTGCGGCTCCACCTCCCCGGCCAGGCGGTTCTCGACGGGAGCTACGTCGTCCCCGCGCTCCGGCGGCTCGGGGACGCGCCGGGTCCGTAGGCCGTCAGGCGCGTTGTCAGTGGCGCGTCGCACACTGGAGACATGTGCCGCAGCATCAAGACGCTTCGTCCACCGTCCATCCCCGAAGAGGCCACCGAGGAGGAGATGAGAGCCGCCGCTCTGCAGTACGTGCGCAAGGTCTCGGGCTTCCGGGCGCCCGCCGCGCACAACCAGGAGGTCTTCGACCGTGCCGTCGAGGAGATCACCGAGGCCACCCAGCGGCTGCTGGACGGCCTGGAGATACGGGGCGCGGCCCGGGTCTGAGTGACGCGCGGGCCGTCAGGTCCCGGCGGGGGCTCCCGCGACGGGCGCGGGTGAGGTGTGCGCGGGGCGCCGGACGACGACCGCCGCGAGTGCGCCCGCCAGGAACAGGGCGAGGACCGAGACGGCCGTGCCCAGCCATCCCGCGCCCAGCCACTGGCCGCCGAAGTAGCCGAGGCCCACGCTGTAGACCGCCCAGGCCACTCCGGCCACGGCCGACCAGGGCAGGAACTCCTTCACCTTGCGGTGAGCGGCGCCCGCGCCCAGGGAGACGACGGAGCGGCCGGCCGGGGCGAAGCGGGCGACGACGACCAGCGCCCCTCCGCCGCGGCTCAGCGCCGCGCCGAGGCGTTCCTGCGCGGAGGTGAGGCGGCGGGACCGGGCGATGGCACGGTCCAGGCGTGCACCACCGCGCCAGGCGAGGCGGTAGGCGACGAGGTCGCCGAGGACGGAGGCGCTGGCGGCGCAGAGGGTCAGCACGAGGAGCGAGGGCACGTGCCGGGTGGCCTCCCCGGCCACGGCGGTGACGGTGGTCGTGCTCGCGGCCGCGGCGGTGGCCGCGGTAATCACCAGGACGCCGCTGGGGAGGACGGGCAGGAAGACGTCCAGGAGAACCGAGAGGGCGACCACCGCGTAGATCCATGGGCTGCCGGTCAGCGCACCCACACTCTCGAGCACTTTCTACTCCCCGTTCCCGTGTTCCGTGTCAACGCCGCGACGTCGCAGGGGAGCGGCAGGAGCGGCAGGGCCAGCTGTACAGCGTACGCCTGCTGTTCACGCGGTTCACCTGGTATTCACCGGCTCGGCGGCCGATGTCGCGCAGGTCACGTACGACCCCGGCCCCCCTCGGGAGGAGGGGGGCCGGGGTGCGGGGAGCGTGGAGGTCAGACCGAGACGGCCCGGGCCTTCTCGCGGGCGGGCTCGCTCTCGCTCGCGGAGCCGCCGCGCGAGGAGAACAGCCGGTCCAGGGCGATGGCGCCGGGGCCGGTGAAGACCAGCAGCAGGAAGGCCCAGCAGAAGACGGCCGAGGCCTCGCCGCCGTTCTGCAGGGGGAACAGCGACTCGGGCTGGTGCACCTTGAAGTACGCGTAGGCCATGGAGCCGGAGGAGACGAGCGCGGCGACGCGGGTGCCGAGGCCGAGCGCGACCAGGATGCCGCCGACGAGCTGGATCACCGCGGCGTACCAGCCCGGCCAGGTGCCGGCGGGGACGGTGCCGCCGCCCATGGAGCCGCCCAGGACTCCGAAGAGCGAGGCGGCGCCGTGGCAGGCGAAGAGGAAGCCGATGACGATGCGGAAAAGGCCGAGGGCGTAGGGCTGGGCCCGGTTCAGACATATGAACATGGGGGGTGGGGCTCCTTCGGTCTGGGGACGTGAACCGATCGGGGCCCCTCAGGTTAGGGTGACCTCACTATTGCTTGCAAGTTCAACATTCTGTCGAGTGGCTGAAAATTGGTCATTCGTTCGAGGTCAGGGAGCGCTCCAGAACGGTCTCGAGCTGTGCTCCCGTGGGCCTGGCTCTGGCCTGAACCAATGTCAGTGCCGCTTTCCGGCCGTGCAGGGTGAGGGTCATCAGCTGATTGCCGAACCACGGCCCCCCGGTCTTGCGCCAGGGCATCGGCGGGCCTCCCGTCCGCCCGTGGAGCGCCAGCGCGCGCCCGAGCCACCGGCCCACCCGGCTCCAGCCGAAACGGAAGCCGGCGCGCACGTACGCCGGGATGGAGTTGTGGACGGGAGAGCAGGTCAGTTGCAGGACGTGAGCGGCGGGAGTGCCGTCCGGGGCGGAACCGGGCCACTGGGGCTCGGCGATGTACGCATGGTGCACATCGCCCGAGAGCACGCATACCGTCGCAGGCGCGTCCGGTCCGCTGCCCGCCTCCCTCAGCAGCTCCGACAGACGGCGGAACGACTCCGGGAACGCGGCCCAATGCTCCAGGTCACCGGCCCGGCGCACCTTCTCCCCACGGCGCGCCCAGCGCTCGCCGCGGTCCCCTCGGCACAGCGCGGCGTTCCACGTCTCCGCCTCGTGTATGAGAGGCGGCAGCAGCCACGGCAGAGAGGTGCCGATCAGCAGATGGTCGTACGCGCCGGGGTCCGCGAGCACCTCCTCGCGCAGCCACCGCTCCTCCTCCTCGCGCAGCATCGACCGCTGCCGCTCGTCGAGGGACCGGGCCGCCCGGGTGTCGACCATCAGCAGCCGTACTCGTCCGAAAACACGCCGGTAGCTCCAGCGGGTCCGCGTGGGGTCGGCGTCAGCGGCCGCCGCGTGGTCGCGCAGGGTCTCGGTGCCGTCCGGGGCGGCGCGCACCGCCGCGTAGACCGGGTCGGCCTCCAGGGCGTCGGGGGAGAGGTTGCCGAGGTGCTGGTAGACCCAGTACGACATCAGCCCGCTGACGATGCGCTCGTGCCACCACGGGGTGCGGCGCATGTCCTGGACCCAGGCGGCGCTGGTGTTCCAGTCGTCGATGACGTCGTGGTCGTCGAAGATCATGCAGCTGGGGACCGTGGAGAGCAGCCATCGCACGTCCGGGTCGCGCCAGGACTCGTCGTAGAGGTGGGTGTACTCCTCGTAGTCGGCGACCTCCGCGCCGGGGGCCTCGTCGAGATCCCGGCGGGCGGCGAGCCGTCTCTGTGTGGCCTGCGAGGTCTCGTCCGCGTACACCTGGTCGCCGAGGAGCAGGAGGACGTCCGGGCGTACGGCGCCGGGGTCGGCTGCGAGGCGGGTGGCCAGCGCGTCGAGGGCGTCGGGGCCGATGGCGTCGTGCCCGTGGGCGGGCGGGGCCGCCCATCGGCAGGACCCGAAGGCGACCCGGACCGGATCCATGTCGTCCGGCCGGTGCACGGCGGGCGTACCGATGGTGCTCGGCGGGAAGCGGGAGTCCTCGGGCGGCCATACGCGGTGGCCGTCGAGCAGCACCTCGTACGGCGTGGTCGAGCCCGGGGTGAGGCCCGTCACGACCACCAGGGCGTAGTGGTGCCCCTGGACGGCGAAGGTGGGGGAGGCCCCGCCCGCCCCGTCCGCGCAGCGGACCTCCGCCGTGCAGGGCCTGGTCGCCTCCACCCAGACCGTCGCCCGGGAGCCGGACTCCCAGTCGACGTACCTCAGCAGCGGTCCCAGGCGTAGCCCGGCCATGTGTGCCCTCCTCGCGTCGCCGTCGTCGATGGCTCCGTAGGGTACGGAACGACGGAGGAGGGCGGGTTGGTTCCGCCGGGGGCGGGAGGGTCAGCAGCCGTTCAGGACGGACTGCAGGGCGCTCTTCTCGGTGGAGTCGACGGTGAGGTCGTAGTAGTGCTTCACGTGCACCCAGGCGCGGGCGTAGGTGCAGCGGTAGGCGGTGCGTGACGGAAGCCACTCACCCGGGTCCTGGTCGCTCTTGGACTGGTTGACGTTGTCGGTGACCGCGATGAGCTGCGGGCGGGACAGGTCGTTGGCGAAGGACTGGCGTTCCGCGTTGGTCCAGCCGCTCGCCCCGGAGCGCCAGGCCTCGGCGAGGGGGACCATGTGGTCGATGTCCAGGTCGGACGCGGCGGTCCAGGTGGCGCCGTCGTACTCGGAGTACCAACTGCCGCTGGTCGCTGCGCAGGAGGAGTCCTGGACGACGCCGGTGCCGTCACGCTTCAGCACCACCTCGCGGGTGTTGCACGCTCCCGACTGGGTGATCCAGTGGGGGAACTTGTCGCGGCTGTAGCCGGACGAGGAGCCCTCGGTGGAGACGGTGAGCTGACCCAGATACGTACGGGCGGTCGAGGCGCTGACCGGGGTGGGCATCGCGGCCTGGGCGGTCGGGGCCGTGAGCAGACCCGTGGTGGCGGCGAGCGCGGCCGAGGCTGCGACGACGGCTATGCGACGCGCGTAGATACCGGACATCTGAACTCCCTTGGTGTGGGGGGATGTTGAGCGGGCGACCTGTCGAGCCGGACCATCGTGGCGGCGCCGAATTTCGGTGGGGTGGTCGCCAGGTAACAGAGTGACGACATGCGCACGTCACATCAAGGGGTAGGGCGGTCGGTCTGACGTCCCGTCCGAAGGCTGTTCGAGTACGCGGGTTGACGGGGCGGCGGCCCTTAGGGTGGCCGCGTGCTGCTTCCGGTCGGTCCTGCCCTCGGTGTCGCGCTCGCCGTGCTCCTGGTGTGCGCCACCGCCGTCGCGGCGTGGGCCTCGCTCGGCAGGTCGCGTGAGATCGCCGTCGCCGGGCTCCGGGCCGCGGTCCAGCTGGCCGTCGTCTCCCTGCTCATCGGCTGGGTGGTGCGCTCCCTGGGGCCCCTGCTCGGGTTCCTGGCGCTGATGTTCGCGGTCGCGGTGCGCACCGCCGGCCGGCGGATCACCCGTAACCGGACCTGGTGGTGGGCCGCCGTGCCGATCGCGGCGGGCGTCGCGCCGGTCGTGACGGCGCTGCTGCTCGCCGGGATCCTTCCGGCGCGGGGCATCGTCCTGATCCCGGTCACCGGCATCCTCGTCGGGGGCGCGCTCACCGCGACCGTGCTCGGCGGGCGGCGCGCGCTGGACGAGCTGGAGGTGCGGCGCGGGGAGGTGGAGGCGGGGATGGCGCTCGGGCTGACCGACCGGGACGCCCGGCTGGAGATCGCCCGCCCCGCCGCTTCGGACGCCCTGCTGCCGGGGCTGGACCAGACCCGGACCGTGGGGCTCGTCACCCTGCCCGGGGCCTTCGTGGGCATGCTGCTGGGCGGCGCCTCACCCGTGGAGGCGGGCGCCGTTCAGCTCTTCGTCCTGGTGGCGCTGATGGCGGTGCAGGCGGTCGCCGTCGCGCTGGTGCTGGAACTCGTCGCCCGGGGAGTGCTGCACCGGGAGTGAGACGAGAACGGCCCCGCTCCGGGCTGTGTGCCGAGCGGGGCCGTTCTCAAGGGGCGCGGGGCTACAGGGAGTCCTCGATGTGCAGGCGGATCGAGCCGTCCGTGCCCGCCTCCACGCGGAGCCGCGTCAGATCCTCGACATGGGCGTCGGGGGAGAGTGCCGCCGCGCGCGGGCCGACGCCCACGACGCGCATGCCGGCCGCACGGCCCGCCGCGATGCCGGCCTCGGAGTCCTCGAACACGACGCAGTCCGCAGGGTCGAAGCCCAGCTCGGCCGCGCCCTTGAGGAAGCCCTCGGGGTCGGGCTTGCTGGCACCGACCATCTCGGCGGTCACGCGGGTCTCCGGCACCGGCAGCGCCGCGGCCGTCATCCGGGCCTGGGCGAGCGCCTCGTCGGCAGAGGTCACCAGTGCGTGGGGGAGGCCGGCGATCGACTCCATGAAGGCGGTGGCGCCGCCGATGGGCACCACCCCGTCCGTGTCGGCGGTCTCCTCGGCGAGCATGATCCGGTTCTCCGCGTAGTTCTGCTCCATGGGGCGGTCCGGGAGCAGGGCGGCCATCGTGGCGTAACCCTGCCGGCCGTGGACCACCTTGAGCGCCGCCTCGGGGTCGAGCCCCTGTGCGATCGCCCAGCGACGCCAGCAGCGCTCCACCACCGCGTCGGAGTTCACGAGGGTGCCGTCCATGTCCAGCAGGAGGGCGCGGGCTTCGAGGACGGTGGCCGGCATCGGCATGCTCCAGAGCGCGGGGGAACAGCTCGTGGCTGCGGTGAGGAAGATTGCGGTGAGGAAAACAAGTAGCCCCGCCCGCCGGTCAGGGAGAACGAGCGGAGGCTACTTTGTTCCACCACGATACAAAAACCTGCCCCGAAACGCCAATCGTGCGCCGAAACGCCCCCGCGCGGGGAGAGACTCAGGACCGGCGCCCGTTGCCGCTCGTCCGCTCCTCCAGGGCGCGGCGGGTCTCCGGGCCGTAGACGCCCGACGGGTCGTCCTCGACCGAGGCCCACCTCTGGAACTCGGCGACGGCGTCCTCCACCCGCTCCGAGTAGTCGCCGTCGTCCGGCCCCCGGTAGACCCAGATCTCCTGCAGCCGCCGCTGGAGCTCGGTGACCTCCGGGCCGCGGTCACCGCGCCGCAGCGTGCCGCCGGACGCCTCCTCGGCGGGCGGCGGAGCCGCGGCCGTGGTGGGGGCGGGGGGCGCCTTCGTCGCGGACACGGAGGGCGACGGTGACGTCGAAGCGGCGGCCGAATGCGACGGCGACGGGCTCCCCGACGGCGAGGCGGACGCCGAGGGTGAAGCCGACGCCGACCCGGACGGCGTGGCCGAGGGTGACGCGGACGGGGACTCCGACACCGACGCGGCAGGCTCGTCGTTCATGGCCGGCGCGCTCGTCGTGACCTCGGGCAACGCCGTGTCCCGGCGGTCCTCGTCGTCGAACAGCCCGCTCGCGAAGGCGGCCGTGCCCACCACCGCGGCCACCGCCGCCCCCACGGCGGCAACGGCGAACGGCCGCCGGCGGCGCGGTTGCACCGGGTCGGGGCCGCCGCCCGCATAGGCGGCGGCCGTACGCCGACGGGTCTCGTCCGGGGCGACCGCGCCGGACGAGACCCCGACCCCCGTCGCCCCGTCGCCCGGCGAGGCCCCGGCCCCCGGCGCCCCGCCCACCGCGTCGTCCCCCACGCCGTCCAGGAACAGCGGCATCGTCGTCTCCGCCGCCGGGGCGCCGGAGTCACGGGCGTCGTCGCTGCTCAGCGTCACGTACGGCCGGATCCGCAGCGGGTCGAAGTCCTCGGCCGCCGCGATCTCGGCCGACCGGGCGTCCCGCTCGGCCGTACGCGCTCCGCAGGCGCACCCCGCCCCCGGTCTCGCGCTCCGCTCGCCACCGCACTCCGGGCACACAGGTCCGGTCATTGTGGGTTCCCCTCCCCATCGAACTGCCTGCGATTATGCAGGCACCCACAGGGAAGCCCAACGCCCGTACCACTGCTCGGCAGGCCATAACGGTACAGAACGGCCAGGATAGGGGGAAGCGGACCCGAGGAGATGCTCATGGCCCAGCAGTTGAGCCCGCCACCCCTGGCGGAAGGCGGGGGGCGGTCCCGGCGGAACGTCCTGGTGTCCATCGGCGCACTGCTCCTCGGCATGCTGCTCGCCGCACTCGATCAGACCATCGTGTCCACCGCCCTGCCCACGATCGTCAGCGAACTGGGCGGCCTGGACCACCTGTCATGGGTGGTGACCGCCTACATGCTGGCGGCGACCGCGGCGACCCCGCTCTGGGGCAAGCTCGGCGACCAGTACGGGCGCAAGAAGCTCTTCCAGACCGCCATCGTCATCTTCCTCGTGGGCTCCGCGCTCTGCGGCATGGCCCAGAACATGCCGCAGCTGATCGGCTTCCGCGCCCTCCAGGGGCTCGGCGGCGGCGGACTCATGGTGCTGTCGATGGCCATCGTCGGCGACATCGTCACCCCCCGTGAGCGAGGCAAGTACCAGGGCCTGTTCGGAGCGGTGTTCGGGGTGACCAGCGTGCTGGGCCCGCTGCTCGGCGGCTTCTTCACCGAGCACCTCAGCTGGCGCTGGGTCTTCTACATCAACCTGCCCATCGGCGTCATCGCGCTGCTCGTCATCGCCGGCGCCCTCCACATCCCGGTCCGCCGCACCAAGCACACCATCGACTACCTGGGCACCTTCCTCATCGCCTCCGTCGCCACCTGCCTGGTCCTCGTCGCCTCGCTCGGCGGGACCACCTGGGCCTGGACCTCCCCGCAGATCATCGTCCTCGCGGTCCTCGCGGTGGTGCTGCTCGTCGCGTTCGTCGCCGCCGAGCGGCGGGCGGCCGAACCGGTGCTGCCGCTGAAGCTCTTCCGGAAACGGACCTTCACCCTCGTCGCCGTCATCAGCTTCGTCATCGGCTTCGCCATGTTCGGCGCCATGACCTACCTGCCGACGTTCCTCCAGGTCGTGCACGGCATCACCCCGACCATGTCCGGTGTGCACATGCTGCCCATGGTCCTCGGGCTGCTGATCACCTCCACAGGCTCCGGCCAGATCGTCAGCCGCACAGGCCGCTGGAAGGTCTTCCCGATCGCCGGCACCGCCCTCACCGTGGTCGGCCTGCTGCTGCTCCACACCCTCTCCGAGAACAGTTCCACCTGGACGATGAGCCTCTGCTTCTTCGTCTTCGGTGCCGGGCTCGGCCTCGTCATGCAGGTGCTCGTGCTGATCGTGCAGAACTCCGTCGGCTACGAGGACCTCGGCGTCGCCACCTCGGGGGCCACCTTCTTCCGCTCCATCGGAGCGTCCTTCGGCGTGGCCGTGTTCGGCACCATCTTCACCAACCGGCTCTCCGGCAAACTCGAGGAGGCGCTCAGCGGCCGTTCCCTGCCGCCCGGTGTCGACGCCGGGGCACTGGCCGCCGACCCCCGGGCCATCGGCCGGCTCCCGGCCGATCTGCGCCCCTCGGTTCTGAGCGCCTACTCGACGTCGATCACCGACGTCTTCCTCTACGCCGCCCCCGTCGTCCTCGTCGCGTTCGTCTTCGCCTGGTTCCTCAAGGAGGAACCCCTGCGCGGATCGGTGACGGCGCCCGACACCAGCGAGACCCTGGCCTCCAACCCGGTCCAGCGCTCCTCGTACGACGAATGCGCCCGCGCCCTGTCGGTGCTCGCCACGCGTGAGGGGCGCCGGGAGATCTACGAGAAGATCACCGAGAAGGCCGGATACGACCTGCAGCCCGCCGCCAGTTGGCTGCTGCTGCGCATCAGACGCCACGGCACCGTCGAGCCCGGCCGGCTGGCCGAGGTCGCGCCCGTGCCGCTGAGGGTGATCACCTCGGCCGCCCGCCAGGTGGAGGGGAGCGGTTACGCCCGGCGCGAGGGCATGCAGCTGGTGCTCACCGAGAAGGGCGCGGAGGCCGTGGTCAAGCTCTCGCAGGCACGCGAGGAGTCCCTGGCCGAGCTCCTGGGCGACTGGTGGGGCCCGGACCGGCCCACCGACCTGATCCGGCTGGTGACGGAACTGTCGTCCGAGGTGAGCGGGTCCAGCAGGGAGCGGCCGCACATGCCCGAACCGCGCCCTGACCACTCGGTGGGCTGACGGTCCGCCGGAGGGGCTCAGAGATCCTTGGCGAGCCAGTGCTCCGCGTAGGGGCCCTGGTTGAACGCCGGGATCTGCGTGTAACCGTGCTTCGCGTACAGCCCGCGTGCCTCCACCAGGTCGTCACGGGTGTCGAGCCGGATCCGCCGCACCCCGTACGCCCGCGCGGCGCTCTCGATGCCCGCGAGCAGCAGGCCGCCTCCGCCCGTCGAGCGGAAGGCGGGCCTGACGTACACCCGGGTCAGCTCCGCCGTCGCCGCGTCCACCAGGCGCAGACCCGCGCAGCTCGCCGGCTTGCTCTCGTACCGGCCCACCAGGAACTCCCCGGTGGGCGGGGCCAGGCGGTCGACGCCGTCGTCCCGCAGCCCGTCGTCGATCTCCGCCGTGGTCGCCGGCCGGCCCCAGTAGCGGCTCGCCACCTCGTCGTAGTAGTCCCGCCGCAGCAGGGTCGCCTCTGGGCTGCCGAAGTGTTCGGGGGTCACGGTCCATGTCATTCGTACATTCTGTCCAGGGTGGGACGGGATGACGAACCATTACTGCGCGCGGGAGGCAGCGAACATGCGGGACACCACCAGGACGGCAGCCGTCCAGCGGCTCGGGGAACAGTGGATACGGGAGCTGGCGCGGCCCGGCGGGGGCGGCTTCGTGTGCTCGCCCGCCGGACTGTGGCTGGCCCTGACGGCCGTCGCCGCGGGGGCGCGTACGGAGACGGCCGCCGAGCTGCGCACCCTGCTCGGCGTGGCGGACCACGAGGCCGCGGCCGTGGTGACGGAGGCGGCGCGGGACTGGGAGCGCACCGAGGCGCTGAATGTGGCGACCCGGGTGTGGAACAGCGTGCCGCTCCGCCCGGAGTACGAGGCGTCGCTGCCCGACGTCGGGTTCGGCCCGGTCGACGCCGCGGAGATCGACGCGTGGGTCTGCGAGCGGACGGGCGGCCTGATCGAGCGGCTGCCGCTGGACACCGGCGGCGACATCGCGCTCGTCCTGGTCAACGTGCTGGCCCTGAAGGCGCTCTGGGAGCTGCCGTTCCCCATGTCCCGCACCCGTGAGGTCCCCTTCACCGACGCGGCGGGCACGAGCGTGCACGTGCCGACGATGCACGCCCCGGTCCCGCGCGGGGACGCGTGGACCACATCGGGCGCGTACGTCGTCGAGCTGCGCTGCCGCGCGGAGCCGGGCGGTCCGGCGCCGGCCCGGGTCAGGTTCGTGCTCGGGGAGCCGGGCGAGGACGCCGCCCGGGTGCTGCCCCTGGCGTGGGCGCCCGAGGCGTCGCGGGACCCGGTGGACGCGGACGCGGTGACCTGGGCCCTGCCGCGCTTCACCCTGCGGACAAGGATCGGAATCACCGCTCAGCTGCCGGCGCTCGGCGTGCGCCTCGCGACCGACGTCGCCGCGGCGGACCTCTCAGGCCTGTCGCCGGTGCCCCTCCACATCTCGGACGTGGTCCAGGAAGCGGTGGTGAAGATCGCCGAGAAGGGCGTCGAGGCCGCGGCGGTCACGGTCGTGGCGGCACGGGCCGCCGGCGCCGTACCGCGGACGGTGCGGCACATCGCCTTCGACCGGCCCTTCGGGATCGTCGTCCTGGACGGCTCCTCGGACGTCCCCCTCTTCGCGGGCTGGCAGGCGGACATCCCCGAGTACGAGGGCTGACCCGGGCACGCGGGCCTCCGGCCAGGCCGGAATCGGGCATTCTTTCGGCAAATCAGTGGTGACAGTCAGGCTAAGTGGGGGTTGATGGTGTCTATCCCCTAGGGCAATGCGAGGCTTCATCCGCACATACCCGGGCCGAGGGGACAGTGCATGGAAACGGGAGGGTCGGCGCAGCGTGACAGATGTGGAGCGCAGTGTGCGGGGGGACGCGGCGGCGGATCCGGGGACGAGGGCCGCTGCGGCGCGGGCCGTCCTCTGGCTGCTCGTCGGTGCCCTGGCGGTACGGCAGGTGGCGGTGGTGCTCCGGCGGCCGCCCGGTGAACGCCTCACCGACCTGGAGACCTGGACCGGTGCGACCGGGGTCCTGCACATCGCGGGGTCCTTGTACGACCCGGGCCGGTTCACGGGAACGCCGTTCGCCGGGCTGGTGCTGAAGCCGCTGACGGTCTCCGCCCAGCAGGCCCTCGGTGTCGTGTGGACCTTCGGTTCGCTGCTGCTCGTCGTGGCGCTCGGATTCGTCGCCGTCCGTGCCCTGCCCGCCCCGGTGAGCAGGCGTACGGCGTTCCTCGCGGCGCCCGTCGCGATCACCCTGCTGATGGTGTCGCTGCCCGTCCGCACCACCCTGCACCTGGGCCAGACCAGCATCCTGCCGGTCCTGCTGGTGCTCCTCGCCTGTTTCGCGGTGCGCGGTGAGCGCCTCCCCGGCGTGCTCACCGGTGTCGCCGCGGCCCTCCAGCCCGCCGTCCTGCTCTTCGCCGTCCTGTTCTGGCTCACCGGCAGACGCAGGGCCGCCGCGACCGGCGGTGCCACCTTCGCCGTCTGCACGGCGCTGGCCTGGGCGGTGATGCCGCGTGACTCATGGGCGTACTGGGTGCACCATCTCGCGGGGGCCGGCCTCGGGGACCGCCCGGACAGCCTGGCGAACCAGTCGCTGCACGGCGCGCTGCTGCGGTTCGGGCTCCAGGGCCCGTCCGAGATCGCCCTGTTCCTCCTCCTCGCCGCCGCCGTCGCCTTCGTCGGACTGCGCCGCGCGGCGCACTACGCCCGCGACGGCCAGCTGCTCCTGGCCGTCGCGATCACCGGCTGCGTCGCCGTCGCCGTCTCTCCCACCGCCTGGCAGCACCAGCTGCTCTGGGTGCTGCTCGCCGTCGTCGGCCGGGCCGGCACCAGGGCCTCCGACCGGCTGGTCTGGCCGGCGGTCGTGGTGCTCGTCCTCACCCTGCCCGGGAAGATGCTGCTGCCGAACGTCGGTGTGGTCCTGCCCGTGCGGGACAACGTGCTGCTCGTCGCCGCGCTCGGCGCGGCCTGCGCCGTGCCGTTCCTGTCCCGTACCTCGCCCCACTGGCAGCGGCCGATCCCCACGGACTACGCGAAACCGGTGCCGGCGCGCTACGCGTGGGTGCCGCTGCTGCCGTTCTGGCGGCGCGTGCTCAGCCGCCCCAACCTGCTGCTGGAGCTCCTGCTCATCAGGGTCGTCTACTCCGCGTACGCGAAGGTCAGGCTGGCGGCCACCGCGGGGCGCTCCACCGCCGAGGAACACGGCCGGCAGATCCACTCCGCGGAGCAGTGGCTGCACATCGACATCGAGCACTGGGCCAACCACACCGTCGTCGGCATCCCCTGGCTGCGGGACTTCTTCGACTACTACTACTCGACGTTCCACTTCATCGTGCCGCTCGCGATCCTCGGTGTCCTCTACGTGCGCCGGCCCCCGGACTACCGCTGGGCCCGCAGCACCATCGGCTTCGCCACGGTCCTCGCCCTCGTCGGCTTCTGGCTCTACCCCCTGGCACCGCCCCGTCTGATGCCGGGGCTCGGCTTCATCGACACGGTCCACGGTGTGCAGGACCTCGACAGCCCCGACTTCGGGGCACTGACCGCGATGACCAACCAGTACGCGGCGATGCCGTCCCTGCACTTCGGCTGGTCGCTGTGGTGCGGCGTGGTGATCGCCCTGCTCGCGCCGAAGGCGTGGATGAAGGCCCTCGGGCTGCTGCACCCGCTGTTCACGGTCTCCGCGATCATCGCCACGGGCAACCACTGGGTGCTGGACGCGGTCGGCGGGGGAGCGGTGGTGGCCGCGGGCTTCGGGCTGACGTACGCCCTGTCGGGGCCACGCCGGCTTCAGGCCGTCGTTCCCAGGGCGGTCGGGCGGGCGGACCGCGAGGCCGGTGACGCGGCCGTGGAGCCGGCGCCCGAACCGGCGGACAGCAAAGCCTAGGACCGGCACGGGCCGAAGGGGTGCGGGGCGGCCCTCCCGGGCCCCGCAGGGGTGCCCTCCCGAGCCGGCCCCGCACCCCTCCGGCGTGGATCGCCGCGTCCCCCCAGGGTCCGTCCGGTGCAGCGGGCCCGCCACTCGGACGGCTCGGCGCCGGGCGGCGCCGAGCGGGGGATCAGGTCGTCCGCGCGTCGGCGGATACGACGGGTACGGCGCCACGAACGCCCCCGTCGGGCTCGCCGCGCAGCACGCACTGGCCGGCTGATCAGTCGGGGAGCGCCTCGAAGTCCGCCCGCGCGTCGAACGCGGCGCGGCGGGTGGCCCGGCGCAGGGCTCTCAGCAGCGTGGGACCGATGGTCACCGTCAGGACGACCGTGAGGACGGCGCGGCCCAGGTCCCAGCCGATCGAGGTGGCGGTGCAGTAGGCGAGGAAGCGGACCAGGTTCTCGGCGAGGGGGTCGCCCGGGACGAAGGAGATGCCCGAGCCGAGCCCCGGCACGATCGTCCAGCCGTAGAGATTCATGACCGTGCCGTACGCGAACGCCGCCGCGAAGCCGTACCCCGCCAGCATCAGCAGCTCGCCCCGGCCGCGCAGCCGGTCCGGGCCCGGCAGCAGGCCCGCGCCCATGGTGAACCAGCCCATCGACAGCATCTGGAACGGCATCCACGGTCCGACCCCGCCCGTGAGCAGCGCCGAGGCGAACATCGTGACCGAGCCCAGCACGAAGCCGAAGCCCGGCCCCAGCACCCGGCCGCTCAGCACCATCAGGAAGAACATGGGCTCCAGGCCGGCCGTCCCCGCGCCCAGCGGGCGCAGCGCCGCACCGACCGCGGCGAGGACGCCCAGCATCGCGACGGCCTTCGCGTCCAGACCGGAGTCCGCGATCGTCGCGAGGACCACCCCGACGAGCAGCACCAGAAGGACGGCGAAGAGCCACGGCGCGTCCTGCGCATGGGCGAGACCGGAGTCCGCCCCCGCCAGCAACGGCCAGCCGAACCCGACGAGCCCGACCGCGCTGACCAGGACGAGCGCGGCGACGGCGTGCGGACCGAGCCGCACCGGGCGGGCGGGCCGGGCCGTCATGCGAGACCCTCCAGAGCCCTGCGTACCTGCGACACCGTCAGCCACTCCCGTGGCGCCAGGATCTTCGAGATCTGCGGGGCGAACGCGGGCGAGGAGACCACGACCTGCCGGGTCGGACCGTCGGCGACGGCCTCACCGTCGGCCAGGATCACCACCCGGTCGGCCAGCTCCGCCGCCAGCTCCACGTCGTGCGTGGCCAGGATGATCGCGTGGCCCTCGGCGGCCAAACGGCGCAGTACGCCGACGAGCCGCCCCTTCGCCGCGTAGTCCAGCCCCCGCGTCGGCTCGTCCAGGAGGAGGAGCGGGGGCCGGGCGGTGAGCACCAGGGCGAGGGCGAGCGCCAGCCGCTGGCCCTCCGAGAGATCACGGGGATGGATGTCGTCGGGCACCCCGGGCAGCAGCTCGGAGACCAGTGCCCGGCAGCTCCCCGCGGGCGCGCCCGCGTCGGAGTCGGCCGCCGCGCACTCGGCGGCGACCGTGTCCGCGTACAGCAGGTCGCGCGGCTCCTGCGGAACGAGCCCGACCCGGCGCACCATGTCGCGCGGCGGCGTACGGGACGGGTGCAGGCCGCCGACCAGGACGGACCCCGTGGTCGGCTCGGTCATCCCGACCAGGGTCGTCAGCAGGGTCGACTTACCCGCGCCGTTACGGCCCATCAGGGCCACGGTCTCGCCCGGCGCGACGGACAGCGTCACCCCGCGCAGCGCCTGGACCCGCCCGTGCCGCACCCCCAGCCCCTCGACCCGGACGACGGGGCCGGGGACCGGGGGCGCCGCGGGAGCCGCGTCCGGACGCCGGCCGAACAGCCTGCCCAGGAGACCGGCGCGGGCGGCGGACGGAGCGGGGAGCGGGGCGACCACGGCCTCCGCCGGGGTCTCGCGCGCCGGCGGTTCCACCTCGGCGAGCCGCTCCCGCAGGTCCACCGCGCGGCGCCGGGCGTCGCGCACCGACAGCGGCAGCGGCTCCCAGCCCACGAGCCGGCCCAGCGCGACCACGGGAGGCCGGACGGGCGAGAGGGCCATGATCTCGGCGGGCGCGCCCATCACCGGGGCGGCACCGGGCGCGGGCAGCAGGAGGACCTGGTCGGCGTACTGCACGACACGCTCCAGGCGGTGCTCGGCCATCAGCACCGTGGTGCCCAGGTCGTGCACCAGCCGCTGGAGGACCGCCAGCACGTCCTCGGCCGCCGCCGGGTCCAGGGCGGACGTCGGTTCGTCGAGGACGAGGACCCTGGGGTGCGGGGTGAGGACCGAGCCGATCGCGACCCGCTGCCGCTGGCCCCCGGAGAGCGTGGCGATCGGCCGGTCGCGCAGCTCCGCCAGCCCCAGCAGATCCAGCGTCTCCTCGACGCGGCGGCGCATCACGTCCGGGGCGAGGCCCAGCGACTCCATGCCGTACGCCAGCTCGTCCTCGACGGTGTCCGTCACGAAGTGGGCGAGCGGATCCTGGCCCACCGTGCCCACCAGGTCGGCGAGTTCACGGGGCTTGTGGGTGCGGGTGTCCCGGCCTCCGACGGTGACCCGGCCGGTCAGCGTCCCGCCCGTGAAGTGCGGCACGAGACCGGACACGGCACCCAGCAGTGTCGACTTGCCGACACCGGAAGGGCCGACGGCCAGCACCAGTTCCCCCTCGGGAATGGTGAGGTCGACCCCGGACAGGGTGGGGCGCTCCGCGCCCTCGTACCGCACCGAGACGTTCTCGAACCGGATCATGAGCGCTCCTTGGAGTCCGAGGGGGAAGGGGGCAGCGGCGCCACCACGGCGGGCAGAAGCCCTATCAGCACGGCGGCGGCCGGCCACAGGGGGAGTACAGGCGCGGTGAGCGGGACGACGCCCGGGCGCAGGGCGTCCGGGGCGACGGCGCCCGCCCGGATCATCACCGCCGCGACGGCCGCGCCCGAGGCGGCGACGAGCCAGGCGCGTACGCCCCAGCGGTCCGGCCGGTAGCGGGTACGCACCGAGCGGCGCCCGCCCAGCCTGAGTCCGGCCAGCGCCGCGAGCAGCCCGGCCAGCAGCAACGGCAGCCCGTGCACGGCGCCCTGGGCGGCCAGCAGCCCGTACGTCCCCGCGCACACTCCCAGCAACCCGCCGAGCGTCAGCACATGGGTGGTGCGGCGGACGGCGGGCGGGACCTGCGCGGTGCGCCCGTACCCCCGCGCGTCCATGGACGCCGCGACGGCCACCGAACGCTCCAGCGCCCCCTCCAGCACCGGCAGCCCGATCTGGAGCACGGCCCGGACCCCGCCGGTCGGACGGCCGCGAAGCCTGCGGGCGGTCCGCAGCCGCGCCACGTCGGCGACCATGTTCGGCGCGAACGTCATCGCCACGACGACGGCGACCCCCACCTCGTACAGGGCGCCGGGCAGCGACTTCAGCAGCCGGGCCGGGTTGGCCAGCGAGTTCGCCGCGCCGATACAGATCAGCAGCGTGGCCAGCTTCGCGCCCTCGTACAGCGCGAACACCACCTGCTCCGCCGTGACCCGGCCGCCGATCCTGATCCCCTGCGCCCAGTCGGGCAACGGCACCCCGGGCATCGTGAACAGGTCATGCGTGCCGGGCACCGAGGAGCCGAGGACGACGGAGAACACCAGCCGTACGGCGACGACGGCCAGCCCCAGCTTGATGAACGCCCCGTACGAACGGGCCCACGGCGCGTCCGTGCGGCGGGCCGCCACCACATAGCCGGCGACGCCCACCAGCAGCCCCAGCAGCAGCGGGTTGGTCGTACGGGACGCGGCGGTCGCGAGGCCGAGCGCCCACAGCCACCAGGCCCCGGCCGGCAGCGCGTTGCCCCGGGCGGCCCCGGGGGCGCGCAGGGCAGGGTGGAGCCGGGCCGGGCCGGTGGAGCGGGTCATCGGCGGCGGCGGGCCTGCAGCACAGCGGCGACACCCAGGACGAGGACCGCGCCGACGCCGGTGAGCACGCCGACCGACGGGCCGCCTCCGTCGGAACCACCGGCCGTCGCGTCGCCGGAGGTGGACGCGGTGGCCGGAACGCTGGACTCCGGCCCGCCGGAGCCCCCGTCGACCTGTTCACCGCAGCCGGACTCCGGATAGCCCGAGATCGCACAGAGCATCGCGGCGCTGTCGTACCGCAGGGGCTTCGCCACCGAGGCGAGGGCCTCGGCCGTGCTCGCGTCCGGCGTGACCTGGGCGCAGGCGGTACGCGGCGCGGGCGGCTTCTCGCCGTCCGGCGCGTCCGCCGCCGTGCCCGGGTCGATGACCAGCGCGATCCGCTTACGGCCGTCCTTCGCCGGGGTGTCCGCGCAGACGGTTCCGAAATCGGGCGCGCGGCGCGGCTGCGCGGAGTCCTGCGAATCCGCGCTCACCGAGAAGCGGAAACCCTGCACCGCGCCGTCGTCCGGCCGGACCACGGAAGGCCCCTGGGTGGCGTACGTCCAGCTCTTCCCGCCGTCGCTCTCCCAGAACGACCAGTAGCGGTAACCGGCCGCCTGCGCGTTCCCCGCGCCGAGCACGGCCAGGACGGCGCCGACGAGGAGCAGCACCGCCGCCGTTCGCAGCGGGCGGCTCACAGCTGCTGGTTCTTCCGGCGTCCGCTGAGCAGGAAGCCGATGCCGGCGCCGAAGGCGAGCCCGATGCCGATGATCCACCAGAGGCCGAGTCCCTCGTCGTCGCTGCTCGTGTCCGCCGGCTTCTCCGGTGCCGTCGCGGTCGGCGAGGGCACGGCGGTCGCCGCGGGGGCGGGGCCCGTCGCGTTGAGCTGCTTCACGAGGTCGACGCCGCCGAAGTCACGCGCGTCGGTGCCGGTCGCGTGGGCGGCGAGCACCAGCTGGGCGGTGGCGGCGGGGCCGCCCTCCTTCGCCCAGTCCTGGGCGTGCTTCTCCAGATACGCGACCGCTCCGGCCGCCTTGTCCTTGTGGCCGGCCGCCGAGAGCGCCACGACGGCGTCGGCCGTGTTGCCGAAGTCCGGCTGCGGCGCCGACTCCTCGGCGCCCGGCATGGGCGGCAGGTCCAGATGACCCGACCCGGCGAGGGTCTTCGCCAGGTAGTAGGCGCCGTTCTGCGCGGACTGCTCGGGCGTGAGATCCGAGCCCTCGACGCAGACGGGTGCCTTCGCCGCGTTGTAGTTTCCCGAGGCCATGCCCTTGCCCATCGCGCCGAGGACCGCGGCCGCCGTGGCGTCCGCGTTGGCGGTGAGCTCACCCTTCTTGTCCGGCTGGTAGGCGAAAGCCCCGCCGTCCTCGCCCCCGCAGGGCAGCGCGAAGGTCTGCAGCGCCGTGTACGGCGACTTGCCGCCCTTCTTGGTGATCTCGGCGAGCGGCACCCCGGCTCGCGCCAGCGCCCCGGCCACGACGCCGGTGGAGTTGGCGTCGCTCGGGCTGCCCGGGTTGTAGCCCCAGCCGCCGTCGTCGTTCTGTACGGACTTCAGCCAGCTGACGCCGTTGTCCACGGCCTCACGGTGCGCGGCCAGCTCGACCAGGGCCTGGACCGCGGCCGCGGTGGCGTTGGTGTCCGCGACCGTCTTCGCGTCGCAGGGCTCGGACGCGTCGCGGTAGGAGGGGAAGGCCCCGCTGTCGCACTGCTGGCCGACGAGCCAGTCCACCGACTGCGTGGCGGGCGTGACCAGCTCGATCTTCTGGGCGAGGAAGGCGAGCGACTGGCGCCACACCCCGTCGTACGTCGGGTCCTTGGTGCCGTACAGCCCCGCCGGAAGGTCAGGCGTGGAGGGGGACGGGGTCGGACTCGGCGCGGCGACCGCCACCGGGGCGGCCGCTCCACAGAGCACGGCGGTGATCGCGAGCGCTGCCGCGCGGCGGCGTACGGACATGGCGGACTGGGCCTCTCGAATGGGGTTTCTCCCCTGCTCGAGCTGGCCGAGCGCTCGGGGAAGGGTCGGCGCCGGATTCGCACCGGCTTCCCCCTGTACGGGCATGATGACGATCCGCCCACTCTACCGGGGCGCCCCCCGACCTCTCCGGGCGGACAGCCGCACTCCCGGCGCGAAGGGCCTTCCCAGCAGGTCAGACCCCGTGCGAAACTCCGGCGGGGGTCACACGGGCGCGTGCTCGTGGGGTTGGGACGACCGGTGGGAAGCACCAGTGCGCAGACGAAGGACGGCGGCCGTCGCCGCCGTGGCGGCCGGATTCATGACGTTGACCGCGGGCTGCGGGCTCATCAGTGACAGCGAGGGCGCCCCGTCCCCTTCCCCGGATCCCACTCCTTCCTTCACCACGCGGACGGTCGCCGACGAGATAGCCGGCTTCGCCGAGGCCGCGGGCCTGCCGCCCGGCGACACCTCCACGGCCCGGCTGCCGAAGGGCGACTGGCACGGGTGCGTCGCGCCCTGGACGGGTTACGCGCCGGCGGCGGACGCCGCAGGCGCCTTCGAGGCGACGGTGATGCGGCTGCGGCAGCACGACTGGGAGATCGTCTCCAGCCATGCCGAGCGGGACGTCACCTACCGCACCCTCGCCAAGCGGGGCTGGAAGCTGTACGCCCGGTACCACGCCGGTGAGAACGCCGGACGGACCGTGTCCCTCACCGCCCTCCAGGACGACTGCCGGATGCCGGAGAAGGTCAGGGGCGCATACGAGGACCCGGCCTGACAGCCGGCGCCGGCGACCACGAAGGGCCGGTGCGCGCCGAGTCCGCCACCCTCCCCACGTACGCCGCCACCATGCGGCCGCCCAGGGGTGTGTGGACCAGGCCCATGGGAAGCGGGCGGTGACGTCCTTACGGTGACGCCCATGCAGACTTCCCTGGCGCCCCAGCACGATCCCCCCGCCCTCGCCGGACGCACCGCCCTCGTCACCGGGGCCGCGAGCGGCATCGGACTGGCCTGCGCGGAGGCGCTCGCCGCCGCCGGAGCCCATGTGCACGTGGTGGACAAGGCGGGCGAAGCCGCCGAGAGCCTGGCCGAACGGATCGGCGGAACGGCCTGGGTGGCCGACCTCTCCGTGGCCGAGGCGGTGGACGGGCTGCCCGCCGACGCGGACATCGTGGTCAACAACGCGGGGCTGCAGCACGTGGCGCCGGTGCACGAGTTCCCGCCGGACACCTTCGCGCTGATCCACCGCGTCATGGTGGAGGCACCGTTCCGCATCTTGCGCCGCACGCTCCCCGGCATGTACGAACGCGGCTGGGGCCGCGTGGTCAACATCTCGTCCGTGCACGGGCTGCGCGCCAGCCCGTACAAGTCGGCGTACGTCTCGGCCAAGCACGCACTGGAGGGGCTCAGCAAAGTGGTCGCACTCGAAGCGGCGCCGCACGGCGTGACGAGCAACTGCGTCAGCCCCGGTTACGTCCGTACCCCCCTGGTCGAGGACCAGATCGCGGACCAGGCGCGCAGCCACGGCGTCTCCGAACAGGAGGTGGTGGGCCGGGTCCTGCTGGAACGCAGTGCCCTCAAGTCGCTGATCGAGCCCGGTGACGTGGCCGGGGCCGTCCTGTGGCTGTGCGGGACCGGCACGGCGCACATCACCGGAAGCTCCCTCACGATGGACGGCGGCTGGACCGCCAACTGACGCCCGACCGCCCACGGAAGCCGGAAGAACGATGGCAGCCCATGTCTGAACCGCCCCCCTCCGCCGCGCCCCTCCTCGGGCGCCTCCTGGACCTGCTGGCCGACGACGCGCCCGCCGAGGAGCTCGGTGCCGTCGCCTCGGAGGCGAGGGCCGCCGGTGTGCCCGCCGCCGACCTGGCCGAGGTGGAGCGGGCGGCCGCCGCCGCCCTGCGGATCAGGGGCGCCCTGCGCCAGCACCGGCGCAGGGAGCTCCAGCTCACCGCCCTCTTCGACACGGCCGGCGACCTCGCCGCCTCCCGGGACCTGGACGATGTGCTGAAGGCGATCGTGCGGCGGGCCAGGATGCTGCTCGGCACCGACACCGCCTATCTCACGCTCCCCGACGAGGAGGCCGGGGACACCTACATGCGGGTCACCGACGGATCGGTGTCCGTGCTCTTCCAGCGGCTCCGGCTCGAACTGGGCGAAGGGCTCGGCGGCCTGGTCGCACAGACCGCCAGCCCGTACGCCACCCCCGACTACCGCAGCGACGAGCGCTTCCACCACACCCGCAACATCAACGCCGGAGTGCTGGACGAAGGTCTCGTCGCGATCCTGGGCGTCCCGCTGCTCCTCGGCTCCAGCCGGGGCGGCACCGGAAAGGTCATCGGGGTGCTCTTCGCCGCCGACCGGGCCGCGCGGGTCTTCAGTCCCGACGAGGTGGCCCTGCTCTGCTCGCTCGCCGCGCACGCCGCGATCGCGATCGACACCGCCCGGGCCCTGGACGACACCCGGACCGCCCTCGCGGAACTCGCCGGCGCCAACGCGGAACTGGCCGAGGCCAACGCCGCCGTACGCGCGCACTCGGCCGCCATGCGGCGGGCCGAGGAGGCCCACGACCGGCTCACCGACCTGGTGCTGCGCGGCGGTGACGTGAAGGACGTCGCCGTGTCCGTCGCCGGACTGCTCGACAGCCCGCTCACCATCCACGACCCTGGCGGGCGCCCGCTGGCCGCCGTACGGCCCGACGGGACCGGGTTCGCCGCCGGCGGCCCGGACGCCGGGTGGCTCGCCGGCACGGCGGACGAGTCCCGCCACGGGGCGCGCGCCGTGCACCGCGACGGCCGGTGGATCTGTGCCGTGCTCGCCGGCCAGGAGCTCCTCGCCAGCCTGGTCCTGCACCGCCCGGACCGGCTCGACGACTCCGACCGGCGGCTCTTCGAACGCGCCGCCGTCGTCACCGGCCTGCTCCTGCTGCTGCGCCGCACGGTCGCCGAGACCGAGAACCGGATACGGGGCGAGCTGATCAGCGACCTGCTCGGCGACCCGGACCGCGATCCGGCCGGGCTGGCCGAGCGGGGCCGGAGACTCGGCATCGACCTGGACCGGCCGCATCTGGTGCTGGTCGCCGAGGCGTCCGCCAGGGAGAGACTCGGCGGCGCCGCGATGCGGTATCTGTTCGGCGGCGACATCCACGGGGTGAGCGCCGAACACGCGGGCACGGTCGTGCTGCTGATCGACTGCGACGCCGACGGCACCCCGGCGGGCGCCGCCGCACGCGCGGCGGCCACGCAGCTCGGCCACCTCGTCCAGGAGCCCGTCACCGTCGCCGGCACGGGCCCGGCGCGCGGTGCGCGCGAACTCGCCGCCGCCTACGCGGAGGCCGCCCGCTGTCTGCGCGCCATGCGGGTGCTGGGACGCGTGGGCGAGGGCGCCGGGGTCGGCGAACTCGGCTTCCTGAGCGTGGTCCTGGGCAACGCGAAGGACGTGGACGGTTTCGTGACAGCGGTCCTGGGCCCGCTGCTGCGCTACGACGAGCGGCGAGGCACCCATCTCGTACGGACGCTACGCGCCTACTTCGGCGCGGGCGGCAGCCTGATCAGGGCCAAGGACGAACTGCACGTCCATGTGAACACGGTGGTGCAGCGTCTCGACCGGATCCAGGTGCTGCTGGGCCGCGACTGGAACGAGCCCGACCGCGCGCTGGAGCTCCAGCTCGCCCTGCGGCTGCACCTCCTGTCGGGCGGCCGGGAGGGCTGAGCCCGGCCCCGGCTGCGACACCCGCCATGAGGGCCGCTCAGCCGATGTCCGCCGGAAGGCCGATCAGCCCGCACACCGTCTCGATGTCCCGCCTCACCTGCGCGATCGACTCCCGCCCCGACAGCCAGGTGATCAGCGCCGAGTGCCAGGTGTGCTCGATGACGCGCACCACGGAGAGCTGTTCCTGCGTGGGGTCCTCGACCCCCATCGCGTCCAGGACGATCGCCGTCGTCAGCCGGGAAACGGCGTCCACCTCCGGGCTCACCCCCCGGTCCGCGAAGGTCAGCGCCCGCACCATGGCGTCCGCCAGATGGGGTTCGCGCTGGAGTGCCCGGAAGGCCAGCATCAGGGCCGCCGCGACCCGCTCGGCCGGGTCGTCCCCGGCGGGCGGCTGTCTGCGGAGCGCGTGGTGCAGATGCCCGAGCTGGTCCTGCATGAGCGCCACCAGCAGATGGACCTTGGACGGGAAGTAGCGGTACAGCGTGCCCAGGGCGACCCCGGCGGCGTCCGCCACCTCACGCATCTGCACGGCCTCGAAACCGCCGCGCCCCGCGAGCTGGGCGCCGGCCTGCAGAATGCTCCGGCGGCGGGCCTCCTGGCGTTCCGTCAGGGGAGGCTCCGCGGGCCTGGCTTCCGCTGTCATCTGCTGTCCCCATCCAAAAAGGGAGAACCGGTTCCCTGTCCGGCCGGGCGTCTGTTTCCGGGCGCGCACAGCATGCCAGGGTGGCAGTCGTGGTGCGAATCACCTGATGCGGCCGTCACGCCGACGCTACCTGCCGGTAGATTCGGTGCGGGTTGAACCACCCAGTCTGAAACTTGTTCTAGATTAGCGCGACCGGTTACGCTCCGGCGAACGTAGTGAGAAGGGGGCCGAGTGTGACCGCTGAGGCCATAGAGACGGGCCCCTTCGCGGGCGGCGACACGTCGGGCACCGACAGTGACCGGCCACTGCGCATCGCACTCCTGACTTACAAGGGCAACCCCTTCTGCGGGGGCCAAGGGGTCTACGTCCGCCACCTCGGCCGCGAGCTGGCCCGGCTCGGCCACAGCGTCGAAGTCATCGGCGCCCAGCCCTATCCGGTGCTCGACGAGGGTGTCCCGCTCACCGAGCTGCCGAGCCTCGACCTCTACCGCCAGCCCGACCCGTTCCGCACCCCGGGACGCGGCGAGTACCGCGACTGGATCGACGTCGCCGAGGTCGCCACCATGTGGACCGGCGGCTTCCCCGAGCCGCTCACCTTCAGTCTGCGGGCACGCCGTCACCTACTCGCCAGGCGCGGGGACTTCGACGTCGTGCACGACAACCAGACGCTCGGTTACGGCCTGCTCGGCGACATCGGCGCCCCCCTCGTCACCACGATCCACCACCCGATCACCGTCGACCGCCGGCTGGACCTCGACGCCGCCGGATCGGCGCGCCGCCGGCTCGCCGTGCGCCGCTGGTACGGCTTCACCCGCATGCAGAAGCGCGTCGCGCGCCGCCTGCCGTCCGTCCTCACCGTCTCCGGCTCGTCGCAGCAGGAGATCGTGGAGCACCTCGGGGTGCGCCGGGACCGTATCCAGGTCGTGCACATCGGGGCCGACACCGACCTCTGGTCGCCCGACCCCTCGATCGCCGAGGTCCCCGGACGGATCGTCACCACCTCCAGCGCCGACGTCCCGCTCAAGGGCCTCGTCCACCTCGTGGAGGCCCTCGCCAAGCTCCGCACCGAGAACCCGCAGGCGCACCTCGTGGTCGTCGGCAAGCGCGCCGAACGCGGCCCCGTCGCCCAGGCCATCACGCGCCACGGGCTCCAGGACGCCGTCGAGTTCGTCAAGGGCATCAGCGACGCCGAACTCGTCGACCTGGTCCGCAGCGCCCAGATCTCCTGCGTCCCCTCCCTGTACGAGGGCTTCTCGCTGCCCGCCGCCGAGGCCATGGCCACCGGGACCCCGCTGGTGGCCACCACCGGCGGCGCCATCCCGGAGGTCACCGGGCCCGACGGGGAGACCTGCCTCGCCGTGCCGCCCGGCGACCCGGGGGCACTCGCCGCAGCCCTCGGCCGGCTCCTCGGCGACCGCGAACTGCGCGCCCGCCTCGGCGAGGCCGGCCGCGCCCGCGTACTGGCCAACTTCACCTGGGCCAAGGCCGCCCTGGGCACCGTGGAGCTGTACCGTCAGTCGATCGCAGCCCGGGGGGCCCGCAGGTGACGACCCCCGTGGCTCCCGGAATCCGTACCTCCGACCTCGAAGGCAGGCCCCCGTGCTGACCGTCGACTTCACCCGCTTCCCGCTCGCCGCCGGCGACCGGGTGCTCGATCTGGGCTGCGGCGCCGGCCGGCACGCCTTCGAGTGCTACCGGCGCGGCGCCCAGGTGGTGGCCCTCGACCAGAACGGCGAGGAGATCCGCGAGGTCGCGAAGTGGTTCGCCGCGATGAAGGAGGCCGGTGAGGCACCCGCGGGCGCGACGGCCACCGCGATGGAGGGCGACGCGCTCAACCTGCCGTTCCCCGACGCCTCCTTCGACGTCGTCATCATCTCCGAGGTCATGGAGCACATCCCCGACGACAAGGGTGTCCTCGCCGAGATGGTCCGGGTGCTGAAGCCCGGCGGCCGGATCGCGATCACCGTGCCCCGCTACGGCCCCGAGAAGGTCTGCTGGACGCTCTCCGACGCGTACCACGAGGTCGAGGGCGGGCACATCCGCATCTACAAGGCCGACGAGCTGCTCGGCAGGATCCGCGAGGCCGGGCTCAAGCCCTACGGCACCCACCACGCGCACGCGCTGCACAGCCCCTACTGGTGGCTGAAGTGCGCCTTCGGCGTGGACAACGAGAAGGCGCTGCCGGTGCGCGCCTACCACAAGCTGCTGGTCTGGGACATCATGAAGAAGCCCCTGGCCACCCGGGTCGCCGAGCAGCTGCTCAACCCGGTCGTCGGCAAGAGCTTCGTCGCGTACGCGACCAAGCCGCACCTGCCGAAGGCCGAGGCGTGAGCACGCCGGAGCAGACCGAACACCTCGTCCTGCCGGGCGTACTCACCGCCGGACAGGCCGCCGAGACCGTGGCCGCCCTGCTCGCCGTGCAGCGCGAGGACGGGGCACTGCCCTGGTTCCGCGGCCACCACCTCGACCCGTGGGACCACACCGAGGCCGCGATGGCGCTGGACGCGGCCGGTGAGCACGACGCCGCCGCCCGCGCCTACGCGTGGCTGGCCCGCCACCAGAACGAGGACGGCTCCTGGTACGCCGCGTACCACGACGGCGACCCCGGCAGGCCGACCGACCTGGGGCGCGAGACCAACTTCTGCGCCTACGTGGCCGTCGGCGTCTGGCACCACTACCTCGCCACCGGCGACGACGCGTTCGTCGACCGGATGTGGCCGACGGTCTTCGCCGCGGTCGAGTTCGTGCTGCGGCTCCAGCAGCCCGGCGGGGAGATCGGCTGGAAGCGGGAGGCCGACGGCACCCCCGTCACCGACGCCCTGCTGACCGGTTCCTCCTCCGTGTACCAGGCGCTGCGCTGCGCACTGGCACTGGCGGAGCAGCGCGAGGAGGCCCAGCCGGACTGGGAGCTGGCGGCCGGGGCCCTGGGCCATGCGATCCGCAGCCACCCCGAGCGCTTCCTGGACAAGAGCCGCTACTCGATGGACTGGTACTACCCGGTCCTCGGCGGCGCGGTCACCGGAACCGACGCGACGCGGCGGATCGAGGACGGCTGGGACGCCTTCGTCGTCCCCGGACTCGGTGTGCGCTGTGTGCTCCCCAACCCGTGGGTGACGGGCGGCGAGAGCTGTGAACTGGCCCTGGCGCTCTGGGTGACGGGGGAGTCGGACCGCGCCCTGGAAATTCTCCAGTCGATCCAGCACCTGCGGGCCGAGGGCGGCCTCTACTGGACGGGGTACGTCTTCGAGGGCGAGCCGGCCATATGGCCGGAGGAACTCACCACCTGGACCGCCGGATCACTGCTGCTGGCGGTGGCCGCGCTCGGGGGGGACGAGGCGACCACCGCGGTCTTCAGCGGCGAACGGCTGCCGGCGGGGCTGGAGCCGGACTGCTGCCGTACGAGGGACGTCCTCTAGAAGCGGCGGACCCGGCCCGCCACGGCGTGACCGATGAACAGGTAGACCACGGCGGCCAGACCGTAACCCGTGACGACGCGTGCCCACGCCTCGTCGAAGGTGAACAGGTCGTGCGACCAGCCGGCGAGCCAGCGTGCGGCGTCCTGGACCCACTGGACCAGGTCGTTGCCCCGGTTGGCGTCGAGCAGGTACATCAGGATCCACAGAATGATGATGAACGCCATGATGTCCGCGACGACGGCTATGACACGTGCTGCGGTGCTGCTTCCTGTGCCTGTTCTGGGAGACATGTTCTCCGGATTGCCGCTTTACCGAGAGTGAAACCCGTACGGCGTGCGCCGGGTGGCGGGCCGCTCCCGTACGGGCGAGCCTGACGAGGAGTGCCGAGCTGCGTCACTCACCGTGACATACCCGGTCAGGGAGGCCCTCCGTGTCCCGTTCCGCACCGCTCCACCGGCTCGTCGTGGCGCTGCTGCTCTCCTGCGCCGTCCTGGTGGGGACCACCGCCTGCGGTGACGACGACGGAGGCAGCCAGGCCGCCAGCAGCTCCGCGAGTCCGAGCCCCACGACGTCGGCGCAGAAACAGAAGTGGGCCAAGACGCGCTTCGTGGCCAACGCGGGCCTCGCGGCAGGGGCCACGTACCAGTGGATCGTGAAGCCTTACAGGGCGGGCAAGTTCAAGAAGGGCGCGGACGGGCGGACCGTCACCATGGTCAAGGCGGGGGTCGCGGGCGCCTTCGCGTACAACCGGCTCAAGGCCGCCGCGGACAACGCCAAGGGCGACCCGCTCCTGTCGAAGGCCGTCGCACCGCTGACCGCCGGGATCGACTCGCTCAAGGACGCGGCGAAGCAGATGGGCAAGGGCGACGCGGCGGGCGTGGGGGCCTTCGAGAGTGTCATCAACAGCGTCAAGGACGCCGGGAAGAGCGCGGGCGCCGAGGTGAAGAACAAGGTCCCGTCGACCTCACAGCTGGGCGGATAAACCAGTCGAACGGACGTCAGTACGCCGCATAGGGTGCGCGGATGACTCTCCTCACGCACGCGCGCTACTGCGACGAGATCCTCGCCCAGACCGACCGGTTGGGCGCGCTGGTCAGGGGCGCGGACCTGACCCTGCGCGTCCCCACCTGCCCCGACTGGAACCTGCGCGAACTCGTCGTCCACGTCGGCGGCGCGCACCGCTGGGCCGGTGAGATCGTCCGCAGCCGGGCCGCCGACGCGATCCCCGACGACCAGGTCCCGGACGCCGCGGGGCCGGCCGGCGACGACCCGGCCACTCTGGCGGAATGGCTGACGGCGGGCGCCGTCGCGACCGTGGACGCCCTGCGCGAGGCGGGCCCCGACACCGAGGTCTGGACCTGGGGGTGGGAGCGCCGGACCGCCTTCTGGGCCCGGCGCATGGCCCACGAGACCGCCGTCCACGGCGCGGACGCGGCCCTCGCCGTGGGGACGGCCGTCGAGGTCGCACCCGGCCTGGCCGCCGACACGATCACCGAGTGGCTCCAGATCGTCGCCTCCGCCCAGGCACAGGGCGACCCGGAAGCAGCCGAACTGCGCGGTGGAGGGCGGTCCTTGCACCTGCACGCCACGGATGTCCCCGGCGCGGAGTGGCTCATCGAATTCGGCGAGGAGGGCTTCACCTGGCGCCACGCCCACGAGAAGGCGACCGTGGCCCTCCGCGGCCCGCTGACCGCTCTGATGCTGGCGTTCAACCGCAGGCAGAAGCCGGACGAGGGCGGACTGGAGGTCCTGGGGGACCGGGGGCTGCTGGACTTCTGGCTGGAGAGGTCGTCCTTCGGCTGAGAGGCCCGGACACGCGAGTGGCCCCCACCCGGAAGGGCGGGGGCCACTCGCGTCTCGGACCGCTCAGCCGCGCTGGATGCCCGTGGTGTCCTGGAGGACGCCACGACGGCCGTCCTGCGTCTGGGCGATGAGCCCGGGGCCGCGCTGCTCGACCGCGAGGTACCACGTACCCGGCGCGAGCTCCGCGATCGGGTTGGGGGAGCCGTCCTCGCCGTACAGCGGGCGGGCCACCGGAACCGCGAACCAGAAGGGGGTGAAGTCACCGGCCGGTGCCGCACCACCCTGCGGAGCCTGCTGCGCGGCCTGCTGCTGGTGCTCCGGCTGTCCCTGCTGTGCGGGCTGTCCCTGCTGCCCCGGCTGGGCGCCGTACGGCTGGGGCTGGCCCGGCTGCGCGCCGAACGGCTGCTGGCCACCGGGGTAGCCGTAGCCCTGGCCGGGCTGCTGGCCGTACGCCGGCTGCACCTGCGCCGGGCGCGGAGCGCCCAGGAGGGGGGCCTGCAGCGCGGGAACCATCGGAGTGGCAACGGCGCCGCCGGCCAGCACGAGGGTCGCCAGCAGCCCGAGAATCAGGCCGGCGCCCGCGTCACCCGCGTCGATGATCGTCCAGAACATGGTCCACAGGGAGAACACGGTGAACGCGGCGCCGAACTGGCCGAGTTCGAAGCCGGCCACCTTGCGGCCCGGGATCGCGCGGCTGACGATCAGCAGCGCGGCGCCGATGATGCCGGCGAGGTAGATGCCCATCAGGACGGAGAGTGAGTCCCAGGCGTTCGCGCTGTAGCCCGAGCAGTCCACGCCCGAGGGGCAGTCGTAGCCGGAGAGGTCGAGGAAAGAGGCGACGAACAGCACGACCGCTGCTCCGATCACCACGCCGTCGCCTCGAGTGAGGGAGCGGATATTCACGTGAAGGTCCTTAGTCGGTCGTCTCGTCGGGGCGGTCGTCGATGCCGCCCGATCGGCGGGTTACGGCGCGAAGCTCGGGGGCGGCTCCCCATCGTACGGATGAATCTATCGTCTGCCCGGGCGGGTTGTGATGCTGCCCGGACCACGGACGGGCTATCCCCCCAAGGTCGCCACTATCACCGCAGAACTACCTCTTCAGATAGCTGCCGACGCCCTCGGCGATGCCGAGAGCGGCTTTCTGTCGCCAGCCCGAACTGGTGAGCAGGGCGGCGTCGTTCGGATCACGCATATTGCCGCATTCGATGAACACTTTGGGCACGGTCGACAGATTCAGGCCGCCGAGATCGTCACGGGTGTCCAGCCCGGTGTTGTCGCCGATGTAATTGGAAGGCGCGCTTCCGGTGACGCGTACGAAATTCCCGGCGATCCGTTCTCCGAGGTCACGCGAAGGGGCGACGATCTTCGCGGTGTCCGCGCCGTCCCCGTTCACCGCTGCGGGGAGAATGACGTGGAATCCACGGTTCCCGGTTGCGGAACCGTCCGCGTGGACCGAGACGACCGCGTCGGCCCGCTCCTTGTTGCCGATCCGTGCCCGCTCGTCGACGCACGGCCCGTAGGGGCGGTCGCCGTCCTGGGTGAGGACGACCTTCGCGCCCTGTTCCTCCAGCAGCGTGCGCAGCCGGCGGGAGACGTCGAGGGTGAACTCGGCCTCCGCGTAACCCGCGTCGGTCGCCGTGCCCGTGGTGTCGCACTCCTTGTGCCCGGTGCCGATGGCCACCTGGCTGTTGATCTCCCGGGTGTGATCGCGGTTGCCCGGGTTGTGACCGGGATCGATCACCACGGTCCGGCCGGTGAGCGGCCCCCGGCGCTCCGGGGAGGCGGACGGGGGCGCGGCCGGAGCGGAGGGCTGCGGGGCCGAGGGGGTGGACACGGCGGACCGCGACGCGCTCTCCGGTCCGGCCTTGGGGTCCTGCCCGCCGTCGCCCGCGCATCCCGCGGCGGTCAGACAGACGCCGGCCAGCGCCGCGGCGGCGAACACGGGCCCGCGACGGGGTGTGGGGGGAGGGAAATCTTCGTGACGCACGTCGCGATGCTATCCGTGGCCGTCAGATTCCCGTCCCCGTGCGCCGCAGGACGCGCAGCGAGTCCGTCACCGAGATCTCGGTGAACGCCCCCGAATCCAGGGCGCGTTGGTGGATGCGGTACGGGGCCTGGCCGCCGTCCGCCGGGTCAGGGAACACGTCGTGGATGACCAGGAGACCGCCGTCGGCGACCTTCGGGGCCCAGCCCTCGTAGTCGCCGTTCGCGTGTTCGTCGGTGTGGCCGCCGTCGATGAAGACCAGACCGAGCGCCCCGCCCCAGGCGCCCGCGACCTGCGGTGACCGTCCGACGAGAGCGATCACGTGCTCCTCCAGGCCCGCTTGGTGCAGGGTGCGCCGGAAGGTGGGCAGCGTGTCCATCAGGCCGGTCTCCGGGTCCACCACCGACGGGTCGTGGTACTCCCACCCGGGCTGCTGTTCCTCGCTGCCCCGGTGGTGGTCGACGGTGAGCGCGGTCAGCCCGGCGGCGCGGGCGGCGGCGGCCAGCAGGATCGTGGACCGCCCGCAGTAGGTGCCCACCTCCAGGAGCGGGAGTCCGAGCGCGGCTGCCTCGATGGCGGCGGCGTACAGGGCGAGCCCTTCGTGGACCGGCATGAAGCCCTTGGCCGCCTCGAAGGCGGCGAGAATCTCCGGGTCGGGACGGGCGGACGACTCGGCGGCCACGGGGTTCCTCCTGGTGGGGCGGTGGATCGGACGGCGTCCCATCGTGCCGTACGCCCCCGCCGTGGGGATCGGCGGGGGCGTACGGGTGGGGTGGGCCCGGGTCGGGGCCCCTGGCAGGGCCGCCGGGTCAGGTCAGCAGCTCTGCCAGAGCCGGGTCATGACCCGGACGCCGAAGCGCAGGCCCTCCAGCGGGACGCGTTCGTCCACGCCGTGGAAGAGCCGGCCGTAGTCCAGGTCGTGCGGGAGCTTCAGCCCCTTGAAGCCGAAGCAGCGGATGCCCAGGTGGCTGAACGCCTTGGCGTCGGTGCCGCCGGGGTTGCAGTAGGGGACTGGGTGGCCGTCCGGGTCCTCCGCGCGGACCGCGTCACACATCGCGTCGACCAGCGGCCCGTCGAACGTCGTCTCCATCGCGATGTCGTGGTTGACCCACTCGCGGCTCACGGACGGCAGCAGCAGCCGGTCGATCGTGTCGATCAGCTCCTGCTCGTGGCCGGGCAGGAAACGGCCGTCGACACGGGCGGTCGCCTTCCCGGGGATCACGTTGGTCTGATAACCCGCCGTGAACATGGTGGGGTTGGCGGAGTTGCGGAGCACCACCTGCATGAAGTCCGCGACCGGCCCCAGCCGGGACAGGGTGCCCTCGATGTCGTCCTCGTCGAACTCCACACCGTAGAGGCGCGCCGCCTCCTCCAGCAGGGCGCGGACCGGTTCGATCAGCCGGACCGGGAACGTCTCGCGGCCGATCCGGGTGAGGGACTCGGCGAGGTCGGTGACGGCGTTCTCGTCGTTGGGCGAGGAGCCGTGGCCGGCCCGGCCGGTGGCGGTGAGCTCCATCCACGCCATGCCGCGCTGGGCGTTCTCGATCGGGTAGAGCCGCCGGGTGTCGTCGATCGCGAAGGAGAAGCCGCCCCCCTCGCCGATCGCCTCCGTGACCCCGGAGAAGAGCTCGGGACGGTGCTCGACCAGCCAGTGCGCGCCGAACTTCCCGCCGGCCTCCTCGTCGGCGAGGAAGGCGAGGACCAGGTCGCGGGCCGGCCGCGTACCGGTGCGGGCGAAGTGCCGGGCGGTGGCCAGCATGACCGCGACCGTGTCCTTCATGTCGATCGCGCCGCGCCCCCAGAGGTAGCCGTCCCGGATCTCGCCGGAGAACGGCGGCACCTGCCACTCGGAGGCGTCGGCGGGTACGACGTCGAGGTGGCCGTGGACCAGCAGGGCTCCCCGCGAGGTGTCGGCGCCGGCGACGCGCGCGATGACGTTGGCCCGGCCGGGGGCCGACTCGACCAGTACGGATTCGATGCCCACCTCGGCGAGCCTGGCCACCACCCAGTCCGCCGCGGCACGCTCGTCGCTCGTCGGGTTGGAGGTGTCGAAGCGGATCAGCTCGGCACAGAGACCGACGACCTCCTCCTGGGCCTCCTCGGACGCGGGGACGATGCTCATGCTGCTCCTGTCGGGGTGGTGACGTGGGCGGCGGCGGGTGCGGGGGTGTGCGCGTCGTCGTCCAGGGCGGAGGTTCCGTACGGCCTGATCCAGCCCAGCAGGCCGAGTACGCAGTACAGGAGGAAGGCGGTGGCCAGCGAGTTGAGGGCGGGGATCCCGCCGTCGTAGAACTTGCCGACGCAGAAGGCGGCGAGCCAGATGGCCAGGGACATCGGCACCCAGGTGGGGGAGGTCGAGGGCAGGGTCTGCGCCTCGCGGGTCTCGTCCAGGGGCCGCCGCATCCGCTTCACGACCCAGTACTCGGCGACGATGATGCCGCCGATCGGCGGGATCATCACGCCCAGCAGGGAGAGGAACTCCGTGAAGTGGGTCATGATGCCGACCGCGGAGAGGAGCGTGCCCGCGACTCCGAGGGCGACGGTGACGACGCCCCGGTGCAGCCGCTTGCCGAAGACGACCTGGAAGAAGTTGACGACGCCGAGCGAGGAGCCGTACAGGTTCCAGTCGTTGATCTTGGCGGTGGACATCAGGACCACGATCACGCCGAACGCGCCCGAGGTGGAGAGCACGATGTGCGAGACCTCGCTGGACTTCACCAGGTGGCCGAGGAGCACACCGACCATGCCGACGATGTACTCGGAGAGGATCATCGAGGAGGCGCTCTGCACGAAGACGTGCGAGCTCTTCCTGTTGTAGCGGGTCATCTCGGGCGAGACGATCGCGCCGGTCATGTAGCCGCCGGCGATCGCGGTGGCGGCCACCGCCAGCGGGATCGTCTCACCGGGCGGCGGCGAGCTGATCAGGTCGCCGAGCGGGTGGTCGTTCAGCGTGGTGATCACCGACCAGGCGACCATGCCGAAGAAGAGCGGGGTGACGATCTTCGCGAAGAGCGCCATGTAGTGGAAGCCGAAGATCACCAGGGCGGTGATGGCGACGCCCGCGATGACGCACCACATCCAGGACGGGCCGCCGACGAGCGCCGAGACGCTGTCGCCGAAGATCGTGTTCTGGACGCCGAACCAGCCGACCAGGCTGACCGCGATGACGAAGCTGACCAGTGCCGAACCGTTTCTGCCGAAGCCCACCCACCGGGTCAGCATCGGAGTCGCCAGGCCCTCCCGCATCCCCGCCATACCGATCGCGAAGATCACGATCTCCAGAATCACCGCGCCGAGCGTGAAGGCGAGGAACGCGTCCCCGAAGGTCATGCCCACACCGATGGTGGCACCGAGCGTGAACTGCGAGATCGAGCCGGACTGGGCGAGCCACTGCAGGAGCATCGACCAGAAGCCGAAGCGCTTGTCGCGCGGCACCCGGGAGAGCGAGTAGTCGTCGCTGCCGATGGCCTTGGTCTCGGGGGCCGTGGCGGCGGCCCGGCTGTCGGATGCCATCAGGACTCCTGGGTGGTGCGGCCGAAGGTCTGCAGGTGAGCCAGCGACCCGTAGCGGCTGACGAGGTTGTCGAACTCCACCGCGTCGTGGAAGTCCAGGGTTCCGGCGCCGAAGGCCTTGGCGACCTCGACGGCGTACCGGGCGGCGGACGCGATGTCCGTCTCGTGGCTCGCGCCCGTCTGGCAGCCCGGCACCGCGGCGGCCGAGGTGACGGCCAGACCGACGACCGGAGCCGCGGTCGCGGTGGAGGGCTGCAGGATCGAATTGATGTGGTGTGCACCGTTACCGTACGGGGTGATGTCCTGGGTGGTCACGGGGTACGTGACCAACGGCTCACCGGTCACCACGGCGAGCAGCTCACCGAGCTGCTCCGACACCCGGAGCACCCAGCCCTCCTTGACGGTGGGCGAGAGGGCCAGGCCCTTGTGGTTGATGATCCGGTTGCCCTTGGTGGTGTCGATGGAGAGCACGGCCTCCATCTCGCCGGTCACCTCGTGCCGGTTCATCGTGGCGATGTCCACCGGGGACCCCATGAACGGAACCGGGTCGTGCGGCTCGGTCGGAGCGTTCGGGCAGATGTGCGTGGCGACGATCACGTCGCCGGGCAGCGCGTCGCCCCTGCGGCGCATGTCCAGCAGCTTGGCGGCCGTGGCGAGCGCCGAGGCCGCGCCGTCGGCGTCGGACACGAGCCCGGTCACCTCCGGCCGGGCGCCGACGCCGCCGAGCCGGCCGACCACACCGAGGGTCCGGGCGCTGCCGCCCGAGGCGCGCCCCCGGGTGCCCGGGATGCGGACGAGTACGAAGTCCGTCGCCCCCCGGTCGCCGGTGACCGTCGTGACCTCGGCCGCCGAGCCGGCGGCCCCGGCGACGGAGTCGAGGTATCCGGCGACGGACTTGCCGCTGACCTGCGGGTCGTCCAGCAGCTCGACGATGTCCAGTACGTACTTGAGCATGGGGGGCCTTTCTCAGGAGCGGGACACCCGCCCGGCGCCTCTGGGCCTCTCGTTTTTGATCAGGCCGGACGCGGGGCGGGGTGCTGGAGCAACATTCGGGATCCGCTACCGTGGAACGCAATGCTTTCCCGTTATCTGCAATTCAGGTCTGAATGGTGAGATGCTGATGGCCGACTCCGATCCGGACCGCCGGACCCCCGCCGGGGCGCTGCAGACCGTCGACCGGGCGCTCCTGGTGCTGCTCGCCTTCGAGCGGACCCGGCCCGACTGGGGTGTCACCGAGGTCGCCGAGGAGTTCGGCTGGGACACCTCGGTCGCCCAGCGCCTGCTGGCCACGCTCGCGGGCCGCGGCTTCCTGGTGTCCGACCCGGTCACCCGCCGCTACCGCATCGGCCCGGCCGTGCTGCGGCTCGGCCGGCTCTGGGAGCGCTCGGGGTCACTGGAGCTGCTGGCCGGCCCGGTGCTGGAGGAGCTCCGCCGGACCACCGGCGACACCGTCCTGTTCTGTCTGCCGGACAACTTCCACATGCGGTGCGTGGCGGCAGAGGAGGGCGAGACCGGGCCGCTGCGCTACTACCCGCTGGTCGGGGAGCTCTACCCGGCGCACGCCGGGGCCACCAGCAAGTCCTTCTACGCCCACCTGCCGGACGACCAGCGCCACCGCCTCTTCCGTGGCCGGCCCATGGCGCGGTTCACCGACCGGACCGTCACCGACCCGGATCTGCTGGAGAAGGAGTTCATGAAGGTCCGCGCCCAGGGGTACGCCTGGACCGTCGGTGAGTACGACACCGGCATCGCCACCGTCGCCGTGCCGGTCTTCCTGAGGCGCGAGCCCTACGGCAGCCTCAGCCTCGGCGGGGGCGAGGACCGCTTCGGGGGCGCGCCCGAGGACCGGCTCGAAGCCCTGCGCCACGCCGCCCACGCGCTGGAGCAGCGGCTCACCCACCCGCCCCAGCGGCCGAAGTCCCGCGCGGGCCGGCCCCGTACCGCCTGACCCGGCTCCCCCTACCGCACGAGGATCCACGTGAATCTGCTGCTTCTGTCCAACTCCACCCAGTACGGCCGCGGTTATCTGGAACACGCCCTGGACACCGTCACCGCGTTCCTGCCGGCGAACGCGCGGCTGGCCTTCGTGCCGTACGCGCTGGCCGCCCACGACGCGTACACCGCACGGGTCCGCGCGGCCCTGGAGCCGTCCGGGATCCGCGTGCGCGGCGTCCACGAGAGCGACGACCCCCTCGCCGAACTCGCCTCCTCGGACGCCGTGTTCATCGGCGGAGGTAACTCCTTCCGGCTCCTCGACGCCCTGTACCGCACCGGGCTGCGCGAGGCTGTGCGGGACGCCGCACGGGACGGGCTGCCCTACATGGGTGCCAGCGCGGGCACCAACATGGCCGCGCCGACCCTGCGGACCTCCAACGACATGCCCATCGTGCAGCCGCCGTCCTTCGAGGCGCTGGGCCTGGTCCCGTTCCAGATCAACCCGCACTACCTGGACCCCGACCCGGACAGCACCCACAAGGGCGAGACCCGCGAGGAGCGGCTCACCGAATTCCTCGAGGAGAACGACGTCCCCGTGCTCGGACTGCGCGAAGGCTCCTGGCTCCGTGTCCAGGACGGTACGGCGGCGGTCCAGGGCGCACGGCCCGCACGGCTGTTCACGCGCGGTGTCCGGCCGCAGGAGCTCGCGGCCGGAACCGATGTGTCCCGGCTGCTGGCTACGGAGCCGAGGTTCGACGCCCCGGCGCGCTGACCGGCGCCGCCACGGGGGCGGACTCCGCCGCGGCGAGCGCGTCGCCCGCGCTGCTGGCGAGCAGCACCGGACGCGCCTTCCGCTGGGCCGGCAGGAACGCCGCCAGCACGAGGCCGATCAGCACCGCCCCCGTGGCGATCATGAACGAGGTCCGGAAGCCCTCCATGGTGGGGACGTCCACCGAGCCCATCCGGACCGAGGTGTTCGCCAGCACCATGCCGATCACCGCACTGGACATCGAGGTGCCGATCGACCGCATCAGCGTGTTCAGACCGTTGGCCGCCCCCGTCTCCGACGCGTCGACCGCGCCGATGATCAGAGCGGGCAGCGAGGAGTACGCCAGCCCGATCCCCGCCCCGAGCACCACCGCGATGACCACGGTCTGCCAGGCCGCGCTCATCAGGCCGAGCCCAGCCCCGTAACCGACAGCGATGACCAGCATCCCCAGGATCAGGGTGGTCTTGGGCCCGCGGCGGGCGGAGAGCCGTGCGTACAGGGGGGCGACGAACATCATGGTGAGGCCCAGCGGCGCCACGCAGAGCCCCGCGACCACCATGGACTGCCCCAGGCCGTAACCCGTCGAGGCGGGCAGCTGGAGCAACTGCGGCAGGACCAGGGAGACGGCGTAGAAGGCGACTCCGACCATGATCGAGACCAGGTTGGTGAGCAGCACCTCGCGGCGGGAGCTGGTACGGAGATCGACCAGCGGCGCCGGGGAGCGCAGCTCGAACAGGCCCCACAGCAGCAGGACCACCAGGGACGCGGCGATCAGACCGAGCGTCAGCGGGGAGGTCCAGCCCCAGTCGCTGCCCTTGGTCACCGGCAGCAGCAGGCAGACCAGGCCGAGCGAGAGGCCCAGTGCGCCGACGAGGTCGAAGCTGCCCGGCGCGCGCAGCGGGGGTTCCGGCACGACGAGGACGGTCAGGGTCATGGCCAGCACGCCCAGACCGGCCGACGCGAGGAACAGCGCGTGCCAGTCGGCGTGCTGGGCGACGATCGCGGCGGCGGGCAGCGCGAGTCCGCCGCCCACGCCTATGGACGAGCTCATCAGGGCCATCGCGGAACCGAGCTTCTCGCGCGGCAGCACGTCGCGCATGATGCCGATCCCCAGCGGGATGGCACCCATGGCGAAGCCCTGGAGCGCCCGGCCGATGATCATGATCACGAGGTTGTCGGTGGACGCGCAGATCAGCGAACCCACCACCATCACGGCGAGGCTGGCCAGCAGCATCCGCCGCTTGCCGTACAGATCACCGAGCCGCCCCATGATCGGGGTCGCGACGGCCCCGGCGAGCAGGGTGGCCGTCATGACCCACGTCGCGTTCGCCGGATCGGTGCCGAGCAGGGACGGCAGGTCCTTGATGACGGGGACGAGCAGGGTCTGCATCACCGCGACGGTGATCCCCGCGAACGCGAGTACGGGTACGACGCCGCCGCCCTTGCCCCTGCGCGGGCCGGGGAGATTCCCGGCTCGCTGTCCGTTCGTCGTCCGTTGCATACGTGGGGCCTCCGGGCAGGGGAAGAAGCAGAAGATCGAGCGGGGCGGAGCATGCGGCGGCGCGCCGACGGGCAGCGCCGGCCGCCAAGTGTGTGCATGTTGAACACTTCCTTGTGCCTGCGATATTCCGGTGAACGCGACGTAAAAACAGGGAAGTCGGCGGAGGACCTACGCCAGGAGGCGGAGAGGAGAAGGGACCGAAGGGGGGCCCGAAACCGATGTACGGGGCACGAGTGGCCTGCGAGTATGACGCCCATGGTTGACGTCTTCCCGCCCGCACAGCCGCCCGCCCGCTCGAGAACCCGCACCTGGGCCGTGGTCGCGGCTGCCTGCACCGGTCAGTTCCTGGTCGTCCTCGACGTGTCCGTCGTCAATGTGGCACTGCCGTCCATGCGCACCGGCCTGGGCCTCAGCGGACCCGGACTCCAGTGGGTCGTCAACGCCTACTCGATCGCCTTCGCCGGCTTCATGCTGCTCGGAGGCCGGGCCGCCGACATATACGGCCGCAAGAGGATGTTCCTGACCGGGCTCGCCCTCTTCACCGCCGCCTCGCTGGCCGGCGGACTCGCACAGGAGGGCTGGCAGCTCCTCGCCGCCCGGGCGGGGCAGGGGCTCGGCGCCGCCGTCCTGTCCCCGGCGACCCTCACGATCCTCACCGCCGCCGTCCCCGAAGGCCCCGCACGGTCCAGGGCGATCGGCACCTGGATGGCCGTCGGCGCGGGCGGCGGCGCGGCCGGCGGACTGATCGGCGGGGTGCTCACCGACCTCCTCTCCTGGCGGTGGGTGCTGCTCATCAACGTGCCGGTCGGCGTCCTCGTCATCGCCGGCGCCGCGGTGTGGCTGGCCGAGGGCAGGGCGGGCGACCGCCGCCGCGTGGACCTGCCCGGCGCGGTACTCGTCACGGCGGGCCTGGCGACGACGGCGTACGGCATCGTGCAGACCGAGGCCGCAGGCTGGGCCGCCGCCTCCACGCTGGTGCCCCTCCTGGGCGGACTGGGACTGCTCGCCGTCTTCGTCCTGGTGGAGGCAAGGACGGCCGCGCCGCTGATGCCGCTGCGGGTGCTCGGAGTCCGCGCCGTCTCGGCGGCCAACGTGTCGATGCTGCTGCTGGGTTCGGCGACGTTCGGCATGTGGTACTTCATGACCGTCTACGCCCAGAACGTGCTGGGCTACACGCCGCTGGAGGCCGGGTTCGCCCTCGTGCCGAGCTCCGCCGCCGTCTTCATCGGCGCGAAGGCCGCGCCCGCGCTCATGGCGCGGGCCGGGGCCAAACCCCTGGCCGTGGCCGGAACCCTGGTCGCCGCCGCCGGCTTCGGCTGGCAGTCCACCATGGGTGTGCACGGCTCCTACCTCACCGCGGTCTGCCTCCCCGGCGTCCTGATGATGGCCGGCGCCGGGCTGGCCTCCACCCCGCTGGCCACGCTCGCCACCTCCGGTGCGGCACCCGCCGACGCCGGACTCGTCTCCGGGCTGGTCAACACCTCCCGAACCATGGGCGGCGCGCTGGGTCTCGCCGTGCTCTCCACGGTCGCGGCGGCCCGTACGGCGGGTTCGACGGAGGCGGCGGAGATCACGGCAGGATACGCGACGGCCTTCCGCACGTCCGCCGTGGTGCTGGTGTGCGGGGCGGCGATGATGCTGCTCTGGCTGCCGGGCCGCCGGGACGGTCGCACCGGACGTCCGGGCACGCGGGCCGGCGGCCGACCCGGGAAGGAGCCCACGCCGACGGCGCTGCACTCCCCGGAGGGCTGAACCGCCTGGAGCCAGCCCTCCTGACGTGCCGCGCGCATCGCCTCCATGCGGTTGCGGGTGCCCGTCTTGCCGATGGCCGAGGAGAGGTAGTTCCGGACCGTGGACTCCGACAGGCTCAGCCTCGCGGCGATGTCGGCGACCGTCGCCCCGTCCACCGAGGCGTTCAGGGCGTCCTGCTCCCGTGGGGTCAGCGGGTTCGGGCCCGCGCCCAGGGCCGCGGCGTCATGGCGACGACGACGCTACGGACCGGGGCGCTCCCGCGGCAGGGGCGTGTGTACGGACTGCGCGATGAAATGTCCTGGGTGTGCGGCTTCGGTAGCGGGGAGCGGCCGCCGTGACGCCAGGAGCCGTCGCAGCCGGGCGGCTGCGACGGCTCCCGTGTGCTGTGCGGAGTGGTTCAGGCCGCCGCGCTGCCACCTCCTTCGGAGGGACGGCGGTGACGGCCGTGCGGCTGCGCGGTCACGCTCTCCGCAGATGCGCCTCCTCGGTGCTTTCCGTAGCCGCCGGCTTCGGCCCGTTCCGCGTCCGCCTCGGGCGGACGCGTCTGGGTCGTGTCGGTCCGGACTTCAGACATGTGGGAAGTCTCCCCGTTGCAATCGCTTACGTGTGTGTCGCAGCCCGCCGCCGCCCCGGCGCGGTCACCGTCGGAGTCCGCACGGAACGGCTGCGCGGCCCGGAGCCGAGTTTATCCAGGTGCCGTACGCCCGTTGAGAGGTGCCTGCCCCAGTGGAACGGGCGTGCACACCCCGCGGGCCGGGGTGGCGCCGGACGTGTCCGTTCCGGGTGCGACGGCCGGGTGAGGCTCGTCGACCGGAGCCTCCAGCAACGCCACGGCGCACGGCGCGCCCTCCTGGGAGTACGGCAGGTGCAGCACCCCTTCCCGGGTCCAGTAACCGGATCCGGCCAGCCACCCGCCGGGCGCCGCGAACTGGTGCAGCCGGCGCCCCGCCGGACGCCACAGCCCCACCCAGCTGCCCGCCGCCCCGTCGATCCGCAGAGCCACCGCGCAGCTCTCCGGCATCAGCATCTGGCCGGGCTGCACGGCGAACGGCGTCAGAGTTCCCTCCGGTGCGCGCAGGCACTCCGGGAAACGCATGGGGAGACAGCTGCCGAGCACGCCCCAGCCGAGCCGGTCGCTGCCCGGCGCGTCCGACCGGACCAGCAGCAGGCCGCTGTCCGCGTCGGCCATCAGCAGCCGGTCGTTGCTCTCCGGCGCGATCTGCAGCAGCGGGGTCTCTTCCCCGCCGCGCCCCAGGTCGACGACGACCGCCTTCACGGGCCCGCCGCCCGGCATCCGCCGGTCCAGGGCCAGCAGCCGGCCTTCGTGGTCGAGCCAGACGCCGCCCGAACAGCGCCCCGGGACCTCGGCGACACGCTCGGGGCCGAACGTGCCGCCCGCCACCAGCCAGACGCCGGTGGAGCGTTCACCGGGGAGGAGGGCGTAGGCGCTCATGCCGTCCGGTGACGGAGGGAGGAGCGTGAGCTCCGGGCAGTCGAGGGCGCCCAGCGAGACCTCGCCCGTGCCCGGCCCGGTCGGGTAGAGGAGGGAGAACGAGTGCGTGCGGGGTTCCACCTCCCGCCGGATCAGGACCCGCCCGTCCGAGAGCGGCAGTACGTCGGACGAGGCGTCCTCCGGCCGGTCCAGCGGGAGAGGCACGGCGTAGGGCTCGGGGCCGTCCAGCGTCCAGCGCTCGGGGAACCAGCCCGGCCCGGCGGCTTCTCCGGCCGGGGTGAGCCGCGCCGCGTACGTGTGGTCGGCGGCGAGCGTGAGCACGGGCGGCACGAGGCGCGAGGGCGTCCGGGGGAGGGGCGCTTCCGCACGCTCCACGGGGGACGCGGCGTGCGCGGGAGGTGTGGCCGGGCCGGGGGGAGCGGGCGGCCCGGACGGTTCCGGCGGTACGGAGGGGGCGGGCGGCCCGGACGGCTCCGGCGATCCGGTGGGCGTCACAGCCCCTTCGGGGCCGGTCCGCACCCCGCCCGGGTCGGCGTCCCCGGCCGGCGTACCCGCTCCGGCCGGCTCGCCGTCCTCGTCCGCGCCGCCCGTGCCGAGGGTCACCACGGGCCCGGCCGGCCCCTCGGGGTCAGCGGCCTCGGGTGCGGGCCCGGCTGCCGCGGTGGTCCTCGCGGCTCCGGCGGTCTCGTCCTCGATGGCACAGGCAGTCATGGTCCGGTCACCTCCGGCAACCGAAGCTAGGTTTCGCACTCCCCACCGGACAACACGAGCCACGCCACTTCACACATAAGGGTGTCGATGTCCCTGTTCGCCTGCGAAGCCGGGGGCGGCTGTGCTGCATCTTCCCTGCGGTCTAAGGTGAGCCTTCCCTAATAATTTCCTGTGCATGTCCCGAACTGGAGCAGAACATGTCCTTCAGACGCCGCGGCACCGCCGCGATCGGTCTCGCGGTGGCGGCCGCCCTCTCCCTCACGGCGTGCGGCGGCGACGACACGGCCGGCGGCGCGGCGGGCGGCGACACGGGCGGCGACAAGAAGGCGGCCGTCGCCACGGGCGGCAAGGACTTCGCCGACGCGGCGAAGAAGACGGCGGCGTACGGGACCGACGCCGAAGCCGGTGAGTTCCCCCGCACACTCACCCACGCCATGGGCAGCACGAAGCTCGAAGCCGCCCCGAAGCGCGTGGTCGTGCTGGACGTCGGCGAGTTCGACAACGTCGTCTCGCTCGGTGTGAAGCCCGTCGGCTACGCCCCCTCCGAGGGGGACGAAGCCATTCCGTCCTACCTGAGGAAGGAGGCGGGGAACCCGGCGAGCGTCGGGACGATCAACAGCCTCAACCTGGAGGCGATCGCCGGCCTGAAGCCGGACCTGATCCTCGGCAGCCAGCTGCGCGCCGCGGACAAGTATGACGAGCTCTCGAAGATCGCGCCGACCGTGTTCTCCATCCGCCCGGGGTTCACCTGGAAGGAGAACTACCTCCTGAACGCCGCCGCACTCGACAGGACCGCGAAGGCGGAGTCCGAGCTCGCGGCCTACGAGGCGAAGGCGAAGAAGCTCGGCGCGGACATCGGCCCGGACAAGCCGACCGTCTCCATGGTCCGCTACATGCCGGACAAGATCCGGCTCTACGCCAAGGCCTCCTTCATCGGTACGATCCTTCAGGACGTGGGCCTGCCGCGGCCGGAGAACCAGCGGATCGACGACCTGGCCACGGAGATCAGCTCCGAGAACATGGACCAGGCGGACGCCGACTGGATCTTCACCGGTGTCTACGGCGACGCCAAGGCCACCGAGCGCGACACCGCCCGCGCCAACCCGCTGTGGAAGAACCTCGCCGCGGTGAAGGCCGGTCAGGCCAAGGACGTCTCCGACGAGACCTGGTACCTGGGCCTCGGAGTCACCTCCGCGAACCTGGTCCTCGACGACCTCCGCGCCGACCTCGTCAAGTGACGGCGTACGACCTCGTCAAGTGACGGCGTACGGCCGCGTCGCGTGACGGCGTACGGCCTCGTCACGACGGAGCGCGGCCTCGCCCGGTAACGATTCGCCCCTGGCAGCCGGTCCCGCAGTGCGGGCCCCGGCCGCCAGGGGCGCCGGGCCACGGCGGACAGGTAGCCTTTCCCACGTGCCCCGTCTGTCTGAAGTCATCGCCGAGCTCGACGCCCTCTGGCCTCCCGAGCGGGCCGAAGGATGGGACGCCGTCGGCACGGTCTGCGGTGATCCCGCAGCGGAGATCGACCGGGTCCTCTTCGCCGTCGACCCCGTCGAGCAGATCGCCGACGAGGCCGGCACCCTCGGCGCCCAGCTGATCGTCACCCACCACCCGCTCTATCTGCGCGGTACGACGACGGTCGCGGCCTCCACCTTCAAGGGCCGGGTCGTGCACGGGCTCATCAAGCACGACATCGCCCTGCACGTCGCGCACACCAACGCCGACACCGCCGATCCCGGGGTGTCCGACGCCCTCGCGGGCGCCCTCGACCTGCGGGTCACCGGCCCCCTCGTGCCGGATGCCACCGACGCCGGTGGGCGCCGAGGACTCGGCCGGATCTGCGAGCTCGACCACCCCGAGACCCTCCGCGACTTCGCCGCCCGCGCGGCCGCCAGGCTGCCCGCCACCGCGCAGGGCGTCCGGCTGGCCGGCGACCCCGACGCCCTCGTGCGCAGGGTCGCGGTGAGCGGCGGCTCCGGCGACAGCCTCTTCGACGCCGTACGCGCCGCCGGGGTGGACGCCTTCCTCACCGCGGACCTGCGCCACCACCCGGCCTCCGAGGCCGTCCAGCACTCGCCGCTCGGTCTCGTCGACGCGGCACACTGGGCCACCGAATGGCCCTGGTGCGAGCAGGCCGCCGCGCAGCTCGACGCAATTTCCGACCGCCACGGATGGGACCTGCGGGTCCATGTCTCGAAGCAGGTCACCGACCCCTGGACCACCCACCACTCTTCTGGAGCCCCCAACTGAACGCCGCGCCCGCCGACCAGATCCGACTCCTCGAAGTCCAGGCACTCGACGTACGTCTGTCGCAGCTCTCCCACAAGCGCACCTCGCTGCCCGAGCACGCCGAGCTCGAGTCGCTCAACAGCGACCTCGCGCAGCTCCGCGACCTGCTCGTCGCCTCGCAGACCGAGGAGAGCGACACCACCCGCGAGCAGACCAAGGCGGAGCAGGACGTCGACCAGGTGCGCCAGCGCGCCGTCCGCGACCAGCAGCGGCTCGACTCCGGCGCGGTCTCCTCGCCGAAGGACCTGGAGAGCCTCCAGCGTGAGATCACCTCGCTGGCCAAGCGCCAGGGTGACCTGGAGGACGTCGTCCTCGAGATCATGGAGCGCCGCGAGTCCGCCCAGGAGCGCGTCGCCGAACTGACCGAGCGCGTGAGCGCGGTGCAGGCAAAGGTCGACGACGCGACCGCCCGCCGGGACGCGGCCTCCCAGGAGCTCGACTCCGAGACCGCCACCGTGGCCAAGGACCGCGAGGTCGTCGCGGGTGCCGTCCCCGCCGACCTGCTCAAGCTGTACGACAAGCTGCGCGCCCAGCAGGGCGGCGTCGGCGCCGCACGGCTCTACCAGCGCCGCTGCGAGGGCTGCCGCCTGGAGCTGAACATCACCGAGGTCAACGACGTGAAGGCCGCGTCCCCCGACACCGTGCTGCGCTGCGAGAACTGCCACCGCATCCTCGTACGCACCTCGGAGTCGGGCCTGTAATGTCCGCTCCCCGCCAGCTGGTCGTCGAGGCCGACGGAGGCTCCCGGGGCAACCCGGGACCCGCGGGTTACGGCGCTGTCGTCGTCGACCCGGCCGACGCCCAGACCCTCGCCGAGAAGGCCGAGTACATCGGCGTCGCGACGAACAACGTCGCCGAGTACAGGGGCCTGATCGCCGGCCTGAGGGCGGTGAAGGAGCTCTTCCCGGACACGGACGTGCAGGTCCGTGTCCGGATGGACTCCAAGCTGGTGGTCGAGCAGATGTCGGGCCGCTGGAAGATCAAGCACCCCGACATGAAGCCGCTCGCCGAGGAGGCCGGGCGTGTCCTCCCGGCCTCCTCGGTCACGTACGAGTGGATCCCCCGCGCGGAGAACAAGCACGCCGACCGGCTCGCCAACGAGGCGATGGACGCGGGCAAACGGGGCGAGCAGTGGGATCCCGCGGCCTCGACGGCGGACGTGGAGACGGTGCGCACGCTGGTCGTCCCGGACCCGCCGCCCCGGTCGGGACCGCCCGGTGACGCCGCCGCGGGCGCGGCGAAGGTCCGCGCCGCCATGGCGGCAGCCCGCCCCTCGGAGGCCGCTCCGCGGAGCGCGCCCACGACGCCGCAGGTGGGCTGGGGGAGTGCACCCGACCTGGGCGCGCCCGCCACGTTCATCCTGCTGCGGCACGGTGAGACGGCCCTGACCCCCGAGAAGCGGTTCTCGGGGAGCGGCGGCAGCGACCCGGAGCTGTCGGAGACCGGCCGCCGCCAGGCCGCGTGCGCGGCGGAGGCGTTCGCCGCGCGGGGCACGGTCCAGGAGGTCGTGAGCTCCCCGATGCGGCGCTGCCGTGAGACGGCGGAGGCCGTGGCGGCCAGGCTCGGCCTTCAGGTCCGTATCGAGGAGGGCCTGCGCGAGACGGACTTCGGGGTCTGGGAGGGGCTCACCTTCGGTGAGGTGCGGGAGCGTTACGCATCCGACCTCACCACCTGGCTGGCGTCCCCCGACGCGGCGCCCACGGGCGGCGGCGAGAGCTTCGCCGAGGTGGCGGAGCGGGTGTCCGCGACGCGCGACCGGCTGATCGCGCGTCTCGCGGGCCGCACGGCGCTCCTGGTCACGCACGTCACCCCGATCAAGACCCTGGTCCGGCTCGCGCTGGGCGCACCGCCCGAGTCGCTGTTCCGCATGGAGCTCTCGCCCGCGTCCGTCTCGACGGTGGCGTACTACGCGGACGGGAACCCGTCGCTGAGGCTCCTCAACGACACCTCACACCTGCGGTAGCGGATCAACGGCCGCCGAGCGCGGACGCCTCGGCGGCCAGCCGCTCCACACGCGCCCAGTCCTTGGCCGCCACCGCGTCCCCCGGGACCATCCAACTGCCGCCGACACAGCCCACGTTGGGCAGTGCCAGATACGACGGTGCGGAGGCGAGCGAGACACCGCCCGTCGGGCAGAACCGGGCCTGGGGGAGCGGCGACGCCAGTGCCTTCAGATAGGCGGTGCCGCCCGCGGCCTCGGCGGGGAAGAACTTCATCTCCGTGACCCCGCGCTCCAGCAGCGCGACCACCTCGGACGTCGTGGAGACGCCCGGAAGGAACGGCACACCCGACGCCTTCATCGCGTCCAGCAGGGCGTCCGTCCAGCCGGGGCTGACCAGGAAGCGTGCTCCGGCCGCGACGGTCGCGGTCACGTGCGCCGGGGAGATCACCGTGCCCGCGCCGACCACGGCGTCGGGTACCTCCGAGGCGATCGCCCGGATCGAGTCGAGGGCGGCGGCCGTCCGCAGCGTTACCTCGATCGCGGGCAGCCCACCGGCCACGAGCGCGCGCGCCAGCGGCACCGCGTCGGCCGCGTCCTCCAGCACGACGACGGGGACGACGGGGGCGAGGTCCAGGACGGAAGCGGACACGGCGGCGGGCACGGAGGAGGTCATGGGGCCATCCTGCCGCGAGAACCGCACACTGCGCAACGCACGTTGCGCATGTTGCAACGCAGTGTCGGTCCGGCTGCGCGGATCAGTGAATCTCGGTGACCACCACGTCGAGCGCCCACGGCCGGCCCGCCCGCTCCGGAGCCCGCGCCTCCACCACGTAGCCGAGGTCACGCACCGCCTCCACCAGCTCCGCCGGGTCCTTGGGGTCGGCCCCGGCCAGCAGCAGATCGCGGACCATCCGGCCCTTCGTCGCCTTGTTGAAGTGGCTGACCACGGACCGCTTCTCCACCCCGTCCACCAGCTGGGACTGGAGCACCCGCACGCTCGCCGTGCGCTCCGCGACCTCGCCCGAGGGCTTCCACGCCGCGGCGTACGCGGACGAGCGCAGATCCAGGACCAGCCCTTCCCCGGCCGCCTCCGGCATCACCGACGCCATCGGGGCACGCCAGTACGCGTTCAGGGCCCCCAGCCCCGGCAGCTTCACCCCCATCGAGCAGCGGTAGGACGGGATCCGGTCACCCACCCGCACCGCGCCCCACAGACCGGAGAACACCAGCAGCGACTTCCCCGCCCGCCGCTTGGCCGCCGCGTCCAGCGAGGCCAGGCCGAGGGCGTCGTACAGCACCCCGGTGTAGATCTGCCCGGCCGGCCGTGTCCCGGCCGTGCGCAGCTCCGCGTTCTTCGCGATCTCGCCGCGCAGTCCCTCGCTCAGGCCCAGCACCTCACGGGCCTTCTCCTCGTCCGCCGTCGACAGCTCGACCAGCTCGTCGAGGACCGCGGCCCGCGCGTCGGCGAGGCCCGGCAGGGACAGGGACTCCGGCTTCAGCGGTGCCCCGCGCCCCGAAGCGGCCTTACCTTCGGAGGGCGGCAACAGCACGAGCACGGGGGTTCTCCTTCACACGCGGCACAGGGCTCCGCGGCGCGTGGGAGCCCCCGGCAAGGGTACGGGCCGGCCCACCCGGAGCCCGCCCCGGAGACCGGTATGCCGAGCCCCTCGCCCCGGCCTACGCTCGATGGCATCGACCGTTACGCCGCCGAGCTGTGCCTCGCCGCCGCCGCCGGAGGGCAGCCGCCCGAATGGGTGCTCCGCGCGCTGCGGGTCCGCCTCACCCAGGCCGATCCCGGCTCGTCGAAGGTGCTGTTCGCGCCCGAGTGAGGACGTCTTGTCCCCCTCTCGTACGATCAGTCCTCTGCTGCGGACCGCGTAGCGACTCCGTACCAGGGAAGGTCTCCCGCGTGACTGACCTCGCCACCGTCCCCACGGCCGGCAGACCCCGGCAGATCATCGCCGCCGCGCGCGTCCTGCTGGAGGCGGAGGGCCCCGAAGCGCTCACCATGCGCCGGCTGGCGGACCGGGTGGGCGTCAAGGCGCCGTCCCTGTACAAGCACTTCCCGGACAAGTCCTCCGTCGTGGCGGCGCTGGCCACCGAGATGCTCCGGGAGACCGCCGGGGTGCTGGCGGCAGCCGAGGCGGCGGCCCCGGGCTCCTTCTCCGCGCTCGCCACGGCGTACCGCACCTACGCCCTGGCCCACCCGCACCTCTACCTCCTCACCATGGGCCGCACCCTCCCCGCCGCGGCGGCGGCGGACGTGGCGGCGGCCCCGCTGCTGCGTGCCGCCGGGGGCGACGAGGACCGGGCCAGGGCGGCCTGGGCCTTCGCCCACGGCATGGTGGTCCTGGAGCTCAACGGCCGCTTCCCTCCGGGCGCCGACCTCTCGGCGGCCTGGGAGGCCGGCATCGCGGCCTTCACCCCCGCCCCCGCCGGGTAGCATGGTCACCACGGCAGACGAGCCGGGCGGACGGCCGCGTGAGGATCCCCGGATCCTCCCGAGGAACGTCCGGGCTCCACAGGGCAGGGTGATGGCTAACGGCCACCCGGGGTGACCCGCGGGACAGTGCCACAGAAAACAGACCGCCGGGGACCTCGGTCCCCGGTAAGGGTGAAACGGTGGTGTAAGAGACCACCAGCGCCTGAGGCGACTCAGGCGGCTAGGTAAACCCCACCCGGAGCAAGGTCAAGAGGGAGCACCCCGGTGCTCCTGCGCGAACGTCCGAGGGCTGCCCGCCCGAGTTCGCGGGTAGACCGCACGAGGCCGGCAGCAATGCCGGTCCTAGATGGATGGCCGTCTCCCCGGCCGCCGCGAGGCGACCGGGCGACAGAACCCGGCGTACAGCCCGACTCGTCTGCCGCCACCTGCGGTTGTACAACTGAGCGCTTCCCGGCCCCGGGTCGAAGCAGCCTCAACCGTGTCGGGCGGCGGCAGCGCCTCCGAGCTGCCACATTTCATAGTTCCCGCATTCCGCTGTGGTCTCGGCCATCGCCTGGGCCGCGGTGAGGAAGTCATCGACCACCGGCGAGGTGCGCGATGCCGCCACCGCCAGGCAGACCTGGTCGGGCGCCAGGTCCGGGATGGGCACATAGCTGATGTCCGGATGTGAGTAGAACACGGTCGCCGAACGGGCCAGGAACGAGATGCCCCGGCCGGCCGCGACATGCTCGAGGGTCTCGTCCACCCCGCGCACCAGGTACCCGGCGTCAGGATGCGGGCGCCTGGTGGGCTGCGTGCTCGGGTCGGCGTGCCAGACCAGCGGTTCGCCGGCCAGGTCGGCCTCCGTGACCTCCTTCTCGCCGGCCAGCCGGTGGCCGGCGGGCAGTACCGCCACCCGCGGCTCGGTGTACAGCGGGGTGACGCGCAGGCCGGTCCCGTCGATGGGCAGCCGCACATAGCCGACGTCGATGCGGCCGTCGAGCAGCATCGCGGCCTGGTCACCCCATTCGATCCGCTGTACGTCCACGACCACGTCCGGGTGCCGGGCCTCGAACGCCCGCGCCGCCGGGATGACCGCGATGCCTGCCCGGAAGCCGACCGTCAGCCGCCGGCTGCCACGCGCGGCCTCGGTCACCCGGCGGCGGACCGCGTGCGCGGAGGCGAGCAGCGGACCGGCGTCGGCCAGCAGTTGCCGGCCCGCGTCGGTCAGCGCTACGCCGTGGCGATCCCTGACGAACAGTGAGGCGCCGAGATCCTGTTCGAGCGCGCGGATCTGCCGACTGAGCACCGGCTGTGCGACCGTTCCCGAGCTGATCGCCGCCGGGCACGAGGTCACCGGCCTGGCCCGCTCGGACAGTGCCGCGGCGGCGCTGTCCGCGCTCGGTGCGAAGGTGCGCCGCGGCGGGCTCCAGGATCTCGACGGGCTCATGGAGGCGGCCGCGGACTCCGATGGCGTCATCCATGTCGCCCACAGGCAGGACCTGCTTCCCACCGGCGGGATCGACGCCGTGGCCGCCGCGGAGCTCTCGGTCGTGCTCGCGTACGGCGAGGCACTGGCCGGCACCGGAAAGCCGCTCGTCGCAGCGGGGAGCATCGGCTCGCCCGGACAGCACCTGGGCCGGCCGGCCACCGAGGAGGACCCGGCGCTTCCCGGCGGGGACGAGTACAAGGGCACCCTGCGGGCTCGTAACGTCGTGGAAACCGCCGTGGTCGGCCTCGCCGAGCGGGGAGTGCGGTCCTCGGTCGTGCGGATCGCCAACATCGCGCACAGCACGACCGACCGCACCGGTTTCCTCCCCACGCTGATCGCCCTCGCGAAGGAGAAGGGCGTCGCCGGCTACCCCGGTGACGGCGCGAACCTGTGGAACGCCGTGCACACCCGCGATGTCGTCTCCTTGTTCCGCTCGGCGCTGGAGAAGGGGCCGGCCGGCAGGTACTGGCACGCGGTGGGGGACGGGGCCATCCCGTTCCGCGAGATCGCGGAGGCCATCGGCAGCCGTCTGGGCCTGCCCGCCGTGAGTATTCCCGAGGACGTACTGATGGTTCCGGGATACTTCGGATTCCTCGCCAACATGGTCACGCAGAATTATCCGGCGTCCAGCCTCATCACCCGTCGGACCCTCGGCTGGGAACCCGCTCGGCCCGGCCTGCTCGCCGATCTGGACAACGGGCACTACTTCTCCGCCGGCTGACGGCAGGAATCCGAATCGCGACGAGGCCGGCACATGGCAAGGGTTCGCGTCTTCCGGAGGGGCGCCGAAAATATGACGACTGTGAGGCGTGACCGTTCCTCGAACGGCGGACTGGCCGTCAGCCGGGGAGCGGCGCGCCCCGAGCACCCGACTGGTGTTCGCGCAGGGCGATGCGTGCGAACTTCGTGAGCATCACCCCGTTGCGGACACCGACGACGTAGTCCACGGGCAGGCCGTGCATACGCGTGCCGGGGCCGCGGAGCGGGTGCCAGTCCAGTTGGAAGAGGGTGTGGTCGGCCCAGGGGATCAGGTGCATCGCGATGCGGGCCGCGCCGAAGGGATCCGCCTTCGCCTCCAGCTCCAGACGGCGCTCCGGCTCGCAGATACGGACGACACACGTGTCGTCGAGCACGAAGGGGCCCGCGCCGACGCGGACCTTCAGTCGCGCGCCCACTTCCGGCCAGTGGGGGTCGGCGGAGAGGATCTGCCGCGTTCCGCTCACCCACTCCCTGTAGCGGTAGCCATCGGAGAGAAGCCGCCAGACCTCGGAGGGCGGGGCCGGAATCAGACGGCGGGCCCGAGCCATACGGATCACTCCACTTCAGAGAACGGACGCGCCCTGCGGCTCCCCGGAGACGGGTGCACGGCGTCGTCCCGGAAGCCGCGGACGCCGCCGCCCCATGGCCGGACCCGGTGCGCAGCCCCTTCACCCTCGGGCCTTGGAGGGGCGCCCGGCCACTGACGCGCGGGAGTACGCCGTCGCTGTCACCTCTTCGGCCCGCCGGTGGTCCGGGGCGCCGGAAGCGGCGGTGGCGGTGGCCAGGCCCGGTGATTTCACGGATTCCTCCCTTCCCGGCGCCCGCTTCAATCGACATGAGCCGATGCCGGGACGCACCTCGGTCATCGGAAGCAGGCATGACTCGCGTCACCGACACGGGTGCGCCGACGCAGCCGTCCGGCGCGGCCAGAAGGGATCCATCCATGTCTCGCATCAGAGGGCGCCTGCGGTCGATCGGCGCCGCGGCCGTCGGCGTCATGGCCGTGACCACGGGTATGACGGCGACTCCCGCCTCAGCCACCACCGCGGTCTACAGCGAGGACTTCTCCGACGGGCTCGGCACCTTCACCGCCTCCGGTTCCGTCAGGACCGGCACCTACGGCGCCCGGCTGAGCGGTTCGCCGGTCTCCGCTGCCACCCTGGTGTCCGCACCCGTCGATCTGACCGGGCTGAGCGACGTGACCGTGTCCTACACCCGGACGGCTTCGGGCCTTGACCTCGGGGAGGCCTTCACCGTGGCCTACTCGGTCGACGGCGCCTCGTTCACGACGCTGGAATCGGCGCGCACCGCCACGGGTGCGGTGTCGTTCCCCCTGCCGGCCGCGGCCGAAGGAGGTGACCTGCGGCTGCGGTTCTCGCTGGACGCCGGCAGCCTCCTGGAGACGCTGACCGTCGACGACGTGCTCGTCGAAGCCGAGGACGACGGAGGCCCGACCGATCCTCCGGCCGGATCCCTGCCTCCGGTGGACGACGTCACCGAACCCGGGCCCTACGCGGTGACCGTCGACGAATCCGCCGGTCCCGGCGGCGACGGATGGCTGGTCCGTCCGGCCGACGCCGGCCGGGACGGTGTGGACCACCCGGTCTTCGTCTGGGGCCCGGGCGCGGGCTCCGACCCCGCCGCCTACGAGGACATGCTGCGCCAGTGGGCGTCCCACGGGTTCGTCGTCTACAGCGAGGTCTCGTCCAGCAGCGGCGACTACATGGTCGACGCCCTCGACTGGCTGGAGGACCAGAACGCCGCCCCGAGCAGTCCGCTGTACTCACACCTCGATCTGTCCGAGGTGGCCTTCGGAGGTCATTCCCGGGGATCGATCGGCACGTTCGACGTGGCCGACGAGCCGCGGCTGGAGACCACCGTCCACGTGGCCGGCGGCTCCTTCGACGGCAACGGCCCCGACAGCCTCCGCAATCCGGCCCTCTACATCGGCGGTGACGAGGACTTCGCCACCGAGAACGTACGACGCGACTACACCAACACCGATGTGCCGGTGTGGCTCGACGTCCTCGACGACACCGACCACATCCTCGCCACGCGCAACGGCCAGCACATCATCACCGCCTGGCTCCGATGGCACCTGGCCGACGAGGAGTTCCGCAGCACGGAGGACTTCCTGAGCACCGGCTGCACCTTCTGCGACCTCGGCGAGGTCCAGCACAAGAACTGGTGATCAGGCGTCACCGGCCCGTGTCGCCCCGTCGGTCGAACGACGGGGCGACACGGGCCGCGCGGTTCAGCCCTCGAGCCGCCACTTCTGATGGGCCACTCCGGCGCACGTCCACAGCCGCAGCGGGTCCCCGTCGGCGCGGCCTCCGTCCTGCGCGTCCACGCACTTGTTCGCCTGCGGATTGACCAGGTCACCCTCACCGCTCAGTACGAACTTCTGAGCCGGGACCCCGGTGCACCGCGCGAGCTGGATCACGGTGCCGTCCTCCTTGGCACCCCAGGCCACATCCATGCACATGCCGAGCGAGCGAACGGTGCCGTCGTTGAGGAACTCCCACTTCTGGTTGGCCCTCTCCTTGCAGTCCCAGACCGTCAGATGCGTGCCGTCCCTGGCCTCGCCGTCCACCTGGCCCGTCGCTTCGATGCACCGCCCGGCAGCCTTGCTGATGATCTGTGACCCCGGTGCCGGGGCGGGCTTCTTCTCGGGCTCGGCGCCGCCACCGCCGCCGGCAGGCTCCTTCGGCGCTTCCTCGCCGGCGTCCTCCTTCTCCGGTGTGGGCTCGACGGTGGGCGCCTTGGACTCGGCCTGCGGCGACGGTGCGGCCGGCGGAGAAGCGGACGGCGGCAGGGTGCTGACCGGGGAGTCGGCGACCTTCTCCGTCGCGAGGCTGCTCACCTTCGGTTTGTAGGAGAGCCAGATGATGACGAACGTGATGGTGAGGGCCAGGGCGATACCGAGCGCCGTGGCGAGCCACCCCGGCAGGAAGCTGCGCTGGACGTAGGTGCCGTCCACGTCCACGGGCTGTGCCCCGGACCTCTGGACGGCCAGCGTGTAAGGCCGTTGCTCCTTCGACCCGAACCAGGTGATCTGCCGGGGCTTCAGCGTCGCGTCGACGAAGACGGCACGGCCGGGCTCGACCTGGACGCTGCCCGGGCGGATGTCGTAGGAGAGGGCGTCCCCGTTGTCGCTCCCGCTGACCGACGCGGTGAGCTTGGTGTTCCCGAGGTTGTCGACGGCCAGCTTGGGCCGGCCCCGGAAGCGCCCCTTGACCGTGGGAGGGACCAGTTCGGCCCTGAGCTCGGTGAACGGGGTGATCGTGACGTTGCCTTCGGGGACCGTGGTGGCCTCGGGGTGCTCGGTCGGTGTGATCCGCACCGCGTACGGATTCGGCCCGGCCGTCGCGTCGGGAGTGCGTGGCGGTGCGATCGTCAGCTCCACCGTCGCGGTCGTACCCGGATAGAGCCGGACCGTCTGCGGTTCCACGGCCATCCAGGGGGCAAGGCCGCCTACGGGTTCGAAGCGGTACTCGTCCACGACGTCACCGGTGTTCCGCAGCCGCAGCCGGACGGTCGTACTGCTGCCCGGATCCACCGTGGTCGACGCGGGTTCCAAAGAAGTCCATAGGTCCACCAGTCGACGATAGGACCGGACCGGACCCCGTGTCAGCGGACCCGGGGGCACATCGGATGCCCGGAGGGGTGCGAAGGGTCTGCCCCTTCTCCCCGCCCGTCTGCCCTCTCGAACTCCCGTACGTGGTCGGGGTGAAGGGCTTCTCCTCCGTACTCCCTACCCCCTGCCGACGTCTTCACCCGTGGTGGAGTCACGGCCGCCGCCGGGTTCCGGCCGGCGGCCGATCCCGTACCTTCCGGTATGCGGAGGGGAGTTGATCACTTGCGTCCGTAACCCGATAGGCTCCCCTGCGGCGCGGCGAGTTGACTCGAACTCACTCGGCCGCCGCCGCGCTGCCCGCTCGCGTGTGGCGTTGCGGTGTGTGCGCGACTCCCCCCTGTTCGAATTGTGTTGCTCTCGAAGGATGCAGATGGAACTTGCCACTCCACCCCCGGTGGCACGTACACCGGTCGCCTGGTACGGCTGGTGGCTGATGCCGCTGGCCTTAGGAGCCGGAACCGTCGTCACCGCAGTGGCGGGACCCGATGAGGTCCAGATACCGGCGACGTTCGCGGGTGCCGCGGTCACCGTCGCCGGCGCGGTCTGCGTACGGCTCCTCGTGCGGACCAGGGCCCGGCTCGGCCGGGCGAACGACGACTTCCGCTCGGCGCAGGCCGAGCACTCCCAGCAGCTGTACGCGGATGTGCGGGGCAGGGAACAGAGATTCGCGGCCGAGCGCTCCGCCCTGGAAGCTCAGCTGGGCGAGCAGGCGGCGGCCTTCGAGGCCCGGCTCGCCGAGCACTCCCAGGCGTACGAGACCGCCATCGCCGAACGGGCCCGCGCGACGGAGGAGCGGCTCGCCCTCCAGCAGGACGTCGTCGTCAGGCTCGGCGACCGCCATCTCCCCGAGGCCGTCGCGCGGCTGAGGGACGGCGAGGCCATCGACGACATCCTGGCCGAGGCCGCACAGGAGGCCGACGCGGGACCGGAGCTGCGTGCCGCGCTGCGCAAGGTCCAGCGGAACGCGCTGCTCGCCGTCGAGGAGGAGCTGAACCGCTCCACGTCGGCCGAGCAGGCCGTGGTCGGCATCGGCAGCCGTATCCACGTGCTGACGGGCCGGCTGCGCGGCAGGCTCCACGAGATGCAGGGCGAACACGGGCGGCTGCCCGCCGTGGCCCAGGGCCTCATGGAGCTGGACCAGGAGATCGGCCCCGCCGACTGTCTGGCCGCCAGCATCGGCGTGCTCGGTGGTTCGGACCGGCCCGGACGCCAGTGGCAGGAGCCGCAGCGACTGCTCAGCGTGGTCCGCGGCGGCATCGGACGCATCAAGGACTTCAACCGCATCCAGGTCCGTCACCTGCCCGAACTCGGCGTCGACGGCGGTCTGGTGGACCACCTCACCCTGATCTTCGCCCACCTCCTCGACAACGCGGCGCGCTACTCGCCGCCGACCGAGCCCGTGGTCGTCTCCGGCAAGGAGGTGCCCAACGGCGTCGGCATCGAGATCCAGGACGCGGGCAAGGGCCTGACCGACGAGCGCAAGCGCGAGGCGGAGCAGGCCATCGCGGGTACCTCGCAGGGGCCCGGCCTGGGCGGCATCTCGGAGGACGCCAACCTCGGCCTGCGTGTGGTGGGCGCCCTCGCCCGCCGCTACGGCATCCGGGTCACCTTCGCGGACTCGCCGTGGCTCGGCACCTCGGTGGTCGTGGTGGTTCCCCACAAGTACTTCAGCCACCTGTCCGCCCCCGTCACCGAGCCGGCCAGGCCCGCCGTGGAGAGGGCCGAGCCGGTCCCCGAGCCGGCCCGGGCCGCCGTGCCCGTGGAAAGCACCGAAGCCATCGACGCCATGGACACCACGCCCGGCGGCCTGCCGCGACGCAGGAGCAGGCGGGCGGACACGCCGGAAACCAGGCCGGGCGGAACCGACCGGACCACCGAGTCCGTGGTCCCCGTGCCGCCGGACTCCTCGTTCGCCGGCCTCGCCGCCTTCGCCACCGCCGGGCGCGAAAGCGCTCCACCGGGGGCGACGACCGCGGACGCCGACCCGGGCGCCCGCGAGACGACTGCCGGCCGTGAGTCCAACCGCACTGAAGAGAGCGACTAGTCCACATGACGCAACAGGGAACCGACGTGAGCTGGGCGCTCCGCGATCTCACGGAGAGCATCCGGGAGATACGTTTCGCCCTCGTGGCCTCCAGCGACGGCAAGGCCATCACTTCCTACGGCGCGGACGACCCCGACGACGTGGACCGCTTCGCCGCCGTGGTCGCGGGCCTGCAGGCCCTCGCACAGCCGGTGGCCGAGCAGTTCCCCACGTACGCGGGACAGCTCCGCCTGGCGATGATCGAGGTCGACGGCGGCCATCTCTTCGTGGTGCGGGCCGGAGTGGAGACCTACCTCGGGGTGCTGGCCAGGGAAGGGCTCGACCAGGGCCTGCTCGGCCATCAGATGAGGGATCTGGCGCGGAGGATGGGTGAGCTCCTCGGCACGAGTCCGCGCCTGGAGGAGAATCCTGGATGAGTGGTCCCCGCCGGCCCACGGACCCGCCCGGTCTCGAGCGCTACTACGTCCTCACCGGGGGGCGCAGCGGACCGGGTGGTTCGGCGTCGACCCTGGACGTGGCGACACTCATCAGCTCCCGTGCCGCGGCCGGGACCGGTCTGCAGCACGAGCACGAGGAGATACTCCGGCGCTGCCGCGATCCGCTGTCGGTGGCCGAACTCGGCGCCCACCTCGGACTGCCCTTCAACATTCTCGCGGTACTCCTGGCCGATCTGCTGGACGCAGGCCGCGTGGAAGCCCGTGATCCCATCCCGGCTTCAGGAGCCGGCCGCGGGCCCGACCTCGCGCTCCTTGAGGAGGTACTCAGTGGACTTCAAAGGCTTTGACCATCCCGACCGGCAGACGGCGGGAGGCGGTACCCGCTCGGTGAAGGTGATGATCGCCGGCGGTTTCGGCACCGGGAAAACCACCCTGGTGCGCTCGGTCAGCGACATCAAGCCCCTCACCACCGAGGAGACGCTCACGCAGGCCAGCGTGGACGTCGACGACCTGATCGGGGTGGCGGACAAGCAGGAGACCACCGTCAGCCTCGACTTCGGCAAGATCGGCATCAACGAGGAGCTGGTGCTGTACCTGTTCGGGACCCCGGGGCAGGAGCGGTTCTGGTTCCTGTGGAACGGCCTGTTCAAGGGCGCCCTCGGTGCGGTCGTGCTGGTGGACACCCGCCGGCTCGCCTCCAGCTTCCGGGCCATCGAGGAGATGGAGCGGCAGGACGTGCCCTTCGTCATCGCGCTGAACGTGTTCCCCGACTCCAAGGACCATCCGGTCGAGGAGATCCGGGACGCCCTGGACATCCCCGCGCACACGCCGGTCGTGACCTGCGACGCCCGTGACCGCAACTCCAGCCGTGACGTGCTGATCGCGCTGATACGTCACCTCAAGGCACGCTCCGCCGTCGCTCTGGAGCCCCGATGACCGACCACCCGGCCGACGGCGCCGAAGCCACCCGGGGCTGCCCCGTCATGCACGGCGGCGCCGACGGCCTGACCCGGCTGTACGGGCCGGACGCGGCGATCGACCCGCAGGGCATCTACGGACGGCTGCGCAAGGAACACGGGGCCGTGGCGCCGGTGCTCCTGGAGGGGGACGTCCGCGCCTGGCTGGTCCTCGGCTACCGCGAGAGCCGGCGCGTGCTCGACAACCCCCTCCAGTTCAGCCGGGACTCGCGCATCTGGCGGGACTGGAAGGAGGGGGAGGTCGAAGACACCTCGCCGCTGATGCAGATGCTCGGCTGGCGTCCGGACTGCGTCTCCCAGGACGGTGAACCGCACCGCAGGCTCCGCAGGGCCGTCACCGACAACCTGGACACCCTGGCGGGACGCGGTATCCGCCGCCATGTCACGCACTTCGCGAACAAGCAGATCGACGCGTTCGCCGGGAAGGGCAGTGCCGACCTGGTGGGCGAGTACGCCGAGTACCTGCCGATGCTCGTGCTCACACGGCTGTTCGGGCTCCCGGCAGCAGAGGGGCGCAGCCTCGCGGTCTCCTGCGCCCAGGTCATCAAGGGCGGCCCGGACGCCCTCGCGCACAACGACCGCATCATGGAGATCCTGGGGGAACTCGCCGAGCGCAAGCGCCTCGAACCGGGGCCCGACTTCACCACGGGGCTGCTCGCGCACGACGCCGGACTCGACGAGGGCGAGATTCTCAGCCATCTGCGTCTGGTCCTGATCACCGCGCACACCACGACCAGCAACCTGCTGGCCCGGGTGCTGGAGGCAGTCTTCACCGACCCCGCCCGCCTCTCAGGCCTCGTCAGCGGCCAGCGGGCCGTCTCCGAGGTCGTCGAGGAGGTCATGTGGAGCACCCCGCCACTCGCGGTCCTCCCGGGGCGTTTCGCCACCGCGGACCTCGAACTGGGCGGTACGCAGATCAAGGAGGGCGACCTGCTGGTGCTCGGGCTCGCCGCGGGCAACCTCGACCCGGACATCCGTCCGGACGCGGGGGTCTCCGTACACGGCAACCAGTCGCACCTCGCGTTCAGCGGCGGTCCGCACGAATGCCCCGCCCAGAACATGGGCCAGGCCATCATCGAGATCGCCGTCGACACCCTGCTGCACCGGCTGCCCGGCCTGCGGCTGTCCGTGCCCGCCGGTGAACTCACCTCGACCGCCTCCACCTGGGAAGCGCGTCTGGACACGCTCCCGGTCGAGTTCACCGCGGTCTGACCGTGCTCCGTGTGCCCGCCCGGCCTCCGGCCGGGCGGGCACACGTCCGTCAGACGGTGAGCAGATCGTCCAGCGAACCCCGGCCCGCCAGCTCCGCCGTGGCGGCCGGGCCCTCCTTCGCGGCGGCGTACCGGCCCGAGGTCAGCGCCCACTCGTAGTTGCCGTTGATCCAGTGCTGGATGGCTTCCACGCCCATCCGGACCTGGGCCCGCTCCTCGGAGCCGAGGCCGAGCGCCTCACACATCGCCGGGACGTGCGTCTCCAGTGCGAGGTACTCGTCGAGGCACGCCGTCGTCATCCGGTACGCCTCGGCGGCGGCCTCCTCCCACGTGCAGCCGCGCTCCCGGTGCAGGACGGCGATGAGGTTGTGGCCGTCCCCCCGGCGCTTCTCGCGCTCGAAGGAGTGGATGTCGTTCATGAAGCCGATCGTGTCCGCGGCCAGGTCCCGCATCCGCACCATGAGCGGGTGCGCCTGCACCTGCGCCGGCACCTCGAAGCCGCGGCTGCGCTCACCCGCGTCGATGCTGTGGTGGATGCCGACCGTGCGACGGCGGAACTCGGCGTACTCCTCGATGCCGAGCGTCCCCGCGCGGCCCTCGGCCGCCAGGTCGACCTCCTCGGTGTGGGCCACGAGGAAGCGCCCCCAGGAGGCGGCGAACCGGGTCCGCCAGGTCAGGGACATGCCATCCGAGAGACGGGCCCACACCTGCGCCCAGGCCAGGGTGATCGGGCACAGCACGCGGGGAGGCGTCCCGGCGGGCCGCAGCGGTGTGGCTATCAGCTCCCGCGCGACCTCCGCTATGCGGTCCGCCCGGTCCGGGCTCCCGGAGTCGAACTGGTCGTCGAAGAGAAAGGCCAGGGAGAACCAGTTCATCAGGACGACCATGTCGTCGGCCGAGGCGTAGGGGTACGTACGCGCCGCCGCCTGCGGCAGGTCCCATGACTGGTACTCCTCGAAGCCGGCCTGGCTGCGGACCAGGCCCATCTCCCACACCCAGCGCAGGTGGTGCTCTCGCGCGTATGCGAGGTGTTCGCTCACCGGCGTCTTGAAGGGGAGGTCGAATGTGACGTCCTGCGGCATGTGGCGGGTCCTCTCTTGAGACAGTTCACAGGCCCCCGCCCCGTGACCGGGCGATCGAAAATGCCGCCCATTGACTTGAAGTGCACGTTTTGAGCCACAAATTGATGGCTCATCATGTGCGCCCTCATGCTGCCCAGACCCTAAACGATCTATGCCGCAAGATCGCCTCGAAGAAGATCTTCCGGAACCGGCGCCTCCACGCGTGTACGCCGCAGGCTCAGACCTGGCCCAGATCCGAGCTCAGCCAGCGCTGGGGACGCATGTGGACGACCACCTGGGCGCCGTGCTCCTTCCAGGCGAAGTCGACGTAACCCTCGACCTTCTCGGCGGGGAGGTAACGCGAGGCCATCTCCACCAGCTGCTCACGGGTGGCGGGGAGCGTGGAGACGACCGGGCCCTCGACGGAGACGTAGCGGATGGTCGGCGTCAGGCGGTCCGCCATGATGCTGAAGCGGCCCGCCCGGGCGATGGCGGTCCCCTTGCGGGAGTCGCGCCCCGTCATGATCCACAGGTCGCCGCCGGGTGCGTACTGGTACCAGATCGGCACGGTGAGCGGGGCCCGTCCTTCCTCGGCCGCGTCCACGGCCAGTGCGCCGATATGCGGTTCGGCCAGGAACTGCTCGCGCTCGGTGCGGGTCAAAGCCATGGCTGGACTCCTCGGTCGGACGGTCGGTGCCTCAGGGCGGCATTATGCAACGCTCGCCCCGGCGTGGCGGCGGAACCCGCCGTTCCGGCCGACACCCCTGCTATACATGTGCGTTCACCGAGGCGGGGGAGCGGAGCATGGACCGGAACACGTCCGTACGGCTGAGGGCGGCGACCGCCGGGGACGCGGAGGCGATCACCCGGGTCTTCCTGGCCTCACGGGCCGCCGCGCTGCCCTACCTGCCGCGGGTGCACAGCGATGAGGACACGCTCGCCTGAATCACCCAGGGCGTGCTGCCCGGCTCCAGGGTGTGGGTGGCCGAGGGGGAGTCGGGGGAACTGCTCGGATTCGCCTCGCTGGACGGGGACGAGCTCGACCAGCTCCATCTGCGTCCCGACACCCTGCGGAAGGGCGTCGGGACGCTGCTCCTGGAACAGGTCAAGAAGGCCTCGCGCGGCGAGCTCAGCCTGTACACCTTCCAGCGCAACTCCGCCGCCCGCGCCTTCTACGAGCGGCACGGCTTCGTCGCCGAGGCGTACGACGACGGCGCACGCAACGAGGAGAACGAGCCGGACGTGCTGTACCGGTGGAGGGACGCCGGCTGAGCGGCGGCCGGCCGGGGCCGAGCGGTCAGACCAGGGGCGGGCGGCCCAGGCGCGTCATCCGCCACACCGTGCGCCAGTGCATCGGGTTCCGTTCGCCGCACTCGGTGCGCATCCCCTCGGCGAAGCCGGCCGCCCAGGCGCGCAGGCCGGTGGCCGAGCGGGTACGGGCCGCGGTGAGCAGGATCCAGGTGCCGAGGTAGGCGGGGACCAGGGGCAGGGGCAGGTTGCGGCGGGCCAGCCAGACGCGGTTGCGGGCGGTCATGCGGTAATAGACCGCGTGGCGGGCCGGCGACGTCCTGGGGTGCTGGAGCAGCAGGCCGGGCTCGTAGAGGATCTTCCAGCCCGCGTCGAGCGCCCTCCAGGACAGGTCGGTCTCCTCGTGGGTGAAGAAGAACTCGGCCGGCCAGGGGCCGGTCTCGGCGAGCATCCTCATGGAGAGCGCGTGGCCGCCGCCGAGGAACGCGGTGACCTGGCCGCGGCGCATCGGGTCCTTGGCGCGGAGACGCGGCACGTGCCGGCGCTGGGTCTCACCGTGTTCGTCGGCGATACGGAAGCCGACGATGCCGAGGCGCGGATCGGCGGCGTACAGCTCCTGGACCCGGCGGAACACGTCCTTGTCCACCAGGAGTCCGTCGTCGTCCAGCTCGATCACCACGTCCACGTCGCCGTAGGCGGCGAGCGCCTCCAGGGCCTCGTTGCGGCCGCCGGGGCAGCCGAGGTTCTCGTCGAGTTCGAGCAGGGTCACGCCGCCGGCCAGGCCCGTCAGGCCGGGGAAGGAGCTGTAGTCGGGGAGCGGCGAGCCGTTGCCCACGACGATCACGCGGGAGGGGCGCGCGTCCTGCATGGCCACCGACGCCAGCAGCGCCTCGACCTGCTGCGGACGGTCTCCCATGGTCACGATGGATACGCCGATACGCGGTTCGGACAAGGCTCGGCTCTCCCGGGGATTCGGTGGCTTGCGGCACCGCGGCACCACCGCGGTGCCCGTGATCGTAACGTCCGGTGTTCAGCTCGCGGTGGGTGACCGGTCATCGGAAGGGCGGTCGCCGTTCAGCCGGGCGTACATCAGCATGTCCCGGCGCCGCCCCCCGATCTCCTGCCAGCCGCGCAGCAGACCCTCGCGCCGGTAGCCGGCGCTCTCGGCGGTCCGTACCGAGGCCGTGTTCCAGGGTTCGATGAGGAGCTGCACCCGGGGGATGCCCAGCTCGTGCAGCGCCCAGGTGGTGACCGTGCGCAGGGCCGCTGCCGCGACGCCCTGGCCGCGGCCGGGGGCCGTCATCCAGTAGCCGAGGGTCGCCCGGCCCGCGGCCGCGTCCGCGAGCCAGAGCCCGATGGAGCCGACCGGCCGCCGGTCCCGGGTGCGCGCGATGGTGAACGGGTATCCCACCCCGTCGGCGGCCCGGTCCCACTGGCGCCTGACGTAGGCCTCGGCGGCCTCGTCGGAGTACGGCGTGGGGATCGTGGTGACCAGCGGGATGTAGTCGTCCTCCGCCGCCTCGCGGACGAGGGGAAGGTCGCTCATCTCCCAGGGCCGCAGGACGAAGTCGGCTCCGGCGGTCATGCTGGGAACGGTCAGCGGTGGTGCCATGCCGTCATCCTGCCGCGCCCGCGCCCCGCCGCCCGGCCCCGACTCACCCGGTGGACCTCCGAGTGCTAACGGCCCCGCGTTCCCGTTAAGGTGTACTGTCACCTGCTCCGGGCCGGTGACGGAATGGGAGGCCTCTCGTGGACACAGGGGATGTGGAGCCTGGCACGGTCAGGCCCGGCGGCCGCACGGCACGGGTGCGGGAGGCCGTGCTGCGCGCGGCCGGTGACGCGCTGGTCGAGCACGGCTTCGACCGGCTCGATCTCGCCGACGTGGCCCGCCGCGCCGAGGTCGGCAAGACGACGGTCTACCGGCGCTGGTCCACCACGGCGGGGCTGGTCGCCGACCTGCTGACGGAGATGGCGGAGCAGTCGGTCCCGCGTACGGACACGGGCTCCCTGGACGAGGACCTCCGGTCCAACGCGCGACTGGTGGTGCGCACACTGACCGACGCGCGCCAGGGGCCCCTCTTCGCCGCCGTCGTCGCGGCGGCGACGTGCGACGCCCGGACGGCCGAGGCCCTGCACCGCTTCTACGCCGTACGCGTCGCGGAGTGGGCCGGCTGCGTCGACGCGGCGGTGGAGCGGGGCGAACTGCCCCGGGGGACCGACGCCCGCGAGGTGATCCGGGCCGTGTCGGCTCCCCTCTACTACCGGATGCTGGCCAGTGGCGACCCCCTCGACGAGGCGGTCGCCGACCGCGCGGCCGAGGCGGCGGCGGTGGCGGCGCGGGCGGGTGTGTACGCGAGCTGAGCCCCCGCTCCGGGACTCAGCCGATACGGGTCCCCGTCCCCGACACCCTGATCCGGGCGTCGCCCGGCCTCAGCTCGACGGTGAGGGTGCCGGGGCGGCCCATGTCGGCGCCCTGGTGCAGGGTGAGGACCGCGTCGTGCGGGACGAGGCCGAGCTCGCGGGCGTACGCGCCGAACGCCGCGGCCGCCGCGCCCGTCGCCGGGTCCTCGACGACTCCGCCGACCGGGAAGGGGTCGCGGACGTGGAAGACCGTGGCGGACTCCCGCCACACCAGCTGGACGGTCGTCAGGTCGAGCCGCCGCATGAGGACTTCCAGCCGGGCGAAGTCGTACGAGAGGTGCGCCAGCCGTTCCCGGGTCGCGGCGGCCAGCACCAGGTGGCGGGCGCCCGCGTAGGCGATCCGGGCCGGCAGCGCGGCGTCCAGCTCGGCGGCCGGCCAGTCCAGGGCGGCCAGGGCCTCCGCCACGTCCTCGGGGGCGGCGTCCGTGGTGTGCGGCTCGACGCTGGTGAGGGTGGCGCGGAGCTCGTCGCCCTCACGGGTGACGGTGACCGGGACCGGGCCCGCGGGGGTGGAGAACACCAGGTCGCCCGGGCCGTCCCGCTCGGCGAGCGCGAGGGCGGCGGCCACCGTGGCATGGCCGCAGAAGGGGACCTCGGCCTTCGGGCTGAAGTAGCGGACGGTGTAACCGCCGCGGCCGTCCGGTGAGGTGAGGAAGGCCGACTCGCTGTAGCCCAGCTCCGCCGCGACCGCGAGCATCGCCGCGTCGTCGAGCCCGGAGGCGTCCAGGACGACGCCTGCCGGGTTGCCCCCGCCCGGGTCGGCGGAGAACGCGGTGTAGCGGAGGACGTCGACGGCGGTGTGTGCGCTCATGTCGCAGCTCAACCGGGGGAGACGGCCGCGCATTCCCGCCCGGTGCCGCGCGGGAACACGGCCACGGGTGGATCAGCCCCGGCCGACGTACGGCATCGCGGTCGCCAGTACCGTCGCGAACTGCACATTGGCCTCCAGCGGCAGCTCCGCCATGTGCAGGACCGTCCGCGCCACGTCGTCCGCCGCCATGACCGGCTCGGCGGCCACCTCGCCGTTGGCCTGGAGGATCCCCGAACTCATCCGCTCCGTCATGTCGGTGGCCGCGTTGCCGATGTCGATCTGCCCGCAGGCGATCCGGTACGGCCGCCCGTCCAGCGACAGCGACTTCGTCAGGCCGGTCACCGCGTGCTTCGTCGCCGTGTAGGCGATGGAGTGCGGGCGCGGCGCGTGGGCCGAGACCGAGCCGTTGTTGATGATCCGGCCGCCCTGCGGGTCCTGTTCCCTCATCAGGCGGTACGCCGCCTGCGCGCACAGGAACGTCCCCGTCAGATTGACGTCCACCACCGTCCGCCAGTCCTCGTACGCCAGGTCCTCGACGGGCGTCGCGCGCGGTCCGAACGTCCCCGCGTTGTTGAAGAGCAGGTCCAGCCGGCCGAAGCGGTCCCGTACGGAGCTGAAGAGCGCCGCCACCTCCTCCGGGTCGCTCACGTCGGCGGGCAGGCACACCGTGGTGGCCTGGCCGGCCGCGGCGGCCGTCTCCTCCAGGGCGGCGGCCCGCCGGCCCGCCAGGGCCACCGTCCAGCCCGCGCCCGCAAGGGTGAGGGCGACGGCCCTGCCGATCCCCGATCCCGCACCTGTGACGACAGCGATTCTCTGCTCAGCGTTCATGGCCCGGCAGCGTACGGGAGGTTTCACGGCGGCCGGCACCCGGTGCTCATCACACCGCCATAAGGATGTTGTGTACCCGCCAACGGCCGGTCGTCGCCCCGCACTCCAATGCCTCTGACAACATCCGGCAGGGGAGGGGCACATGACACCCGCACAGCTCAGCAGGACGCCCGGACAGCACGGCCATTCCGCCGAACTGCGCCTCGCCGCGCAGCGGCTCGGCTCCGGTGTGGGCCGCCGCCGGTTCCTCACCGTCACCGGTGCCGCCGCCGCACTGGCCTTCGCGGTCAACCTGCCCGGCGCGGGCACGGCGGCCGCCGCCGAGCTCGACGCCCGGAAGATCACCGAGGACCCCTTCACCCTCGGGGTGGCGTCCGGGGACCCCCTGCCGGACTCCGTGCTCCTGTGGACGAGACTCGCGCCCCGCCCGTACGAGGCCGACGGCGGGCTCCCCGCCGCGCGCGTCGTGGTCCGCTGGGAGATCGCCCGCGACGAGCGCTTCCGGCGGGTCGTCCGGCGCGGAGCCGCCACCGCCCACCCGGAATTCGGGCACAGCGTCCACGTGGACGTGGACGGCCTCGACTCCGACCGGAATTTCTACTACCGCTTCCGTGCCGGCAGCTGGACCAGCCCCACCGGCCGCACCCGCACCGCACCCGCCCGCGGCGCCCGCAACAGCTCCCTGACCCTGGCCGCAGTCTCCTGCCAGGCCTACCACGACGGCTACTTCACGGCCTATCAGCACCTCGCGGACGAGGACGTCGACGTGGTCTTCCACCTCGGCGACTACCTGTACGAGTACGCGGTCACCTCCGTCGGCGGCGCCCGCAAGTACACCGACCGCGTCCTGCCGGACCACTACAACCGGGAGACGCTCACGCTGGAGGACTACCGCATGCGGTACGGCCTCTACAAGTCCGACCCCGACCTGCGCGCCGCCCACGCCGCGCACCCCTTCGTCGTCACCTGGGACGACCACGAGACCGAGAACAACTACGCGGGCGAAACCCCGGAGAACAGCGTCCCCCCGGAGGAGTTCCTGCTGCGCAGGGCCGCCGCCTACCGCGCGTACTGGGAGAACCAGCCGCTGCGCACCCCGCAGCGCCCCACCGGCCCCGACATGCGGCTCTACCGCCGGCTGCGCTTCGGGCGGCTCGCCCAGTTCGACATCCTCGACACCCGCCAGTACCGCAGCAACCAGGCGTACGGCGACGGCTGGAAGGTCCCCGGACCGGAGTCCGAGGACCCCTCGCGCACCATGACGGGGGCCGCCCAGGAGCGCTGGCTGCTCGACGGCTGGAAGACCTCGGACGCCCGGTGGAACGTCGTGCCGCAGCAGGTCACCTTCGCCCAGCGGCGCGACGTGCCGACCGACGCCTACAAGCTGTCCATGGACTCCTGGGACGGCTACCCGGCCTCCCGTGAGCGCGTCATGGACGGTGCGGAGGCCGCCGGGATCGAGAACCTGATGGTCCTGACCGGCGACGTGCACGTCGGTTACGCCTTCGACCTCAAGAAGGACTTCGACGACCCGGCGTCCCGGACCGTCGGCACGGAGGTCGTGGCGACCTCGATCGCCAGCGGCAAGGACGGCTCCGAGAAGCCGGCCAACTGGAACAACCTGACCCAGGCCAACCCGCACATGAAGTTCTACAACGGCCGCCGCGGCTACGCGCTCGTCACTCTCGGCACGGAGCAGGCGCGGGCCGACTTCCGCACGGTGTCGGCGGTCACCACACCCGGGGCGCCGGTCACCACGGCCGCCTCCTTCGTGACCGAGGCCGGGAACCCGGGGCTCACCCCCGCGTAACCCGGCCCCGGGCCGCCCGGCGTCAGGCGCGGTCGTCCGCGGGGTAGCGGACGCCGACACGGTCACGTACCGCGTCGAGCGTCCGCATCACGGCGAGCGAGCCCTCCAGCGGCACCAGCGGGGACTCCTTCTCGCCGGCCAGCAGCGCGCGCGTCACCTCGGCCGCCTCGTACTGCATGCCCGTCAGGCCCTGGGGACCCGGGCCCGTGACGACCTTCTCGGGCTCCCGGCCCGCCCGGTGGAGGAGGAAGTGCTCCGGGTGGAAGAAGCCCTGCGGGAAGTCGATGCGCCCCGCCGTGCCGGTGACCGACGCGACGGTCGGCAGGTTCCCCACGATCGAGCAGCTCAGCAGCGCCGTGGCACCCGACTCCCAGCCCAGCAGCATCCCCGTGTTCAGGTCGACACCCTCCGGGGAGAGCAGCGCGTCCGCCTGCACCCGGTCCGGCTCGCCCAGCAGCAGCTGCGCGAACGACACCGGGTAGACCCCGAGGTCCAGCAGCGCGCCGCCGCCCAGCGCGGGATCGCGCAGCCGGTGTTCGGCGCCGAAGTCACCCGCGAAGCCGAAGTCGGCCTGCACCGTGCGGATCTCGCCGATCGCGCCGTCCGCCACCAGCTCGGTCATCCGGCGGATGAGCGGATTGCAGTACGTCCACATGGCTTCCATCAGGAACAGCCCGCGCTCCCGGGCCAGATCGACCAGCTCCCGCGCCTCGCGCTCGTTGAGCGTGAACGCCTTCTCGCACAGCACGTGCTTGCCGGCCCGCAGAGCGAGCCCGGCCGCTTCCCGGTGCGCCGAGTGCGGGGTGGCGACGTACACGACGTCGACGGTGTCGTCGGCGACGAGCTCCGCCCAGCTGCCGTACGCCCGCTCGATCCCGAACCGGTCGGCGAACGCCTTCGCGGAGGCCTCGCTCCGGGACGCGACGGCCACGACCTCGGCCCCCGAGTCCTTCATGGCCAGCAGGTCCGCCGTGAACGTCGCGGCTATGCCGCCCGTCGCCAGAACTCCCCAACGCACAGTCCCGCTCATGCCCGCCCGCCCTCACCCGAAAAAGGTATCGACCACTACGACTGACCTGAGAGCATAGATGCGGATTCAACGAAGCGGAGACGAGGATGCCGGACAGCGGCGTGAGCCGGGCCCAGCAAGAAGACGAACACATACCGACGAGCAGCAAGGGCGCCGTACACGACGTCCCGGCCACCACCCCCACCGCCGCGGGTGCCCCGGCCGCCTCCACGACCACCACCTCCACGACCACCGCACGCCGGGCCGGGATTCTGGTCACCCTCGTGCTGGGCGGGCTCACGGCACTGCCGCCCCTCTCGATGGACATGTACCTCCCGGCGCTCCCGGAGGTCACCGACGCCCTGCACGCCCCGGCGGCGACGGTCCAGCTCACCCTGACGGCCTGCCTCACCGGCATGGCACTCGGCCAGCTCGTCGTCGGCCCCATGAGCGACCGCTGGGGACGGCGCAAGCCGCTGCTCCTCGGCATGGTCGTCTACGTGCTCGCGACCGCGATCTGCGCCGTCGCCCCCACCGCGGAACTCCTCATCGGTTTCCGTCTCCTCCAGGGACTCGCGGGCGCCGCCGGCATCGTGATCTCCCGGGCCGTCGTACGTGACCTGTACGACGGCGACGAGATGGCCCGGTTCTTCTCCACCCTGATGCTCATCTCGGGAGTCGCGCCGGTCATCGCGCCCGTGATCGGCGGCCAGGTACTGCAGTTCACCGACTGGCGCGGCATCTTCGTCGTCCTCACCGTCGTGGGCATCCTGCTCACCCTCGTCGTCTGGAAGTGGCTCCACGAGACGCTCCCGGCGGCCGAGCGGCACACCGGCGGCGTCGGCGACGCGCTGCGCACCATGCGCGGGCTGCTGGCCGACCGGGTGTTCACCGGCTACATGATCGCGGGCAGCCTCGCCTTCGCGGCGCTCTTCGCCTATGTGAGCGCCTCACCGTTCGTCGTGCAGGAGATCTACGGGGCTTCTCCGCAGACCTTCAGCCTGCTCTTCGGGATCAACTCGATCGGGCTGATCGCCGTCGGCCAGATCAACGGCAAGCTGCTCGTCGGACGGGTCAGCCTGGACAAGGCGCTCGGCGTCGGCCTCACCGTCATCTCGGTCGCGGCGGTCGCGCTGCTGCTGATGACCTCCGGGGTCTTCGGAGAGGTGGGCCTGGTGCCGGTGGCCGCCGGGCTGTTCGTGCTCATGTCCGCGATGGGCCTCGCGATGCCGAACACCAACACCCAGGCGCTGATGCGCACCAGGCACGCGGCCGGCTCCGCCTCCGCACTGCTGGGGACCTCGCAGTTCCTGATCGGGGCCATCGCCTCGCCCCTCGTCGGGATCGCCGGCGAGAAGACAGCCGTACCCATGGCCGTGGTGCAGGTGGTCTGCGCCCTGTCCGCGGCGGCGTGCTTCCTGCTGCTGTGCCGGCCGTGGCGGAACACGCGCGCATAGATGTGGCGGAACACGCGCGCATAGATGCAGCGGCGACGGACCCCGCCCACCGGCTGCGGAGGGCGGGGCCCCCTGCGCCTACAATTCGGCGGTGAACGCCACCCTCCCCACCGCGGAAGCCCTGCGTGCGGCGCTGGCCGCCCTGCTCGACGGGCTGCCCCCGACGCAGGCCGCCCAGGCCGTCGACCGGCTGATCGCCAGCTACCGCGGGACCACCCCGACCGACGCCCCGATCCTGCGGGACCGCTCGGACGTCGCCGCGTACGCCGCCTACCGGATGCCCGCGACGTTCGAGGCCGTACGGTCCTGTCTCGCCGCACTCCGCGAGGCCGCGCCGGACTGGTCGCCCGCCACCCACACCGACTTCGGGGGCGGTACCGGCGCGGCGACCTGGGCGGTCGCCGGGGCCTGGGACGGGGCGCGCACGACGGTCCTGGACTGGTCCGAGCCGGCCCTCGCGCTCGGCCGTGAGCTGGCCGCGGCCTCCGGCATCCCCGCGCTGCGGGACACTGCCTGGGAGCGGGCGAGGATCGGGACGGCGCCGGCGCCGGCGGCCACGGACCTGGCCACCGTCAGCTACGTACTCAAGGAGCTCACCCCCGCCGACCGGGCCGCTCTGGTGGACGCCGTCGCCGGTGCGGCGCAGGCCGTGGTGATCGTGGAGCCCGGCACCCCCGACGGATACGACCGGATCATCGAGGCCCGCGACCGGCTGATCGCCGCGGGGCTGAGCGTCGCCGCGCCCTGCCCGCACAACGACGCCTGCCCGATCGAGCGCGGCACCGACTGGTGCCACTTCTCGGCGCGGGTCAGCCGCTCGTCGCTGCACCGGCAGGTCAAGGGCGGCTCACTCAGCCACGAGGACGAGAAGTTCAGCTACGTCGTGGCGACCAGGTTCGCCACCGACCCGGTCGGCGCACGGGTCATCCGCAGGCCCCAGATCCGCAAGGGGCAGGTGCTGCTGGAGCTCTGCACCCGGGACGAGGGCCTGCGCCGCGCCACGGTCACCAAGCGGCACGGCGCGCTCTACCGTGCCGCCCGGGACACCGCGTGGGGCGACGCCTGGCCCCCGCCCGAGGAGCGCTAGGTCCGCAGCTCCTGGGTGCAGCACTTCACGCTGCCGCCGCCCTTGAGCAGTTCGCCCAGATCCATCGGGACCGGGTCGAAGCCCCGGTCCCGCAGCGGGTCGAAGAGCCCGGTCGCGGCCTGCGGCAGCAGCACATGGCGCCCGTCGCTGACCGCGTTGAGGCCGAGTGCGGCGGCGTCCGCCTCCTCGGCCAGCAGCGCGTCCGGGAAGAGCCGGGCCAGCACGGACCGGCTGCCCGGCGAGAAGGCCCCGGGGTAGTACATGATCTCGTCCGCCGCGTCGTCCAGTACGCACAGCGCGGTGTCCAGGTGGTAGTAGCGCGGGTCCACCAGATCGAGACCGATCACCGGGCGCCCGAAGAACTCCTGCGCCTCGTCGTGGGAGAGCGGACTGGACCGGAAGCCGCGCCCGGCCAGCAGGTACGAGGCGGTCACGGCGAAGTCGCCCTCGCCCTCGTTGACATGGGCCGGCTCATGGATCTCCGTGAAGCCGTTCGCCCGGAACCACTCCCGGTGCGCCTCGGCCTCCGCGTACCGCTCCCGGTAGGCGAACAGGGCGCCGAGCACCCTGCCGTCGATCACGGTGGCCCCGTTGGCGGCGAACACCATGTCGGGCAGGTCGGGGCGGGGGGTGAGGAGCTCCACGGTGTGGCCGAGGGCCCGGTAGCGGTCGCGCAGGTCCTCCCACTGGGTGGTGGCAAGGGGCAGATCCACGGGTTTCGACGGATCCATCCACGGATTGATGGAGTACGTGACCTCGAAGTGGGACGGGGCGCACATCAGATAGCGACGAGGGGTGGCGTCACGGGTCAATGCAGGCTCCTCGCGAACGGCGGCGTTCGGCCGCGGAACGGTGGGACGCGCACGGGTGTGTGCGTGAGTTCATGGTGCGCCGCGCCGCGCCGTCGCGCTGTGATCCGTTCGGGTGGTTCGCCGGCCACACGCTCCTTCCCGGGCGCGAGGCGCCGGCCGGGGCGGACAGGACGTGCGGCAGGCAAGACGATACGTATCGGACCGTCCGGCTCTAGGATGGCCGGATGGCAGCTCAGAAGGCACCCGACTCCAGCCGTCGCAGCGACCGCTCCCGCCGCGCGATCTGTGACGCCGCACTCGCGCTCGTCGGCGAGGTGGGCTACGCGAAGACGACGATCGAGGGTATCGCCGCCCGGGCCGGCGTCGGCAAGCAGACGATCTACCGCTGGTGGCCGTCGAAGGCGGCCGTACTCCTGGAGGCGTTCACCGAGGAGAGCACCCGCCACTCGGAGGAGCTGGGCGAGGCCGGCGAGGACGGCGCGTACGGGATCCCCGACACCGGCGATCTGGCGGCCGACCTCAAGCTGGTCCTGCGGGCCACGGTCGACGGGCTGAACGATCCGGTGAGCTCGGCACCCACCCGGGCCCTGACAGCCGCGGGGCTCATGGATCCCGCGCTCGGGACCCAATTCGTCGAAAAACTGCTCGAACCGCAGCTCCAGTTGTATGTCACACGCCTGCGAGCCGCCCAGGAGGCCGGCCAGGTGCGCGCGGACATCGATCCGCGGATCGCGCTGGAGCTCCTGATCGCCCCGCTCACCCACCGCTGGCTGCTCAGAACCCTTCCGCTCACCCATGCGTACGCGGACCAGATCGTCGACCTCACCCTGCGCGGGCTCCTGGCCCAGCCCTGAGCCCGACGGCACATTCCGTTACATTCCGTACGAGTGTGCCGACCTCTGCGCAACCGCCCGAGCACCCCGCTTGGGAACTCTGGCCACCCCAGGAGCAGGATGGTGGGACCATGGAGAGGAAACCGCTGAGGTGAGGGGATAGATGGGCGCCGATTCCGGCCGCTATCGCGGCACAGAGGGCAGGATTTCCCAGTGGCTGCGCAGGCGGCCGAAACCGCAGCCGGAAGCCGACGACGCGGCCCGGCTGGCGCTGCTCCTGGCCGTCGCCGAGGCAGGAATGCCCATCTCGCCCGCGGCGCACCCCTCCGGATACCGGTGTTCGTGCGAGCGCGTCGGCTGTCCGACTCCCGCGCGGCACCCCGTCTCGTTCGCCTGGCAGACGCAGTCCACGACGGACCGCGCCCAGATCGAGCGCTGGGCCGCCAACCAGCCGCTGGCCAACTTCATCACCGCGACGGGCCTGATCCACGACGTCCTCGACGTCCCCCTCAGCGCGGGGCGCGCCGCCCTCGACCGGCTCATCGCCGCAGACATCGACGTAGGCCCGGTGGCCCAGTCGGGCAGCGACCGGATGCTCTTCTTCACCGCAACCCGGGGCACCCCCGACGACGAGGACGAGTGGTGGCCCTGCGAGCTGGACTGCCACCCCGAGACCATGGACGAGCATCCCGGACTCCGCTGGCACTGCCGTGGCAGCTATGTCCTCCTGCCACCCGCACGGCTCCCCGGTGAGCTGGACGTGCACTGGATCCGTGGCCCGGAGAACCCGCTGCCCGATCCGCTGACCCTGCTCGAGACGCTCACCGACGCCTGCGCCCAGTACGCCGACACGGCCGACGCGAGCGACCTCGACCACGACGCGGTGGCCTGGCCGCTCAGCCGCTGAGCCCCGGTCCCGAGCGGGTGAACTTCGCGACCGCGGCGGGCGTGACCGGGGTGAAGAAGTTCACCAGGTTGTCGTCGGGGTCGCGGAACAGGAGCGAGCGATTGCCCCAGGGCATCGTGGTGGGCTCCTTGACGAAGTTTTCCACCACCCCGGTCAGGTTCTCGTGAACGCGGTCCACGTCGTCGACGAGGAATTCGAGGATGACGCTCCGGTTCTCGGCCGGGCCGGCGGAGCCGGGTGAGAACAGCGGGACCGTGCGTGTGCTGCCGATCGCGAGGGTGGCCGAGGCGGTCCTGATCTCGGCGAAGTCCTCGGTGGCCCGGTCGGCGGTCACTCCGGTGGCACGCTCGTAGAAGTCGACGAGGCGGGCGATGTCGTCCGTGATGACGCGGACAGAGACGAAGTTCAAGGGTGTTCTCCTGGTCGTTCGGTGCTTCTGACCGAACGCTACGAGCAATACCGGGCGGAACCCGCCCGGTATATCGGAGAGACTTCTGGACATGCCCCGTCCTGTCGCCCGTGTCCTCACCCTGCTGGAACTCCTGCAGTCCGGAGGCCTCCGGACCGCGTCCGAACTCGCCGGCCGGCTCGGCGTCGACGAACGCACGGTGCGGCACTACATCGGCCACCTCACCGACCTGGACGTGCCCGTCGAGTCGGTGCGCGGCCGCTACGGCGGCTACCGGCTCGCCCCCGGCCATCGCATGCCCCCGCTCATGCTGAGCGACGACGAGGCGCTCGCCGTGCTGCTCGGCCTCGTCGGTGGGCGATGGGCAGGAGCGGCCTCCGCGACCGGCACGGCGGGTGACACGGCGACGGCCAAGATCCGACGCGTACTGCCCGAGCGGCTGCGCCTCAGGCTCGACGCACTGCTCGGTGCCCTCGCCTTCACCGCTCCGCCCGGCGAAGCGCTCGTCCCGGACTCCGGGATCCTGCTGCCGGTCGCCGACGCGGTGACCCACCACCGGCCGGTGTCGATCCGCTACACCGCGTCGGACGGCCGTCGCAGCGAGCGCACGCTGCACCCTCATGGGCTCGTCGCCCACTCGGGCAAGTGGTACCTGACGGCCGCGGATCTCACGGCGGGCGAGGACCGGACGTTCCGGCTGGACCGCATCACGGACGTGAGGACCCTGCCGGGCTCGTTCGAGCCGACCGAGGGACCCGACCCGGCGGAGCGCCTGCTGACGGCGCTCGCCACGGCGCCGTACCGGTACGAGGTGAGCCTCCGCGTCCAGGGCACGGCCGAGCACATCCACGCCCGGCTCCCCGCCGGCATCGCGCTCGTGGAGGACCCGCCGCCCCCGGGAGACGGGAAACCCGGGGACGGGGGGCCGGGGGAAGCGGAGCCGGGAGACGCGGATACAGGAGACGCCGACACGGAGACCGACGGCTGGTCCCGCGTCCGACTGCGCGTGGAGCGGCTCGACTGGCTGCCCGCCGTGCTCGCCTCGCTCGACCGGCCCTTCGTCATCGAACGCCCGGACGAGCTCCGTGACCTCGTCGCAGCCTTCGCCGAACGGCTCAGGCGCTCAGCCCGGCGGGACCCGCGAGACGGCTGACGGCCTCAGGAGCCCTGCGCCGCGATCAGACCGGGCAGCCGGTTCAGCACGCGGACCTTGCCGTCCGTGCCCCCCGCGTCCCCCGCGGCCTTCCTGGGCACGTAGACCAGCTGGCTGGAGACCCGTTCCTTGGTCAGGGTGCGCTTCACCTCGCCGGTCAGCAGCGCATCGACGTCCTCGGTGACGGTCGGCCGCAGGCCCTCCGCCGCCGTCTGCCGCTCGAAGTGCTTGCTGCTGAAGAAGACCAGCGCCCCGCCGTCCTCCGTCGTCAGACCCAGTGGCGCGAACGTCCCGGAATCCAGCGCCTGGTCGACGTACTGGTAGGAGAACCCCGCCCTGCGGGTGTTCTTCCGCGACTCCCGCCAGCCCGAGGTCATCGACCCCGGGGCGAACACGTCCGGCGCGCCGTCCTTGAGGTAGCCCGTGTACGTGGTGCTCAGCTCCGACGGCGGGGTAGCCAGCGCCGCGTCCGTGTCCGCCGAGGGCACCGGCTCCGCCCAGCCGTCCGCGTCCTTGCGGAACTCGGGGATCTCGGACGCGGAGGCGACCGCCAGATAGGAGACCTTCCAGAGCGCGTCCGGCGCGGTGCGGACGAACGTCAGCAGCCAGCGGGTGTCCTGCTTGCCGCCGTCCTGGTCGCGGTTGGAGTCCGTGTCCGCGACGAACCAGCGCGGCCAGCCCGCCTTCTTGGGAATGACGTAGGAGGCGTCGGTCAGCTCCAGGGGCTTGTGGTCCGGGTTGCCCTCCGGACTGTTCTTCTGCCGCGCGGCCAGGCCGGCCTGGTTGATCGCGCCGAGCGGACCGGTCACCCGGTCCTCGTCGAGCGCCGGATCGTATGCCTTGTCCGCCTCGTTGTACGCGACGAGGAAGTCCTCCAGGGCCTTCGCGGCCTCGGACTTCGTCGCACCCGGCACGACTTCCAGTTCACCGTGCACCGTCACGCAGCCGCTCGCCGTCACGACCAGTACCGTCGTCGTCGCGAGCCCCGCCGCCAGCCGCCCCAGCCTTGTCATCCGTCGCCTTCTGCGCCTTCTGCTCCGTCATCCGCACCGACGGCCTGAACCCTACCGGGACGGTGAACGGCGCGAGCGACGGGATGAGATACGGCGCCCAACCGTGACAGGAGGTGTGCCGGCCGGATCAGGGGCCGGGTGCGCACCCCGCCGGTGCGGCCCTGGGGCGTCGGGAGACGCCGCACGGTGCTTGAATGCGGAGGTGAACGACTTCGAGGTACCCGACGGCATCGACGTACTGCGCGTGTTCTGCGGCCCGGACGGCCGCCACGGCAACGCGCTGGGCGTCGTGCGCGACGGGCGCAGGTATCCCGACAACGAGTCCCGGCAGGCGCTCGCGGGGAAACTCGGCTTCAGCGAGACGGTCTTCGTGGACGACCCGGAGCGCGGCACCGTCGACATCCGCACGCCCGGGCTGCGGCTGCGGTTCGCGGGGCATCCGCTCGTCGGCGCGGCCTGGCTGCTCGACCTGGAGGTCCTGGAGCTGCCCGTCGGGGACGTGACGGCCCGCCAGGACGGCGAGTTCACCTGGATCACGGCCCGCCCGGAGTGGGCACCCCCGAGGACGCTGGAGCGTTACGCCTCCGTCGCCGACGTCGAGGCGTTGTCGGGCCCGCCGCCCGGCGAGGGCTGGCTCTACGTCTGGGCCTGGGAGGACGAGGCCGCCGGCCGCGTACGGGCACGGGCCTTCCCGCGGCGCGACGACGGGATCGACGAGGACGAGGCGACGGGGGCGGCGGCCATGCTGCTCAGCGCCCAGCTCGGCCGTGCCCTCAACATCACACAGGGACGCGGCTCCCAGATCCTCACCGCGCCCGCGCCCGACGGCACGATCGAGGTCGGGGGCCGCGTCGCCCTGGTGACCGGCACCGTCGCCAGGCGGTAGCCGGAGCGGCGGCGATATCAGTCGCGCGGCGGAGGGCGGAGATCCCTCGCTCCGGCGATCCGCCGGAGAGCCGCCCGCCCCAGGATGAGTGGTGTTCCCGCCGGGCCCACCGAAGCCCCGGCGACCACCCTGGAGTTGGGGAATTCATGACGAACACCCGAACGCTCATGCTCGCGGTGCCCGCGCTCACCTTCACCTACGGCCTGTTCCGGATCGCGGACGGACTGGACGGCGAGCGGGGTCCCGGCCCCGCCTGGACCCTCGGCCATCTGGCGTTCTGCGCGGCACTGGTGCTGTTCGCGGTGGTGTTCCGCCGGCTGAGGGCGCTCGCCCCGTCGGGCGACCGCGTCGCGGCGGTGACGTACTGGGCGGCGACGGCCGGAGCCGCAGTCCTCCTGGCGCAGTTCGGGATCGATCTGGTGGCGGGTGCGGTGTCCGAGAGTCACCTGGAGATGTCCCGGTTCACGGAACGGGTGTCGGAGGTGCCCGGTGTGGCACCGGTCGTCTACGACTTCGGCCCGTACCTCTTCTATGTGGGCATGCTCGCCCTCGTCGTGCGGCTGGCCGTCCTCCGGGTGGTCAAGCCGTGGACGGCGCTCCTCGTCCTCGCCGACCTCGTGATGCCGCTGGCCGACAAGGACCTGATCCCGGTGGGAGCACTGCTACTCTCCGTCTCCTTCGTGCAGATCGCGCGGGTGATGGAGTCGCGGCAGGCGGCCTCCGGCGCGGCGGACGACCGTGGCGCGGGGCGTCCGGCGGTGGCCGGTGCGCGGTGACCTCAGGGGGAGCGGTGACCTGGACGGACCTGGGCGCGCGGGCGGACCGTGTGCGGGAGGGGCTCCGCGCCCTGCCCCCGCGCGCCGTCGACACCGGGCTCGCGGCCCTCGTGGCCGCCGCCCAGCTCTGGCCCTTCGCCGCGCGGGCCGACGAGGGCGGCGGATCGTGGAGCGGCTGGGGCGTCCTGGTGGTGCTGGGCTCGGCGGCGCCGCTCTACTGGCGGCGCGACCACCCGGTACCGGTACTGATGGTGAGTCTCGCGGCGATCAGCAGTTACGACTACGTCGGCGAGGTGCCGTCCCAACCGGTCTGGTACGCGGCCCTGGTGGCGATGTACACGGTCGCCGAGCGCTCGGGGCGGTGGGCCAGGATCACGGTGGTCGCCACGACCGTACTCGGCAGCTTCGCGCTGGCCTCCTCCGAATCCGGGCTGCGGATGAGCGTGCTGTGCGTCGCGGGCTACGCGCTCGGCAGGGCGGCTGCCGCCGGCCGGGCGCACACCGAACGGCTGGAGCACGAGCGCCGGGCGGAAGCGGAGAAGGCCGCACTCGCCGAACGCGCCAGGATCGCCCGGGACATGCACGACATCCTGTCCCACGCGGTGAGCCTGATGGTCGTCCAGGCCGAGGCCGGACCCGTGGTCCTGGCCAAGGACCCGGTGCGCGCCGAGCGCGCCTTCGACGCCATAGCGGGTGCGGGACGCGATGCGATGGTGCAGCTCAGAGGGATCCTCGAGGTGCTCGACCCGGACCGGGCCCCGCAAGCCGAGCGCGCCCCTCAGCCCGCTCTCGCCGACCTGCCCCTGCTGGCCGCCGGATCGGGCCTCACGGTCGCGTGCACCCGGACCGACGGCTCGGGAGCCACCGTCGACTACCCGCGGCCTGACGGGGCCGGCCTGCCTCCGCTCGCCCCGCACGTGGAGACCGCCGCATTCCGCATCGCCCAGGAGGCGCTGACCAATATCGTCAGGCACGCGGGCACCGACCGTGCCCGGCTCCACCTCCACTGGCAGGAAGACCGAGGCATCGTGCAGCTCGACATCACCGACGACGGCCCGGCCACCGGGCAGCGACCCGCCCGCCTCCTCCCCTCCGGCGGCCGCGGTCTGATCAACATCCGGGAACGGGCGCGTGCGTGCGGCGGGACCGCCGAATGCGGTCCCCGTACCGACGGCCCCGGCTTCCGGGTCCGCGCCCGCCTCCCGCTCCTCCCCCCGTCATGAACGGCGGTACGGGGGACGGGCCGCTGCGTGTGGTCGTCGCCGACGACCAGGAACTGGTCCGGGCCGGCTTCGCGATGATCCTGGACGCCCAGCCGGACATCGAGGTCGTCGCGGAAGCGGCCGACGGCGCCGAGGCGATCGCGGCGGTACGGACCCACACCCCGGACGTCGCACTGCTCGACATCCGTATGCCGGGCATGGACGGCCTCACCGCCACCGCCGAGATCTGCGCCACCACCGCCACCCGCGTGATCATCCTGACCACCTTCGACCTCGACGCGTACGTGTTCGAGGCGCTGCGCGCGGGGGCGAGCGGCTTCCTCCTCAAGGACGTCCGGCGCGACGACCTCGCCCACGCGGTCCGGGTCGTCGCGGGCGGCGAGTCCCTCCTCTCGCCGTCCGTCACCAGCAAACTCATCGCCCACTGCACCGGTGCGTCCGCCGGGGTGCCGCCGCTCCCGGACCCGCGTCTCGACTCCCTCACCGCGCGCGAGACGGAGACCCTGCGCCTGCTCGCCCGTGGCCTCACCAATCCTGAGATCGCCGCGACCATGGTCATCAGCGAACACACCGTGAAGACCCATGTCAGCAACATTCTCGCCAAGCTCGGCCTCCGTGACCGCATCCAGGCGGTGATCACGGCGTACGAGGCAGGGCTGGCGGTCCCGGGCCGCGGGGTCCGCTGAACCCCACGATCACGCGCTGAGCGGGAACACCTCGCCCAGCTCATGGAAGACGGCGGTGTTCAGCGCGAACGCGCGCTTGCACTCCTCGACGATGCGCTGCTTCTCCAGGTCGTCGGCGTCCACCGCGTCCAGCAGCTCCCGGTACTCCCGCTTGAAGGCGGCCGGGTTGGGGATCTGCTCGAAGACGTAGAACCGCACCCCGTCGCCCTTGCGGTCGAAGCCCCAGGTCTTCTCCGCGGTGCCACGGATGATCTGGCCGCCCGAGAGGTCCCCGAGGTAACGGGTGTAGTGGTGAGCGATGTATCCGGCGGGCCACTCACGGGCGCACCCGGCGACCCGCGCGGCGTACGCGGCGGTGGCGGGCAGCGGCTCCAGCCCTTCGCGCCACCCCTCGCCCCGCAGGTGGGCGAGGTCGCGCTCCAGTGCGGCCGTGCGCATCAGCTCCGGCTGGACGAAGGGCCCGGCGACCGGGTCCTCGCGCAGGGCCTCCGCACCGTCCTCCAGCGCCCGGTAGACGAACCACAGCTGCTCGGTGTAGCGCGTGTAGGCCTCCACACCGAGGCGTCCGCCCAGCATGTCGCCCATGAAGGCCGAGGTCTCGGCCTCCGTGTGCTGCTCGTGCGAGGCGGTGCGGATGAGGGTCGAGAAAGGCGTGGTGGTGGCGGTCGAGTCCAAGGCGGGCCTCCGGGGACCGAGGGGGACGGGAAGTCCGGACAGAACATATGAACCGGTAGCAGCCGTACACGCCGCCGCGCACCGATACGCCGATCTTCCTGCTTAGGCTTACCTAAGTCAACAGGTTCCCGACTGCCTGTCGGTAAAACCGGCCCGCTACGGAAGCGTGAGGATCTCCGCCCCGGTCTCGGTCACCACCAGTGTGTGCTCGAACTGCGCGGTCCGCTTCCGGTCCTTCGTCACCACGGTCCAGCCGTCGTCCCACATGTCGTAGTCATGGGTGCCGAGCGTGAGCATCGGCTCGATCGTGAACGTCATCCCGGGCTGCATCACGGTCGTCGCGTGCGGGCTGTCGTAGTGCGGGATGATCAGCCCGGAGTGGAACGAGGAATTGATCCCGTGCCCCGTGAAGTCCCGCACCACCCCGTAGCCGAACCGTTTCGCGTACGACTCGATGACACGCCCGATCACATTGATCTGCCGGCCGGGCCGGACCGCCTTGATCGCGCGGTTCAGCGACTCCCGGGTGCGCTCGACCAGCAGTCGCGACTCCTCGTCGACGTCCCCGCAGAGGTAGGTGGCGTTGTTGTCGCCGTGCACACCGCCGATGTACGCCGTGACGTCGAGGTTCACGATGTCGCCGTCCCGCAGCACGGTGGAGTCGGGGATGCCGTGGCAGATGACCTCGTTGAGCGAGGTGCAGAGCGACTTCGGGAAGCCCCGGTAACCGAGGGTCGACGGGTACGCCCCGTGGTCCACCATGAACTCGTGGGCGACCCGGTCGAGTTCGTCGGTGGTGACCCCCGGGGCGATGAGCTTCGCGGCCTCCTCCATCGCCTGCGCCGCGATACGGCCCGCGCTCCGCATGCGCTCCACGGTGTCGGAGTCCTGGATCTCCGGCCCGGTGTACGGCGTGGGGGCGGGCTTCCCCACGTACTCGGGGCGCCGGATCTTTCCGGGGACGGAACGGACGGGAGTGATCTCCCCTGGTACGAGAAGCGACTGGCCAGACATGTCAGCGAGTCTAACCAGCGCCCTCGGGGCACCATGGCAGAGAGGAAAGGATCCTGCGATGGCCCTGTTCAAGAAGCGCACGGTGGGCAAACCGGGCGAATGGTACTACTGCCTGGAGCACAAAAAGGTCGAGGAGGGCCCCGAGTGCCCCGGCAAGGACCGCTTCGGCCCGTACGCCACCCCGGGGGAGGCCCAGCGCGCGATGGACACGGCGCGTGAGCGGAACCTGGAGTGGGAGACCGACCCGAAGTGGCACGACCGCACGGAGCGGCCGACGGACGAGGCGCCCGACTAGACCGGCGGTCAGGCTGTCGGAGTCTCTTCCGGGCGGACGCCCACGGCACGCCGCCGTGCGGCGTCCTCGTCCGTCGCGGAGTCGTACGTGAGGAGCTTCGGCAGTGCCACGGCCAGCAGCGCGACCGAAGCGACACACGCCACGCCGCCCGACCAGACCGCGGCCCTGGTGCCCGTCCAGCCCGCCATCGCCCCGGCCCTGACCTGGCCGAGCTGTGGGCCGACGCTGTACGAGAGGACCTCGATCCCGGCGAGCCTGCCCCGCAGCTCGTCGGGGATGGTCTGGTTCCAGATCGTGGAGCGCCCGAGCCCGCTCAGCATGTCGCCCGCGCCCGCGACCCCCAGGCAGCACAGCACCAGCCAGATGTTCCCGGACCATCCCGCCGCCGCGATCGCCAGACCCCACACCGCGGCGCCGCCCACGACGAACAGCCCGTGCCGGCGCACCCGTGAGGTCCAGCCACTGGTCAGCCCGAGCAGGAGTGATCCCACGGAACCGGCGGCGTACATCAGGCCCAGCGACCACTCCGCGTCCAGCTCGTCCGCCAGGAACGGGAAGATCGCATTCGGGAAGGCGAAGAACATCGCCGCGAGGTCGATCGCGTACGTCCCCAGCAGCACCGGACGGCTCCAGGCGTACCGCGCGCCCTCGGCGATCCCGCGCAGCGACGGCTTCTCCGCGTCATGGGCGGGCGGCGCCGGCGACAGCCGCAGGCAGAGCAGCACCGAGACACCGAACGTGACGACGGTGACGCCGTACGCGGTGGCGTGCCCCGCGTAGGCCACCACCACGCCGGCCAGCGAGGGGCCCGCGATCGCACCGACCTGCCAGCGCAGGGAGTTCAGCGCGGCGGCTGCGGTCTGCTGGCCGTGCGGGACGATCCTGGCCATCAGCGAGTCCAGCGCGGGCCGCTGCAGCCCCGCCAGTGCGGAGACCCCGCCGGCCACCAGGTACAGCGGCCAGAGCGCGGGCTCGGGAGCGAGGGCGTTCGCCAGCAGTACGACGGCCAGCAAACCCAGCCCGGCCTCCGTGCCCAGGATGACCTTGCGCCGGTCGGCCGAGTCGGCGAGCGCCCCTCCGTACAGCCCGAAGACCACCAGCGGCACGAGCTCCACGGCGCCCATGGCCCCGACGGCGAGCGGCGACCCCGTGAGGTCCTTGATCTGGAGCGGCAGCGCGACCAGGGCCATGAAGCTGCCGAAATAGGTGATCAGCCCCTGGATCCACAGCAGCCGGAAGTCGGCGGAGGAGCGCCAAGGGGAGAGATCGGGCAGCAGACGAGGGGTCACGGGGACTCATGCTCGGCCGCCCACGGCCCTTCGGGCAACCCATTTCCGCCGTCGTGGGGACAGGCCCTTCACCAGCGGGCCGGGGGCGGGGCCGTCAGCTGGTCGGCCAGGCGGGAGAGGCGGTCGCGGAACGTCCGGCGGCCCCGGGTGGACGGGGCGCCGTTCTCCCCGGCGGCCGCGCTGACCAGGTGCTGGACCGTGTCCAGGTCGACGTCGTCGCCGTCGCGGACCGTGAGCGCCTCATGGGCGAGGCCCCGCACCTCCGGGTCGCCGCCGTCCAGCGCGAGCACCGTCGCCCCTGCCCGCCGCGCGTCGTGCACCCGCTCCAGCAGGCCGCCGTCCGGCTGTTCGGGCGCCACCACGAGCAGCGTCTCGCCGCGCCCGGCCGTCTCGATCCGGCCCAGACCGACGGCCAGGTGCACCGGGTCGTCCGGCTCCACCCGGTGGCGTACGAGCGTGGGCCGCAGTTGCGGCAGACCCGACCACGTGGACTCGTCCACCAGGTGCGCGGCCATGTGCCACGGCTCGTAGTCCTCGGTCCCCACCAGCAGCAGCCCGCCCCCCTGCGGCACGACCGACGCCCGCAGGGTCCGGGCGAACCCCCGGGCCGCCGCCGGCCACTCCGTCCCGGCGAGCACTTCACGCAGCAACGCGACACGTACGGCATCCATGGCCCGGCATCATGCCGCTCTCCCGGCGCCTCGGCCGCCCGGTCGCGTGCGATCCACCCGAACGGGAACGGCCGGCCGTGATACGCGTCGCACAGCCACGGGGTGAGGGTGCGGCCTCGCCACCTGGCACTAGTGTCGGCGCCATGACTACGAATGACGCCGGCAGCGCCCCCAAGCCCCCCGCCAAGGACCCCTGGGACCTCCCCGACGTGTCGCACCTGACCGTGGGCGTACTCGGCGGGACCGGCCCCCAGGGCCGCGGCCTCGCCTACCGCTTCGCCCGCGCCGGGCAGAAGGTCGTCATCGGCTCGCGCGCAGCCGACCGAGCCGAGGCCGCCGCCGCCGAACTGGGCCACGGGGTCGAGGGCGCGGACAACGCGGAGTGCGCGCGCCGCAGCGACGTCGTGATCGTCGCCGTGCCGTGGGACGGCCACGCCAAGACCCTGGAGTCGCTGCGGGAGGAGCTCGCCGGGAAGCTCGTCGTCGACTGCGTCAACCCGCTCGGCTTCGACAAGAAGGGCGCCTACGCCCTGAAGCCCGAGGAGGGCAGCGCCGCCGAGCAGGCCGCCGCCCTGCTGCCCGGCTCCCGGGTCACCGCAGCCTTCCACCACCTGTCCGCGGTGCTCCTCCAGGACGAGACGATCGACGAGATCGACACCGATGTGCTGGTGCTGGGGGAGGCGCGCGCCGACACCGACACCGTGCAGGCGCTCGCGGGCCGTATCCCCGGGATGCGCGGCATCTTCGCCGGCCGGCTGCGCAACGCGCACCAGGTCGAGTCGCTGGTGGCGAACCTGATCTCCGTCAACCGCCGCTACAAGGCACACGCGGGGCTGCGCACCACCGACGTGTGAGGCCCTGCCCGGAGCCGAACCGGGCATGAGGGACACTGGACGGGACCGAGCACCATCCCCGGACAGGAGCACCAGCCCTCATGCCCCGCCTCGCTCTCTACGCCACCATCGTCTGTGCCCTCACCGTCGTCGCGGCCGTGGTCTCCTTCGTCCAGGGCAGCGTCCTGCCCGGCGTCGTATGGGTTCTGCTGGCCGGTCTCTCCTCGAACATGGCGTGGTTCTACCTGCGCCGGCACAAGGCGGGATCCCGCGCCGAAGCGGCGTGAGGACCGAGGGCCTCTCGTCCGGATCCGGACGAAAGACCCCTAGCGGATCAGCGCGCAGCCCGGGTCCTGGTCGCCGAACCACTCCTGCCAGAAGCGGTAGGTGTCGAGCCCGCAGTAGGTCTCGACCTCGCTGACGCCCAGGCCCCGCAGCAGCGCGTCCACGGCGTCGAAGAAGACGCCGTTGACCTCCGGGACCCACAGCAGCGCGAAAACCGCGATCAGCCCGAAGGGCGCGAACGGCTCGACCTGACGCCGGACCTTGTACGACAGCCAGGGCTCGATCACGCCGTAACCGTCGAGACCCGGGACCGGCAGGAAGTTCAGGATCGCCGCCGTCACCTGGAGGAGCGCCAGGAACGCCAGCGCGAGGCGGAAGGGCAGTGGGACGCCGTCCAGGGCGCCCAGCCAGAACGGGGCCGTGCAGACGACCGCGAACAGCACGTTCGTCAGGGGGCCGGCCGCCGAGATCAGGCTGTGCTTCCAGCGCCCGCTGATGCGGCCCCGCTCGATGTAGACGGCCCCGCCCGGCAGGCCGATGCCGCCCATGATCACGAACAGCACGGGCAGCACGATGCTCAGCAGGGCATGGGTGTACTTCAGCGGATTGAGCGTCAGATAGCCCTTCGCCCCGATCGAGATGTCGCCGCTGTGCAGCGCGGTGCGCGCGTGCGCGTACTCGTGGAGGCAGAGGGAGACGATCCACGCCGCCGTGACGAAGAGGAAGACCGCGAAGCCGGTCTGCTCCGCGAAGCCCGTCCACACCGCCCAGCCCGACACGGCCATGACGGCGACGAACCCGAGGAAGACCGGGCTGACCCGCCGGTCGCTGGGTCGGCGGAACGCGGTGGTCATCGGCGGCACTCCTGGGGCTTGACGGCGGCTGGAGCCCCCGAGAGTACGGGTGACACCGCGAGAACGTTTCACAGGTGGGTGGCAGTTCCCCGCAGGCCCGGGCCTTCACGGACAATGGGCGCGTGCACTACGGCATCCTCGGTACCACCCGCGCTCTCCGCTCCGACGGCACTCCCGTCGCCCTCGGCGGGGCGCGGCTGCGCGCCCTGCTCACCGTGCTCGCGCTCAGCCCCGGCCGGGCGGTCCCGGCCGGGGTGCTCGTCGACGAGGTGTGGGGCGGCGACCCGCCCGCCGACGCCCCCGGTGCCCTCCAGGCACTCGTGGGCCGGCTCCGGCGGGCGCTCGGCCGGGAGGCGGTCGGATCGGCCGCGAACGGCTACCGCCTCGCCGCCGACCCGGACGCCGTGGACCTGCACCGCTTCGAGCGGCTCACGGGCGAGGGCGCCCGGGCGCTGCGGGACGGCGACGCCGCGAAGGCCGCCACCGTCCTCGACGAGGCGCTCGCCCTGTGGCGTGGGCCCGCCCTCGCCGACCTGCCGGACCGCGCCGTGGCGGCGGCCCGCTGGGAGGCCAGGCGGCTGGACGCCCGCCGGACCCGCATCGAGGCCGTCCTCGCACTGGGCCGTGCCGACGAGGCCCTGCCGGAACTCGCCGGGCTCTGCGCCGACCACCCGCTGGACGAGCCGCTGCAGGCCCTCCGGATCCGGGCGCTGCGGGACGCCGGACGCACCGCGCAGGCGCTCTCGGCGTACGACGAGGTGCGCACCCTGTTCGCCGACCGGCTCGGCACCGACCCGGGCCCCGCACTGCGCGCCCTGTACGACGGGCTGCTGCACCAGGACCCGCCCGCCCCGGCCGCCGTGCCCGCCGCACCCCTCGCCGCCCGGCCGGGCAACCTGCGGGCCCGGCTCACGAGCTTCGTGGGGCGCGACGCGGACATCGCCGGCCTCCGCGAGGACCTGACCCGCGCCAGGCTGGTCACCCTCCTCGGCCCCGGCGGCGCCGGCAAGACCAGGCTGTCCCAGGAGGCCGCCGAAGCCGTCGGCCCCGCCGCCTGGCCGGACGGCGTCTGGCTGGCCGAGCTCGCACCGGTCGACGACCCCGAAGCGGTGCCGGAGGCCGTCCTCACCGCCCTCGGCGGCCGCGAGACCGTGCTGCGCGGGGCGGGCGCCGAGGAGCTCCGGGCCGCGGAGCGGGGCGCGGGCGAACCGCTCGCCCGGCTCACCGATCACTGCTCCGGGCGTCGCATGCTGCTGCTCCTGGACAACTGCGAGCACCTCATCGAAGCGGCCGCGGCCCTCGCCGACCATCTGCTGGCCCGCTGCCCGGGGCTCACCGTCCTCGCGACCAGCCGTGAACCCCTCGGCGTACCGGGCGAGTTCGTCCGGCCGGTCGACCCGCTGCCCGGCCCGATGGCGCTGCGCCTGTTCGCCGAGCGCGGCGCCGCCGCACTGTCCGGCTTCCGGGTCGACGCGGACGAGCGGACGGCGGCGGCCTGTGCCGAGATCTGCCACCGCCTCGACGGGCTCCCGCTCGCGATCGAACTCGCCGCCGCCCGGCTGCGCATGCTCACCCCGCGTCAGATCGCCGACCGCCTCGACGACCGCTTCCGTCTGCTGACCAGCGGCAGCCGCACCGTACTGCCCCGCCAGCAGACCCTGCGGGCCGTCGTCGACTGGTCCTGGGACCTCCTGGAGGAGGACGAACGCACCGCCCTGCGCCGGCTGTCGGTCTTCTCCGGCGGCTGCACGCTCGCCGCCGCCGAGGCGGTCTGCACGGGCCGGCCGGGGGACGCCGACGACGTCGCCGGGGTGCTCGGCTCGCTCGTCGACAAGTCCCTCGTCGTCGCCGCACCCGCCACGGACGGCCGGATGCGCTACCGCCTCCTGGAGACCGTCGGTGAGTACGCCGCCGAACGGCTCGACGAGGCGGGGGAGCGGGACGTCGTCGAACGCCGGCACCTCGTGTTCTTCCGGGAGCTGGCCCGGACGACCGACCCCGAACTCCGGGGCGCCGGACAGCTCGCCGCCCTCGAACTGATCCAGCGGGACTACGAGAACCTGCGCACCGCCCTGCGGCGCGCCATCGCCGCCCGCGACGAGCAGGAAGCGCTCTGCATGGTGCTCTCGCTCGCCTGGTACTGGCAGATGCGCGATCTGCGCAGCGACGCCCTGCAGTGGGCCGAGGCCGCCGCCGAGCTGGGTCCCGATCCGTTCGCCGGGCCCGCCCGCCCCGCGCCCTCCCTCCACGAGCGCTGCACCGACGCGCCCCCGCCGATGGGCCCCGAGCTGCTGGAGGAGGCACGGCGTGAGGTGGCGCTGATCCAGCTGGCCGGCATGGACGACGCGATGGACGTCTGGATGAACGCGGGAGGCATGGAACGCCTGCGCGTCATCGCCGGCACCTACCGGCCGGGCCAGCCGCAGACCTGCCGCAGTCCGGGCTCGCTCTGGTTCTTCGCCGTCATGTTCACCGGGGACATCTCGGATCTGCGCGTACTGCTCAACGAGAGGGTCCGCGCCTCCCGGGAGCTCGGATACGAGTGGGAGCTGGCCTCCGCGCTCCAGGTGCGGGCCAACGTGCTGGCCAACCGGCCCGACTGGGCGGGTGAGGCCCATACGGACGCCGACGAGAGCCTGGAGATCTTCGGCCGTCTCGGTGACGACTGGGGCGCGGCGGAGGCGCTCTCCTCGCGCGGCGAGGCCAACGAGAAGGCGGGTGAATTCGCCAGGGCGGCCGAGGACTACCAGGCCGCGATCGGTTACGCGGAGAAGCTCGGTGCCAGGGCCCAGGTGCTGGTGCTCCGCACCCGGTACGCCGCCGCGCTGGTGGAGCTCGGCCGCGGCCCGGAGGCCGAGGTGATCTTCCGGGAGGTGCTCGTCGAGGGGCGGCACGCGGGGCACGAGGGAACGGCGTTCGCGCGGTTCTTCCTGGCCATGTGGCTGGGGGCGTCCGGGCGCACCGTCGAGGCCCGTGAGCAGTTCGTCACGCTGCAGGGAGAGTTCAGGCCCGCGTCCGCGGTGGAGTTCTTCCAGGCGTTCGTACTGGGCGGTCTGGCCTGGCTGGACAGCCAGGAGGGACTGTACGCGGACTCCCTGGCCAGGGCCCGGGAGGCGCTGGCACGGTCCGACGACCGGCTGGCGCAGATGGTGGCGCCGCAGATGAACGTGCACTACCTGGTCACCGTGGCGCGGGCGCTGGGCGGGCTGGGCGGGAAGCGCCGAGCCCGCGACGGGGCGCGGCTGCTGGCCGCCGGAAGGACGCTGCTGCCGAAGGGACACGTGCCGACGGCGATGGAGCGGGACAACTACACCGCCGCCGAGGAAACGGTCCGCGGTGTACTCGGGGACGCCGCTTACGAGACGGCGTACGACGAGGGCGTCGGCCTCTCCCTGGAGGAGGCCAACGCCCTCGTCGAAGCGTCCGCCGGCTGACCGGAGGTCAGGACTTCTTGCGGAACTTGGACACCGCGAGCGGGGCCATCACCGCGGTGATGACCACGGTCCAGCCGAGCGTCAGCCAGACGGAGTTGCCGAGCGGGCCGCCCATCATCAGTCCGCGGGCCGAGTCGGCCAGGTTGGACAGCGGGTTGTAGTCGGTGAACGCCTGGAGCCAGCCGGGCATCGTCTGCGTCGGGGCGAAGATGGAGGAACCGAACTGGAGCGGCATCATCACGAGCATCCCCATTCCCTGGACGGCCTGGGCCGTCTTCATGCTCAGTCCGAGCAGGATGAAGATCCACATGATGGCGGCGCCGAACGCGGCAGCCAGGGCGATCGCCCCGATCAGCCCGAGCACAGACCCGTGGAGCTCCATGCCGAGCGCGAAGCCCATGCCCAGCAGGATCAGCGTGGCGACCGTCATCCGGCCGAGCTCGACCACGATCTTGGCGATGAGCACCGAGGAACGGGCGATCGGCATCGTGCGGAACCGGTCCATGACCCCCTTGCGGAAGTCGTCGTTGACACCCGAACCGACCGCCATGGCGATGTTCATGCCCATCATCGCCATCAGACCGGGGATCAGGTAGTTCAAATAGTCCTGCCGGTCGCCGCCCAGGCTGCTGCCGACGGAGCCGCCGAAGACGTACACGAACAGCAGCACGAAGATGACCGGCATCAGGAGCGCGTCGAACATCGACTCCGGATCCTTCTTGATCTGGAGCAGATTGCGCCGCACCAGCGCCCCGATGTGGCGCAGGTTGTTCCGCAGCCCGATCCGGCCCTCGTCGTGGAGGTCCCTGGCCGGTGCGGACGTGGCCGCGTCGGTGGGGGTGGGCGTCAGAGTCGTCGTGCTCATGCCGCGACCTCCTGGGGAATCGTGTCGGTGACGGTGGCCTTGTCGCCCGTGATGGCGAGGAACACTCCGTCCAGGCTGGGCAGCGCGGTGGAGACATGGGCGAGTGAGAAGCCCCGGGTGCCGAGCAGCCCGATCACGGCGGTCAGCTGCTCGTCGCTGAGGATCGGTACGTAGAGCAGTCCCTCGTCCGGGACCGCCTGGGCGCCGGCGACGCCGTCGAGACCGGTCTCGCGCAGCGCCTGCGCCATCGCGGCCAGTTCGGCGGGGTCGGAGGGCCGGATCTGCAGGGTGCGGCCGCCGACCTTGGCCTTGAGCTCGTCGACACCGCCCCGGGCGATGATCTTTCCGTGGTCGATGACGGTGAGCTCGTCGGCGAGCTGTTCGGCCTCTTCCATGTACTGCGTGGTGAGGAGCACGGTCGCCCCCTCCGCGACCATCCGCTGCACCTCGTCCCAGACCTCGTTGCGCGTACGGGGGTCGAGTCCCGTGGTCGGCTCGTCGAGGTAGAGGACGGCCGGGCTGCCGATCATGGAGGCGGCCAGGTCCAGCCGGCGCCGCATGCCGCCGGAGTAGTCCATCGCGGCCTTCTTCGCCGCGTCGGTGAGGGAGAAGCGCTCCAGCAGCTCGTCGGCGCGGGACCTGGCCTTCTTGCGCGGCAGGTCGAGCAGCCGTCCGATCATGTAGAGGTTCTCCCAGCCGGAGAGCTTCTCGTCGACCGAGGCGTACTGCCCGGTCAGGCCTATGGTGCGGCGCAGCTGCCGGGGCTGCTTCACCACGTCGTAGCCCGCCACGACCGCGTGCCCCGCGTCGGGCAGGATCAGGGTGGACAGGCAGCGTACGAGGGTGGTCTTCCCGGCGCCGTTGGGGCCGAGCACGCCGAGGACGGTGCCCTCGCGCACGTCGAGGTCCACACCGTCCAGCGCCTTGGTCTCGCCGTAGTGCTTGACCAGCCCCCGCACCTCGACGGCGTTCCCGCCGTGCTTGAGGTTCTTGTCGTTTCGCTTCATGGACACCATCAGACCAGCCGCCACCGACAAGTCACCGACATGTCGGTGACAGCGGGCCGACAGCAGGCGACAGCCCGCCGATGGGGGAAGTCGGCGGGCTGTCGGTGGTGCGGCAGTGGTCGTGTGGGCGTCAGTGGAAGGTGTGCTCCGCCGCAGGGAACGTGCCGCCGACGACCTCTTCGGCGTACTCCCTGGCGGCGTCGGCCATCACCTGACGCAGGTTCGCGTACTGCTTGGTGAAGCGCGGGACCTTGCCGCCGGTCAGGCCGACCATGTCGGTGTAGACCAGCACCTGCGCGTCCGTGTCGGGCCCGGCGCCGATGCCGACGGTCGGGATGTGCAGCGTGCGGGTCACCTCGGCGGCCAGTTCGGCCGGGACGAGCTCCAGGACGACGGCGAACGCGCCCGCGTCCTGCACCGCCTTCGCGTCGCGCAGCAGCTGCTGCGCCGCTTCCTCGCCACGGCCCTGCACGCGGTAGCCCATGGCGTTGACGGACTGCGGGGTCAGACCGATGTGGCCCATGACCGGGATCCCGGCCTCGACCAGGAGCCGGATCTGCTCGTGGGAGCGCTCGCCGCCCTCCAGCTTGACCGCGCCGACACCGGCGTCCTTGATCAGCCTGGTGGCGTTGCGAAGGGCCTGGACCGGCCCCTCCTGGTAGGCCCCGAAGGGCAGGTCGGCCACGATGAGGGCGCGCTTGGTGCCCCGCACGACGGCGGCCGACAGGATGGCCATCTCGTCCATGGTGACGGGCACGGTGGTCTCGTAACCGAGGTGGCAGTTGCCCATGGAGTCGCCGACGAGCATGACCGGGATGCCGGCCTCGTCGAACACGGACGCGGTCATCGCGTCGTAGGCGGTGAGCATCGGCCACTTCTCGCCGCGCTCACTGGCGGCGGCGATGTCGTGGACGGTGATGCGGCGGGTGCTCTTCCCCCCGTACAGGGCCTTGCCGGCACCGGGAGTGGGGCCCGCGGGAGGTGTGGCGGACTGGTTCTGCGCAGCCTGAAGCGACATGGCCAACGGCTCCTTCGTCATCTCGAGGCGCCCTGACGGCGTCCCCGGATCCCTTCCATGGTGGCATCCCGCAAGCGTTCCCGGGAAGTGGGCCCGCCCACCGTGCGTGGTGAACCTCACCGGGCGGCCGGGCGGTGACCTCGACGCGGAGCGCGCCTCCTGCCGCGTCTGCCGAAGACGCAGGTCACAGCTGTGGAACCGATAGCCGCCCCTGTGTGAGCGTTCTGTCACAAGCCGCGCATCCCTCATCATGGCCGGAACTCGCCGGTCCGGTTCAGTCGTCCTGATGGCGTACGGCCGTCGTCGACGGCGAGAACCGCGTCGCTCATCGCCTAGGGTCGACAGGCGCGGTGATGGTTACGGCAAGGCAGTGAGGACGAGCGCAATGGTGCAGGCGTACAGGGCGGACACCGAAGACGCCGGCGCGGGTGCGCAGCCGGGCTCCCGGCTCCGGGCCCTGCGTCACAGACTGGCCTCCGACCGGGGCATCTGGCGGCGCGGCATCATCCTGGCGCTCTGCTCGGTGCTCCTGACCCTCGTGATGGTCTTCCACGCCGAGATCCCGAACACCGTGGGCAACCTGGGCAGCCTCATCGAGACGTTCCTGCCCTGGCTCGGCGTGGCCGTGCCGCTGCTGCTCGTCCTCGGTCTCGTCCGGCGTTCCGCGACGGCGGTGATCGCCCTCGTCCTGCCCGGCGCGGTCTGGCTGAACCTCTTCGGCGGCCTGCTGTTCGACGACAAATCGGGCACCGGCGGTGATCTCACCGTCGCCACGCACAACGTCAACGCGGGCAACCCCGATCCTGCGGGCACCGCCCAGCAGGTCGCCGGCTCCGGCGCGGACATCGTGGCCCTGCAGGAGCTGCCGGGCGGCAAGGTGGCGGCGTACGAGGACGCGCTCGCCGACCGTTATCCGCACCACTCCGTCCAGGGGACCGTCGGCCTCTGGAGCAAGTACCCGGTGACGGACTCCAGCCCCGTCAACATCAAGCTGGGCTGGACCCGCGCGATGCGTGCCACGGTCACGACCCCCGAGGGCCCGGTCAAGGTGTACGTCGCCCACCTCCCCTCCGTACGGGTCAAGCTGAACGCGGGTTTCACCGCCAACCAGCGGGACGACAGCGCGGACGCGCTGGGCGAGGCCATCGCCGACGAGCCGCTGGAGCGGGTGGTCCTGCTCGGCGACCTGAACGGCACCATGAACGACCGCTCGCTGCACGCTGTCACCTCGCAGATGCGCTCCACCCAGGGCGCGGCGGGCGACGGCTTCGGCTTCAGCTGGCCCGCGGCGTTCCCGATGGCGCGTATCGACCAGATCATGGTGCGGGGCGTCGAACCCCTCGCCTCCTGGACCCTCCCCGCGACGGACAGCGACCACCTCCCGATCGCCGCCCGCGTGCAGCTCTGAGCGCCCGCTGCTTCCGACGAACCCGGTACGCTCTCATCCATGTCCAGCCCCGAGTCCGACAGACTCCGGCCGCCGGTCCGCCGGTGGCCCCGTCCGTGACGCCGTAAGCCCCGACCCCAGCGGTCACCGGGTTTCGCCCCGTCCTGTCGTCGGCCGTCGCCGGATCGTCCGCGGCGGTGTGGGCCGGCTCTCATGTCCCGTAGGAACACCGGACATTCCACCGTGTCGCCGTCCTCGCGCCCTCCGCGCGTGACGACGGGCGCGGCCCGCATCCCCCTGCACACCGCTCGTTCCTCCGACGGTTCCGTACAAGGGGTTCTCCTCTCATGCCATTCGCTGTCTACGTCCTCGGGCTGGCGGTCTTCGCCCAGGGCACTTCGGAGTTCATGCTCTCCGGCCTGCTCTCGGGCATCGCCGGTGACCTGCACGTCTCGCTCGGCGCCGCCGGGCTGCTGACCTCGGCCTTCGCGGTCGGGATGGTGGTCGGCGCCCCGCTCACCGCACTGGCCGGCCGCACCTGGCCCCGGCGCCGGGCCCTGCTGTTCTTCCTCGGCGTCTTCGTCGCCGCCCATGTCGTCGGCGCGCTGACCTCCAGTTACGGGGTGCTGCTCGCCACCCGGGTCGTGGGGGCGCTGGCCAACGCCGGCTTCTGGGCGGTCGCGCTGGTCACGGCACTGGCCCTGGCCGGCCCGCACCGGCGGGCGCGGGCCACCGCCGTGGTCGTGGGCGGGGTGACCGTCGCGTGCGTGGTGGGTGTGCCGGCGGGGGCGGCGCTCGGTGAGCTGTGGGGCTGGCGCTCGGCGTTCTGGGCCGTGGCCCTCGTCTCCGTGCCGGCCGCCGTCGCGCTGCTGGTGGCCGTTCCGGGCGGCCGGCCCGCCGACGCCCCGCGGCAGGTGAGCGCGGTGAGCGAACTGCGCGCCCTGGCCCGGCCCCGGCTGCTGGGGACCCTCCTGGTGATGGCACTCGTGCAGGGGGCGACCTTCTGCACCTTCTCCTATCTGGAACCGCTGGTCACCCGGGTCACCGGCTTCGGCGCCGGCTGGGTGCCCGTGGTGCTCGCCCTGTTCGGCGTCGGCTCCTTCGCGGGGGTCACCCTGGCCGGGCGCCTGGCCGACGCCCGCCCGCACGCGGTCATCGGGTTCGGGATGACGGCTCTGGCCGCCGGTTGGGCCGCACTCGCCCTGACCGCGGCCCACCCGGTGACGGCCCTCGTCCTCGTCCTGCTCCAGGGGGCGCTGGCCTTCGGTACGGGGACGACGCTGATCACCCGGGTCTTCCACCTGGCTCCCGACGCCCCGACGCTGGCCGGCTCCTTCGCCACGGCCGCCTTCAACGTGGGCGCCGCGGCCGGCCCCTGGCTGGGCGGCCTGGCACTCGGCGCGGGCTTCGGCTTCCGCGCCCCGGTCTGGGTGAGCGCCCTGCTGATGTGCCTGGCCCTCGCGGGGGCGGGGGCGCTCTCGGTGGCCTCCTCCGCGGGGGCGGCCCGGCTGCCGGGGCGGGCCGGAGCCGCTGAGTGACGCAGAGATCACACCCCGACGCAACGGCATGTTCACGTCCGGGCATAAAACGTCTGAGAGACTTTGTTCCGACGGGATACATAACCCGTCCCGGCAACGAAGCCGACGCTCCCGCACACACCGCCACCGCCCGGCCCCCACGGCCCGGGCGGCCCCCTGCCCGAAAGGTCTTCTCCATGCCCCTGGCCCTGCTCGCCCTCGCTGTGAGCGCCTTCGGCATCGGCACCACCGAGTTCGTGATGATGGGGCTGCTGCCCAACGTCGCGGACGATCTGGGAACGTCCGTACCCACCGCCGGTTACCTCGTCTCGGCGTACGCGATCGGCGTCGTCCTCGGTGCCCCGCTGCTCACCGGTCTCGGCTCCAGGATCCCGCGCAAGCGGATGCTCCTGCTGCTGATGGCCGTCTTCACCGTGGGCAACCTCGCTTCCGCCTTCGCCCCCGACTTCGGCTGGCTGCTGGCCGGCCGGTTCCTGGCCGGGCTGCCGCACGGCGCCTTCTTCGGGGTCGGCGCGGTCGTCGCCGCGCGCCTCGTGCCGGACGGGCGCCAGGCGCGCGCGGTGGCTACGATGTTCCTCGGCCTGACCGTGGCCAACATCGTCGGCGTACCCGCCGCCACCCTGCTGGGACAGCACCTCGGCTGGCGTGCCACGTTCATGGTGGTCGCCGTGATCGGGCTGGCCGCGATGGCCGCACTCGCCCGCCTCGTCCCGCAGATCCCCGTCGAGGCGCACCAGAACGTACGCCGTGAACTGAGCGCGCTCGGCAACCGGCAGGTCGTCCTCGGCCTGCTCACCGCCGTCCTCGGCTTCGCGGGCGTCTTCGCCGTCTACTCCTACCTCTCGTCCATGACGACCGAGGCGATGGGCTTCGGCGAGTCCTCCGTGACGCTCGTCCTCGCCCTCTTCGGCATCGGGATGACGCTCGGCGCACTGGCGGCGGGACCGCTGACCGACCGGGCGCTGCGTCCCACCCTGTACGGCTCGCTGGGGGCCCTGGCCGTCATCCTGGTCGTCTTCCCCTTCACCGTGCACGTGCAGTGGGCGGCGCTGGTCATGGTGGTGCTGCTCGGCGGCGTCGGCTTCATGACGACCACACCGCTGCAGATGCTGGTGATGAACAAGGCGAAGGACGCCCCCACCCTGGCGTCCGCCTCCAACCACTCCGCCTTCAACCTCGCCAACGCGGGCGGCGCCTGGCTCGGCGGCGTCGCCATCGCGGCGGGCTGGGGCTGGACCTCTCCGGCCCTGGTCGGTGCGGTGCTGGCCGTGGCGGGTCTCGCCGTGGCGGTCACGGCGGGCTTCCTCGACCGGGCCCCGGGCACCTCGCGGGTGGTGGCGTCCGGCGCCCGCGCCGAGGCGCGTGAGCCGGTCGAGACGCACTCCTCCTGAGCGCTACGACGCTTCCGGGCCGGCGCGGGACACGCGCCGGCCCGAGCCCAGCCGGGCCGCAGTGACCAGTCCCGCGAGCGCCGTCGACGCGAGCAGCAGCCGGACGTCCACCACGGCGACCAGCCCCGCGCCCCCCGCCAGGGCCACCGCGTTCGGCACCGTCATCAGTGAGTTGGCGGCCGCCGCCGTGCGGCCCAGCGCCATGTCCGGGGCCTCCCGCTGCACCGCCGTCATCGCGGCGATCAGCACACAGGGCAGCCCGGCTCCGATCGCGGCGCTCGCCGCGAGGGCCACCGCGTCACCGCCCAGTGCCCGCACGCCCACGGCCACCGCGAAGACCGCGATCCCCGCCCCCGCGAAGCCCCGCTCCGGCATCCGGCGCAGCAGGGGCCCGGCCAGCAGCCCGACGGCCACGGAACCCGCGCCTTGGCAGGCGTACAGCAATCCGGCGTACGCCGGCGGCCTGCCGAGCGTCTCGACGACGGCGTACACCGCAGCGCCGTTGAGCCCCGCCAGCAGCATCGTCAGCGCTCCGGCGCACACCAGCGGCCACAGGACCGGCGAGCTACGCAGCAGCCGTACGCCCGCCGCCGTACCGCCCCGCCGTGTCCTCTTCCGGACCGTCCGGGCCGGCTCCCGCAACCGCGCGAAGACCAGTGCGGCCAGGGCGAACGTCACCGCGTCCAGCACGACCACCGGGACCGCTCCGTACCGCGCGAACAGCCCGGCCCCCGCGAGGGGCGCCAGCAGCTTCATGCCCTCGTTCGCCGTCGTGCGCAGCCCGTTGAAGTCGCCCAGCAGCCGGGCGTCGACCGCCCCCGCCACCAGCGCCGCCTCCGCCGCGTCCAGGAGCACGCCGCTCACGCCGTAGACGAGCAGGACCGCGAAGAGCGCACCGATCCGGTGGTCCGGCCCGACGAGGAGGAGCGCGGCCATCAACCCCGCCATCACCAGGTTCACCGTGATCAGCAGGAGCCTGCGGGGAACCAGGTCCGCCACCGCCCCGAGCCAGGGGCCCACGAGGACCGGCGCCCACATCGCACACACCGTCAGGGCGGCCGTACTGTCCGACCCGGTGAGCGACTTGACCCAGATGCCGGCGGTCAGCCACATCGCCGACGTGCCGAATCCCGACACGAGCAGACCCGTGAGGCAGAGCCGGGCCGTGCGATCCCGCACCACCGTGACGACCGATGCCACCCTCAACTCCCCCCCCACGCACCCGCGTGACCCGCGCTCCCGGCCGGGGCGCGCTCCCGGCCATGCTGGTGACTGAGGGGGCGCCGCTGCATCGGGCGGATGCCTTAGACGTCACCGGCCGCCGTCGGTACACGACTGAGGCGGAACAAGGGCGGTTTCACGCCCCGAGTCCTGCGTATCCTCCTGAGGAGGACCACAGGCTGGCGACAGGAAGGCCGGGGGATGAGCGCAGACGGGGGCGGCGCGCCGTGGAATCCGTACGGGGGAGGACAGCCGGTGCGCCGGCTGACCTTCGGACGGCTCTTCAACCCGATCGCCGTGGGGCGCGCGGTGTTCACGCCGTCCCGGCCCGACCGTGTGCACGATCCGGCGGTGAAGAAGGCACAGGTCGTGAGGACGCTCGTCGGCATCGCCGCCATCACGTGGATGATGCTGTCCTACGGGCTGGCGGAGGACGCCGACGCCGTGGTGGACGACCGCTTCGGCCAGATCCGCACCACCCTCATCGTGCTGGCGGTGACCTTCCCTGCCGCCGTCGCCGCATTCGTCGCGGCGGCACGCCCGCCCAACCGGGGCGTGTTCCTGCGGCGCGCCGCCAAGCCCGCCGGGGCGCTGCTCGCGCTGTTCGTCGCCCTCGCCGCGCCCAGACTGATCACCGGGCTGGGCTACGTCACCGAGGAGACGGACTGGACGGCGTCGCCGGGGCGGGTCGTGGTGCTGTTCGCCCTGGGAGCCTGGCTGTTGTGGCTCGCCCCCTTCGTGCTCTACGGCATCGCGCAGTCGCTCGTCCACGTCTTCCGGACGGCGGACCTCCACGAGACCGTCCCGCCGCTGCTCGCGACACTGCTCGTCTGGGAGGTCGCGCTCCTGGACGTCTTCCGGGGCGCCTACGACGGCGTGCCGCTCGCGGTGCGGGTGGCCTTCACCCTGGGAGGTCCGCTGTCCGTCACCCTCGTGGCGATGTGGGAGCTGCGACGGCTGCGCACGCGGCACGGCATCACCCTGCGGGGCGCCCTGCTCCGCTGAGCCGCCACGGGGGCCGCCCCGCGCCGCATACCCTCCGGCCCCCGCCTCAGCCCGACTCGCGCCAGCGGTTGGTGACCGGCAGCCGGCGGTCCTTGCCGAAGCCCTTCGGCGAGATCTTCGTGCCCGGCGGGTACTGGCGCCGCTTGTACTCCGCCGTGTCCACCATCCGCAGTGTCTTCGTCACCAGGGCCTCGTCGAAGCCCGCCGCCACGATCGCCTCCCGCCCCTGGTCCCGGTCGACGTACAGCTCCAGGATCCGGTCCAGCACGTCGTAGTCCGGCAGCGAGTCCGTGTCCGCCTGGCCCGGGCGCAGTTCGGCGCTCGGCGGCTTGGTGATGGACGCCTCCGGGATGGGCGGGGTCTGCCCGCGCTCCTCGGCGGCCCGGTTGCGCCACTTCGCGAGGCGGAAGACCGACGTCTTGTACACGTCCTTGATCGGCCCGTACGCGCCGACGGAGTCCCCGTACAGCGTGGAATAACCCACCGCCAGCTCGGACTTGTTGCCCGGCGCCAGCACGATCTGACCCTCCTGGTTGGAGACGGCCATCAGCATCGTGCCCCGCAGCCGCGACTGGAGGTTCTCCTCCGCCAGACCGGTGAGCTCGAGGGAATCCATGTACGCGTCGAACATCGGCTCGATCGGTACGGTGCGGAAGTTCAGCCCCGTACGCCGGGCCAACTCCGCCGCGTCGCCCTTGGAGTGGTCCGAGGAGTACTTCGACGGCATCGAGATGCCGTACACGTGCCGGGCCCCCAGCGCGTCACAGGCGATCGCCGCGACGAGCGCCGAGTCGATGCCGCCCGAGAGCCCGATCAGGACGCTGCTGAATCCGTTCTTCGCGGCGTACGCGCGCAGGCCCACCACCAGCGCCGTGTACAGCTCCTCGTCGTCGTCGAGCCGCTCGGAGCAGCCGCCGGCCAGCTCCGGCTCGTAGGCCGGCAACGGCTTTTCGGTCAGCACCACGTGGTCGATCCGCAGCCCGTCGTTCACGACCCCCGACGGCGCCTCGGCCGCGGCGGCCGGGAGGTCCAGGTCGAGGATCACACTGCCCTCGGTGAACTGGGGTGCGCGTGCGATGACTTCGCCGTCCTTGTCGACGACGATCGAGTCCCCGTCGAAGACCAGCTCGTCCTGGCCCCCGGTCATCGCCAGGTACGCCGTCGTGCATCCGGCCTGCCGGGCCCGCGTGCGGACCAGCTCCAGCCTGGTGTCGTCCTTGTCGCGCTCGTACGGGGAGGCGTTGACGGACAGCAGCAGTCCGGCGCCCGCGGCGCGCGCGGCGGGGACGCGGCCGCCGTCCTGCCAGAGGTCCTCGCAGATCGCGAGCGCCACGTCGATGCCGTGCACCCGCACGACGGGCATCGAGTCACCCGGCACGAAGTACCGGAACTCGTCGAAGACGCCGTAGTTGGGCAGGTGGTGCTTGGCGAAGTTCAGCGCGACCTGCCCGCGGTGCAGCACCGCCGCGGCGTTGCGCGGGGACCCGGCGGGCTGGCCGTAGCGTGCCGCGGCGTGCTCCGAGCGGTCGAGGTAGCCGACGACGACCGGGACCTCCCCGAAGCCCTCGTCGGCGAGGCGCGCGGCGAGCGCGCGCAGCGCCTTCCGCGATGCCTCGACGAAGGACGACCGCAGGGCCAGGTCCTCGACGGGGTAACCGGTCAGCACCATCTCGGGGAAGGCCACCAGGTGGGCGCCCTGCCCGGCGGCGTGCCGGGTCCAGCGGACGATCGACTCGGAGTTGCCGGCGAGGTCTCCGACGGTCGCGTCGATCTGATTGAGTGCGAGGCGTAGTTGAGGCACCCCGCCAGTGTAATCGTCTGACTGACGCTATGTCCTGGCCTTCCCGTCCGGAGGTGGCGGACCGCCCCCGGACGGGGGCCTGCCGAGGGGCCGGTGCGGCGGCGGCCTATGAGTCAGGGAGTCAGGTGCGGGTGTACACCTTCTCCGCCCAGCCGGCGACCTGCTCGTCCGAGAGGTGGAGTGCCAGATCCGCCTCGCTGATCATGCCGATCAGCTTCTTGTCCTCGACCACCGGGAGCCGGCGGATGCGGTGGCTCTGCATCTCCTCCAGCACGGCGTCGACGTCCGCCGTCGACTCGATCCAGCGCGGGGTGCCCTCACAGAGCTCGCCCGCCGTCACCTTCGACGGATCGTGCCCCGACGCCACGCACTCGATCACGATGTCGCGGTCGGTGATGATCCCGACCATCCGGTCCTGCTCACCGTTGGCGGAGACGGGAAGCGCCCCCACCTTGTGGTCACGCATCATCTGGGCGGCGCGGTCGAGCGTCTCGTGGGCGGGGATCCAGTGGGCCCCGGTGTGCATGATGTCCTTGGCCGTGGTCATGGGGTTGCCTCCTGCGTGCCTGTGGGCACTGCTGTACGGCCCCGAGTCCTTCCATCGTGGCGGGCCCGCCCGGCGTACGCGAACGCTGGGCGGAGGACCCGCCAGGCATACACGGACGCGGGGCGGGCCACCCGCCCGGCGTACGCGGACGCCGGGCGGAGGACCCGCCAGGCGTACACCAACCCCATCACCCGTTCGGGCGTACGCCGAGCCGGTCCCGCGCTCAGGTACGGGGCGCGGACCCGCGTGCCGTGAGCATGTCCGCCATCAGGTCCAGCTCGGACCGCTGGGCCTCGACCATGCCCTGGGCCAGGCGCTTCTCCACGGACACGGTGCACTGCTCGGCGCAGCCACGGGCCATCGCGACGCCGCCCTTGTGGTGGTCGGTCATCAGCTGCAGGAAGAGGATCTCGGCCTGCTCGCCACGGGCGGCACGAAGCCGGTCGAGCTCGGTCCTGGTCGCCATGCCGGGCATGAGGGCACCGTCGTGATCCATGCCCTCCGTCCCGGCCATGTCGTGGCCGCTGTGGCCGCCGCCCGGCATCCAGGCCATCGGCCCCTGCCCGTCGGGCGCCGTCTTCGGCAGCTCCCACAGATCCAGCCACCCGAGCAGCATGCCCCGCTGGTTGGCCTGGGTGTTGGCGATGTCGTACGCGAGACGACGTACGTCCTCGTCCTCGGTCCCGTCCCGCACGATGAACGACATCTCCACGGCCTGCTGATGGTGGACGGCCATGTCCCGCGCGAAGCCCGCGTCCGCGGACCGTGCCGAGGGCGTGCGGGGCGCAGGGGCCTCCGCATCGCCCCGTGCGGAGGCGACCGTCGCGGCGCCGGCGAACAGCAGGGCGAGAGCCACGGCGGACCCCGCGGCCCACCGCGTACGCCGGTTGCCCGACGGGCTCACCCGTCCACCCCGCCGGTGCAGGGCGCGCCCGGCTCGGGCGTCTGCGCGCCCTGGACGTACTTCGAGAAGAAGGCGGCCACCCGGGGGTCGTCGGCGCTGTCCACCGTGACCTGCTTGCCCCAGGCGGTCAGCATGATCGCCCCGGCCTGGCCCTCGTACGGTGACATCAGGGAGTAAGGGGTGCTCCTGACGCGGGACGCGAGCCCTGCGACGTCGTCCCCGGACGCCTTCTCGTTGTGCGTCACCCAGACCGCGCCGTGCTCCAGGGCGTGCACGGCGTTGACGTTCGGGACGGCCTTTTCGTATACGACGCCGTCGCAGTTCAGCCAGGCCGGATTGTGGTTCCCGCCGACGGGCGGCTCCATGGGGTACCTCACGTCGGTGGTGACGTGGTCACGGCCCAGCTTCGCCGCGTCCCACGTCTTCTCGCCCGCGATCGGCCCGGCGGCGGGCTCCTTCTTCTCCTGCTCGGTCTGCTTCGAGTCCTGCGCCCGGGTCTCCTCGGTCCTCTCCTTGGCCTCGGACTTCTCCAGGAGCATGTACGAGCCGAAACCCAGCAGCCCGGCGACCACGACGGCACTCAGGCCTATGGCGACGACCCGGTTGCGGCGGTCGCGCGCGCGGTCGGCACTGCGCATCTGCTCCAGGCGGTTCCTGCTGTCGAAGCTCATGACGTCGGGTCCTTCTGCCAAGGGGGTAGGGGGTAAGGAGGACGGGGGCGGAACGGAAAACCTGGCCGTGGCGGACCGTGGCCGAGCGGCTACAGCCCTTGCACGCCATGGGCGCCGATCGTAGTGGGTGGCCGCGTGCTCTCTCTCACACCGTGTGCGTAATCTGGGTGAAATCCCGGGTCGCGATACTGAGGTGTCCCCCTACCCCCGGGCGGTGGTGCACGGACCGTCTGAACTGCAAGGATGTGGCTATGGACAAGCAGCAGGAATTCGTCCTCAGGACGCTTGAGGAGCGTGACATCCGCTTCGTACGGCTGTGGTTCACCGATGTTCTCGGTTACCTCAAGTCCGTCGCCGTGGCCCCGGCCGAGCTCGAACAGGCCTTTGACGAGGGCATCGGCTTCGACGGCTCCGCGATCGAGGGCTTCGCCCGTGTATACGAATCGGACATGATCGCGAAGCCGGACCCCGGCACGTTCCAGATCCTTCCCTGGCGCGCCGAGGCCCCCGGGACCGCCCGGATGTTCTGCGACATCCTGATGCCGGACGGCTCGCCCTCCTTCGCGGACCCGCGCTTCGTGCTCAAGCGGATCCTCGCCAAGACCTCCGACCTGGGCTTCACCTTCTACACCCACCCGGAGATCGAGTTCTTCCTGCTGAAGAACAAGCCGGTCGACGGCAGCCGCCCCACCCCGGCCGACAGCTCCGGCTACTTCGACCACACCCCGCAGAACGTGGGCATGGACTTCCGCCGTCAGGCGATCACGATGCTCGAATCGATGGGCATCTCCGTCGAGTTCAGCCACCACGAGGGCGCCCCCGGCCAGCAGGAGATCGACCTGCGGTACGCCGACGCGCTCTCCACCGCCGACAACATCATGACCTTCCGTCTGGTCATGAAGCAGGTCGCGCTGGAGCAGGGCGTGCAGGCCACCTTCATGCCGAAGCCGTTCTCGGAGTACCCGGGCTCGGGCATGCACACGCACCTCTCCCTCTTCGAGGGCGACCGCAACGCCTTCTACGAGTCGGGCGCCGAGTACCAGCTGTCGAAGGTGGGCCGCTCCTTCATCGCGGGGCTGCTCACGCACGCGGCGGAGATCTCCGCCGTGACCAACCAGTGGGTCAACTCGTACAAGCGCATCTGGGGCGGCTCCAGCCGCTCCGCGGGCGCCGGCGGCGAGGCCCCCTCGTACATCTGCTGGGGCCACAACAACCGCTCCGCGCTGATCCGCGTCCCGATGTACAAGCCCGGCAAGACCGGCTCGGCCCGCGTCGAGGTCCGCTCCATCGACTCCGGCGCCAACCCCTACCTGACGTACGCGGTGCTGCTGGCCGCGGGCCTCAAGGGCATCGAGGAGGGCTACGAACTCCCGGCCGGCGCCGACGACGACGTCTGGGCCCTCTCCGACTCGGAACGCCGCGCGATGGGCATCGAGCCGCTGCCGCAGAACCTGGGCGAGGCGATCTCACTGATGGAGAAGAGCGAACTGGTCGCCGAGACGCTGGGCGAGCACGTCTTCGACTTCTTCCTGCGCAACAAGAAGCAGGAGTGGGAGGAGTACCGCAGCGAGGTCACGGCCTTCGAGCTGAAGAACCTGCTGCCGGTGCTGTAACCGCAGGTCAGCGCCTTTGAGGCGCGTGTACCTGGCTTCGGGCCGACGGTGCGACACCGTCGGCCCGAAGCCGTTCTAGGCGCCCTGGGCCGTCTGCTGTCGCAGTGAGGGCCTCGTACATGCTGTCCAGGGCCTTCCGGGTGCGGCCTTCACTGCTCGGCATGAGGTGCGTGTAGACCCGCAGCGTGAATCCTGGGTCGCTGTGACCGAGGTACGTGCTCAACGCCTTGATGTTCTCGCCGGCGTCCAGGAGCACGGACGCGTAGAAGTGCCGCAGCGCGTGCATGCCGTGCTCGCGGGCGGCCTGGTGACGCTCGCCAGGCCGCGGCTGCGGCAGGACGCCGGCCTTCACGAGTGCGGGCTTCCAGACGCGGTGTTGAAGTCCGTGCGTCGGACCGCACCGCTGCCGCCAGCACGAGTGAACAGTAGCTGCTTGGTGACGAGCGGGCCGTCCGGCCGCAGCCACGGCAGTGTCACGGCCACGGGAGTGACGGAGACGAAGCGGCCTTCATCGCGGACCGAGTCGCGTCGGGGCGTGCCTACCGGCGCGGGGAGCAGACGCAGAGCGGCGGCCGGGTCGAGGCTCCGCCGGCAGTTGCGGCGGCCCACGGGCTGCCCGCGGGTTCGGAGGTCAACCCGCGGGCGCGCCTGGTGAAGGAGGGCGATCAGCCGACGCACACCCTGACCAGTTACTACCGGCCTGAGCACGTCGAGGGAGCTGTGGCCCCAGGTTGCATTTGTTAGCGCATCAACTCCGCTGACTTTCGACGACTGCGTCGGGGCAATCGGCAGCGGCTTCCCAATGGTGAAGTCAAGGCAGCTCGGGAGTCCGCTGTGGGTAGAGGAGTCGTTCCTCAGATGCTTTGACCATGACCCCACTGGGGCGTCGGGACTCCTTCACAGCCAGGCGCGTGGGGAGGAAGGGTGAACGCGTATTCTCCGGGGATGCCTCTCCACCAGTACGTCTACTTCGCTCTGTCCAGCCGACGCATTACTGCGCAGGAGATAACTGATGCGCTGGGTATCGAGCCTGATGAGACGAAGGTGGTCAACCCGCGCCGTCTCCCTGTTGACCCGGCGAATCCGTTCTGTCAGATCTGGAAGGTTGTGTGCAGGGAACCGGGCCTGTGCGTGGACGAACAGATCGCGCACGTCCTGGGACGTCTCCGGCCACAGACCGACCGCATAGCCGAGCTCATGAAGCAGTGCAACAGTGCAGACGACGAAGACGAGCCGGGGCTCGAAGCCGGGCTGGAGGTCGTGCGCTACTTCAACGACGACAAGCAGCATGACGAGGCCGGGCAGCCGGAGGAGAGGGACAAGCACAACCTCTTCGGCTGGGCGCTGGACCGCGAAGCAATCGCTTTTCTTGCCGCCACTGGCGCGTTTCTGGACGTCGATGAGTACGACATGACCCCTTCCCTGCCCTCGGACTGAAGGCCGACGCGGATCTGAGATCTGTGGTCAACGTCCCGAGACCTGCGAATGTGCCCGCCCACTCCTTTCGTGCTCGGTGCGTTGAAGACGCCGACCCGGCACCGGGCCAGGTCAGTGCAGCGTGGCCACTGGTGGTGCGACTTCGTAGAGCCGTCGGTCACGGATCAGGGCCCAGAGGACGTTGACGCGGCGGCGGGCGAGGGCGATCACGGCCTGGGTGTGGCGTTTCCCCTCGGCGCGTTTGCGGTCGTAGAAGGCCCGGGAGTTCGGGTCGTAACGGATGCTGGTCAAGGCGGACATGTAGAAGACGCGCTGGAGACCTCGGTGGTAGTGGCGGGGACGGTGGAGGTTGCCGCTCTTCCTTCCCGAGTCGTGCGGCGTCGGCGCGAGCCCGGTGAAGGCGGCGAGCCGGTCTGGGGTCGCGAAGAAGGTGAGGTCGCTGCCGACTCCGGCGAGGAACTCGGCGCCGAGGAGAGGTCCGATGCCGGGCATGCTCGTGATGATCTCCGCAAGGTGGTGAGCGCGGAAGCGGTCCTCGATGAGCCGGTCGGCCTCCGCGACCTTCTCGTTCAACCCCCGCACGTCCGCGGCGAGGGTCCGCACCAGCTGGGCAATGACCGCCTCGCCCGGGACTGCGGTGTGCTGCTGTTCGGCGGCTTCGACCGCCGTCGTCGCGAGCTCCTCCGGACTGCGGACGCCCCGAGCGCGGAGCCAGCGAGTCAGCCGGGCGGCGCCGATGCGCCGTACCGCCGCCGGCGTCTGATAACCGTCGAGGAGGGCCAGCGGGCCAGTGCTGGTGAGAACGAGAGCGCGCTCCAGGGCGGGAAACATGCCAGTCAATGTGGAGCGCAGGCGGTTGATCGCCCGAGTGCGGTCACGGACCAGGTCCGTGCGGCGGCTGGTGAGCACCTTCAGCTCGATGGTGGCTTCATCGGTTGGCCGCATCGGCTTGAGATCGCGGCGGATGCGGGCCTGGTCGGCGATCACGAGGGCGTCGCGGGCGTCAGTCTTGCCCTCGCCGCGGTATCCGTCGCTGGCCCGGTTCACCACCCGGCCAGGAATGTAGAGGAGGTCCTGGCCGTGACCAGTGAGCAGGGCCAGGAGGAGTGCGGGCTCGCCGCCGGCCATGTCGACGGCCCAGGTGACGTGATCCCCCAAGGCGAGGACATCTTGGAGGAGCTGGAGTAACTCTGGCTCTCCGTTCAGCACGCGACGGGACAGCAGCTTCGCGCCGTCTTGGTCGATGGCGACGCATTGGTGGTGCGTTTTGCCGCTGTCGATTCCGGCCCAGATCCGCTTCATCGTGCTCCAGACGATCGTGCGTGCAGGTCTGCCACAGACGACCTCGCCGGCATGGCCTTACGCAGCGATCTTTGTCGCACTTCCCAATTTGGCGGCCGGGTCGTCGTGGGGTGCCGGGCGGCCAAGCCACTGCAGCCACGGACGGCAGCCAACTAGAAGCCACACTCGGCACCCCTGGGCGGCCCAACCATACGAAGGGCTCGACCATCCCGTCCCAGGAACGTAAGGCCAACTATGGTCGACATGCTTGTTGGCGCGCTTCAGAGGCTGCTGATGTACCCGGACCGAGGATTTATCATCCGTCAGTTGGTTCCGATTCCCGTGATTGAGGCGTATTCCCGATTGTGCAGATCAGGTTTTACGAGCCGACTCGTCGCTGGGGCCCTCAGGGTTGACCTGTATCAAGGTTCACATGCTTTCGCGGCATAGCACATGTCTCAACTGTCGTCCGGAGGTGGTACCGCGACGAATGTGGTGGGAGAGAGGCTGCTAGCAGGGAGGATGCTGCTGGCAAGCTCAGTTGCACACGGAGGGCGCGAGATCCTGACGATCACCGGGGCCGTACCTGAGGACCCATCCCGTCAGGGATCGATATCTAGGGCTGGCAGGAGCGGGGAAGGCGCCAACGCGCAGTCTGGGTCGAAGGACCGTGGCTGCCGGGGGGCAGCCCTTGGACTCATGAAGCGGCCTCTCCGTCCAGGCTTTGAGAGTCGGGCGCTTGGGCCGCCTCTGGGCCGTCGAAGGGCGGCCAGCAACAACCAACGACCACCGCTCGTGCGCAGGTCACACGGTCCGTCGTGTGCGTTCGTGGAGGTGAGTCGACCACCACGCAACTTCCTGCGCAACAAGAACAGGAGTGGGAGGAGTACCGCAGCGAGGACACGGCCTTCGAGCTGAAGAACCTGCTGCCGGTGCTGTAGCGGCACCTGTCGTACGGGCTTCGGGCCGGCGGTGTCATACCGCCGGCCCGAAGTCGTTCTGAACGCCGTTTCCCGACTGGCGATCAGCTGATCTCTGATGCCTTCTCCTCCGTGTCCGCCCAGGTGTGCTGCTTGGGGTGGTCGAGGAACAGGCAACAGGCTTCCCTGTCGGGGCCTGGGCTGACGGCGGGGCAGTCCGGGAGGGCGGCCAGGGTCGCGGCGGTCCCGCACCAACGGAGCCACAGCGCGTGGCTGAACTCCAGGTCATCGAGCAGGCCGTGGTGCTCGCCGGTGCTGTGCGCCGACAGCTGGCACTGCACAGCGCTGTCGACGTAGCCCGAGGTCGACAGGTCCCGTGCTTCCTGCGCCAGACCCAGCGGCAGGCGGCGCCAGTGCGTGCATCGCATCACGGCACCATCCGGAGGGAAGTGCGCAGGTCCCGGTCCCCGCACCGGTGGCAGGCGCAGGGAGGGAAGCCGCCGAGGCTGTCCGGCGGCACCGACTCACTGCCTGCACGCGTCTCGGTGAGAGGCCCCCAGGTCCGGCCGGAATCGCGCGAGACCCGCAGGGTCATCCGGACGGCATCAGGCTTGGACGACGGCATGAGTGAATCCCTCCTCCGGGGCCACCGCCAGGCGGCAACCTCTCTAGAGATGCCAGTGAAGCGATGTTCTCTAGAGATGTCAATGCCCCTCCGGAGGAGGTGTCCTGTGGCTAAGGGGCGCGAGGGGTTCGCCTGGCTGCCCTCTTCCGCCCGTGGGACGTACGTTCCATTCAGGAAAGAAGCCTCTAGGCTGTCTAGAGAGGAGAGGGAGAGATCATTCATGGCCACCGAAGGTGCCAAGAAGCAGCCGAAGTACCAGCGGATCGCGGATGTGCTGCGAGATGCCGTCCAGGCGGGGCGGTACGGCCCTGGTGATCGGCTGCCGGGCGAGAACGATTTGATGGCCGAATACGGCGTGGCGCGCATGACTGCCCGGCAGGCTCTCGGTCTTCTGCAGAGCGAAGGCATCGCCGAGTCCCGGCGGGGTGCGGGGGTGTTCGTACGCTCCTTCCAACCGCTGAGACGTCAGGGCATCAAGCGTCTGGCCCAGCCGCAGTGGGGTGAGGGCCGTTCGGTCTGGGCGGCGGACACCGAAGGCCGCACTCTCGTGGTGGACAACGTGGGTGTCACGGAGGAACCGGCACCCGACCGCATTGCCGGAGTGCTGGGAATCGAGTCGGGCAGCGCTGTCTGCGTACGCCGTCGTCGCTTCGTCCTGGACGGCAAGCCGATCCTGCTGGCCACCTCGTACCTCCCTGCCTCGCTTGTTGCAGGGTCCGCAGTCACCCGGGAAGACACGGGGCCAGGGGGCACGTACGCGCGACTCGCCGAACTGGGCTCCAAGCCTGTCCACTTCCGGGAGGAGATCCGCTCGCGCATGCCTTCCGGTGCCGAGGCTGACGAGCTGGAACTCTCGTCAGGCACTCCTGTCATGCTGATCTGCCGCACGGCGTTCGCTGACGAGGGGCGCCCCGTCGAGGTCAACGAGATGACGCTCGACTCCGCGTCTTACGTCCTCGAATACGACTTTGACGCGTAGAGCTGAGCTGTCCCCTGACGGATGTGTTGTTTTTGGGGCCAGTCCGGTCCGGGGCGAACGGCGTGAGTGGCATCCGCTGTACGCACGCTGCTCCGGGAGCCGGATTTCGTACCGCCGGCCCGAAGCCGTTCCACTGCCCGGGGAGACTGTGGCGCATGACGACGACTGGCAAACGGCTGCCGACGGGCTGGACCCTGGAGGAGATCCGGGACGTCTCCGGCGACCGGGAGGCCGTGTCTCTCGGCACCGACCGTACGGTGATGGCGAGTTGGTCTGCATCGGATGCGCGCCTCGACCCCGAGATCGTCCTGGGTTTCCACGGACTCTGCATCGTCAAAGCCGTGGACGACGACCTCTGGCACATGGGCAGCCTGAACGACGACGGCAGCATCGTCTGCTGGAGCAGCTACGACGATCTCCGGGAGGCGCTTCGCGGGCTGTAGCCGGTCGGTCAGCGGGCCGCTGTCCCACCCGTCCTTGAGAAGATCACTCCATGGTGCACGGAGGTGAGCGGCTGACACGGATCGCGTTCGGGGTGCCGGCGGCGTCGGAGGCGGATCGCGTCGATGCGCTCCGGCTGCTGGAAGCCGACAGCGAGCTCCACGCGGAGTGGATCCTGGGGCTCGCCATGAACCGCGCGGCCCCGGACGAGGTGCTGCGGCGGGTGTTCACGGTCGACCCGCTGCCCGAGGCCCGGCACTGGCTGCCCCACTACCGGCTGCCGCCCCGGACGGCGGAAGCCGCCGTTGCGCACCCTGACCCACGGGTCCGCGCGATGCTGGCCCAGAACTGCTCCGTGCCGTCGGCTGTGCTCGCCGTGCTGGTCGAGGACCCGGAACCGCGGGTGCGGCGCATCGCGGCGAGCACGGCGTGCGAGTCCGGCGTCGAGCTGCCGGCCGAGCTGACCGTACGCCTCGCCACCGGCCCGGAGGCCCGGATGCGGTACTGGGCCGCAGGGCTGCGGGGTCTGCCCGAGCAGGCGCGGCTCGTGCTGGCCGAGGACCCCCACCCCCGCGTCCGCGCCGCCGCCATCAACTCCTGGAGCTGGCCCCGGCTGCGCCCGGAGGTCCGGGCCGCGGCCGAGGGCGACCCCGATCCGGAGGTGCGCGAGGCGGTCGCACGCGCCACGCACGTCGATGTGCCTCTGCCGACGACCGTGGAGGGCTTCCTCGCCGAGACGGACGGACGCCGCCGTTACGACGCCGCTTCCACCGCACCCGTCGAGACGGCCCTGGCCCGGCTCCTCGCAGCCCACGAGGACAGTTCGCTGCGTCTCGGGGCCGCCCGCAACCCGCACGTGCCCGCCACCATCGCCCTCGGGCTGGCCGCCGACCCCGAGCCCTCCGTCCGTCTCGCGGTGTCCCTCCGCCCGGATGTGACCGAGGCGCAGCGGACGGCGATCGACTACACCCTGCAGCAGGGCCGTGAACCGGTGCCGCCCTGGGTGAAGGAACGTTTCGACGACCCGGACGCGCTACGGGAGATCGCGGCCTCCAGCCACGTCCTGCTGCGCCGTGGCGTCACCCGCGCCCCGGAGCTGCCCGCCGATGTGGTGGAGCGGCTGGCCGCCGACGACGACTACTTCGTCAGGCTGATGCTCTGCGAGAACGACCATGCCCCGCACGAGCTGCTGATGGAGATGTTCGCGGACCGGCGCGGGCTCAGCTGGGGCATGCTGGCGTACCGCCGCAACTTCGCGCGCCCCGGCCTGGCCCGGTTCGCGGACGACCCGAACCACCGGCTGCGGTACGCGGCCCTCTTCGACCCGGAGGCGCAGCCGGAGCTCGTGGACCGGCTCTCGTACGACGAGGAGGACCTGGTGCGCCGCCACGCTGCGGCCGACCCGCGCCTTCCTCTCCCGAGGCTCGTCGAACTCCTCGGCGGGGACGGGCTGCCGCGCTCGGCGGCCGGCAACCCGGCCCTGCCTGCCGGGCTCATGCACCGACTGCTCGATGTCGCGGGCGTCGTTCCGTACTAGGCGGTCGTCCCGTCCTGGGCCCGGTGATGGCGGTCGTAGTGGCGGGCCGCGCGGGCGCGGTTGCCGCAGGAGGGTTTGCACCATGCCTGGCGGCCGTGGCCCTTCACGAAGTAGCGCACGCAGCGGGGAGCCGTGCAGGCCCGCAGTTGTTCGCGCCGTGGGCCGCCGAGGAACTCGATGGCCGCCCGCGCGAGCGCCGCGAGGAGCACGGCGTGCGGGTCGTCGTCCCGCGCGGCTGTCAGGTGAGCCTCAGGTGCGCCTTCGGACGGCCACTCCAGCCGGGGGACCACGGGCGCCAGTGCGGCGGTCGTGTTCAGGTGCGCCACCGCCCGGTCGGCCGGCATCAGCCGGTGGGCGTCCGGAGGGCTGGGCCGGGCGGGGCTGACCGCGCGGGCGAACAGCGCGCGCACCGCTCGCCGTACCTCGACGACGCGGAGCCTGAGGTCCTCGTCCACCGGCACTTCGTGAGCGAGGGCGCCCAGCAGTGTCTGCTGCCGGTGGAGCCAGCCCTTCAAGCCCTGGACGGTGGCCAGTTCGTCCGCCACGCCGCCCTCGCCGTCATGGCGGATCGTGCTCGCCAGCTCCAGTGCCGCCCAGCGCTCCATGAAGTCCCGCTCCTGCCCGTACCTGTTGATCGAGGTGGCACGCACACCCTATGGTCCCTAACGGATAACTGGAAATAACCATTAGGGGGAGACGTGGCCGTACTGCTCGCGCAGATCAGCGACCTGCACCTGGACGGCAGCGAGAGGGCGACGCGGCGCGCCGTACGCGTCATGGACCACCTGCGGGCCCTGCCCCGCCCGGTCGACGCCGTGCTGGTCACCGGGGACATCGCGGACCACGGCACGGAGGCGGAGTACGAGGAGGCCACGCGGATCCTGGCCGCGCCGTTCCCGGTCCTCCCGTGCCCAGGGAACCACGACGTGCGTGCCGCGTACCGGAAGGCCCTGCTGGGGGAGGCGCCCGACGCCGGACCCGTCAACCGGGTGCACCACGTCGGCGGCGTCGCGATCCTGATGTGCGACTCCACCATCCCCGGGCGTGACGAGGGGCGCCTCGACGAGCAGACGCTCGCCTGGATCGACACCACCCTCGCCGGAATCCCCGAGGACACACGGGCCCTGATCGCCTTTCACCAGCCGCCCGTAGAGCTCCATCACCCGCTGCCCGACTCCTGCATGCTCGAACGCCCGGACGACTTGGCGGCCGTGCTCGACGCGCATCCGCGGGTCGCCGCCGTCCTCACAGGGCACGCCCACACGGCCGCGGCCTCGGTCTTCGCCGGGCGACCGCTGATCGTGGGTCCGGCGGTCACCTGGACGCTGCGGATGCCGTGGGAGGGCGAGGGGGCCGCCGACCGCGACCAGCCCCCGGGGCTCGCCTTCCACGTCCTCGGTGACGACGGCCGGCTGACCACCCACTACCGCGTCGTGATCTGAGCCGGGCACCCGCCCCCGCGCGCCCCGGTCCCCGGGAGGAGCGGGCGGACGGTGAGTCACGCGGCGCCGTTCCGGTAATGTGGCCCCTCCCGAGACCGGGACCGACCCAGGAGGTGAGACCCATTACCGCTTCAGCAGGCTGGGCGCTCACCCCTCGCCGTCGTGTGGCCGACCGGGCCTGAGCGATCGCGGAGCGCCCATCGGTCATCCCGAAAGGCTCCGCCCCATGCAGGAATTCGCTCCGCCGCTCACCTTCTCCACCCTCGTCACCACGCTCCGCGCCGCAGGCTGTGTCTTCGCCGAGGACGAGGCGGAACTCCTCCTCTCCACGGCGGCCGGCCCCGCCGAACTCGCCACCATGCTGGAACGCCGCGTAGCAGGTCTGCCGCTCGAACACGTGCTCGGCTGGGCCGAGTTCTGCGGGCTGCGGATCGCCGTGGACCCCGGGGTCTTCGTGCCCCGGAGGCGTACGGAGTTCCTCGTGCGGCAGGCCGCGGCGCTCGCACCCGACCGGCCGGTCGTCGTCGACCTCTGCTGCGGCAGCGGTGCGCTCGGCAGGGCGCTCGTGTCGTCGCTGCAGGAGGCCGAACTGCACGCCGCCGACGTCGAACCCGCCGCCGTGAGGTGTGCCCGCCGCAACGTGGGCGGACACGGGACCGTCCACGAGGGCGACCTCTTCGAGCCCCTGCCCCGGTCGCTGCGCGGCCGCGTCGACGTCCTGCTCGCCAACGTGCCGTACGTACCGACCGACGACGTCGAGCTGCTGCCCGCCGAGGCGCGGATCCACGAGCCGCGCGTCGCGCTCGACGGAGGCGACGACGGGCTCGACGTGATGCGGCGCGTCGCCGCCGGCGCGACCGACTGGCTGGCCCCGGGCGGCAGTCTCCTGGTCGAGACCAGCGAGCGGCAGGCTGCGCACGCCCGGGAGACGGTGGGCAGCAGCGGACTCGACGCACGCGTCGTCGTCTCCGAGGAGCTGTACGCGACCGTCGTCATCGGGACCAGGCCCCGGTAGCAGGGCAGCGCGTCCGGCTCAGGCGAAGCGCCAGCGCGTCTGGCCGAAGGGATCGCCCTTCGTGAAGCCGAAGGCCGTGCGGGGGGCAACCGCGAAGACCTCCGCACGGCCGCCCGCGCCGTTGGAGAACATGCCGTCCGTGACGCCGAAGTGCCAGTCGGCGCCGTACTTCGCCTCCCACGCCTCGGCCAGCGGAATGAGCCGCTGCTCGTCCGTCACCCGGACGGCTCGGCCCTCGACCACCACGTCGAACCCCTCGTTCAGGGTGTTGGCGCCGGTGGTCAGGACGACCTCCGGGTTCCCCGCCAGGTTCCGTGCCTTGCGCTCCGAGGGCCCCGTGCAGAAATGCAGCGCGCCGTCCGACCAGAGGCCGATCAGCGGGGTGACGTGCGGGCGGCCGTCGGGCCGGACCGTGGAGAGCCAGTACACCTCCGCGCGCTCCAGCAGGGTGACCGCCTCCGCCCACGGACGGGCGGCGGCGCCCTCGCTGCTGTAGTGCGGGTCCAGGACGGTGTCGGGGGCGGTGTCCTTCTCCTGCATTCCGGGCCTCCAGGAGCCATATGGCGGTGCGCGCGGTCGTCTCGTCGATCGTGCCTCTGCACTGCTGACTCCGCCCGCGCCCCGGATTCATCGGCGCCGGGCTAGGCTCGAAGGGCGGATGTGCGGGATCGGCGGGCAGGAGACTCAGGATGACGACGGTGCCGGGACGCAGGAGCAGTACGTTCACCAGACTGCTGCGGCACGGTTTCACCGATCCGTCCGCCGCCGAACGGCTGCTGGACCTGCCCGAGCTCTCGTCCGTACGGGCCGACCCCGTGCTCTTCGAGGCGCTCGGCGCGACCGCCGACCCCGATCTGGCCCTCCACGGCCTCGTACGGCTCGTCGAGGCCGAGGAGACCGCCGAACGGCAGATCCTGCTGGACACCCTCGTCACGGCCAAACCGCTGCGGGACCGGCTGCTCGGCGCCCTCGGAGCCTCCGAGGCGCTCGGGGACCACCTGGCACGGCACCCGCGCGACTGGCAGGTGCTGGTCACCTACGAGGCCACCGACCTGCACCCCGGGGTCCCCGAATTCGAGCAGATGCTCGGCGACGCCGTCGACCCGGACTCGCTGCGGGTCGCCTACCGCAGGTCCCTCCTGTCCATCGCGGCCCGCGACGTGTGCGGGACGACCGACGTCGCGGAGGTCGCGGCGGAGCTCGCCGACCTGGCTACGGCCACCCTGCGTGCGGCGCTCGACATCGCCCGCGCCGCCGCGCCCTCCGACGCCGCGCAGTGCCGGCTCGCCGTCATCGCGATGGGCAAATGCGGCGGACACGAGCTGAACTACGTGTCCGACGTCGACGTCATCTTCGTCGCCGAGCCCGTCGACGGCGCGGAGGAGAGCGGCGCCATGCAGGCCGCCACCCGGCTCGCCGCCCATCTGATGCGGATCTGCTCCGACACCACCGTCGAAGGCACGATCTGGCCCGTCGACGCCAACCTCCGCCCCGAGGGCCGCAACGGGCCACTGGTGCGCACCCTGACCTCGCACCTCGCCTACTACCAGCGCTGGGCCAAGACCTGGGAGTTCCAGGCCCTGCTCAAGGCCCGGCCGGTCGCGGGGGACCCCGGGCTCGGCGCGGCCTACGTCGAGGCCATGTCACCGCTGGTGTGGCAGGCCGCCGACCGGGAGAACTTCGTCGGCGACGTACAGAAGATGCGCCGCCGCGTCGTCGACAACATCCCCGTCGACCGCGTCGACCGGGAGCTCAAGCTCGGCCCCGGCGGGCTCCGGGACGTCGAATTCGCCGTCCAGCTGCTCCAGCTCGTCCACGGCCGCAGCGACAGCACCCTGCACGCCGGCTCCACGCTGGCGGCCCTGCGGGCCCTCGCCGACGGCGGATACGTCGGGCGCGCCGACGCCGCGCAGCTGGACGAGGCCTACCGCTTCCTGCGCGCCATGGAACACCGCATCCAGCTCTACCGGCTGCGCCGCACCCACCTGGTCCCCGAGGACGACGCCGACCTGCGCAGGCTCGGCCGCTCCCTCGGGCTGCGTACGGACCCGGTCGCCGAGCTCAACCGGGCGTGGCGGCGGCACGCCTCCGTCGTGCGGCGCCTCCACGAGAAGCTCTTCTACCGGCCACTCCTGGACGCCGTCGCCCAGCTCGCACCCGGTGAGAGCAGGCTCAGCGCCAAGGCCGCCGTGGTCCGCCTGGAGGCCCTCGGATACGCCGATCCCGCCGCCGCGCTGCGGCACCTGGAGGCACTCTCGTCCGGCGTCTCCCGCAAGGCGGCGATCCAGCGCACGCTGCTGCCGGTGCTGCTCGGCTGGTTCGCGGACTCCGCCGACCCGGACGCCGGGCTCCTCGGCTTCCGCCAGGTGTCGGACGCCCTCGGCAAGACTCCGTGGTATCTGCGGCTGCTGCGCGACGAGGGCGCTGCGGCCGAGAACCTCGCCCGGGTCCTCTCCGCCGGCCGCCTCGCCCCCGACCTGCTGATGCGCGCCCCCGAGGCCGTCGCCATCCTCGGCGACCCCGAAGGGCTGAAGCCGCGCACCCGGGATCACCTGGAACAGGAGGTGCTGGCCGCGGTCGGCCGGGCGCCCGGGGCCGAAGCGGCCGTCGCGGTGGCGCGCGGGGTGCGGCGCCGGGAACTGTTCCGTACGACGGCGGCCGACATCATCGGCTCCTACGGCACCGAGGACAACCCGGCCGAACCCGACCCGGGCGCCCTCGTCGACCGGGTCGGCTCCGCGGTCACCGACCTCAACGCCGCCACCCTGTCCGGTGCGCTGCGCGCCGCCGTCCGCGACAAGTGGGGCGACACCCTGCCGACCCGGTTCGCCGTCATCGGCATGGGCCGCTTCGGCGGGCACGAGCTGGGCTACGGATCGGACGCGGACGTCCTCTTCGTGCACGCACCCCGGGAGGGCGTCAGCGACGAGGAGGCGGCCCGGGCCGCGAACGCCGTCGTGACGGAGATGCGCAGACTGCTGGAGCTGCCGACCGCCGACCCGCCGCTGCTCATCGACGTCGACCTGAGGCCGGAGGGGAAGACGGGACCCCTCGCGCGGACCCTGAAGTCGTACGCGGCCTACTACCGGCGCTGGGGGCTGGTCTGGGAGAGCCAGGCGCTGCTGCGCGCCGACCCGGTCGCCGGGGACGAGGAGCTGGGCCGCGCCTTCCTCGAGCTCGTCGACCCGCTGAGGTACCCGGTGGAGGGGCTGGGGGACGACGCTGTCCGGGAGATCCGGCGGCTCAAGGCGCGGATGGAGTCCGAACGCATGCCGCGCGGAGCCGATCCGACGCTGCACACCAAGCTGGGACGCGGCGGCCTGAGCGACGTGGAGTGGACGGTCCAGCTGATGCAGATGCAGCACGGCTGGTCGGAGCCCGGGCTGCGGACCACGCGTACGAGGGAGGCGCTGGCGGCGGCGTGCGCGGCGGAGCTGATTCCGGCGGAGGAGGCCCGGACGCTGGACGAGGCGTGGGTGCTGGCCTCGCGGGTGCGCAACGCGGTGATGCTGGTGCGGGGGCGGCCGGGCGACACGTTCCCCTCGAACCCGCGTGAGCTGACGGCGGTGGGCCGCTACCTCGGTTACGAGCCGGGGCACGTGGGGGACATGCTGGAGGACTACCGGCGGATCACCCGGCGGGCCCGGGCCGTCGTGGAGGAGCGCTTCTACGGCGCCGTGGGGTGACCCCGGAAAGCCGGCCCCGGCGGGCACCCCAATGCGGGCATCCCGCGACGGGCGGCCCCTGCCCTCAGTCGCCTGCCGGGCCCGACGCTCTCACGGGCTGCCCGGCGGGTGCCGTGCCGGCTCCGGGGCTCAGCTCCGGCGCCCGGGAAGGCGGCCTCCGCAGGGCGCGCAGCCGGCTGGCGGAAGGCCGCAGCACCCGCTTCGGCAGCCGGTGCGGCAGCGAGCCGTACCAGGCGTAGGAGAGGGTGACGCCGAACGCCAGGCAGGCCATGCCGCCCACCGCGTCCAGCCAGAAGTGGTTCGCCGTCGCCACGATCACGACCAGGGTGGCCACCGGGTACAGGGCGCCCAGGATGCGCGCCCAGGGGGCCTTCGCCAGGACGCATATGGTCAGACCGCACCACAGGGACCAGCCGATGTGCATGGACGGCATCGCCGCGTACTGGTTCGACATGTGCTTGAAGTTGCCCGAGGCCATCGAGCCCCACGTCTGGTGCAGCATCACCGTGTCTATGAAGCCGCCGCCGTTCATCAGCCGGGGCGGAGCCAGCGGGAAGAGGTAATAGCCGAGCAGGGCCACCGCCGTGGTGGCGAAGAGGATCAGACGGGTGGCGGCGTAACGGCCCGGATGGCGGCGGAAGAGCCAGACGAGCACACCGATGGTCACGACGAAGTGCAGGGTCGCGTAGTAGTAGTTCATCGACACGATCAGCCATGTCACCGAATTGACAGCCTGGTTGACCGTCTCCTCGAAGGCGAGGCCGACGGTGTGCTCCAGCGACCAGATCCAGTCGGCGTTCCGCAGGGCGGCGGCCTTCTGCTCCGGAACGGCGTTGCGCACCAGCGAGTAGAGCCAGTAACTGATCGCGATCAGCAGGATCTCGAACCAGAGACGCGGGCGCCGCGGCGAGCGCAGCGAGCGGAGGGAGAAGTTTGGGAGGCGCATACGTGAGGGGGTGATCGCTCTCGTCGAACCGGACGCTGTCATTCCGTCCGCGACGGGTGACGGGGTGGCCGCCGTGCGGTCTTCCTCTGTGGTCACGTGCGATTCACCCATAGGCGCAGAGTCTGCCAGATACGTCCCCCTCTGCCCGATGATCCTCCGGTCGGGTTCCGGTCGCACGTCCAGTACTTTACCGACGCGCGCGGGGCCCGGAGGAGGGGCCCGGGCCCGAGGCGGTCGATCCGCGGACGACCAGTTCGGGCATGAACACGAACTCGCTGTGCGGTGCGGGTGTGCCGCCGATCTCCTCCAGCAGGGTCCGGACCGCGGCCTGGCCCATCGCCGTCACCGGCTGCCGGATCGTGGTCAGCGGCGGATCGGTGAACGCTATGAGGGGTGAGTCGTCGTAGCCGACCACCGAGAGGTCACGCGGCACCTCCATCGACAGCCGGCGGGCCGCCCTGATCGCGCCGAGCGCCATCATGTCGCTCGCGCACACCACCGCGGTGCAGCCGCGCTCCATCAGCGCCGACGCGGCCGCCTGGCCGCCCTCCAGGGTGTACAGGGAGTGCTGGATCAACTCCTCCACGGCATCGGCCGTGAGGTCCAGCTGCTCCTGCATCGTGGCGTGGAATCCCTCTATCTTGCGGAGCACGGGCACGAAGCGCTTAGGCCCGACCGCCAGGCCGATGCGCTGATGGCCCAGCGCCACCAGGTGAGTCACCGCCAGGCGCATCGCCGCCCGGTCGTCGGGGGAGATGAACGGGGCCTGCACCTTGGGGGAGAAGCCGTTGACCAGCACGAAGGGCACACCCTGCGCGCGCAGTTGCTCGTACCGCTGCATGTCGGCCGAGGTGTCGGCGTGCAGCCCGGAGACGAAGATGATCCCCGAGACGCCCCGGTCGACCAGCATCTCGGTGAGCTCGTCCTCGGTCGAGCCGCCCGGCGTCTGCGTCGCCAGCACCGGCGTGTAGCCCTGCCTGGTGAGCGCCTGGCCGATGACCTGGGCCAGCGCGGGGAAGATCGGGTTCTCCAGCTCGGGCGTGATCAGCCCGACGAGACCGGCGCTGCGCCGACGCAGCCGGACGGGGCGTTCGTACCCGAGGACGTCGAGCGCCGCGAGGACGGATTCGCGGGTGGCCGCTGCGACCCCGGGCTTGCCGTTCAGAACGCGGCTGACCGTCGCTTCGCTGACCCCCGCCTGAGTTGCGATATCGGCAAGCCGTGCGGTCATGGCACTGGACTGTACCGGGCGCGTGTCGGATTGCCCACCATGCACGGGATTCGGGCCATCCGCCCCGGCGGTGACCGGCCGGAGCGCTCCTCGCGGCAACATCTTGCAAGGCCTTGCGGACACGGCCACTGCCCCGCCGGTCGGATCGTCGTACAGCCGCTGCGGCGGTCCTGGCCAGGCGTGGGCAGGGTGAAGGAGCTTCCGTCAAGAGGCTTGACGGCAACCTTGAGGACACGCCAATGTAACGATCAGCAGCGCTTGCAGAAATCTTCCGCAAAGTCTTTCGGTCGTCTTTCATCCTTGTTACGTTCACGTCGACCCGGCGCCGCGACGGAGCGGTACGGCAGTTGAAGGAGTTCAGATGCGACGTGGCATAACGGCCACCGCCCTGGTCGCGACCCTGGCGCTCGCGGCGACCGCTTGCGGAAGCGACGAGGAGTCCGGCGGCAGCAAGAGCTCGGGCGAGCTCTCCGGCACGGTGACGTGGTGGGACACCTCGAACGTCGGCAGCGAGGACAAGGTCTTCAAGAAGATCGCCGAGGGCTTCGAGAAGAAGCACCCGAAGGTCGACGTCAAGTACGTCAACGTCCCCTTCGGCGAGGCGCAGAACAAGTTCAAGAACGCGGCCCAGGCCGGTTCCGGCGCCCCCGACGTCATCCGCTCCGAGGTCGCCTGGACCCCCGAGTTCGCCGACCTCGGCTACCTCGCCCCGCTGGACGGCACGGCGGCGCTGAAGGACGAGGGCGACTTCCTCAAGCAGGCCGCCGCGTCGACGGAGTACAAGGGCAAGACGTACGCCGTTCCGCAGGTCATCGACTCCATGGGCATCTTCTACAACAAGAAGATGTTCAAGGACGCCGGCGTCGAGCCGCCCGCGAAGATCTCCGACCTGAAGAGCATCGCCAAGAAGATCAAGGACAAGACCGGCAAGACCGGTCTCTACCTGCGTGGCGACGACTCGTACTACTTCCTCTCCTTCCTCTACGGCGAGGGCGGCGACCTGGTCGACGCGGACTCGAAGACCGTCACCGTGGACAACGCCGAAGGCGTCAAGGCGTTCGGCGTCGTGAAGGACCTCGTCGACTCCGGGGCGGCCAAGACCGACGCCACGGACGGCTGGGAGAACATGATGTCGTCCTTCAAGAACGGCGACGTCGCGATGATGATCAACGGCCCCTGGGCCGTGGCCGACACGCTGACCGGCAAGGAGTTCACCGACAAGGCGAACCTCGGCATCTCCACGGTGCCGGCCGGCTCCGCCGCGCAGGGCGCCCCGCAGGGCGGCCACAACCTCGGCGTCTACGCGGGCTCCAAGAACCTCGATGCCTCCTACGCCTTCGTCGAGTACATGACCTCGGTCGAGTCCCAGGCGCAGACCGCCGGTGAGCTGAACCTGCTGCCGACCCGCACCTCCGCGTACGCCAAGAAGGAGGCCGTGGACAGCGAGATCGTCCAGTTCTTCAAGCCGGTCGTCGAGACCGCGGTCGAGCGTCCCTGGATCCCTGAGACCGGCAGCCTCTTCGCCCCGCTGAACGTCGAGTACACCAAGGTCCTCACCGGCCAGACCACGCCGGAGAAGGCCGCCAAGGCGACCGGCGACTCCTACCGCAAGCTCCTCGAGGGCTGGAAGTAACCCAGGAAGGCAGGCCGACTGATGGCTGTCCACACCAGCCAGTCGGTGGCGAAGGCCGCGGGCGACGACGTCGCCCGCGGCCGGAGCCGCGGTACTGGCAACCCCCCGCCGCCGAGCAGGCTCCGGCGCGCCCTCTCGGTCCACTGGTACGCCTGGACCATGGTCGCCCCGGTCGTGCTCGTGATCGGCGTGATCATCGGCTACCCGCTGGTCCGCGGTATCTGGCTGTCGCTGACCGACGCCGACGAGCGCAACGTCGCCCGGTCCATCGGCGTCAACGAGATGCCCGCCACCTACGAGTTCGTGGGCCTGGACAACTACGCCGACGCGCTGACCGGCAGCCAGTTCCTCGGGACGCTGGGCTGGACGCTGGTGTGGACGGTCTCCTGTGTGGCCATCACCTTCTGCCTGGGCATGGCGCTGGCCAACATCCTCAACCGCAGGATCGTCGGCCGCTCCGCCTACCGCATGGCGCTGATCCTGCCCTGGGCCATCCCCGGCTTCGTCTCCGTCTTCGCCTGGCGCTTCCTCTACAACGAGAACAACGGGCTGCTCAACAAGATCCTCGGCGGCGCCGGGATCGACGGCATACCCTGGCTGAACGACCCCACCTGGGCGAAGTTCTCCGTCATCGCCGTCAACGTCTGGCTCGGCGTGCCGTTCATGATGGTCGCCCTGCTCGGCGGACTGCAGTCCATCCCCCCGGAGCAGTACGAGGCAGCGGAGATGGATGGCGCCACCGCCTGGCAGCGCTTCCGCCACGTGACGCTCCCCGGACTGCGCCCGGTCTCCACCACGGTGGTCCTGCTCTCCACCATCTGGACCTTCAACATGTTCCCGGTGATCTTCCTGCTGACCCGCGGCGGTCCCGGCGAGGCCACCCAGATCCTGGTGACCCAGGCGTACAAATTCTCCTTCGAGATCAGCCCGCGCGACTTCGCGCAGTCCTCCACCTGGGGCGTCCTGATCCTCGTACTCCTGATGCTCTTCGCCATGGTGTACCGGCGAGTGCTCCGCACGCAGGGAGACAACTGGTGACCACCGCTACGGCAACCCCCGCCCGGCACACCGCCCGCAAGGTCCGCAAGCGCGGCGACCGTTCGCCGGCCGCCTCCCTGGCCCTGCACCTCACCCTGATCATCACGTCGGTGATCGCGGTGTTCCCGGTGCTGTGGGTCCTGCTGACCTCGCTGAAGCCCGCGAAGTTCGCGTCGACCACGGACTTCTTCAAAGAGACGACCTTCGAGAACTACACGAACCTGATCAAGGACACCGAGTTCCTGAGCTGGTTCGCCAACTCCGTGATCGTCGCGGGGCTCTCCACCGTCATCGGTGTCTTCGTCTCCGCCACCACCGGCTACGCCGTCAGCCGCTTCCGCTTCCCCGGCAAGCGCGGCCTGATGTGGACCCTGCTGGTCACCCAGATGTTCCCGGTGGCCGTCCTCATCGTGCCGATCTACAACATCATGTCGACGATGGGCCTGCTCAACCAGCCGGCGGGGCTCGTCATCACCTACCTCACCATCTCGGTGCCCTTCTGCGCCTGGATGATGAAGGGCTTCTTCGACACGATCCCGCGCGAGATCGACGAGTCGGGCCAGGTCGACGGACTCACCCCGTTCGGCACGTTCTGGCGGCTCATCCTGCCGCTCGCCAAGCCCGGCCTCGCCGTCACCGCCTTCTACTCCTTCATCACCGCCTGGGGCGAAGTGGCGTACGCCTCCGCGTTCATGGTCGGTGACGAGAACCTCACGCTCGCCGGCGGACTGCAGAAGTTCGTCAACCAGTACGGAGCCCAGTGGGGCCCGATGACCGCGGCGTCCGTGCTCATCGCGATCCCGGCCGCGCTGGTCTTCCTCTTCGCGCAGAAGCACCTGGTCACCGGCATGTCCGCCGGAGCCGTCAAGGGCTGACGCACCCAGTCCCCGCACGACCGTACGCAACGTCACGGCGGCGCCGGCTCCCCGACCCGGTCCCGGCGCCGCCCCCCACCCCAGACACCTCAGGGACGACATGACCCAGCACCTCGCTGCCCCCTCCACCGGCACGTCCGACGACGCCCCGGGCCACCGCACCGGCTGGTGGCAGGACGCGGTGATCTACCAGGTGTACCCGCGCAGCTTCGCCGACGGCAACGGCGACGGCATGGGGGACCTCGCGGGTGTCACCGCGCGGCTCCCGTACCTCCGGGACCTCGGTGTGGACGCCGTCTGGCTCAGCCCCTTCTACGCCTCGCCGCAGGCCGACGCGGGCTACGACGTCGCCGACTACCGGGCCATCGACCCGATGTTCGGCACGCTCCTCGACGCCGACGCGCTGATCCGCGAGGCCCATGACCTGGGTCTGCGCATCATCGTCGACCTGGTCCCCAACCACTCCTCCGACCAGCACGAGTGGTTCAAGCGTGCCCTCGCCGAGGGCCCCGGCTCCGCCCTGCGCGACCGCTACCACTTCCGCCCGGGCAAGGGCACCGACGGCGAACTCCCGCCCAACGACTGGGAGTCCATCTTCGGCGGTCCCGCCTGGACCCGGACCACCGACCCGGACGGCACCCCCGGCGACTGGTATCTCCACCTCTTCGCGCCGGAGCAGCCCGACTTCAACTGGGAACACCCGGCCGTCGCCGACGAGTTCCGCTCCATCCTGCGCTTCTGGCTCGACATGGGCGCCGACGGCTTCCGCGTCGACGTCGCCCACGGCCTCGTCAAGGCGGAGGGGCTCCCGGACCTCGGATCGCACGACCAGCTGAAGCTGCTGGGCAACGATGTCATGCCGTTCTTCGACCAGGACGGTGTGCACGAGATCTACCGCAGCTGGCGCACGATCCTCGACGAGTACCCCGGTGACCGCATCCTCGTCGCCGAGGCGTGGACCCCCACCGTCGAGCGCACCGCCAACTACGTGCGCCCCGACGAGATGCACCAGGCATTCAACTTCCAGTACCTGTCGACCGCCTGGGACGCCGCCGAGCTGCGCAAGGTCATCGACTCCTCGCTCGACGCCATGCGTCCGGTGGGCGCCCCCACCACCTGGGTGCTCTCCAACCACGACGTCACCCGGCACACCACCCGCTTCGGCAACCCGCCGGGCCTGGGCACCCAGATCCGCACCCCCGGCGACCCTGAGCTCGGCCTCCGCAGGGCGCGCGCCGCGACCCTGCTGATGCTGGCCCTGCCCGGCTCCGCCTACGTCTACCAGGGCGAGGAGCTCGGCCTCCCCGACGTCACCGACCTGCCCGACGAGATCCGTCAGGACCCGTCCTTCTTCCGTGCCGAGGGCCAGGACGGCTTCCGCGACGGATGCCGCGTGCCGATCCCGTGGACCCGCGAGGGCAGCTCGTACGGCTTCGGCGACGGCGGCAGCTGGCTGCCGCAGCCCGACAGCTGGGGTGCGTACTCCGTCGAGGCCCAGACCGGCACGGAGGGCTCCACGCTGGAGCTGTACCGCGCCGCGATCGCCGCCCGTCGCGAGCACCCGGGCCTCGGCGCCGGCACGGACGTCGAGTGGCTGGACGCCCCCGAGGGCGTGCTCGCCCTCGGCCGCCCCGGCTTCGTCTGCACCGTCAACACCACGGGCGCACCGGTCCGCATCACCGCTCCCGGCACCCTGCTGCTCGCCAGCGGCCCGGTCGCCGTCGACGGCGCGACGTTCGAGCTGCCCGCCGACACCACGGTGTGGTGGACGGTGTGACCGTCCCCGCACCCAGGACCGGACCGGCGCTGCGGCTCTCCGACATCGCCGGTCAGGCCGCGGTCAGCGAGGCCACCGTCAGCCGGGTGCTGAACGGCAAGCAGGGCGTCGCGGACACCACGCGTCAGCGGGTGCTCGCGGCGCTCGACATCCTCGGCTACGAACGGCCCGTACGGCTGCGGCAGCGCAGCGCCGGACTGATCGGGCTGGTGACACCCGAGCTCACCAACCCGATCTTCCCGGCGTTCGCACAGTCCGTGGAGCAGGTGCTCGCGGGGCACGGCTACACCCCCGTGCTCTGCACCCAGCTGCCCGGCGGCGCCACCGAGGACGAGCTCGTCGAACAGCTCGTCGAGCGTGGCGTCGGCGGCATCGTCTTCCTGTCCGGGCTGCACGCCGACACCTCGGCCGACCCGGCGCGCTACGCGGCGCTCACCGACCGGGGCGTTCCGTTCGTCCTGATCAACGGCTACAACGAGCGCATCAGCGCCCCGTTCGTCTCGCCCGACGACCAGGCCGCCGTACGCATGGCCGTCGGCCATCTCGCCGAGCTCGGCCACCGGCGGGTCGGCCTGGCGATCGGGCCGCAGCGCTATGTGCCCTCCCGCCGCAAGCGCGACGGCTTCGTCGACGCGGCCGTCTCCCTGCTGGGCCTGGACCGCGAGGAGGCCGAACTCCTCGTCTGCTCCACCCTGTTCGGCGTCGAGGGCGGCCAGGTCGCCGCAGGCGCCCTGCTCGACGCCGGCTGCACCGGCATCGTCTGCGGCAGCGACCTGATGGCGCTCGGCGTGGTCAGGGCGGCCCGGGGGAGGGGGCTGGACGTCCCGCGCGACGTCTCCGTCGTCGGCTTCGACGACTCCCAGCTCATCGCCTTCACCGACCCGCCACTGACCACGGTGCGCCAGCCGGTGCAGGCCATGGCGTCGGCGGCGGTCGGCGCGCTGCTGGAGGAGATCGCCGGAAGCCCCGTACAGCGCACGGAGTACGTCTTCCAGCCGGAGCTGGTGGTACGGGGCTCCACCGCGGCGGCACGCGCCGCCTGAACGGGCGGGGATGCGGGGCCGGGCCCGGAGGGGGGACCCGGCCCCGCATCCTTCCCGCCGTCACCGGGAGGTCAGACGGTCAGTGCCGCGAGTTCCGCGTCGGCGCGCTCCGTGACCAGGGCGAGGACGCGGCCGGCGGCGGCCAGGTCCTCGGCGGGTATCCCGCCCCAGATGCGGGCGCTGACAGGAGCGGTCTCCGCGCCGACGGTGGCGAGCAGCTCGCGCCCCGCGTCCGTGGGGCGCAGGTGGGCACCGTCCGCGTCGAGCAGGTGGTTGGCGAGCAGTTCGTCGAGGGTGGCGCGGATGTCGGCCGGATCGGCCTTGAGGAAACCCCGTACCAGGGCGACGAGCTCGTCCGCCGTCCGCGGGGCATCGGTGGTGAGGGCGGCGCGCAGGACGATCTGCTGCTGGAACGTGCTGCCGTGCCGGGCCAGGACGTGCTCCAGGACGCCGCGGGCGGCGTAGTGGGCCAGGCCGAGGGTACGGGCGTCGGCGACGGGTCCGGTGGTGGGCGGAGTGGTCATGGTGTTGCCCCCTGAGTGCTCTCGTCGTTCGGTACGGATGGAGCGATGGGTACATCGAGCAGGGCTGTCAGTTCGTCGGTGAACGCGCGCGTCCGCGGGGCGTCGAGGCCGCCGAGCGGCTCCAGCACCTGCTGGAGCAGTTCCTGGACCACCGCGACGGCCCGCTGCGTGACGGCCTGGCCCTGCTCGGTGAGGGCGAGCTGCACGGCGCGCGGGTCGCGGGGATCGCGGGTGCGCTCGACCAGGCCGGCGGACTCCAGGGCGCGCGCCAGCTTGGAGACGTACAGCGCCTCCAGGCCGGTGTGGTCGGCGAGCCGGCGCTGGCTGGGCCGCTCGCCGGCGCGTTGCAGGCCGTGCAGTGACGCGGCCAGTACGTACTGCGCGTGGGTGAGGCCCAGCGGCGCCACCGCGCGATCGACCGCCACACGCCACTTGTTGGCGAGCCGCCACACCAGATAACCGGGTGTGGGGCCCGGTGAACCCTTGCTCATGCCGAATAGAGTACATAGCTACTATGTCCATGGCTACTATTTTTGGGGCGCACCGGGCAATCGCTGCAAGGCCTCAGGACAGCTCCTTCAGCGACGGCACGACGACCCCGTACAGGTCGGCGACGGTGGCCAGCGCGCTGTAGTGCACCTGGTGGGCGTCCAGTTCGGTTCCGGCGACCGGCAGCGCCCGGGTGGCGCAGGCGTCGGCCACGACGGTGGGGCGGTTGCCGCGAAGGAAGGCGCCCTGGGCGGTGGAGGCCACGCACATGTGCGTCATGAACCCGGCGATGACCAGATCGGTGTTGCCCGCGGTGTCGACGTGCCCGCCCAGGTCCGTACCGACGAAGGCGTCCGGCGCCCGCTTCACGACGACGGGCTCGCCGTCGACCGGAGCGACGGCGGGGTGGATCTGTCCGATCCCGGCCCGGATGTCGTACGGGGTGCCCTCGCCGCCGTCGTTGACGACGTGGATGACCTTCATGCCCTCCCGCCGGGCCCGTGCCAGCAGTTCGGCCGCGGCGTCGAGCGCGGCCCGCCAGCCGTCCAGCTCCATCACGCCGGTCGTGTAGGTGTTCTGGTAGTCGATGAGGACAAGGGTCGAGCCGGCGAGCTTCGCGGGGGTGTCGTCGAGACCGTTGAGCCGGCGCAGCGTCGTTCTGGGCATGGGAAACCACCTGGGGTCGGTGTCGGAGAACAGCTCACCGGTGCGGTGACCTGTGCCTACGACGCTATGGCCACCACCGCGTGTCGGCAATGTCGTCTAACCTGCAGAAACCGACATCGAGTCCGCCGGCCCGGGGAGCCCCATGAGCACCGTCAGACGCCTGATCGTCATCGTTCTCTTCGCCGGCGTCGACCTGCTCGATGTCACGGGACCCCCGGAGGTGTTCTCCCTCGCGCGCCGCGAGTCGGACGAAGCGGCGGGCTACGACGTGGTCCTCGCCGCCGAGACCACGGACCCGGTCACCACCGGCGCCGGGGTACGCGTCCTCCCGGACGTCACCTTCGACGATCTGTCCACGAAGCGCATCGACACCCTGATCGTGCCCGGCGCGGTCGAGATCGACAGCCGCCGCCGCGTGCACCCGCTCACCGACCCCCAGGTGGTGGCGCGGGTCGGGCAACTTGCCGACCGCACCCGCAGGGTCGCCTCCGTCTGCGTCGGAGCACACCTCCTGGCGGCTGCCGGCCTCCTCGACGGCAAACGCGCCACCACCCACTGGTCGACCGCTCAGCAGCTCGCCGCCGACCATCCGGCCGTCGAGGTCGACGCCGATCCGATCTTCATCCGTGAGGGCGACGTGTGGACCGGCGCGGGAATCAGCGCCTGCCTCGATCTGTCGCTCGCCCTCGTCGCCGACGACCTCGGCGAGGCCATCGCGTTGCGCGTCGCACGGCAACTCGTGATGTACCTGAAACGGCCGAGCGGGCAGAGCCAGTTCAGCGTCCCCCTGGAACAGCTGTCCCCGACGCGGCGCATCGAAGACCTCCGCCACCACATCCTGCGCAACATCGGCGAACCGCTCACCGTCGCGGACCTCGCCGCACACGCCCACATCAGTGACCGGCAGCTCACCCGGATCTTCAAGACCGAGCTCGGCACGACTCCGCACGCCTACATCGAATCGGCCCGCGTCGAGGCGGCGCGGAGCCGGCTCGAATCCACCGACGCCACCCTCGAACGCGTCGCGTCCGCGTGCGGCTTCGGCACCGTGGACACCCTCGTCAGGGCGTTCCGCCGCCGGCTCGACACGACACCGACCGAATACCGGCGCCGCTTCCGGACCAGCCCGGCCTGAGCGGCGCCGCCTCGGCCTCGCGTCGAGGCTACGTCGGGAGGTTGCGGACAGAAAATGGTCCGATACGGGGCATGTGGGCGTCCGTATCTTCCCATCGACGGTCTCCATCGACCGGTGTCCGGCGCGGGAGAGGTCCGGGCGTCGGCCCTGGGTGGGCCGGCGGGGAAGCGACGTCCGGACCTCTCCACGTGGTGACCGGCCCGGCCGGCCGGGCGCGTGGGGTCCGGGGTGTGCCGGACCCCCGGCCGGCCGGACCGGAGTCGGGATGAATTTAACAGGCCCGCAATAACTTGCGTAAGGGTTTGCAGGTCTCTCTTTCCCAGGTTTCGCGGATGTGAGCGGGACGTAATCGCATCGTGTCCAGGGGGTTGACCGAGGCAGGTCAGGCTCGTACGGTCTGCGGCACACGAAGTTTTGCATCCTTGCTGCAAGAACCTTCATGAGCCTTGACGGCACGGCGCGTTGCCACGTGAGGCTGCTCCGCCATCCCCGCACTTTCCCCCACCGCAGGAGGAACGTCATGGCACGCAGACCCTTGTCTGCCGCGCTCGCCCTCGCCACGGGCGCCGCGGTCCTCGCTGTCCCCGCCGGGTTCGGCGCCGGGACCGCCCAAGCCGCGCCGCCCGGCGAGAAGGACGTCACCGCGGTGATGTTCGAGTGGAAATTCGACTCCGTTGCCAAGGCATGCACCGACAGTCTCGGTCCGGCCGGCTACGGGTTCGTCCAGGTCTCGCCGCCCCAGGAGCACATCCAGGGTGGACAGTGGTGGACCTCGTACCAGCCCGTGAGCTACAAGATCGCCGGACGGCTCGGTGACCGCAACTCCTTCGCGAACATGGTCGACACCTGTCATGGCGCGGGCGTCAAGGTCATCGCCGACGCGGTCATCAACCACATGTCGTCCGGTTCCGGCACCGGTACGGGTGGGTCCTCGTACAGCAAGTACGACTACCCGGGCACCTACTCCGGCAGCGACATGGACGACTGCCGGACGGAGATCGGCAACAACTACGGCAACCGCGGCAACGTCCAGAACTGCGAACTGGTGGGTCTCGCCGACCTGGACACGGGTGAGGACTACGTACGCGGCCGGATAGCCGGGTACCTCAACGATCTGCTGTCGCTCGGCGTCGACGGTTTCCGGATCGACGCGGCCAAGCACATGCCGGCCGGTGACCTCGCCAACATCAAGTCCCGGCTCAGCAACCCCGACGTGCACTGGAAGCACGAGGCCATCTACGGGGCCGGCGAGGCCGTCTCGCCCACGGAGTACCTCGGCAGCGGCGACGTCCAGGAGTTCCGCTACGGCCGCGGTCTCAAGCAGGTCTTCAACAACGAGAACCTCGCCCACCTGAAGAACTTCGGTGAGGGCTGGGGCTTCATGGAGTCGGGCAAGTCGGCCGTCTTCGTCGACAACCACGACACGGAGCGCGGCGGCGACACCCTGAGCTACAAGGACGGCGCCAACTACACCCTGGCGAGCGTCTTCATGCTGGCCTACCCCTACGGCTCCCCGGACGTCCACTCCGGCTACGAGTTCAGCAGCCATGACGCCGGCCCGCCCAACGGCGGCCAGGTGAACGCCTGCTACAGCGACGGCTGGAAGTGCCAGCACGCCTGGCGCGAGATCTCCTCCATGGTCGGCTTCCGCAACGCCGCCCGCGGCCAGGCAGTCTCGAACTGGTGGGACAACGGCGGCGACCAGATCGCCTTCGGCCGGGGCTCCAAGGCGTACGTCGCCATCAACCACGAGGGCTCCTCGCTCAGCCGTACGTTCCAGACGTCACTGCCCGCAGGCGACTACTGCGACGTCCAGTCCGGCAAGGGCGTCACCGTCAACGGTTCGGGGCAGTTCACCGCCACCCTGGGCGCGAACAGCGCCGTCGCGCTGCACGTCGACGCCCGCACCTGCTCCGGAGGGGGAACCACCCCCGACCCGGACCCGGGGAACGGTCAGTCCGGTGCCTCCTTCGGCGTCAATGCCACCACCCAGCTCGGCCAGAACATCTACGTCACCGGCGACCAGGCCGCCCTCGGCAACTGGAACCCCGGCAGCGCGCTGAAGCTCGACCCGGCGACGTACCCCGTCTGGAAGCTCGACGTCAGCCTGCCCGCCGGGACCTCGTTCGCGTACAAGTACATCCGCAAGGACGCGAGCGGCAACGTCACCTGGGAGAGCGGCGCCAACCGCACCGCCACCGTGCCCGCCTCCGGCAAGGTCGCCCTGACCGCCGACGTCTGGCGCGGCTGAACCACCTTCGGCGGGCCGGGGACGCGAGGGTGAGCGTCCCCGGCCCGCCCCGCACCACACCGCCCGATCCCGAAAGAGGAGTACCCGCCCGTGTCCCGAACCACCCTCCGGCGGGGAGCCGTCGCCGCCCTGTGCGCGGCGCTGCTGCCCGTCGTGCCGGCGGCCTCCGCGTCCGCCGCGCCCAGACCGCCCTCCCCGCCTTCGGACGCGAAGCTCGCGAGGGAACCGGCCAGGCACGACCTGACCCGCGAGCAGTTCTACTTCGTGCTGCCCGACCGGTTCGCGAACGGCGACACTGCCAACGACCGGGGCGGACTGACCGGGACACGGCTGGAGACCGGTTACGACCCGGCCGACAAGGGCTTCTACCAGGGCGGCGACCTCAAGGGGCTCACCCAGCGGCTCGACTACATCAAGGGCCTCGGCACCACCGCGATCTGGCTCGCCCCGATCTTCAAGAACCGTCCCGTCCAGGGCACCGGCGACAACGCCTCGGCCGGCTACCACGGTTACTGGATCACCGACTTCACCCAGGTCGACCCGCACTTCGGGACCAACGCCGACCTCACGAAGCTGATCGACAAGGCCCACGGCAAGGGCATGAAGGTCTTCTTCGACGTCATCACCAACCACACCGCCGACACCGTCGACTACGCCGAGAAGGCGTACGGCTACAAGCCCAAGGGCGCCTTCCCCTACCTCGACGAGGACGGCCGTCCCTTCGACGACACGAAGGGTGTCGAGGACGTGGACGCGGGCTCGTTCCCGTACACGCCGGCGCAGACCGGCAAGAAGGTCCCGGCCTGGCTCAACGACACCACGATGTACCACAACAGGGGTGACTCGACCTACGCCGGCGAGTCCACCGAGTACGGCGACTTCTCCGGCCTCGACGACCTGTGGACCGAACGCCCCGAGGTCGTCTCCGGCATGGAGAAGATCTACGAGAAGTGGGTCCGCGACTTCGACATCGACGGCTTCCGCATCGACACCGTCAAACACGTCGACCTGGACTTCTGGACCCAGTGGGCGACGGCGCTCGACGGATACGCGGCGAAGCGCGGCCGGGACGACTTCTTCATGTTCGGCGAGGTGTACTCCGCCGACACCGCGATCACCTCGCCCTACGTGACGCGGGGCAGGCTCGACGCCACGCTCGACTTCCCCTTCCAGGAAGCCGCCCGGCAGTACGCCTCCCAGGGCGCCCCGGCCTCGAAGCTCGCCTCGGTCTACGGTGACGACTACCGCTACACCACCGACAAGGCCAACGCCTACGAGCAGGTCACCTTCCTCGGCAACCACGACATGGGCCGCATCGGCACCTTCCTGAAGCAGGACAACCCGAAGGCCGGCGACGCCGAGCTCCTGGACCGCGCCCGCCTCGCCAACGAGCTGATGTTCCTCGGCCGCGGCAACCCGGTCGTCTACTACGGCGACGAGCAGGGCTACACCGGAGCGGGCGGCGACAAGGACGCCCGGCAGACGATGTTCGCGTCGAGGACCGCCGACTACCTCGACGACGACCAGCTGGGCACCGACCGTACGCACGCCTCCGACGCGTACGACACGACCCACCCGCTCTACCGGTCCATAGCGGCCCTGTCGAAGCTCACCCGGGAGCACCCGGCGCTGCGCGACGGCGTGCAGACCGAGCGCTACGCGAAGGACTCCGTCCACGCCTTCTCGCGTACGGACACCGAGCGCCCGTACGAATACGTCGTGGCCACCAACAACTCCGCCGAGGCGAGGACGGTCGAGCTGCCCACGGAGTCGGCGGGTATGAACTTCCGTACGCTGTACGGCGGCTCGGGTGCCGTACGCAGCGGCTCCGACAAGACCGTCAAGGTCACCGTGCCCGCGCTGTCCAGCGTCGTGCTCCGCGCCGACAAGGCACTCGGCGTCCCTGCCGCCAAGCCGTCGGTCACCCTGGAGGCCCCGGCCGCCGGAGCCACCGGCACCGTCGAGATCAGCGCCGACGTGGACGGCGGGGGCCTCGACCGCGTCGTCTTCGCCGCGCAGACCGGCAACGGGAAATGGGTCACCCTCGGCTCCGCAGACCACGCCCCGTACAAGGTCACCCAGCACCTGGACGAGTCGGTGAAGGTCGGGACCCCGCTGCGCTACAAGGCCGTGGTGATCGACCGCGCCGGACGCACCGCGAGCGCCCTCGCCTCCACGACCGCGGGCCAGGCCCCACCCGCCCCGAAGCCCGTCGCCGTCGAACGTGACCATGCCGTCGTCCACTACAAGCGCGCCGACGGTGACTACGAGGGCTGGCAGCTGAAGTCCGGAAGTAGGACAGCCGACTTCATCGGGCGGGACGCCTACGGCGCATTCGCCTGGATCGACCTGGAGGAGGGCGCCTCCTCGGTCCCGTACACGGTCGAGAAGAACGGCACCGCCGACGGTCCCGAGCGCACCGTCGACCTGGCGAGGACCGGCCAGGTCTGGATCGAACAGGGCAAGGACGAGCAGGCCACCGAGGCACCCGAGGCCCCGGCGCAGGACACCTCCAAGGCCGTCCTGCACTACCACCGCGCCGACGGCGACTACGACGGCTGGGGCCTGCACACCTGGACCGGTGCCGCCGCTCCCACGGACTGGGCGAAGCCGCTGCAGCCCGTGAAGACCGACGCCTACGGAGTCACCTTCGAGGTGCCGCTCACCGACGGAGCCACCTCGCTCAGCTACATCCTCCACAAGGGCGACGAGAAGGACCTCCCTAGCGACCAGTCACTCGACATCGCGTCACACGGGCACGAGGTCTGGATGCTCGGCGGGAAGTCCGGCTACCTGCTGCCGCAGGCCGGCGGCGTGCCCGCCCCGGACCTGACCGAAGCCGAGGCCCAGTGGATCGACGCGAACACCGTCGTCTGGAAGGTGAAGGCCACCGACGCCACCAGCCAGCAGCTCGTGTACGCGAAGAAGGGCGGCATCTCCGTCGTCGACGGCGCACTCTCCGACGAGGGCCAGTGGCTCAGGCTCGGCGCCACCGCGCTCACCGACGCCCAGAAGGCGAAGTACCCGCATCTCAAGGACTATCCGGCGTTCACCGTCGACACCCGTGACCGGGACAGGGTCCGCGAATCCCTGCGCGGCCAGCTGATCGCCACCCAGCGCGCCGCCAACGGCGCCCTGCTCGCCGCCACCGGCGTACAGACCGCGGGCGTGCTGGACGCGCTGTACGGGAAGAAGGCCGCCGGAGCGGACCTCGGACCGGTCTTCCACCACGGCCGGCCCACGCTCTCCGTCTGGGCGCCCACCGCCCGCACCGTCTCGCTCGAACTCGACGGGAAGACCGTCCCGATGCGGCGCGACGACCGCACCGGCGTCTGGTCGGTCACCGGGAAGAAGAGCTGGGCGGGCAAGCCCTACCGCTACGCCGTCCAGGTCTGGGCGCCCACCGTGCAGAAGATGGTCACCAACAAGGTGACCGACCCCTACTCCACCGCCCTGACCACCGACTCCGCCCGCAGCCTCGTAGTCGACCTCGACGACCCGAAGCTCGCCCCGCGCGGCTGGTCCGGCCTGAAGAAGCCCGCCGCCGTCCCGATGCGCGACGCCCAGATCCAGGAGCTGCACATCCGCGACTTCTCGGTCACGGACGCCACCTCGAAGCACCCCGGCGAATACCTCGCCTTCACCGACACCCGCTCCGACGGCATGAAGCACCTCAAGGAGCTCGCGGACTCCGGCACCAGCTACGTCCACCTGCTGCCCGCCTTCGACATCGGGACGATCCCCGAGAAGAAGTCGGCGCAGCAGAAGCCGGGCTGCGACCTGTCCGTCTACGCCCCCGACTCCGAGGAACAGCAGGCCTGCGTCACCGAGGCCGCCGCGAAGGACGCCTTCAACTGGGGATACGACCCGCTGCACTACACGGTCCCCGAGGGTTCCTACGCCTCCGATCCCGACGGCACCAGGCGCACGGTCGAGTTCCGGCAGATGGTCCAGGGGCTCAACGGCGCCGGGCTGCGGACCGTCATGGACGTCGTCTACAACCACACCGTCGCCTCGGGCCAGGACGACAAGTCGGTCCTCGACAGGATCGTGCCCGGTTACTACCAGCGGCTCCTGGAGGACGGCACCGTCGCCACCTCCACCTGCTGCGCCAACACCGCGCCCGAGAACACCATGATGGGCAAGCTCGTCGTGGACTCGATCGTCACCTGGGCCAAGGAGTACAAGGTCGACGGCTTCCGCTTCGACCTGATGGGACACCACCCCAAGGAGAACGTCCTCGCGGTCCGCGAGGCACTCGACGAGCTGACCGTCGCCGAGGACGGCGTCGACGGGAAGAAGATCATCCTGTACGGCGAGGGCTGGAACTTCGGCGAGATCGCCGACGACGCCCGCTTCGTGCAGGCCACCCAGAAGAACATGGCCGGCACCGGCATCGCCACCTTCTCCGACCGGGCCCGCGACGCCGTGCGCGGCGGCGGCCCCTTCGACGAGGACCCCGGCGTCCAGGGCTTCGCCTCCGGCCTCTACACCGACCCCAACACCTCCTCCGCCAACGGCACCGAGGCCGAACAGAAGGCCCGGCTGCTCCACTACCAGGACCTGATCAAGGTGGGCCTCACCGGCAGCCTCGCCGACTACACCTTCACCGACACCCAGGGCCGCACGGTCAAGGGCTCGGCCGTCGACTACAACGGTGCCCCCGCCGGATACGCGGCGGCACCCGGTGACGCGCTCGCCTACGCCGACGCCCACGACAACGAAACCCTCTACGACGCCCTCGCCTTCAAGCTCCCGGCGGACACCCCGGCCGCCGACCGGGCCCGCATGCAGGTCGTGGCGATGGCGACCGCCGTGCTCTCCCAGGGACCGGCGCTCTCCCAGGCCGGCACCGACCTGCTGCGCTCCAAGTCGCTCGACCGCAACTCCTACGACAGCGGCGACTGGTTCAACGCGCTGCACTGGGACTGCCGCAAGGGCAACGGCTTCGGGCGGGGCCTGCCGCCCGCCGCCGACAACAAGGACAAGTGGTCCTACGGCAAGCCGCTGCTGACCGCCGCCGCGCTCACCCCCGGGTGCACGCAGATCACCGGCGCCTCAGCCGCGTACCAGGACCTGCTCACCATCCGCACCACGGAGAAGGACTTCGGCCTCGCCACCACAGAGCAGGTCCAGGACACCCTGTCCTTCCCGCTGTCCGGCAAGGCGGAGACCCCCGGCGTGATCACCATGCGCCTGGGCGACCTGGTCGTCGTCATGAACGCCACCCCCGGCACGCAGAGCCAGGACGTCGCCGAACTGGCGGGGAAGGCGTACGCCCTGCACCCCGTCCAGGCGGCGGGCGCCGACGCCGTCGTCAAGAAGTCCTCGTACGAGAGGGGGACGGGCGGCTTCACCGTCCCGGGACGGACGGTCGCCGTGTTCACCCGGCGCTGACGCCCGACGCTCCGACGGCCGGTCCCGGCTCCCGCCTCCGTGGCGGAAGCCGGGACCGGCCGTTCCGGTGCTCACTTGTGCGGGCGGCGGGATCACGCGAAGCTGAATCCGTACACGTGCGTGCACGCTGTACACGTATGCGTACCCGTACCCGTACCCGCGATCAGGAGCGCTTGATGCCGCAGATCACCGTCGACTACTCCGCCGAGCTCGACGAAAGCTTCGACCGGCGCGGTTTCGCCCTCGCCCTGCACCCGCTCGTCGCCGAGACCGTCTCCACGAAGGTCCCCGCCTGCAAGACCCGCTTCCACCGGGCCGAGGACTTCGTCGCCGGTGACGCCGCCGCGGGCGACTGCGTCGTCAACGTCTCCATCGCGATGCTTCCCGGCCGGACCCCCGAGATCAAGGCGCAGCTGACGGAGGCCGTCCTGAAGCTGCTGTCCGGGCATCTGAAGCCGGTCGACGGCCTCACCGTCCACGCGTCCGCCGAGGTGCGGGACCTGGACGCGTCCTACCGCAAGGACTGAGGAAGCCGCTGCGGCGGGACGGCCGGTGCGGCGGGGGCCAGGACCGAGAGCCTGGACAGCAGTTCGCCGAACGGGCCGTCCGCCGGCTCCTGCGCGAAGACGCGCAGCATGACGCCGGCCATCTCCTGGTCGTACGCGGCGCTGACCGACGCCAGCGCCGCGAAGTCGTGCACCAGCTGCAACTCCAGCTCCGCGCGCGGAACGCGCTTCCCGTCGAGCCAGAGCAGCGCCGTCGACTCGGCCAGCGACACCCAGGACCGCACCACGAGCTCCAGCCTGGCCGGCGGGTGCGGGACGCCGAGATGCGCGACGATCTGCTCGTACGCCGCCTGCCGCACCCCGTCCACCAGGGCGTCGGCCGTGGAGGAACCACGCGCCGGGCCACCCCGCATCAGCGCGGCGAAGCCCGGCCCGTGCTCCTCGACGAAGTCGAAGAACCGGCGCATCACCCGGAGCAGTCGAGCCCCCAGGGGCCCTTCGTGCGCCTCCAGGAAGCGGCCCGCCAGTTCGTCGGCGGCCCGCTTCAGCGCCGCCTCGTACAGGCTGCGCTTGCCGGGGAAGTAGTGGTAGACGAGCGGGCGCGAGATGCCGGCCGCCGCGGCGATCTCGTCGATGGACACATCGTCGGGGGAGCGGCTGCTGAACAACTCCAGTGCGACACCGATCAACTGGGCCCTGCGCTCGTCGACGCCCATCCTGCGTCGCACCCCGGTCGTCATGCCGAACAGCCTAACGGGACAGGGCAAGTGACCTGCGCCTGCCCGCCTCCGGCCTCAGTGCAGCGAGCCCACCCGGCTGCCGTCCGCGAGCAGCCCGTCCAGCCGGGGGCGGACGCCCTCCCTGGCGGGCAGTGCCAGCAGCCGCCCCTGCGTCCTGCCCCGCACACCTCCGGACGCGGTCAGGGCCGCGAACTGCCGTGAGCCGGCCGCCAGTACGTACCACCGGCCGCCGTCCGACTTCCAGAGCACGCCCGCCAGCACCCGGGGCCTGCGTATCCCGCAGTCCGGCGAGTCCTCGGCACGGGCCGCGACCGCCGCCGGCGTCCCGGCGCCCCCCGAGACCTCGGGCGGTGCCTGGAACTGGGCCAGAACCCTGCTTCCCGTGCCCCGCCAGGTGTCCGCCCTGGTGCAGAACCACAGGGCGTCGCCCTCTCCCTCCGGCAGCCGCTGCTTCGCGTACCGCCAGGAGTTCACCGACCGAACGCCGTTGGACCGCACCGCCGGCAGCAGACAGGCCGAGCGCGCCCAGCTCTCCCGCTCGGCCCGGCCCGCCACGTCGTGCGGGGCCGACGGCGCACCGGAGGTGAGGCGTACGGGAGTCAGTTCGCCGAGATCCGTCATCAGACGTGCCGCGGTGCCGTCCCGCATCTCCAGGGCCTGCCAGGAACGGCAGTCGGCCCGGCCCCCCTCCCCGGTCTCCGGCAGGGTCACCGGGTCCGTCACCCCATGACGGTCACGGGCCAGCGGCCGGGCCGCCTCGTGCGGCGCGAGCAGATCACGTACGCCGACGTCCCGGACCCAGGGCGCGGTCAGATAGCGGATCCGGCCCGCCCGCCGCTGGACCACCAGGGCGCTCGCGGCCACCGCGTCCGCGCCGTCCACCCGGGCGAAGTCCAGTGCGGCGCCCCCGGACGGATCGGCGTTCCGGGGCTCGGCGTAGCGCACGACGCGCAGGCCGTCGTGGAACAGCGCCACGGCCGCCCGGCCCACCTCGCCCGCGTAGAGCAGCTGCGGCGGCCCCATCGGCGGCCCGTCGGGCGTCCCCGGCGTCGCCGACGCGGCCACCGCCGGGCCGGGGCGCGCCCACGCGGCGAGGGCGCGGCCCAGCAGACCGGTGTCCCCGGCCCGGTCGCCGCGCGTCGGCCAGACCGTGAAGTCCCTGCGCGTGGAGCCCTGCCAGAGCCCGCCGGGCACCCTGCGCAACTCGGTGGGATCCAGGGCCTGCTGGGCGGTGTGGTTGCGTGAGTAGAGCGGCGCGGAAGAGGCGTCGGGACCGCCCAGGCCGTCCCCGGGCATCAGTACCAGAGTCCCGCAGACCAGCAGGGCGCCCGCACCGGCCAGGAGCGCCCGCCCGCGCCGCCGCCGGCGGACCGGATCGGTCGGCCTGACCTGGAGCGAGCACGGGTCGAACTCCGGGGAGGCCAGCAGGGCGTGGGGCGCCGTGAACGCGTCGGCCTCCAGCAGCGCCGCCCGGGGGTCGTCGACACCCGCCGCCTCCAGGACTTGGCACACCTCGGAGTCGTCGAGCCCTTCGAGCCCCCGCAGCACATGCGCCGCCCGGCAGGGCCCCGACGTCTCGGCCAGCGCCTGCTCCAGGGCCAGCTCGTCCGCGCCGCAGGAGTGCGGGAACAGCCGCAGCCCCCACACCATCGGCACCAGCGGCGGGAACTGCGTCCGCCGAGGCCGGCCGAACCGGAGCAACGGCAGCCCCGCCTCCAGCGCGGAACGCAGCACCCGCAGACGTACGTACGCGTACGCGCTCCCCGGATCTCCGCCCTGCCCGCCGGCCAGGGCCCGCTGGACCAGCCAGTGGGCCGACAGCACCCGCCGGTTACGGCCGAGCGAGGGCGCCAGCACGAGATACGCGAGCCGCACCAGCCGGGCGTAGTGCTCGGCCGGCGCGGCCTCGGCCCGTTCCCCGGCGGACCGCTCCGCATACGGGCGGCCGGCGGACGGCGGTACTGCTCGCAGTGGGGGCATGTTCAGCTGAACGAGCGAATGGTGCGATGGTCACTCCGGCGCGCGCTCCGGAGCGGGTTGTGCGGGCAGCGCCGGGCCGCCCTGCCCGCCGGCCGTGCGGTCAGCCCCGGTCGAGGTAGGCCAGGACCGCGAGCACGCGCCGGTTGTCGTCGTCCGAGACGGGCAGGCCGAGCTTGCCGAAGATGTTCGAGGTGTGCTTGGCCACCGCCCGCTCCGTGACCACCAGTTGCGACGCGATCGCCACGTTCGAACGGCCCTGCGCCATCAGCTCCATCACCTCGCGCTCACGGGGCGTCAGGCCGCCCATCGGCTCGTCCGCCGAACGCCGCGACAGCAGCTGCGAGATGACCTGAGGATCCATCGCCGTACCCCCCGCGGCGACCCGCCGCACGGCGTCGATGAACTGGTCGGCGTCGAACACCCGGTCCTTCAGCAGATAGCCGATGCCGCCGTTGCCGTCGGCCAGGAGCTCCCGGGCGTACAGCTGTTCCACGTGCTGCGACAGGACGAGGACCGGCAGCCCGGGTCTGTGGCGGCGGGCGGCCAGCGCGCACTGGAGGCCCTCGTCCGTGTGGGACGGCGGGAGCCGGACGTCGACGACGGCGACGTCCGGCTCCAGCTCGGCCAGGGCCCGGGTCAGTTCGGGCCCGGACTCGACCGCCGCCGCGATCTCGAAATCGTAGGCTTCCAGCATGCGCACGAGGCCGTCGCGGAGCAGGAAGAGATCTTCGGCTAGGACAACGCGCAAGGGATCTCCATGGTCACCATGGTGGGGCCGCCCGCAGGACTGCTGACGGCCAGGACGCCGTCGAATGTACCCAGCCGGCGTTCGACTCCGCTCAGTCCCGAGCCCGTTCCGACGGTCGCCCCGCCCTTGCCGTTGTCCGTGACGGAGATCCGCAGCATGCCATCGGAGTGGTGCATGTCCACCCAGACGCGGTCGGCGCCGGAGTGCTTCACCGCGTTCGTCAGGATCTCGCTCACCGCGAAGTACGCCGCCGACTCGACCGGCGCCTCCGCCCGGCCGCCTAGCTCCACGGTGACCTCCGACGGGATCGGCAGCCGCAGGGCCAGCGCCTTCACGGCGTCCCCGAGCCCGCGTTCGGCGAGCACCGGCGGGTGGATGCCCCGTACGAGGTCACGCAGCTCGGTCAGGGCCTCCGCGGAGGACGTGCGGGCCATCGCCAGCAGCTTCTTCGCCTCCGCCGGATCCTTCTCGACGAGCGCCTCGATGGTGCCGAGGTTCATGCCCATGGCGACCAGCCGGGCCTGCGCCCCGTCGTGCAGGTCCCGCTCGATGCGCCGCAGTTCGGACGCCGCCGTGTCCACGGCCTCGTGCCGGGTCTCGGTGAGCCGGTCGATGCGCTGCGCGAGCTCCTCCGGGGTGGGCGAGAGCGCCGACCGGGCGAGCACGAAGTGCAGGCGCAGCAGGGGCTTGCTCGCGAACAGCCCGACATGGAAGATCGCGACGCCGAGCGCCGCCGCGGCCAGGGCCGACATCTGACCGCTGACCGGCACGAATCCGTACCAGTACGTGCCGTCGTCGAAGGCCCGCCACAGTCCCGCCGCCAGTGCGAGCCCCTCCAGCGGGTAGACCAGCAGGGCGTAGGCGAGGACCAGCAGGACGAACCCCGCCGTCATGTCGATCAGCAGCCACCGGAGATCCCGCCAGGTGGCGGGGTCCTTCAGCAGCAGGGTGGTGCGCTCGACCTGGCCGGTGAACCCGGAGCGCACGTCCTTCGGGAACGGCCGGTAGGGCACCGGGATGCGGATGTCCGACCAGCTCGCCGCGAGCAGCCGGCGCTGGTTGGCGTGCTTGCGCACGGCTGCCATGACCCACGGAGTGGTGACCAGCCCCAGCCCGATCACGACGAGGGTGATCGAGAGGACCGACAGGACGAAGAGGATGACCGAGCCCACGATGCTCGCGAAGGAGAGGACGAATGCCCTCCCTTGGGCGAGCATCGCGGTCCGTACCCGCCTCTGTGCCGACTTCATGGTGGTGTCTCCCCTCGCCGGGTCCACATCGGATCCCGTTCGGCACCCAGTCTCGCCTGTGCGCAAGGGGCGCCGTCAGCCGTTCCGACACCCGGCCGGGGGTGTACCTGGCACCACCGTCGGAACGGCGGAAGGCCCCGGGGAGGGGAGAACCCGGGGCCTCCTGGACGAGCGGTGTGCGATCAGGGCGTGTACTTGTAGCCCACGCGCCGCACGGTCTGGATCGACCGGCGGTGCTCGGCGCCCAGCTTGCGGCGCAGCCGGGCCACGTGGACGTCGACGGTGCGCCCGTCGCCCACGTGCCCGTAACCCCAGACCGTCGTCACCAGCTGGTCCCGGGTGTGCACCCGGTGCGGCTGCGCCACCAGGTGTGCCAGCAGCTCGAACTCCAGGTAGGTGAGATCGAGGGCGACGCCGTCCACGGCGGCGGTGCGCCGCGTCGAGTCGATCCGCACGGGGCCGTCGGCCGGGGCGTCGGTCACCGCCGGCTCCGGAACGAACGCCCCGTTCCGGGCGGAGGCCATGGCCCCGGCCGCAACGGGCTGCTGGTCGGCGGGCACGAGCACCAGGTAACCGACCATCGGAGGCCGGCCCGGCAGGGCCGGCAGCGTGTGCTGGGGCGCGGGCAGCCAGGTGGCGCCCGGCGGCAGGAAGCCGGCGAGGTCCGAGAGCTCGACGACCTCGTCACGGTCGACGGCACGCAGCCGGTGTCGGCCGGGGGAGAGGGTGTTACGGGCGTCGGTGGTGGCCGCAGCGGACGCCGCGGTGACGGCGGAAGCGGTGGAGAAGGTACGGGTGTTCGCCATGAGGGTCAGCTCTTTCGCGCGAGGAGTCGTCCAGGACGTACGTCGTGCGCGCGGGCCGAAGGCCGGGGTGATGCGGCTTTAGAGGGCCTGCGCGTTCCACGCGCGGCAACACACCCGGTCGAAGTCATGGTGCTGACGGGAGGGCCAGAACGGCTCGAGGTCGCTGCGACCCGACGCGGTGTGCTGGAAGCTGGCCATGTCCCCATTGAAGCAGAGATTGCGGCCGCGCAGGAGAGTCCTCCCACCCGTCGGTACGGGCCGCCGTGTCGGCTTCCTCACGCTCCCCTCCCGCACCGGCCGGGCACGCCGAAGGGGCGCCCGCGAGCGGACGCCCCTTCGTGCCGGACCGGTGACGGATCAGACCTGGCCGGCCTTCTCCAGCGCGGTGCAGCAGGTGTCGACGATCAGCCGCGTGACCACGTACGGGTCGACGTTGGCGTTGGGGCGACGGTCCTCGATGTAGCCTTTCTGGTCCTGCTCGACCTGCCACGGGATGCGGACCGAGGCGCCGCGGTCGGAGACGCCGTAGCTGTACTCGTTCCACGGGGCGGTCTCGTGCAGGCCGGTGAGACGGTCGTCGATGCCCGCGCCGTAGTTCTTGACGTGGTCCATCGGCTTCGATCCCTCACCGAGCGACTCCGCCGCGGTGATGATCGCCTCGTAGCCCTCGCGCATCGCCTTCGTGGAGAAGTTGGTGTGCGCGCCCGCGCCGTTCCAGTCGCCCTTGACCGGCTTCGGGTCCAGGGTCGCGGAGACGTCGAAGTCCTCGGCGGTGCGGTAGAGCAGCCAGCGGGCGATCCACAGGTGGTCGGAGACCTCCAGCGGCGAGACCGGACCGACCTGGAACTCCCACTGGCCGGGCATGACCTCGGCGTTGATGCCGGAGATCGCGAGGCCCGCCTTCAGGCAGTTGTCGAGGTGCTTCTCGACGATCTCGCGGCCGAAGATCTCGTCGGAGCCCACACCGCAGTAGTAGCCGCCCTGCGCGGCCGGGAAGCCGCCCTCGGGGAAGCCGAGCGGACGGTGTCCGTCGAAGAAGGTGTACTCCTGCTCGATGCCGAAGATGGGCTCCTGGCCCGCGAACTGCTCGGCGACCGGACGCAGCGAGGCACGGGTGTTGGACTCGTGCGGAGTCATGTCGATGTGGAAGACCTCGCACAGGACGAGGATGTCGTCACCGCCGCGGATCGGGTCCGGACACGCGAAGACCGGCTTCAGGACCCGGTCGGAGGCGTGGCCCTCGGCCTGGTTGGTGCTCGAACCGTCGAAGCCCCAGATGGGCAGGTCCGCCACGGCCTTCGAAGGGCTCCCGGCCATGATCTTCGTCTTGGAACGAAGCTTGGCGGTCGGCTCGGTGCCGTCGATCCAGATGTACTCAGCCTTGAACGTCACGGACGCCATCCTTTGCGGGTGCTGCGGTCTATGGTGCGCAGCTTCGCAAGGCGCGATTTCCCGACCGTTGCCCGAATGTGAACCCCGTGTTACCGAGGTTTCGCGAAGACACCCGACGCCAGGTCCCCGCCGCCCGGTGCCGTCTCACCCAGCGGCGTACTGGATACGTTCCGCGCCGGCGGCCCGCCCCGGGCAGACTGGCGGTATGACCACTCACCAGGATTCCGCCGCGCCGCTGCGGGTCGGCCTCGTCGGTGCGGGCCCCTGGGCGCGCCTCACCCACGCCCCCGCCCTCGCCGCCCACCCCGCCGCCGTGCTGAGCGGCGTATGGGGGCGCCGCCCCGAAGCGGCGGACGCGCTCGCCGCCGCCCACGGAGCCGAGGCGTACACCGGCGAGGCGGGCATCGACGCGCTCCTGGCCGCGAGCGACGCGGTGGCGTTCGCCGTGCCGCCGGACGTCCAGGCGACCCTGGCCGCGCGCGCCGCCGAGGCCGGCTGCCACCTCCTGCTGGACAAGCCGGTCGCCACCACCGTGGCGGGTGCACGCGCGGTCGCCGACGCCGCCGAGCGGGCACGGGTCGCCTCCGTGGTCTTCTGCACCCTGAGGTTCGCCGAGGGCACGGCCGGGTGGATCGCCGAACAGGCCGCGGCAGGCGGCTGGTTCACGGCACGCGCCCTGTGGATGGGCGCGCTGTTCGCCCCGGGCGCGAGCAGCGAGTTCGGCGCCTCGCCCTGGCGCCGCGAGAAGGGCGGCCTCTGGGACGTGGGCCCGCACGCGCTCTCGGTCCTGATCCCGGTCCTGGGCGATGTGACGGAGGTGGTCGCGGCCCGTGGCCCGGCCGACGCCACCCATCTGCTGCTGCGCCACACCTCCGGCGCGTCGAGCACGGTGACGCTCGCCCTGGGCGCACCGGAACGCGCGGCCGGCACCGAGGTCGAATTCCGGGGCGAGCGGGGCGTGTCCGCCCTGCCGACGGGAGGCGGCGACGCGCTCGGCGCGTTCGGTGCGGCCGTGGACGCGCTGGCCGACGCGGCGCGTACGGGAGTGGCGCACCCCTGCGACGTACGGTTCGGGCTGCGGCTCACCGAGGTGCTCGCGCAGGCGGAGGAAGCGGTGGGGCGGGCCTGATCCGCTCGTCATGTCCCAGGAGCAGGTCTGGACGGCCGGTTGTGGTGCCGGCGTCCGGACCATGCGGGGCCGGGCGCCGGAACCCTAAGGCCGCTCGGCCAGTGCCGTGTGCGCCTCCTGGAGGAAGCGCCGGACGGCCGCGGCTTCCCGGTCGTCGAAGGTACGCAGCAGGTCGGCCATGCGGGCCAGAGGAGCCCCGAAGAACTCCTGCCCCCGCTCGACCGCCCGCGCGTCGACCGCGAGCAGCACCCGGCGGCGGTCGCGGGCGTCCCGGGTGCGGGTGAGGTGGCCGAGGCGCTCCAGCCGGTCGATGAGCGCGGTGGTCCCCGCGGAGTTGAGCCCCAGCTGGGCCCCGAGCCGGCCCGCGGTCACCGGCGTCCCCGAACGGGCTGCGTCGAGCAGGCAGATCAAGGCGCGTACGTCGGTGGGGTGCATCCCGTTCCGGGTGGCGAACTCCGCCTGTCGCAGGCTGAATTCGACCGAAACCCGGCGCAGCAGATGGACTGTGGCCATCTCCGGCCCGTCTTCATCGGTCATTCCCCTATTTTATCTCGCTGAGCGAGATAAAATAAGAACGCAGGAGGTATCCATGACGCACGCATCCCGCCCCGTCCCACCGGGCTTCCTCGCCGCGTACGACGAAGTCCTGGCCGCCGACTGGCCCGCCGGGACGTCCTCGTCCCTGATCCCGACCCCGTACGGCGCGACGCACGTCAACAGCTGCGGGCCCGAGGGCGCACCGCCCCTGGTCCTGCTGCCCGGCGGCGGCGCCACCTCCACCGTGTGGTCGTCCCAGGCGGCCCACCTGGGACGCGCCCACCGCGTCCACGCGGTGGATCTCGTCGGCGAGCCGGGCCGCAGCACACCGGGGGAGCGCCCGCTCCGCTCGGCGGCCGGGCTGACGGCGTGGCTCGACGCCCTGCTGGACGGCCTGGGCGCGGAATCCGCCGCGCTCTGCGGCCACTCGTACGGCGGCTGGATCGCCCTGCGGTACGCCCTGCACGCGCCCCGGCGCGTGAGCCGGCTCGTCCTGGTGGACCCGACCGGGTGCTTCGCCGGCTTCCGGCCCGGCTATCTGCTGCACGCCCTGCCGATGCTGCTGCGCCCCACGGTCCGCCGCACCCGCGCGTTCCTGGCCTGGGAGACGGGAGGCGCACCCCTGAGCTCCGCCTGGACGCGGCTGCGGGACGAGGCGGTGGCCTTCCCCTCCGCCCGCCCGGTCACCGGGCCGAGGCCCTCGCCCGAGGAGCTGCGGAGCCTGGACGTGGAGACGCTCGTCGTGCTCGCCGAGGACAGCCGCGCCCACGACGCGGGACGCGTCGCTGCCTCGGCCGGCCGGCTGCTCCCGCACGCCCGGACGGTGACGGTCGGGGGAGCCACCCACCACTCCATGCCGCTGGGCGCCCCCGGGGCGGCCGCGATCAGCCGCCACATCGAGGCATTCCTCAGCGCCCCAGCGCGTCCCGTACCGCCTCGTCCGTCCGCGCCACCACGGCCGAACCGTCCTGCGCGGTGATGATCGGACGCTGGATCAGCTTCGGGTGTCCGGCCAGCGCCGCGATCCACCGCTCGCGCGAACCGGCGTCCCTCGGCCACTCCCCGACCCCGAGCTCCTTGGCCTCCGCCTCCTGGGTCCGGGTGATGTCCCACGGCTCCAGTCCGAGACGGTCGAGCACGGCCCGGATCTCCTCGGGTGAGGGCACGTCCTCCAGATAGCGGCGGACCGTGTAATCGGCGCCCTCCGCGTCGAGCAGGCTGATCGCGCTGCGGCATTTGGAACAGGCGGGATTGATCCAGATCTCCATGGGGCCCAGGGTACGGGAGGGGCCCCGAAAACCCCTCTGGCCAGGGCTGATTGTCAGTGGGCGGCAGTAGAATAGGGGGAGTTCGTGAGGGTTCCACCACCGTGCCAGGAGGTTGCCGATGGCCGTCGCCACAGTCACGACCGAGCCGCTCCACAAGCCGCTGCGGAAGAAGCCGCTCCCCGCGGGCCGGCCCCGTGAGTGGTATGTCTCCCACAACCGCCGCCTGAAGGCCATGCGCCTGGCGATAGCCCTGCTCGACACCGGGGTGTACCAGCCGTCGAGCGCCGACAACGCCCGCATCCGCGCCACCGCGGACCGTCTCGCCATCCACCCGCCGTCCGACACCACCTGCCGCATGGTCCGCGCCCTGATCCGCTACGGCCGCTGACCCCTGCCCGCCTGTGCCCCCGGGAGCCCGGGGGCACAGGCGCCGGTTCCGACACCCGTCCGGGACGGGTGCGGGACCGCCGGTCGCGGCCGGAAAGGGCCTCTGGCCACCGCGGGCGCTCTCCGGAAGTGTGACGTGTCACAGACAACCACAGCAGGGCTGTGGGAACTTCAACTCTGTTACTCGTCAGTTGAGTTACCGGCGTCCACGCGTGAGAGGGTCGTAATGAGCACTCTGCAAGCCATCACGCTCGACCAGGTGGTCGACACGGACCACTACCCCTTGTCGGAACCCGGGAGCCCACAGGCCCGCGCCGTGGTGGCGCGGGCGCGGCGCGAACTGGCCGAGGCCGGCTGCACCGTACTCCCGGACTTCGTCCGCCCTCCGCTCCAGGAGGTCCTGCGACAGGAGTGCGCCGCCCTCGCCCCGCACGCGTACTTCGACGTCGAGACGGTCAACGTCTACAACATCGACGTGGACGAGGACCTGCCCGAACACCACCCCGGCCGCCGCACCTTCGAGCGCGGCAACGCGTTCGTCGCCCGCGACCACATCCCCGGGGACTCCCTCATCAGCCGGCTCTACGCCCACGAGGCGTTCCAGCGCTTCGTCGCCGACTGTTTCGGACTCCCCGGCCTCCACGAACTCGCCGACCCGCTCTCCGGGCTGGTGCTCAACGTCGTACGGCCGGGCATGGAGCACCCCTGGCACTTCGACACCAACGAGTACACGGTCAGCATGCTGACCCAGGAGGCGCAGGAGGGCGGGTCGTTCGAGTACTGCCCGAACATCAGGTCCGCCGACGACGAGCGCTTCGACGACGTCCGGGACGTCCTGGACGGCAAGGGCGCCCCGGAGCGCCTGCCCCTGCGCCCCGGCGACCTCCAACTCTTCAAGGGCCGCTACTCGTTGCACCGGGTCAGTCCCGTCCGTGGCGGCCTCGCGCGCCACAGTGCGATCTTCGCCTACAGCGAGCGCCCCGGCGTCATCGGCAGCGTGTCGCGCACCCGGCAGCTCTTCGGCCGCGTACTGCCCGAACACCTGGCGGCGGAAGGCCGGGCCGTACGGGGTGACCAGCTCCTGGACTAGGGCACGGCGAACGGTTCAGGCACTGCCACGCGCCCCACCGAGGAGAACCCCTTGCGTCTCGACGCGTCCGGAAAAGTCTCGCTGGACCACATCTACACCGCGCCCGACCCCCGCACCTACTTCCAGGTGCTCCGCCCGCTCGGCTACTGCGTGCCCCAACTGGCCAAGCCCTGGTTCGACAAGCTCGTCAAGGAGTACCGGGAGACGGAACAGGTCACCGTCCCCCGCGTGCTGGACATCGGCTGCTCGTACGGGATCAACGCCGCCCTGCTCAAGTACGACGCCACGATGGACGAGCTGTACGCGCGCTACGACGGCAGCGGCCCCGCCACCCGCGCCGGACTGCTGGAGCGGGACCGCGACCTCTCCCGTTCCCGCAGCCCCGCGCGGGCGCTGCGCTTCACCGGCCTGGACGCCTCCGCCGGCGCACTGGCCTACGCCCACGAAGCCGGCTTCCTCGACGCCACCGTCAACGCCGACCTGGAGGCGGACGACCCCACCCCCGCGCAGCGCGACCTGCTCGCCGGGACGGACCTGGTGATCTCGACGGGCTGCATCGGCTACGTCACCGAGCGCACCCTCACCCGTGTCGTCGAGGCGCAGGACGGCCGCCTCCCCTGGATGGCGCACTTCGTGCTGCGGATGTTCCCCTTCGACCCCGTCGAGAAGGCGCTGGAGGAGCTGGGTTACCGCACGACCCGGGTCGACGGGGTCTTCAGGCAGCGGCGTTTCGCGGGCCCGCAGGAGCGGCAGGGCGTCCTGGACAGTCTCGCCGAGGCCGGTGTGGACGCGAGCGGGCTGGAGGAGGAAGGCTGGCTCTACGCTCAGCTCCATCTCTCCAGGCCGCAGCACCGGTAGACCCCGACCATCCCCACTCACCGAGAAGAGAGCCGCATTGAACGTCAGTCAGGAAGCAGCAGCCGGCGCGACCTTCGCCCGTGAAGGAAGCCTTCCGCGCGTGCCGCTGCCCTCGCTCGAGGCGAGCTGCGAGAGGTTCCTCGCCTGGTGCGCCCCACTGCTGACCGCCGAGGAGCGGGCCGCGACGGAGGCCGAGGTCGCCGCCTTCCTGCGGCCCGGCGGCCCCGGCCGGACGCTGCACGCGGCGCTGGAGGAGTACGACGCCACGGAGGGTGTGCACAGCTGGCTCGACACCTTCTGGCCGTACCGCTACCTCGGCCGCCGGGACCGGATCGCGCTCAACGCCAACTTCTTCTTCCTGTTCCAGGACACCGGGCAGGGGCAGCTCGACCGGGCGGCCGGGCTCGTCGCGGGCGCGCTGCACTACAAGCGGCGGCTCGACGAGGGGCTGATCGCGCCGCTGGAGCAGCGCGGCGTTCCCCAGTCGATGGTGCAGAACGCGTACCTCTTCTCCACCACCCGCATCCCCGGGGTGCCGCTGGACACGGTGCGCGCGCCGTACAGCGAACAGGCACCCGGGCCGTCCACGGCCCGGCACATCGTCGTGTTCTTCCGGGGCACCATGTTCCGGCTGGACGTGCTCGGCCCCGACGGCGTGCCCCACACCCTCGACGAGATCGAGGCCGGGCTGCGCGCCGTCACCAAGGCCGACGTCCACACGCCCGAGGAGGAGCGGGCCGGCCACCTCACCACCATGGCGCGGGCGGAGTGGGCGGCCACCCGGGCGTCCCTCGTCGACGGCCACCCCGGCAACGCCCGCACGCTGGACGACATCGAGACCGCGCTCTTCTGCGTCTGCCTGGAGGACTTCGCACCCGAGGACACCCAGGCCGCCTGCGACGAACTGCTCCACGGGGACCGGGGCAACCGCTGGTTCGACAAGGCCGTCTCCTTCGTCGTCCACGCGGACGGCCGGGCCGGCATCAACGTCGAGCACTGCGAGCTGGACGGGACGACCATCCTCAGCTTCACCGACGCCCTGCTCGGCACCCCGCCGGACGAGCACTCCCGCCTCTCCGGGGCGCGCCCCCAGGGCGAGCCGGTCCCGCGCCCCCTGGCCTTCGAACTGGACGCGTCCCAGCGGGCGCGGGTGCGCGCCGCGGCCGAGGAGTTCGCCGCGTACGGCGACGCCACCGCCACCCGCACCGTGTCGTTCGAGGACTTCGGCAGTACGGCGGCCAAAGCGCTCGGGGTGTCCCCGGACGCCTTCGTCCAGGTCGCGTACCAGCTGGCCCACCAGCGCGCCAAGGGCCACCTGGGAGCCACGTACGAGTCCATCGCCACCCGGCAGTACCGCCACGGCCGCACCGAGGCGATGCGCGTGGTCACCCCCGAGATGTCCGCCTTCGTCGCGGCGATGGACGACCCGACGGCCGGCCGCGACACCCGCCGCGCCGCGTTCCGGGCCGCCGCCGGGGCCCATGTGGCGCGGGCGAAGGAGTGCCAGGCGGGCGAGGCCCCCGAGCAGCACCTCTGGGAGCTCGAACTGATCCAGCGCCGCCGCGGCGACGAACTGGGGGTGCGCGAGCAGCCCGCCCTCTACCGCTCCCCGGGCTGGCTCACCATGCGGGACGACTACCTGAGCACGAGCTCGGCGCCCTCCGAGAACATCCAGTACTTCGGCTTCGGCTCCACGAGCAGCCGCTGCATCGGTGTCGCGTACGTCCTGCTGCCGGACCGCTTCAACCTCTACCTGAGCACCCCGCGGGCGGTGGCCGGCCAGATGCACGCCTTCGCGGACCACCTCCGCGAGGCGGTCACCGGACTGCGGGAACTGCTGGCGGACTGACCCGGGAGGCGCACCGGCCGCCGGAACACCTCCGGCATGACGCACGAGCGAGGGCCGCCACCCCCGACCGGGGAGCAGCGGCCCTCGCTCATGTTCCCGCGAACCGCGGTGTGCCTAGAGGTCGAAGTACAGCTCGAACTCGTGCGGGTGCGGACGCAGCTGGATCGGGGCGATCTCGTGGGTGCGCTTGTAGTCGATCCACGTCTCGATCAGGTCGGGCGTGAAGACGCCGCCGGCCTGGAGGTACTCGTGGTCGGCCTCGAGCGCGTCGAGGACCGCCGGGAGCGAGGTCGGGACCTGCTGCACGCTCGCGTGCTCCTCGGGCGCCAGCTCGTAGAGGTCCTTGTCGATCGGCTCCGGCGGCTCGATCTTGTTCTTCACGCCGTCCAGGCCGGCCATCAGCAGGGCCGAGAACGCCAGGTACGGGTTCGAGGACGGGTCGGGGGCGCGGAACTCGACGCGCTTCGCCTTCGGGTTGGAGCCCGTGATCGGGATGCGCATCGCGGCGGAGCGGTTGCGCTGCGAGTACACCATGTTGACCGGCGCCTCGAAGCCCGGGACCAGGCGGTGGTAGGAGTTCACCGTCGGGTTGGTGAAGGCCAGCAGCGACGGGGCGTGCTTCAGGATGCCGCCGATGTAGTAGCGCGCCATGTCCGAGAGGCCCGCGTAGCCCTGCTCGTCGTAGAACAGTGGGGAGCCGCCGGACCACAGGGACTGGTGGACGTGCATGCCCGAGCCGTTGTCACCGAAGATCGGCTTCGGCATGAAGGTCGCGGTCTTGCCGTTGCGCCAGGCGACGTTCTTCACGATGTACTTGAAGAGCATCAGGTCGTCGGCCGCGGCGAGCAGCGTGTTGAACTTGTAGTTGATCTCGGCCTGGCCGGCGGTGCCGACCTCGTGGTGCTGGCGCTCGACCTGGAGGCCGTTCTTGTCCAGCTCCATGGAGATCTCGGCGCGCAGGTCGGCGAAGTGGTCGACCGGCGGCGTCGGGAAGTAGCCGCCCTTGTAGCGGACCTTGTAACCGCGGTTGTTCTCGACCGCACCGGTGTTCCAGGCGCCGGCCTCGGAGTCGATGTGGTAGAAGCTCTCGTTCGCCGACGTCTGGAAGCGGACGTTGTCGAAGACGTAGAACTCCGCCTCGGGGCCGAAGTACGCCGTGTCGGCGATGCCGGTCGAGGCGAGGTAGGCCTCGGCCTTCTTGGCCACGTTCCGCGGGTCACGGCTGTACTGCTCGCCGGTGATCGGGTCGTGGATGAAGAAGTTGACGTTCACCGTCTTGTCGCGGCGGAACGGGTCGACACGGGCCGTGGACAGGTCCGCACGGAGCGCCATGTCCGACTCGTGGATGGCCTGGAAGCCGCGGATCGACGAGCCGTCGAAAGCCAGTTCCTCGGCCGGGTCGAAGGTCGCCGCCGGAATCGTGAAGTGCTGCATCACACCCGGCAGGTCGCAGAACCGGACGTCGATGAACTTGACGTCGTTGTCGGCGATGTACTTCTGGACTTCGTCGGCGTTCTGGAACATCCAACTCCTCCTACTCCCGACCCGGGAAAGGGCGGGGTTGCAGCTCGTCTGTGTGGCCAGTGCGGTGGCACACGCTGGACCCGACCATAGGCAGACAGGATTTCTCCAGCATGACCCAATTGTTTCGCACAAGTTAACCAGGCGGGCTGTGGGCGGCGCCTCAACGACGTGTTCCGTGCCCCGCCCGGTCGGCTGCGGTGGCCGGCGCAGTACCGTGGTCGGGTGGACAACAGGCAAGCAATCGGATCGTGGCTCTCGGGGCCGCGCGCGGCGGCCGAGGAGATGGGCGCCGACTTCGGTTACCGGGGCGAGCGCCTCGGTCTGCCCCAGGAAGGCCCGGGGTCCGTCGCCCCGCTGGGCCGACGCTTCGGGGCCCTCTTCATCGACTGGGCCGTGTGCATGGTGATCGCATACGGCCTGCTCGCTCGTGGTGACCAGCAGTCGGCCGGGAACTGGGCGCTCGGCGTCTTCCTCGTCATGAGCTTCCTGACGGTCGGAACCGTGGGTTCCACCCCGGGCAAGCGGATTCTGGGCCTGCGGGTCATCGCCGAGGACGGCGGGCGGCTCGGCGCCGTACGGGTCGTCGTGCGGAGCGTGCTGCTCCTCCTGGTGATCCCGGCCGTCGTCTGGGACCGCGACAGCCGCGGCCTCCACGACCGGCTCGCCCGCGCCGTCCAGGTCCGCATCTGAGACGTACGAAGAGAGCGGCCCCGGACGATGCGCTCGTCCGGGGCCGCTCTCTTCGTACGTGCTCGGTCAGCGCATCTTTCCGCCGCGCGGCATCCGCATGCCCTTCGGCATCGGACCCTTGGGCAGCGGCATGTTGCTCATCAGGTCGCCCATCGCCCGGAGCCGGTCGTTGGCGGCGGTCACCTGCGGGCCGGTCAGGACCCGCGGGAGCTTCAGCATCGTGGTGCGCACCTTCTTCAGCGGCACCTGGCCCTCGCCGTCGCCGACGATGATGTCGTGCACCGGCACGTCCACGACGATGCGGGCCATCCGCTTCTTCTCGGCCGCCAGCAGGCTCTTCACCCGGTTCGGGTTGCCCTCCGCCACCAGGACGATGCCGGCCTTGCCGACCGCCCGGTGGACGACGTCCTGGCTGCGGTTCATCGCGACGGCCGGGGTCGTGGTCCAGCCACGGCCGACCCGGTCGAGCACCGCCGCCGCCGCGCCGGGCTGTCCCTCCATCTGACCGAAGGCCGCACGCTCGGCACGCCGTCCGAAGATGATCGCCATCGCGAGGAAGGCCAGTACGAAGCCCAGGATGCCCGCGTAGACCGGGTGACCGATCAGGAAACCGATGGCGAGGATGACACCGAAGGTGACGATTCCCACACCCGCGACGACAAGACCCACCTTGGGGTCCGACCGCCTGGTCATCTTGTAGGTCAGGGCGATCTGCTTGAGCCGCCCCGCGTTCTCGGCGCTGTCCGCGCCGTCAGTGTTTGCCTTCCTCGCCATGTACGGAAGTTTACGTGGCGCGGGAGTGACCTAGGAACGGTGGTCGGCCACAGCCTTCAGCACATGCTCCGCCTCGACCCGGTCCTGCGCCCTGCGGCGGTCCTCCAGGACGGCCGTCCAGGCGTTGCGGCGGGCCGTGCGCTGGCCGCCGCTCATCAGCAGGGACTCGACGGCGCGGAGTGCGGTGGTGACGGTCGGGATGGCGTTGGCTCGTACCGGTGCGGCGTGCATCGTGGGTGTTCCCCCTCGGAGCGGATGCGCGCGCCCGGCGCGCACTGAGTAGCGGGAAGCAATGACGACGGCGGCTGCGGAGCCACCGCGTATGTACCTAGGGTCACTGCTCGGTGTTACCAGTGCATGACCGGTCGGTCAAACACCAATGAAACTCTGATTTCGGCGGCGCGCACGCCGACGCGGCCCATACGGGCCCCTCACCTGCGGGGGACGTACGGACCGCGTCGTCGCGGGTATTACTGTTCAGTATCTTCTTGTGCGCCGATTCACACGGCCGGCGCGGTCGCGGCGGTCGCGCCGCGCCGCTCCATCGCCTGCTGGAAGAGGCGGCCCGCGCGGTACGAGGACCGCACCAGCGGCCCGGACATGACGCCCGAGTAACCGATCGCGTCGGCCTCGTCCTTCAGCTCCACGAACTCGTGCGGCTTCACCCAGCGCTCGACCGGATGGTGCCGCGCGGAGGGCCGGAGGTACTGCGTAATCGTGATGAGCTCGCAACCCGCGTCGTACAGGTCCTGGAGCGCCTCGCTGACTTCCTCGCGGGTCTCGCCCATGCCGAGGATCAGGTTGGACTTCGTCACCAGGCCGGCCTCGCGGGCCCGCGTGATGACCTCCAGGGAGCGCTCGTAACGGAAGCCGGGGCGGATCCGCTTGAAGATCCGCGGCACCGTCTCGACGTTGTGCGCGAGCACCTGCGGGCGCGAGGAGAAGACCTCGGCGAGCTGCGCGGGCTCCGCGTTGAAGTCGGGGATGAGCAGCTCCACCTTCGTGGCGCCGCTCTCCCGCCCCGCGGTCTGCGCGTGGATCTGGCGCACGGTCTCCGCGTACAGCCACGCGCCGCCGTCGTCCAGGTCGTCGCGTGCGACGCCGGTGATCGTGGCGTAGTTCAGGTCCATCGTCACGACGGACTCGCCCACACGGCGGGGCTCGTCACGGTCCAGCGCCTGCGGCTTGCCCGTGTCGATCTGGCAGAAGTCGCAGCGCCGGGTGCACTGGTCGCCGCCGATGAGGAACGTCGCCTCGCGGTCCTCCCAGCACTCGTAGATGTTCGGACAGCCGGCCTCCTGGCACACCGTGTGCAGACCCTCGCCCTTCACGAGCGCCTGCATCTTCGTGTACTCGGGGCCCATCTTCGCCCGGGTTTTGATCCACTCGGGCTTGCGCTCGATGGGGGTCTGGCTGTTTCGGACCTCCAGGCGCAGCATCTTGCGCCCGTCGGGTGCGACACCGGACACTCCGGCACCCCTTTGCTTTCGCTGCATTGGATTCTTCGGCGAACACCAGGGTACGCCCGTGGTTAGAACGGCCTTGCGTCTGGCCAACCTGTGGCCGACGGGGCCTATTCCCTACGCCGAGGCGGCCGGTTCCTTCGGCGCGAGGACGCGGGGCGCGAGCTCCGCGTTCTCCAGGACGTCCCGCAGGTGCCTCTCGGCGACCGGGAGGACGTCGTCGATGGTGATCTCACGGCCGAGTTCGTACGAGAGCGAGGTCACGCCCGCGTCCCGGATCCCGCAGGGCACGATCCGGTCGAACGAGGTGTTGTCCGGGTTCACGTTCAGGGAGAAGCCGTGCATGGTGACGCCCTTGGCGACCCGGATGCCGATCGCGGCCAGCTTGCGGTCCTCGCGGCGCTGCCCGGCGTTCGAGGGCGCGTACTCCGGGCCGTTCAGCCGGGGGTCGAACTCCTCGTCGTGCAGGCGGGGGTCGAAGTCGAGGGAGAGCCCGCCGAGCGAGGGGCGGTCCCCGACCGGGTCGCCGAGGACCCAGACACCGCTGCGGCCCTCGACCCGGCTGGTCTCCACGCCGAACTCGGCGGCCGTGCGGATCAGTGCGTCCTCCAGGCGGCGGACGTGTGCCACCACGTCCACCGGGCGGGGGAGCTTGAGGATCGGGTAGCCGATGAGCTGTCCCGGGCCGTGCCAGGTGATCTTCCCGCCGCGGTCGACATCGATGACCGGGGTGCCGTCGAGCGGTCGCTCGCTCTCCGTCGTGCGCCGCCCCGCCGTGTAGACGGAGGGGTGCTCGAGGAGCAGGCAGGTGTCGGGGACGGTGTCCTCGAACCTGGCGGCGTGCACCTCGCGCTGCTTCTGCCAGGCCTCCTGGTAGTCGACCCGCTCCTCGCCGAATCCCAGACGGACGAACCGCAGCTCACTCACTCGGGTGCCTCCCTACTCGCGGTGCCGGAGGGCCGGGGGGTGTCCCCGGGGTCACGGCACCATCCGTGTGCGCCCTGAGCCACTGTACGACCGCTCCCGAACACCGGGTCCGGCAGGTTACGGACGGGGCGCTTCCCGTCAGCGATCCATTAATCCTCACACGATCGGATGAACGTGGAGCGAAGGCCGTTGGTGCCGCCGCCGGGGCAGTTAAGTTCGCGCCGTTCCATAACGGGCTCGCCCGCTCCCAATCGTGGGGGAGCCCGTAAGGGCTGCCCGCCCGGCGCCGAAGGCAGGAGACCTTACAGCTGATGTCGGAACGACCTCCGCAGCGCACCCCGAACCGGCGGCTCGCTGCCCTCATCGCGGAGGCCGGGTTCTCCCATGCGGGCCTGGCCCGCCGGGTGGACCAGCTCGGCCTCGAACACGGGCTCGACCTGCGATACGACAAGACCTCGGTGACCCGCTGGCTCCGCGGCCAGCAGCCCCGGGGCACCACCCCCGCGCTGATCGCCGAGGTCTTCACCAGACGGCTCGGACGCCGGCTCTCCGCGCAGGACCTGGGCCTGGACGCGTGTGCGCCCGTCTACGCCGGACTGGAGTTCGCGGCCACGCCCGCCGAGGCCGTCGACATCGTCAGCGGGCTCTGGCGCAAGGACTCGGGCAGCCATGCGGAGCTGCGCAAGATCGCGTTCACCCCCGCGGGGCTGGTCGTCCCCAGCAGGGACTGGCTGATCGGGCGGGCCGACGAATGGGTCGGCCGGGGCGAACCCCAGGAGCGCGCGAGCGGCGCCACCGGCCTGCCCGCACCCCGCACGCCCGTCGAAGGCCGGGGGAGCCGGCCCCCGCACGGGCTCCAGCAGGTACCCGGAGCCCTCCAGGCGCCCGGCGTCCCCGGCCCGGCGTACGGGGCGGGAGCCAACGGAGCCCGGGCGGGCGCCGGCCGGGGCCCCGTCCCCTCCCGCCCGCCCGCTGCCGTGGCACCGCTCCTGGGCGTCCCGCGCCAGCGGCAGACCGACCGCGGCGCCGGCCAGCGGGTCGGCAGTGGCGACGTCGCCGCCCTGCGCTCGGTGGGCGAGCTCTTCCGCACCCTGGACAACGCCTACGGCGGCGGCCACGCCAGGCAGGCCCTCGTCCGGTACCTGGAGCACGAGGCCGAGCCCATGCTCCGCGGGAGCTACGGCGAGACGCTGGGCCGCCGGCTGTTCTCCGCCGCGGCCGATCTGACCCGGCTCGCGGGATGGACCTCGTACGACATCGCGGCGCACGGCCTCGCCCAGCGCTACTTCGTCCAGGCGCTGCGGCTCGCCCAGGCCGCCGGGGACCGGGCGTACGGCGCCTACGTCCTGATCACGATGAGCCGGCAGGCGGTCTACCTGGGGCACGGCAGGGAAGCCGTCCAGCTCGCGCGCGTCGCCCAGCAGGGCATCGGCTCCTCCGCGCCGCCCGTCGTCATGGCCCTGCTGCACTCGGTCGAGGCGCGCGGACACGGCGTCCTCGGGGAGAACAGGCAGTGCGTCGCCGCCCTGGTACGCGCGGAACGGGCGCTGGGGGTCTCCCGGCCCGGGGACGACGTGCCGCACTGGGCCCGCTACTTCGACGAGGCCCAGCTCGCCGACGAGTTCGGCCACTGCCACCGCGATCTGCAGCAGTACCGTGTCTCCGCCCAGCACGCCGAGCGGTCGCTCCAGCTGCGCGCGCCGGCGTACGCCAGGAGCCGGCTGTTCTGCCGGGTGGTGCTCGCCTCCGCACGGCTCGGGCTCGGGGAGCTGGACCAGGCGTGCCTGCTGGGCGCCGAGGCGGCCCAGCAGGCTGCGGAGATGCGGTCGGTGCGCGCGACGGAGTACGTACGGGACTTCGAGCGCCGCCTGGAGCCGTACCGCGACGCCGTCGCCGTCCGGGGATACCGCGACCGGGTCGCGGCGCTGGGCTGACCGACGGCCTACGCGGCGGCGGGCAGCGCCGTTCCCCGGCGGCGCACCCCCAGGTCCGCGAGGATCGCCGAGGCGGCGCGCCTGCCGGAGCGCAGCGCGCCCTGGACCGTGCTGGTGTCGCGGTGGTCGCCGCAGACGTACAGCCCGGCGAGCAGCCGGACCGGGCGGCGCGGGTCGTGCGGCGGAGGCATGGCGGGGACCGCCTCGGGGTCGTGGTGGGCGGCCAGCAGCTCCCAGTCGTCGGTGGGTGTGCCGTAGAGCGTGGCCAGGTGCGCGCGCACCTGGCCGTCGAGGTCCCGCGGCGGGGGGCCGAGCACCGTGGAGGTGATCAGGGCCCGGCCGCGCGGGGCGCGCGAGGGGTCGACCTCGCTCATCACGGCGGTGTGCGCGACCGGGCCCGAGCGGTCCGCGTCCAGCAGCAGACGGCCCCCGGTCGCCGGTGGCTCCCCGGTGGTGTGGTGCAGCACGGTCACCGGGTGGAAGGCGGGCGTCCGCAGCCCCGGCAGCAGTTCGGCGGCGGCCCCCGCGCCGGTGGCCAGCAGGAGCGACCGGCAGCCGAGCTCGCCGTGCTCCTTGGTGCGTACGGAGGTGATGTCCGCCGCGGTCACATGCACTCCCGTGCGTACGGTCCCGGGCGGCAGGGCGGCCGCCATCAGGTCGGGCAGCGTGGCGGAGCCGCCCACGGGCACACAGAGCCGTCCGCGCGCGTAGTCCCGGAGAGCGAGGTCGGCCATGCGGCTCGACGTGGTGAGCCCGGGGTCGCCGAGCAGCGCCGAGAGGAGGGGGCGCAGGAAACCGACGACCGTGCGGGGCGGGAGGCCGGACAGTGCCTCGGACACGGCCCTGTCGGGCCTGGCGAGGATCCGGGACTCCGGAGCGGTGGCCAGCCGGGCCAGCCAGGCGCCGAGCCTGGCCTGCTCGATCGCCCCGCCCAGGGGTGCGTGAGGGGCGCTCGACCGGGAGCGCGCCGCACGGAGTGCGCCCCTCGCGCTCCGTACGTCCCCGGCGCGGTACCGCCGCCCCCCGCTGTGGACGAGCACCCCCGGGGCGAAGTCCCGCAACACCAGGCCTTCGAGCCCCGGGGCGGTGCTCAGCTCCGGATACGCGGAACTGAGCAACGGGCCCAGATGGTCGAGCCGGAACCCGTCCACGTCATGGGTGGCCATCCGGCCGCCCACCCGTGGGGCGGCCTCCAGGACGCTGACGCCCACTCCCGCGCCGATCAGCTGGTGGGCCGCCGACAGGCCGGCGATCCCGGCCCCGATGATGACCACATCCGCGTGGTCCGCTGTGTGTGCCCCGATCACGTGCCCCTCCCCGAGTCGGTGCGACTGTGGGGAGGTATTGCCCCCAACAGGCCCCCGGAATGCCCGAGTTCGGGTCGAGGCTAGGTGTATGGCCGAGAGAGGCGCAGTCGCGCGCACCCCGTGCACCGGTGCACGGGGTCGCACGGCGGCCGGTCGCGGGGCCCGGGGGAGTGCCGGGCCGTGGTCAGCGCAGTGCGGCCCGGATGGCGTCGTCGATGCCGGGGAAGGCGAACGCGAAGCCCGAGTCGAGAAGTTGGCCGGGCAGCACCCGCTGGCTGGCCAGGACGTCCCCGGAGAACTCCCCGAGCGCGGCCTTCAGCGCGGGTGCCGGGACGGTGAACAGGGTCGGGCGCCGCAGCACCCGCCCCATGGCGGCCGTCACCTCGCCGTTGGTGACGGGGGACGGGCCCGTCAGATTCACCGGACCCGACAGCGTCTCGGTGTCCAGGATGTGCCGCAGCGCCGCGATGTGGTCGTGCAGCGCGATGAAGCTCCAGTACTGCCGGCCGTTCCCCATGCGCCCGCCGAGTCCGGCCTTGAACAGCGGGAAGAGACGCCCCCAGGCCCCGCCCCGCCGGGAGACGACCAGACCGGTCCGCGCGTGGACCGTGCGCACGCCCGCCTCCTCGGCGGGAGCCGTCGCCTCCTCCCACTCCACGCAGACGGACGGCAGGAAGCCCTCGCCGGGCGGCGCGCCCTCGTCGACCGCACGGTCGCCGGTGTCGCCGTAGAAGCCGATGGCCGACCCGGACAGCAGCACCTTCGGCGGGGTGTCCAGCGAGGCCACCGCCTCGGCGACGGCCGCCGTGCCCAGCACCCGGCTGTCACGGATCTCCCGCTTGTACGCCTCCGTCCACCGGTGGTCGCCCACCCCCGCCCCCGCGAGGTGGACGACCGCGTCGCAGCCGGCCAGGCCCGCCACATCGACGTACTGGCGCTTCGGGTCCCACTCCACCTCGTCGCCCGTCGCGGCCGGGCGGCGCACCATGCGCACCACCTCGTGCCCGTCGGCACGCAGCGAGCGCACGAGCGCCGCTCCGATGAGTCCGGTCGATCCGGTGACGGCGATTCGGGAAAGCGGCATGCCGTCCATCCTGCCCCATGCGCACCCGGTCACGCGGGAGTCGGAAGGGCCGGACGCGCATGGCACAGTTGCGCGCATGTCCGTGTCACGATTCCGGTCCCTCGCCCCCGTCCGTCCCGCCGTACCCGAGGACGAGACCGCCCTCGGCGAGCTCGACCGGGCCACCTGGTCGACCCTCCACGCCGTGCAGCCGAGGCCGCAGCCGCCGTACGAGCCCTTCTTCGACGAGCGTCACCTGCCCGGCGACTACCTCGTCGTGGAGGCGGTCACCGGCACGGACGAGGTGATCATGGCCGGCTACGTCCGGCTGGCCCGCCCGACCCCGCTCGTCTGCAACGCTCACGTCCGCCAGATACAGGGCCTCGCCGTCGCCGACTGGGCACGGCGCCGGGGCGTCGCACGTGCGCTGCTGCACGCCGCGTACGCCGAGGCGCGGCGGCAGGGCGCCGGACGGCTCACGCTGCGGGTGCTCGGCCACAACACGGCCGCGCAGGCGCTCTACGCCTCCGAGGGCTTCGCCGTCGAGGGCGTCCTCGCCGGCGAGTTCTTCCTGGGCGGGCGGTACGTCGACGACGTCCTGATGGGCCGCTCGCTGACGGCGTGAACCCCGGACGCCCGTCCGCCGCTCAGACCGGGCCGAAGCGTTCCCAGAGGGCCGGGTAGCGCTCAGCCAGCGCCGTGTCGTCGTCGAAGCCGAAGGGCGTGCCCGCCGGTTCGCCCGCCTGCGGCGGCAGCCCCAGGTCGGGGGCGACGACACCGGTGAGCTGTTCGTACGCCTCGTCGGCGGCGTAACCGAGCTCCTCGCCGTCCCCGTCGAGCTCCTCGTCGAAGTCGTCCAGCAGCTCGGCCAGACTGTCCGGGTCGTGCACCGCCCCCTCGAAGACCTCACGGCCCTGCGCGATCAGCCAGCAGCGGAAGTAGTCGAAGGCGTCGTCGCTCGCCCCGCCGAGCAGCACGGCCGCCGCGCCCCACAGGTCCCAGCGGTACGCGCGGTTGTAGCGGGCCTCGAAGTGCCTGGCGAAGTCCAGCACGGAGTCGGGATCGAGCCGCACCAGCCGTTCGACGAGCAGGTCGGCGTGGTCCTCGGGGTCGCCCTCGGCGGCCTCGCGGGTGCTGTCGATGATCTCCCAGAACTCCGTCTCGTCCATCACGGGTCCAGCATCTGCCCCGGCGGCAGGCGACGCACGCCCAGACACCGAATTGAAGCCTTCGACGTCACTTCCGGGCCACTTCAGCGATAGAGGTCGCGCAGTCGTTCGGCGGTATCGGCAAAGCGTTCGCGCAGGGCGGCGGGTGCCAGGACCTCCACCTCGGGCCCGAGGGACAGCAGCTGGCCGTACGCCACCTCGGCGGACTCCACCGGCAGGACCACCGTGCGCCGGCCCTCCGCGTCCGGCGCGGCGGCCCCGGCCAGCGCCTCGTCCACGGCCGCCCGGTCCATGGCGTGCGGCAGCCGTCGTACACCCGCCTCCGACAGCCGCACGGTCACCTCGGTACGCAGGATCGACCGCGCGAACTGCGCGGCCCGGTCCTCCCAGAAGCGCGGCAGGTCGAAGTCCTCGTCCCGTACGAAACGGGTCTCCGAGACGGCGACGGCGGCGAACCGGTCGATCCGGTAGACCCGGAAGTCCTCCCCGGCCCGGGCGCACAGGTACCAGACCCCGGCCTTCAGGACGAGCCCGTACGGCGCCAGCTCCCGCTCCACCTCGCCCGAGGGGCGGCTGTAGCGCGCCCGGACCAGCCGGTCGTCCCAGACGGCCTCCGCGACGGCGGGCAGCAGCTCGGGGGCGGCCGGTTCGTGGTACCAGCCGGGGGCGTCCAGGTGGAAGCGCTGGGCGACCGTGCGCGAGGCGTCCCGGAGCGAGGGGAGCAGGGCCGCCGAGACCTTCAGCCGGGCGGCCGAGGCGGCGTCGTCGAGCCCCATCTCGCGCAGGGCGGAGGGCAGCCCGGACAGGAAGAGCGCCTCGGCCTCATGACGGGCCAGCCCGGTGAGCCGTGTCCGGTAGCCGCCCACGAGCCGGTAGCCGCCCGCCCGGCCGCGGTCGGCGTACACGGGCACGCCCGCCTCCGAGAGCGCCTGGGCGTCCCGTGTGACGGTGCGCTCCGAGACCTCCAGCTCCTCGGCCAGCTGGGCGGCGGTCATGGAGGGCCGGGACTGCAGGAGCAGCACCATCTTGATCAGGCGGGCAGCACGCATGGGGCCATTGTGCGGGCCTGCGCCTCACCTCCACAGGGAGCCCGGTCCGTGGAGGCGCGGCGCGGGGCGCGGGCTCAGCGCCGGGCAGCCATCGCGCGCAGGCCGCGCCAGGTCCGGCCGAGCGGGCGGCGCGCCGGTGCCGGGATGTGCACGGTCCATCTGCGCGGCGGGAGGGCGTCCATGCGGTGGTAGAACTCGTCCACGTCGACGGCGAGCGTGCGCCCGGCGGTCCAGTAGGGAACGACGCCGACGGCGCCGGGCCCGACCCGGGTGGCTCCGGCAGCGGTGAGCTCACTGCGCCGGTCGCCTTCGATCCGCACGCTCCTGCCCACGCCGAGCAGCTGCAGCGAGCCCCGCACGTCGTAGACCCCGCGCTGCAGCGGGCCGCCGCCGGCCGCCGTGAGCGGGTCGATCTCCAGCTCGCCCCGGACGACCAGCCGGCTGCGCCCGGGGCCTGCCGGGACGACGGCCGCCCTGAGGTCGCAGGCGGGGAACCAGCCCATGGGGCGCTTGCGGTCCTTCAGGAGCACGTGGGCGGACGCCGCGCGCGAGGGGTCGCCGATCTCCCACTCCGTGACGGCCGGGTTCCCCTCCAGCAGCCGGGGGTCGAGCAGCAGGCGTCCGTCACGCTCCACCATCACCACCGGTGTGCCGTCCGCATGCGTCATCTCCATCCGGAGAGGGGCGGTCAGCCTGCCGTCCCGCCAGCGCAGCCGGCCCACATCGGCCCGTGCCCGCAGGGTGCGGGTGCGTTCGGCCAGGGCGCGCAGACCGTCGAGGCGGCCGTCCTCCAGAAGCGTCGCGCGCAGCCGCTGCACGGCCGGGAGCCCTTCCCGTACGCCGGGGGAGAACTCGTCCGCGACGAGCTGCCGGACCGTCTCGAACCGGGACCGCACGTCCAGGGTGGAGCTGAGCACCCGGGGCTCGCTCACCTGGTGGAGGATCTCCACGCGGTAGGTGCGGCGCAGCAGCGCGTCGCGCTCCGGGCCCGGTTCCGTGCCGTCCTTCAGGGCCTGGACGACCTGGCGGAGATTGCCGAAGTAGCCCTTGACGTCGATCGGGGCACTGCTGTTGTTGCCCCTGTCCTCGCGGCGCATCCAGTAGTAGCAGGGGTGGTCGCCCAGCACGGAGACCCGCTCGGTGGCGACGTAGGCGCGGGCCATGAACAGCTGGTCCTCCAGCCGGCATCTGCCCTCGGGGAACGTGATGCCGTTCTCCAGGAGGAAGGACCGCCGGAACATCTTGTGCGGGGTGAGCGAATCCATCAGTGAGTGGTCGCGCACCGAGCAGCGGTCGATGGTCCGGGCGAACACGGTGCTGGGCGGCTGCATGGTCCCCACGACCTTGCCCAGCACGATGTCGGACCCGTTCTTCGTGCCCAGGGCGCACAGCCGCTCCAGGGCCTCCTCGTCCAGCTCGTCGTCCTGGTCCACGAACTGGATGAACTCGCCCCTGCTGCTCGCCACCCCCACATTGCGGGGCTTGCCCGGCCAGCCCGAGTTCTCCTGGTGGATGACGCGGACGTGCGGGTGGGCGGCGGCCAGCCGGTCCAGGCGGTCCCCGGAGTCGTCGGTCGATCCGTCGTTGACGTAGAGGACCTCGTACCGGTCGGGCCCGATGCTCTGCCGGAGCAGGGACGGGGCGCACGACTCGATGTAATGCGAGGCGTTGTAGATCGGTACGACGATCGTGGCCCGCAGCGTGTGCGGTGCGAGCTTTTCGGCAGTGGTCATCCTGCGTCCCCTCAAGGCCGTGCCGGGGGGTAGTGGGGGATACCCGGTCCAATCGCACGAAACGGTATTCGGTAGATATACCCGTATGAGCCCATAAATCGCCGCTCAAGGAACGGATCTGTGCCGTCCGGTTCCCCCCGGAAACCGACCCGTCGCCCGAGAGGCGTAGGACTCGCCCTCCTAGACCGCCGAACACCGCATTGCGTTGCGCGGAGGCTCGGATTCATCCCATGAAGTTATTGATTCGTTGCGCCGGAGTTCATGAAGAGGACGTGCGACCGCCGTACGGACGGGGTGCGTGAACGCCCGCAGGGCGGGCTCGAAGTGAGCCCGCCCTGCGGTGTGAAGGGAGACAGCCTTCCGGCTCCCGGCCTCTCAGAGACCGTACTTCTCCCGGGCCTCCTTGACCTTGGAGGCCGGGATCTCGCCACGGCGGGCCAGCTGGGCCAGCGCGGCGACCGCGACGGACTCGGCGTCGACACCGAAGTGGCGCCGGGCGCCCTCGCGGGTGTCGGAGAGGCCGAAGCCGTCCGTGCCCAGCGAGGACCAGTCCTGCTCCACCCACTGGCTGATGGAGTCCGGAACCGCGCGCATCCAGTCGCTGACCGCGAGGACCGGGCCCGGCGCACCGGAGAGCGCCTGGGTCACGTACGGCACGCGCTCCTCGCCGCGGAGCAGGGCCTCGTCGCACTCCAGCGCGTCGCGGCGCAGCTCGCCCCACGAAGTGGCGGACCAGACGTCGGCCGTGACACCCCAGTCGGCGGCCAGCAGCTCCTGGGCCTTCAGGGCCCAGTGGATCGCCGTACCGGAGCCCAGCAGCTGGAGGCGCGGCGCGTCCGCCGAGGCGGGCGTGCCCTCCTTGAAGCGGTACAGGCCCTTGACGATGCCCTCCTCGACGCCCTCCGGCATCGCGGGCTGCTGCTTCGGCTCGTTGTAGACCGTCAGGTAGTAGAAGACGTTCTCGGCCTCGGGGCCGTACATCCTGCGCAGACCGTCCTTGACGATCACCGCGATCTCGTACGCGAACGCAGGGTCGTAGTTCAGCGACGCCGGGTTCGTGGACGCGATCAGGTGCGAGTGGCCGTCCGCGTGCTGGAGGCCCTCACCCGTGAGCGTCGTACGGCCCGCCGTGGCGCCGACGATGAAGCCCTTGCCGAGCTGGTCGGCGAGCTGCCACATCTGGTCGCCGGTCCGCTGCCAGCCGAACATCGAGTAGAAGATGTAGAACGGGATCATCGTCTCGCCGTGCGTCGCGTACGACGTGGAGGCGGCGATGAAGTCGGCCATGGCCCCGGCCTCGGTGATCCCCTCGTTGAGGATCTGGCCGTCCTTGGCCTCCTTGTAGTACATCAGCTGGTCGCGGTCGACCGGGTCGTACGTCTGACCCATCGGCGAGTAGATGCCGGCCGAGGGGAACAGCGACTCCATCCCGAAGGTACGGGCCTCGTCCGGGACGATCGGGACCCAGCGCTTACCGGTCTCCTTGTCCCGCATCAAATCCTTCACCAGGCGGACGAACGCCATGGTGGTGGCCATCTCCTGCTTGCCGGACCCCTTGTACAGGGCCTTGAACGCGCGCTCCTCCGGCTGGGGCAGCGCGGCGGCGTGCACCCGGCGGGCGGGGGCCGGACCGCCGAGGGCGGCACGGCGCTCCTGGAGGTAGCGGACCTCGGGGGAGTCGGCGCCCGGGTGGCCGTAGGGGACCAGCCCGTCCTCGAAGGCGCTGTCCGGGATCGGGAGGCCGAGCAGCTCGCGCATGCTCTTGAACTCGTCGATCGACAGCTTCTTCATCTGGTGGTTGGCGTTCTTGGACTCGAAGCCCTTGCCGAGCGTGTAGCCCTTGACCGTCTGGGCCAGGATCACGGTCGGAGCGCCCTTGTGCTCCAGGGCGGCGCGGTAGGCCGCGTACACCTTGCGGGCCTCGTGGCCGCCGCGGGAGCTGTAGAAACACTCGGCGATCTTCGCGTCGCTCAGGAGTTTCGCCAGCTCGGCGAGTGCGGGCTCGGTGCCGAAGAAGTGCTCGCGGATGTAGGCCACGTCGCGCGTCGCGTACGTCTGGAACTGCGCGTCCGGGACCTCGCGGAGGCGGCGGATCAGCGCGCCCGTGGTGTCGAGCTGGAACAGCTCGTCCCAGGCGTTGCCCCAGAGCGTCTTGATGACGTTCCAGCCGGCCCCGCGGAAGGCGCCCTCCAGCTCCTGGACCACGCGGAAGTTGGCGCGGACCGGACCGTCGAGACGCTGCAGGTTGCAGTTGATGACGAAGGTCAGGTTGTCGAGCTGCTCACGGGCCGCGAGGGCGAGGGCGGCGGTCGACTCGGGCTCGTCCATCTCGCCGTCGCCCAGGAAGGCCCAGACGTGCGAGTTCGACGTGTCCTTGATCTTGCGGTTGGCCAGATAGCGGTTGAAGCGCGCCTGGTAGATCGCCGAGAGCGGGCCGAGGCCCATCGAGACGGTGGGGAACTCCCACAGCCAGGGCAGCCGCCGCGGGTGGGGGTAGGACGGCAGACCGTCGCCACCCGACTCCTGGCGGAAGTTGTCGAGCTGCTGCTCACCGAGGCGGCCGTCGAGGAAGGCGCGGGCGTAGATGCCGGGCGAGGCGTGGCCCTGGATGTAGAGCTGGTCGCCGGAGCCGTCACCTTCCTTGCCGCGGAAGAAGTGGTTGAAGCCGGTCTCGTAGAGCCAGGCCGCCGAGGCGAACGTGGCGATGTGGCCTCCGACGCCGTACCGGGCGCCACGGGTGACCATCGCGGCCGCGTTCCAGCGGTTCCACGCGGTGATCTTCGATTCCATCTCCAGGTCGCCGTCGAACGCGGGCTCGGCGGAGGTGGGGATGGTGTTGACGTAATCGCTCTCCAGCAGCTTGGGCAGCGCGATGCCGGCGCCCTCAGCGTGCTGGAGCGAACGCCGCATCAGGTACGCGGCGCGGTGCGGGCCCGCGGCCTTGGTGACGGCGTCGAGGGAGGCCGCCCATTCGGCGGTCTCCTCGGGGTCGCGGTCCGGGAGCTGGTCGAGCTCGCTCGGAAGCGTTGCTACGGGGTCGGTCATGATCGCCGCCTTCCGGAGTGGGAGGGGGTGGAGAAGTCCCTGGCTGGCAGGACAGGGCGATGGGGCCGGGTGGGCCCGCGACTGAACTGTAAGTCTCCGATCGATGATCGATCAAAGGGTGAAGGGCAAAACTTCTCGATATGAAGAAAAGTGGCATGCGGTGCCGCGAAACGGGGCACGGAGTGACGGGATCAAGGGGGCGAAACGGGCGCTGACCTGCACGGCCGAGCGGGCTGCGACCCAGATGTGCGCGACCCTCCGGCGCCGGAGCTCACGCGCGCGGCGCGCACCCTAGGACGTGCTCCTTCACCATCACGGCGATCTGCGGGTCCCGGCGCAGGAACGCCTCGATGAGCGCCTCGTGCTCCTCCGCGTACGACTTCTGCACGGTGCCCAGCCAGCGGATCGACAGGGCCGTGAACACCTCGATGCCCAGCCCCTCCCAGGTGTGCAGCAGCACGGCGTTCCCCGCGGCGCGCACCATCTCCCGGTGGAAGGCCACCGTGTGCCGCACCTGCGCCTCGCCGTCGGCCAGCCGGTCCGCCTCGTACAGCGCCGCCACGTGCGGGGCGAGCGCCGAGCAGTCCTCGCCGAGCGAAGGGGCCGCCAGCTCCGCCGCGATCTGCTCGAGACCGGCCCGTACGGGATAGCTCTCCTCCAGGTCGGCCGCGGTCAGATTGCGCACCCGGACCCCCTTGTTGGGCGCCGACTCGATCAGCCGCAGCGTCTCCAGCTCCCGCAGGGCCTCCCGCACGGGCGTCTGGCTGACCTCCAGCTCGGTGGCGATGCGACGCTCCACGATCCGTTCACCCGGCTTCCAGCGCCCGCTGACTATCCCCTCCACGATGTGCTCGCGGATCTGCTCGCGCAGCGAGTGGACGACGGGCGGGGTCATGACGGGCTCCTTCGGGCGAACAAACCGGTGCTGCTCACCGATGCGGTGGCCGGGGACGACCGGTGGTGTCTAGACAATACGGCGGCGCCCCCGCCCGGAAGTGTTCCGGACGGGGGCGCCGCTGGTGAGGCTGGTTACAGCTGTACGGCTCAGAGGCCGAGCTCGACCTCGAACTCGCCCGCCTCGAGGATCGCCTTGACCGTGGTCAGGTAACGGGCGGCGTCCGCGCCGTCCACCAGACGGTGGTCGTAGGAGAGCGAGAGGTAGGTCATGTCGCGGACGCCGATGACGGTGCCCTCGGCGGTCTCGATGACTGCCGGACGCTTGACCGTGGCACCGATGCCCAGGATGGCCGCCTGGTTCGGCGGCACGATGACCGTGTCGAACAGCGCGCCGCGCGAGCCGGTGTTGCTGACGGTGAAGGTCGCGCCCGACATGTCGTCCGGGGTGAGGCCGCCACCGCGGGCCTTGCCGGCCAGCTCGGCGGTCTTCTTCGCGATACCGGCGATGTTCAGGTCGCCCGCACCCTTGATGACCGGGGTCATCAGACCCTTCTCGGCGTCCACGGCGATGCCGATGTTCTCCGAGTCGAAGTACGTGATGGTGCCTTCGCCCTCGTTGATCCGGGCGTTGACGACCGGGTGGGCCTTCAGCGCCTGGGCCGCCGCCTTCACGAAGAACGGCATCGGGGACAGCTTGACGCCCTCACGGGCCGCGAAGGACTCCTTCGCCTGGTTGCGCAGCTTCATCAGCTTCGTGATGTCGACCTCGAGAACCGAGGTCAGCTGGGCCTGCGAGTGCAGCGCCTTCATCATGTTCTCGCCGATGACCTTGCGCATGCGGGTCATCTTGACCGTCTGACCGCGCAGCGGGGACGCCTCGAGCTTCGGCGCGGCCTTGGCCGCCGGAGCGGCGGCGGCCGGAGCCGGAGCGGCAGCGGCGGCCTTGGCGGCCTCCGCGGCGGAGACGACGTCCTGCTTGCGGATGCGGCCACCGACGCCGGTGCCCTTGACCGAGCCCAGGTCGACGCCGTTCTCGGCGGCGAGCTTGCGGACCAGCGGCGTGACGTACGCGCCGTCGTCACCGGAAGGCGCGGCCGGGGCGGCCGGAGCCGGAGCGGCGGGCTGCGCCGGAGCGGCCGGAGCCGGTGCCGGAGCGGCGGGCGCGGCCTGGGCCGGTGCCGGAGCAGGGGCGGCCGGGGCTGCGGGAGCCGGGGCGGCTGCGGGAGCCGGAGCGGCCTCTGCCGGAGCGGCCTCTGCCGGAGCGGCGGGGGCTGCGGGAGCCGGTGCCGGAGCGGCGGCGGGGGCCGGGGCGGCCTCTGCCGGAGCGGCGGCCGGTGCGGCACCCGGAGCGCCGATGACGGCGAGCTTGGCGCCCACCTCGGCGGTCTCGTCCTCGCCGACGACGATCTCCAGCAGCACACCGGCGACCGGGGCGGGGATCTCGGTGTCGACCTTGTCCGTGGAGACCTCGAGCAGGGGCTCGTCCTCCGCGACCTCCTCGCCGACCTCCTTCAGCCAGCGGGTGACGGTGCCCTCGGTGACGCTCTCGCCGAGCGCCGGGAGGGTGACGTCGGTACCGGAGGCGCCACCGGCCGGAGCGGCGGCGGGTGCCTCGGCGGCAGGGGCCTGCGCGGCGGGGGCCTCGGCGGCGGGCGCCGGAGCCTCGGCCGGGGCCGGAGCGGCCTCCGGCTCGGCGGCCGGAGCCGACTCGGCGGCAGGCGCGCCCGAACCGTCGTCGATGACGGCCAGCTCGGCGCCGACCTCGACGGTCTCGTCCTCGGCGACCTTGATGGACGCGAGGGTGCCCGAGGCGGGCGCGGGGATCTCGGTGTCGACCTTGTCGGTCGAGACCTCGAGCAGCGGCTCGTCGGCCTCGACGTGCTCGCCCTCGGCCTTCAGCCAGCGGGTGACGGTGCCCTCGGTGACGCTCTCGCCGAGCGCCGGAAGGGTTACGGAAACCGACATGGTTTCAGTTGCTCCTTACGAAAGTGTGAAGTGGTCGGTCGTCCCCGGGACTGGATCAGTCGTGGGAGTGGAGAGGCTTGCCGGCCAGGGCCAGGTGGGCCTCGCCCATCGCCTCGTTCTGCGTCGGGTGGGCGTGGATGAGCTGCGCGACCTCGGCCGGCAGCGCCTCCCAGTTGTAGATCAGCTGGGCTTCGCCGACCTGCTCGCCCATACGGTCACCGACCATGTGGACGCCGACCACGGCACCGTCCTTGACCTGGACGAGCTTGATCTCGCCCGCGGTCTTCAGGATCTTGCTCTTGCCGTTGCCCGCCAGGTTGTACTTGAGGGCGACGACCTTGTCCGCACCGTAGATCTCCTTGGCCTTGGCCTCGGTGATGCCGACGGAGGCGACCTCGGGGTGGCAGTACGTCACCTTCGGCACGCCGTCGTAGTCGACCGGCACGGTCTTGAGACCGGCCAGGCGCTCCGCCACCAGGATGCCCTCGGCGAAGCCGACGTGCGCGAGCTGGAGGGTCGGGACCAGGTCGCCGACGGCCGAGACCGTCGGGACGTTGGTCTGCATGTACTCGTCGACGAGGACGTAGCCGCGGTCCATCGCGACACCCGCCTCCTCGTAGCCCAGACCCTGCGAGACCGGGCCGCGGCCGATCGCGACCAGCAGCACCTCCGCCTCGAAGGTCTTGCCGTCGGCGAGGGTCACCCGGACGCCGTCCTCGGTGTACTCGGCCTTGTCGAAGAAGGTGCCGAGGTTGAACTTGATGCCGCGCTTGCGGAACGCGCGCTCAAGAAGCTTGGAGCTGTTCTCGTCCTCGACCGGGACCAGGTGCTTCAGACCCTCGACGATGGTGATGTCGGAGCCGAAGGACTTCCACGCCGAGGCGAACTCGACGCCGATGACGCCGCCGCCCAGGACGATCGCGGACTTCGGCACCCGGTCCAGCTTCAGGGCGTGGTCCGAGGAGATGACGCGGTTGCCGTCGATCTCCAGGCCGGGCAGCGACTTCGGCACGGAGCCGGTCGCCAGCAGCACATGACGGCCCTGGACGCGCTGACCGTTGACATCCACCGAGGTGGGCGACGAGAGACGGCCCTCACCCTCGATGTAGTGCACCTTGCGCGAGGCGATGAGACCCTGCAGGCCCTTGTACAGGCCCGAGATCACGTCGTCCTTGTACTTGTGGACGGCCTCCATGTCGATGCCCTCGAAGGTGGCCTTCACACCGAACTGCTCGGCCTCGCGGGCCTGGTCGGCGATCTCGCCGGCGTGCAGCAGCGCCTTCGTGGGGATGCAGCCGTTGTGCAGGCAGGTGCCGCCGACCTTGCCCTTCTCGATCAGTGCGACGTCCAGGCCCAGCTGAGCTCCGCGCAGGGCCGCGGCGTAACCGCCGCTACCACCGCCGAGGATCACTAGGTCGAAAACGGTGCTGGCGTCGTTCGCCACGTCACGTCCTCCATGCATGTGCGCCGTACGCCGGGCCCCGTCGCTGGGGTGTGACCGGCCGGTCGGCTGGTGTTCGGCCGCTTGCGTTTTTCGGCCCTGTGGTGGGGGCCCTGTCCTGCCGAGAACCCATCTTCGCACTTGTTGAGTCCGGACGGGACGCGGGCCCCTGCTCCGGGCCGGACGAAGATCCGGACCGGATGGTTGCCGATACGTACATATTTCCGGAAATATGCCGGTCGGATCCATCGTGAGGAACACCGACGGCCCCGGACGTATGCCCGGGGCCGTCTGCGCCGGAAGCGAACCTTGCGCGCGGGATCACACGCGCGGTGCCGGCTCCGGACTCAGCCGAGGTCGCCGGCCGCGGTGCGCTCCGCCAGCCGCACCAGGGTGCGGACGGCGGACCCGGTGCCGCCCTTGGGCGTGTAGCCGTACGGCGCGCCCTCGTGGAAGGCCGGGCCCGCGATGTCCAGGTGCGCCCAGGCGATGCCCTCGCCCACGAACTCCTTCAGGAACAGGCCGGCCACCAGGCCGCCGCCCATCCGCTCGCCCATGTTGGCGATGTCGGCGGTCGGGGAGTCCATGCCCTTGCGCAGGTCGGCGGGGAGCGGCATCGGCCAGGAGGCCTCGCCGACCTCCTCGGCGATCTCGTGGAGCGACGTACGGAACGCGTCGTCGTTGGCCATCACACCGAAGGTGCGGTTGCCCAGCGCCAGGACCATCGCACCGGTCAGGGTCGCCACGTCGACGATCGCGTCCGGCTTCTCCTCCGAGGCGCGGGTCAGCGCGTCGGCGAGGACGAGCCGGCCCTCGGCGTCGGTGTTGAGGACCTCGACGGTCTTGCCGCTGTACATGTGCAGCACGTCACCCGGGCGGGTGGCGTTGCCGGACGGCATGTTCTCGGCGAGCGCCAGCCAGCCGGTGACGTTGACCTGGAGGCCGAGGCGGGAGGCCGCGACGACGGCGGCGAACACGGCGGCGGCGCCGCTCATGTCGCACTTCATCGTCTCGTTGTGGCCCGCCGGCTTGAGCGAGATGCCGCCCGAGTCGTAGGTGATGCCCTTGCCGACCAGGGCGAGCGTCTTCTCCGCCTTCGGGTGGGTGTAGGCGAGCTTGACCAGGCGCGGGCCGTGCGTGGAGCCCTGGCCGACGCCGAGCAGGCCGCCGTAGCCGCCCTTGACGAGCGCCTTCTCGTCGAGGACCTGCACCTTGATGCCGTGCTCCTTGCCGGCGGCGGTGGCCACGGCGGCGAAGGACTCGGGGTACAGGTCGTTCGGCGGGGTGTTGATCAGGTCGCGGGCCCGGTTGATCTCCTCGGTGACCGCGACGGCGCGCTCGGCGGCGGCCTTGAAGGCCTTGTCACGCGGCTTGGCGCCGAGCAGGGCGACCTCGGCGAGCGGCAGCTTCGCCTCGGACCTGGCCCCCTTGGGGGCGAGCTTGTTCTCGCCGCCCTGGTAGGCGGTGAACGCGTACGCGCCCAGCAGGGCGCCCTCCGCGACGGCCCCGGCGTCCTCGGCGGTCTCGGCGGGCAGCGCGAACCCGGCCTTCTTCGACCCCTTCAGCGCACGCGCCGCGGAGCCCGCGGCCCGGCGCAGCGCCTCGGCCTCGTACCCCTCGTCCTTCGCCGGGACCGGACCGAGCCCGACCGCGATGACGACCGGGGCCTTGACGCCTGACGGGGCGGGGAGCTTGGTCACTTCGCCCTCGGCACCGGAGGCGCCCAGGGTCTCCAGGACGGTGGCGAGCTTTCCGTCGAACGCCTTGTCCACGGCCTCGGCGCCCGGTGCGAGGACCGGCCCCTTGGCTCCCTTGGCGACGCCGACGACGAGTGCGTCGGCGCGCAGCGTCGCCGCACCTGAGGTGCTGAGAGTGAGAGCAGTCACGGTGGTGAAATCTCGCTTCCGTTGAGTTGTGTGCCGGTCTGTGTCGGTCGAGAGGGTGGCCGACCGTGCCCAGCGCATCGCAGATCCCGCCGTGACGCGCCGGGAACGAGCCTACGCGCGCCCCTGCGGCAGGCTCACGGGGGCGGGGCCGTACGGGGGCCGGCCCGGCCGTGCGGCGCATTCGGGGCTCCGTCAGGAGAGGCCGAGGGACAGCGCCAGCAGCGTCACCGTGGCCGCCGTCTCCTCCAGCGCGCCGAACACGTCACCGGTCACCCCGCCGAAGCGGCGCACGCAGTGACGCAGCATCAGCTGCGCGGCGCCCAGGCCCGCCAGGGCGGCGAGGGCGTGGTGCAGGCCGGTTCCGTATCCGCCCAGGAGGGCACCGGCCGCCGCGCAGCAGACGACCACCGCGCAGGCCACGGCCGCCGCGGCGCGGGCCGGGACGGTGCCGGCCACCGCCGCGCCGAGGCCCTCCGGACGGGCGGACGGGACGCCGCGGCGCGAGGCCAGGGTGAGCGCGAGCCGTGCGGCGACGGCGGCGGTGACGGTGCCCAGCGCGCCGTCCGCCCAGCCGCGGCCGTACAGCGCGTGGAGCGCGGCGACCTGCGCCAGCAGCACGAACAGCAGCGTGACCACACCGAACGGGCCGATGTCCGACTGCTTCATGATCCGCAGCGCGTCTTCGGCCGGCTTGCCGCTGCCCAGCCCGTCCGCGGTGTCCGCGAGTCCGTCCAGGTGCAGCCCACGGGTCAGTGCGGCGGGGAGCGCGGCGGAGGCGACCGCCGCCACCAGGGGCCCCGACCCGCCCCACAGGAACAGGGCCCCGGGGACCGCCGCGAGCACTCCCACGACGAGTCCGGCGAGCGGGGCGCACAGCATGCCGGCGCGGGCGGTGCCGCGGTCCCAGCGGGAGACGCGGACGGGGAGCGCGGTCAGGGTGCCGAAGGCGAAGCGCGGGCCGTGGCTGTTCAGGGAGGTCACCGCGCGCAGGCTAGCCGGTGCGGCGGCATGCCGGATCGGACAGAGTGGCACATAGGCCGCACATGCGGGTGTCCGGACGGCGGAGGTGGCATGGGTCACTGGTTCCAGCAGAACATCGTCGAGCCGGGCAAGCTCCCGCTGCTGCTCGCCCTGAGCGCGTTCGTGCTGACCTTCGCCGTCACCCGGATGGTCACCCGGATGATCAGGGCCGGCAAGGGCCCGTTCCGCAACGTCACGCCCGGCGGTGTGCACGTCCACCACGTGGTGCCCGGCGTCGTGCTCACGGTGATCGGCGGCTTCGGAGCCGTCGCGAGCGGTCAGCACGGTGTCGCAGCCGCGATCCTCGCGGTGGTCTTCGGCACGGGGGCCGGCCTGGTCCTCGACGAGTTCGCCCTGATCCTGCACCTCGACGACGTGTACTGGTCCGAGGAGGGCCGCCAGAGCGTGGAGGTCGTCGTCCTCACCGCCTCGCTCGTCCTGCTCGTGCTCGCCGGCTTCTCACCGCTCGGCGTGGACGAACTGAGCGGTGAGCAGCAGCAGAACAGGCTGGGCGTCGTCCTGACCTACGTCGTCAACTTCGGCTTCGTCCTGATCGCCCTGTTCAAGGGCAAGGCCAGGATGGCGGTCCTCGGCACCCTCGTCCCGTTCATCGCGCTTGTCGCGGCGCTCCGCCTGGCCCGGCCCGCCTCGCTGTGGGCGAAACGCTTCTACCGCCGGCGCCACCGGGCCCGCGCCAGGGCGCTGCTGAGGGCGTATCACCACGACGTCCGCTGGGCGGGACCCCGGCGCCGCTTCCAGGACCTGATCGGAGGGGCGCCGGACAGGGCCCCGCTGCCTGGCCCCCCTCCCGGCGGCGGAACCTGAGGCCGCGCCCCCGGGCCGCCCGGGGGCGCGCGGTGATCAGGCGGTCGTGTCCGCGGCCTTCGACGGCTCCTCGGCCGCTGCTTCCTTCTCCAGCGACGCGGGCTCCGAGGCGGCCGCAGAGGACTCCGGGGACTCCGGGGACTCCGCGGGCTCCGCGGAGGGCTCCGGGGCGCGCTCCGGCAGCTCCGCCGCCAGTGCCGCCGCGGCCTGGACGAGCGGCAGCGCCAGCAGCGCCCCGCTTCCCTCGCCCACCGTCACCCCGTGGTCCAGCAACGGGGTCAGCGCCATCCGGTCCAGCGCCTTCAGCTGGGCCGGCTCCCCGCTGAGCTGCCCCGCCAGCCACCAGTCCGGCGCCCGGAAGGCCGCCCGCTGGGCCACCAGGGCGCAGGCCGCCGAGACCACCCCGTCCAGCACCACGGGCATCCGGCGCACCGCGCTCTGCAGCAGGAACCCCGTCATGGCCGCCAGGTCCGCACCGCCCACGGCCGCCAGCAGCTCCAGCTGGTCACCGAGGACCGGCCGGGCCCGCCGCAGCGCGTCCCTGATCGCGGCGCACTTACGCATCCACGCCAGGTCGTCGATACCCGCGCCGCCGCGCCCGGTCACCACCGAGGCGTCCGTACCGCACAGGGCGGCGATCAGCGTCGAGGCGGCCGTCGTACCGCCGACGCTCAGATCGCCCAGCACCACCAGATCCGTGCCGGAGTCCGCCTCCTCGTCGGCGATCCGCATCCCGAGGCGTACGGCCTGCTCCGCCTCCTCGGCCGTCAGCGCGTCCTCGACGTCGATCCGGCCGCTGCCGCGCCGCACCCGGTGGCGTACGACGGCTTCGGGCAGCAGCTCCGGATCGCAGTCCAGGCCGGCGTCCACGATCCGTACGGGGACGGAGAAGCACCGGGCCAGGACGGCGACGGGGCTCGCGCCGTCCAGTACCGCGCGGACGAGGTCGTACGCGGTTCCCGCGGCCCGCCCGGAGACCTCCAGCTCCGCCACCCCGTGATCACCGGCGAACAGCACGACACGCGGCTGCCCGACCGGCTTGACGGGCACCGACTGCTGGGCGGCCGACAGCCATTCACCCAGCTCGTCGAGGCGGCCGAGCGCACCGACGGGAACGGCGAGCCGCTCCCGGCGTTCCTCGGCATCACGCCGTACGCCCCCGTCGGGGCGTTCGATCAGGTCGGAGAAGTCGTCCAGATTCACGGGGGTCTGCCTCGCGGGTCGGCGCTAGGTGGGACGGAACCCGCCGGGGGGCTCCTGCCCGGAACAGTACCCGGAGCCCCTGCCCGCACCACGGCCCCGCACCCGCCGGCGGCTCAGCCCCGGAGCACCAGCGCCTGTCCCGCGACCACCAGCAGAACCTGCTCGCACTCGGTCGCGAACGCGGCGTTCAGACGGCCCAGTTCGTCCCGGAAGCGCCGCCCGGACGCCGTCGCCGGGACGACACCCGAGCCGGTCTCGTTGGTCACGGCGACGACCGTACGACGGGTCCCGCGCACCGCGCGGACCAGCTCGGCGACCCGTCCGCGCAGCTTCTCCTCCCCGCCGCCCGCCCACCGGTGGTCGTCCCACGCGCCGACCCGGTCCATCGCGTCCGTCAGCCACAGCGACAGACAGTCGATCAGCAGCGGCGGGCCGTCCTCCTCCAGCAGACCGGCGAGCTCGCAGGTCTCCTCGGTGCGCCACGCGGCCGGCCTGCGCTCACGGTGCAGACCGATCCGCGCCTCCCACTCCGTGTCCCCCGCGCGCCGTCCGCCCGTCGCGACGTACACCACCTCGGGGAAGGTCTCCAGCCGCTGTTCGGCCTCCACCGACTTCCCCGACCGGGCCCCGCCCGTGACCAGCGTCCGCCGGGGCACCTCGGGCACGGCGTGGTAGGCGCCCACCGGCAGCGTCGTCCCGTCCGGCACGGCCCGCGCCCCGCCCGCCGCGAGTCTGCGGTCCAGCGCGGGGCCGGGCGGCGCGTCGTGGTCCAGATGGACGGCGATCACCTCGGTGGTGGGCCCCACGGCCCCCACGGCCCGCAGCCTGGCCACCGCGTCAGGCCGCCCGGTCACATCGCACACGACCATGTCGTACGGCTCCGCCACCGGATCGGCGAGACCGGCGGGGGAGGCCCCGGGCGGCAGATAGAGCAGGCGCTCGCCCTCCGGCGCCGCCACCTCGTAACCGGTGCCCGGGGCGTCCATCGCCAGGGCCCGGATCCGGTGCCCGCTGATCAGCGTCAGCTCCTGGCCGTCCGGGACGCGCCCCGCGGGCGGGAGAGAGGCGGGCAGCTCCACGGCGGGCCCGTCATGAGGGTGGGTCAGCAGCACCTGCCGTACGCCGGCGAGCGAGTGTCCCGCGCGGGCGGCGGCGAACACGGCGCCCGGGGTGAGGTCCAGCAGCAGCGCGTCGTCCACGAGCAGCGCGGTCGCGGCACGCGCCCCGGCGCCGCGGGAGGACGCGCAGACGGCGCAGGGGCAGTCGGGCCGCGGCAGCCCGTCGGGGGCTCCGGTGCCGAGCAGTGTCAGTTCCACGTGTCGATCCTCCCGTGTCCATGAACCACCTGCGCGCCCGGGACACCCACTAGTCTTCGGGGAGCAACGTGACCCAGGAGGCGGACATGGCGTGGACGTGGCGGTTCGAGAAGTCCGACGGTACGGAGACGGAGCCGGCGCTGCAGCCGGAGGAGTTCACGACCCAGGGGGACGCGGAGTCCTGGATCGGTGAGTTCTGGAAGGAGCTCCTCGAAGGCGGCGCGGACCAGGTGACGCTCTTCGAGGACGCGACGAAGATCTACGGCCCGATGAGCCTCCAGGCCGACTGAGGCCCCCGCGACCGCCCGGGCCCCGGGGCCCGGGCGGGACCTCGTCCCCCGGCCCCTCACCCGGCCGGCCCTCAGATCTCGCCGAGGGTGACCTCGGCCGTCTTCCTCGAGTCCCCCCGCGTGTAGGTCACCCGGATCTTCCGGCCCGGCTTCTCGCCCGCCAGGGCCTCCGAGAGGGAGGTGATCGTCGTGACCGGGGTGTCGCCGATCCGGACGATGACGTCCCCGACGCGCAGGCCGGCCTCCGCCGCCGCGCCGTCCTCCTCGACGCTGACGATCGCGACACCGGCGGGCCGGTAGTCGTCGTCGACGACGGTGCGGCCCATGATGTCCAGAGCGGCCCGCCCCGAGTCGGTGACCTTCCCCGACCGGATGATCTGGTCCGCGACCGTCCGCACCATCGAGACGGGGATGGCGAACCCGATCCCCGGCGCCGCGCTGCCGCCCTGCTCGCTGTCCGTCGCCGCGAGGGTCGGGATGCCGATGATCTCGCTGTCGAGGTTCACCAGGGCGCCGCCGCTGTTGCCCGGGTTGATGGCCGCCGAGGTCTGCACCATGTCGGCGAGCGTCGCCCCGGTGCCACCGCCCGAGCGGCCCTCGCTGACCGTCCGGCCCACCGCCGAGACGATGCCCTGGGTGACGCTGCTGGAGAGGCCGAGCGGTGAGCCCATCGCCAGGACGATCTGCCCCACCTCGACCTCGTCCGTGGTGCCGAACCGGGCGGCCCGCAGTCCGCCGGGGACGCTGTCCAGCTTGATGACGGCCAGGTCCTGCTCCGGGTAGGAGGAGACCAGGGACGCCTTGAGCACCTTCTCGCCGGTGGCGACGCTGACGTCGAACGTCTTCTCGCGGCCCACGACATGGGCGTTCGTGACGATGTGGCCCTTGTCGTCGTAGACGATGCCCGAGCCGAGCGCGTCCCCGGCGCCGATCTGCACGACGGAGGGCAGTACGTCCTTGATGACGGTCTGGTACTGCTCCTCCAGATCGCCCGTGGTCCGGGACACCACCGCCTGCTGGGCCGGAGCGGCGGACGGGGCGGGGCCAGGACCGGCGCAGCCGACCGCCAGGGCGATGGCGCAGGCACCGGCGGCCAGGGGCAGGGGGGAGCGGCGTACCCGGCTGCGGGTAGGGGTTGCGTCCATGCCCGGAGTATCGCCAGGGTCCGTGGTCCACGGCCTGCGCTGGTGGGCCGATCAGGCGTACGGCGGCGGCGTATCAGGCGTATCAGGCGTATCAGGCCGGTCGGGCCGTGTCAGCCGCGTACGCCGCAGAGGTGCAGCAGCGCCGCCACCCCGCGGTACGGATCGGTCCGTCCCGCGCGGTCCTCGGCCGCGAACACCCGCGCCAGCTCCTCGGGGCCGGGGAGTTCCGCCTCGTTGCTCACGTTGTCCGTGAAGACCCGCACGCCGTACCAGGTGTGCAGCGGGGCGGCGATCCCGGCGAGGGTGGCCCGCAGGACCTCGAGCCGGTCGGCCCGGACGTCGAGACCGAGCCTGTTCGTGTACGTGTCCGTGTCGAACGCGGCGAGGGCCGCGCCGAAGTCGCCGGCCGCTCCCGGGCGCATCGCGAGCGCGTCGGCGTTCCGTACGAGCAGGGACAGCAGCCCCCCGGGCGCCAGCATCCTGGCCAGGCCGGCCAGCAGCGGATCCGGCTCGGGGACATACATCAGCACCCCGTGGCAGAGCACCACGTCGAAGCTGCCGGGCAGGAAGTGCACCCCGGTGTCGCGGCCGTCACCCTCGATGAGCCGCACCCGCTCCCGGATGCCCTCGGGCTCGGCCGCCAGGGACTCACGGGCCGACCGCAGCATCTCACCGTCGGACTCGAGGCCCGTCACGGAGTGGCCGGCCCGGGCCAGGCGCAGCGCCTGCGTGCCCTGGCCCATGCCGACGTCGAGCACCCGCAGCCGCTGCCCCACGGGATAGCGCGCGGCTATCTGCTCGTCGAGCTGCCGGGCGACGAGCTCCTGGCGGACCGTGTTGCGCAGCCCGCCGAGCCCGCCCAGCCACTGGGAGGACACCCCCGTGAAGCCGGAGGTCTCCGTGCTCAGGGCCGCTCTCCCCGCTTGACCTGAGGCTTGGGCAGACGCAGCCGGCGCATCTGGAGCGTACGCATCAGGCCGTAGGCCACCGCGCCGCGCTTCGGGGTGTCCGGGAAGCGCTGGGCCAGCTGCTTCTTGAGCCGGAACCCGAGGCCGACGGAGTCGACGACGATCAGCACGATCACGCCGAGCCAGAGCAGCAGCGAGATGTTCTGGATGTTCTGCACCTGGATCACGCTGAGGATCAGGATGATCACCGCGAGCGGAAGGAAATACTCCGCGATGCAGAAGCGCGAGTCCACGAAGTCACGGACGAAGCGCCGCACGGGCCCCTTGTCGCGCACCGGCAGATAGCGCTCGTCACCGGACGCGAGAGCCTCCCGCTGACGGGCCATGTCGGCCCGGCGTGCTTCGCGCTGGCGCTTGGCGGCCTCCTTGCGGTCGGTCGGCGCACCGCTGGAGGCACGTCGGCGCTGCGTCTGGGCATCGCTGCGCTTGGGGGTGGGGCGACCCTTGGGAGCCTGGGGGTCGCGGGGCTGCTTGGAGAGGTCCGCCGTCACCTTGCCGGTGGGGGCCTTCTCTTCCTTGGAACGGCTACGGAACACAAAACCCAAGGGTACGGGGTCGTCCGGTACTACCGGGGACCGGCCGGGAACGATCCGGCAACGGCCCGCGTCCCGAAAAGTGTCCCGACAGGGGCAGAACGGACGTTGCCGACGCCCTCCCTGATGGTCTTCTACTCCCTGCGCGGGAGTGATCACCGGCGGCAGTCGTCCTTGCGGAGGAGCACATCCGTGCTCGAACAGTGCGGTAATGGAGACAGGGCCCGTACTGTGGGTTCTGTTGGAGTGCTGGAGCTCAGTCCGTCAGAAGGGGGCGCGCGAAGCCCATGAGCGGTGTCATGAAGCGTATGGGAATGATCTTCCGCGCGAAGGCAAACAAGGCCCTTGACCGGGCCGAGGATCCGCGCGAGACCCTCGATTACTCGTACCAGAAGCAGCTCGAACTGCTTCAGAAGGTGCGCCGCGGTGTCGCCGATGTGGCGACCTCGCGCAAGCGGCTGGAGCTGCAGCTGAACCAGCTGCAGGGACAGTCGTCCAAGCTGGAGGACCAGGGCCGCAAGGCCCTCGCGCTCGGCCGTGAGGACCTGGCCCGCGAGGCGCTGTCCAGGCGCGCCGCCCTCCAGCAGCAGGTCACCGACCTGGAGACGCAGCACCAGACGCTGCAGGGCGAGGAGGAGAAGCTCACCCTCGCGGCCCAGCGTCTGCAGGCCAAGGTCGACGCCTTCCGGACGAAGAAGGAGACCATCAAGGCCACCTACACCGCCGCGCAGGCCCAGACGCGGATCGGAGAGGCCTTCTCCGGCATCTCCGAGGAGATGGGCGACGTCGGCCTGGCGATCCAGCGGGCCGAGGACAAGACCCAGCAGCTCCAGGCGCGTGCCGGTGCCATCGACGAGCTGCTGGCCTCCGGCGCCCTCGACGACCCGTCCGGCACGGCGAAGGACGACATCGCCGCCGAGCTGGACCGGATCTCCGGTGGTACGGATGTAGAACTGGAGCTGCAGCGCATGAAGGCCGAGCTGGCCGGCGGTTCCGCCGGACAGCAGCAGGCCATCGAGGGCGGCGCCGAGGACGCGGCACCGCAGGCGCAGCAGTCCCCGCACAAGTTCGACAAGCAGTGAGGGCGGCGTCATGATCGTACGGATCATGGGGGAGGGCCAGGTCGTACTGGCCGAAAGTCATGTCGCCGAGCTGAACAAGCTCGACGACATACTCCTCGCGGAGATGGAGAGCGGTGACGGACCGGGCTTCCGCACCACGCTCCACGCTCTTCTGGACAAGGTGCGCGAGCTCGGCTCGCCGCTCCCGGACGACTCCCTGGAGCCGTCCGAACTGATCCTGCCGGCACCCGACGCCACCCTCGAAGAGGTGCGCTCCATGCTCCGCGACGACGGGCTGATCCCCGGCTGACCGGCCCGCCCGCTCCGCACTCCCACGATGCCCCGCACCGGCCCGGCCGGTGCGGGGCATCGCGCCGTGCGCACCGTCCCGTGCCGCCGTCCGGACCGGACCGCCGGCGGCACGCCGTACCGTAGCCCGATGTGACCACCCTCGGACCCGGGCTCGCGCGCGCCCGCCGCTGGCTGCGCGGCCATCCCCTCGCCTTCGACGGTGGCCTCGCCCTGGCCGTGCTCACCTGCATGGTCTGCGCGTCGTTCGCCGAGCCGGACCCGGGCCACGGGCCCGTCTTCGGAGCCAGGACGCCCGGAGCGCCCAGCGTCCTGCTGATGGTGCTCGCCGCCGCGGCGCTCGTACTGCGCCGGCGCCGGCCCGTACCGGTGCTGGCGGTGACCGCGCTGCTCTCCGTCGTCGAGTTCGTCTTCATGGACCCGCCCGCACCCGTCGTGATGAGCGCGGTCGTCGCGCTCTTCTCCGTCGCGGCCGGCACCGACCGCCCCACCACCTGGCGGGTCGGCCTGCTGACCATGGGGGCGCTGACCGCCTCCGCGATGGTGGTCGGCACGACGCCCTGGTACAGCCAGGAGAACCTCGGTGTCCTCGCCTGGACGGGCCTCGCCGGCGCCGCGGGCGACGCCGTGCGCAGCAGACGCGCGTTCATCGACGCGATCAGGGAACGGGCCGAACGCGCTGAGCGCACCCGCGAGGAGGAGGCCGGCCGCAGGGTCGCCGAGGAGCGGCTGCGGATCGCCAGGGACCTCCACGACGTCGTCGCCCACCACATCGCCCTGGTCAACGTCCAGGCCGGCGTCGCGGCCCACGTCATGGACAAGCGCCCCGACCAGGCGAAGGAGGCGCTCGCCCACGTGAGGGAAGCGAGCCGCTCCGCCCTCAACGAACTGCGGACCACCGTCGGGCTGCTGCGCCAGTCCGGCGACCCGGAGGCGCCCACCGAACCCGCCCCGGGGCTCGCCGTCCTCGACACCCTGGTCGCCACCTTCCGCAACGCCGGGCTTCCCGTCGAGGTCGCCCGCACCGACCCGGAGAGCCCGCTGCCTGCGGCGGTCGACCTCGCGGCCTACCGGATCGTCCAGGAGGCGCTGACCAACGTACGCAAACACGCGGGCGCCGACGCGAAGGCCGAGGTGAGCGTCGTCAGGGTCGGGGGGACCGCCGAGATCACCGTGCTGGACAACGGCACGGGAGCGGACCCGCGCCCCGCGCCGGACGACGGCGGCAGACACGGTCTGATCGGCATGCGCGAGCGCGTCACCGCCCTGGGGGGCACCCTCACGGCGGGGCCCCGTTACGGAGGCGGGTTCAGGGTCCATGCGATCCTGCCCGTCACGTCCCGGACGCGCGCTCCGGAAGGGCCGGACACGGCTGGGACGACGGGGGGACGCGCATGACGCCCATCAAGGTGCTGCTCGCCGATGACCAGGCGCTGCTGCGCAGCGCCTTCCGGGTGCTGGTCGACTCCGAGCCCGACATGCGGGTCGTGGGCGAGGCCGCCGACGGTGCGGAGGCCGTGGAACTGGCCCGCTCGACCCTCGCCGACGTCGTGCTGATGGACATCCGGATGCCGGGCACCGACGGTCTCGCCGCCACCCGGATGATCAGCGCGGACCCGGACCTGGCGGGCGTACGGATCGTCATGCTCACCACCTTCGAGGTGGACGAGTACGTGGTGCAGTCCCTGCGGGCCGGCGCGTCCGGCTTCCTGGGCAAGGGTGCGGAACCGGACGAGCTGCTCAACGCCATCCGGGTCGCCGCGGCCGGGGAGGCACTGCTCTCCCCGGTCGCGACCAAGGGCCTCATCGCCAGCTTCCTGGCCCAGGGCGGCGGCACGGAGGACCCGGACGGCACTCGGTACACCGAGCGCCTCGCCGCGCTCACCGGGCGCGAGCGCGAGGTGCTCGTCCAGGTCGCGGGCGGTCACTCCAACGACCAGATCGCCGACCGGCTCGTCGTCAGCCCCCTCACCGTGAAGACCCATGTGAACCGGGCCATGGCGAAACTGGGTGCGCGGGACCGTGCGCAATTGGTCGTCATTGCCTACGAATCGGGTCTGGTCCGTCCCCGGGTGGAGTGACGGGTGGAGAGGCGGATACTCCAGCTGCGGTATGCGCGGGACGAGAAAGCAACCCGAGGGCGGACGATTTCGGCCAGGGGAACGGCGATCGTATGGATGGGCGGGCTGTGTCCCCTGCTGCTCACCGGAGTGAGCGCCGAACGGCCCCCCACCTGCCGCGTACGCCACAGAAGAGAGACCCACCCATGTCCTGGCTGTCCAGATTCAGCCTCGCGCAACGGGCCCTGATCGGGCTGATCTCGATCGTCGCGCTCGTTTTCGGAGCGATAGCGATCCCGCAGCTCAAGCAGCAGCTGCTGCCCACCATCGAACTCCCGATGGTGTCGGTGCTGGCGCCCTACCAGGGTGCGTCCCCCGACGTGGTCGAAAAGCAGGTCGTCGAACCCCTCGAGGACGCCATCAAGGCCGTCGACGGAGTCGAGGGCATCACCTCGACCGCCGGCGAGGGCAACGCCGTCATCATGGCGAGCTTCGACTTCGGTGACGAAGGCACGAAGCAGCTCGTCGCCGACATCCAGCAGGCCGTGAACCGCGCCCGCGTCCAACTGCCCGACGAGGTGGACCCGCAGGTCATCGCGGGCTCCACGGACGACATCCCGACCGTCGTCCTCGCCGTCACCTCCGACGAGGACCAGCAGGCGCTCGCCGACAAGCTGGAGCGCACGGTCGTCCCGGCGCTCGAGGGCGTCGAGGGCGTCGGCCAGGTCACGGTCGACGGTGTCCAGGAACTCCAGGTCTCCGTCGTCCCCGACGACAGGAAGCTCGCCGCGGCGGGTATGAACGCCGCCTCGCTGGCCCAGGCGCTCCAGGCCGGCGGAGCCACCGTCCCGGCCGGCTCCTTCTCCGAGTCGGGCAAGAGCCGCACCATCCAGGTGGGCGGCTCCTTCACCTCGCTGCGGCAGATCGAGGACCTGAAGGTCTCCGCGGCGGACCCGGCGACGGGCAAGGCCGGAAAGCCGGTCCGCGTCGGCGACGTCGCCACGGTGAAGCAGGAGCCCGCCACCGCGGTCTCCATCACCCGTACGAACGGCAAGCCGAGCCTCGCCGTCATGGCGACGATGGACAAGGACGGCAGCGCCGTCGCCATCTCGGACGCGGTTCAGGACAAGCTCCCGGACCTGCGCAAGGACCTCGGCGCCGACGCCGAGCTGACCGTCGTCTCCGACCAGGGGCCCGCCGTCTCCAAGGCGATCTCCGGTCTCACCACCGAAGGCGCGCTCGGCCTGCTCTTCGCGGTCGTCGTGATCCTGGTGTTCCTCGCGTCGATCCGTTCGACGCTGGTCACCGCGGTCTCCATCCCGCTCTCCGTGGTCCTGGCGCTGATCGTGCTCTGGACCCGCGGCCTCTCGCTGAACATGCTCACGCTCGGCGCGCTCACGATCGCGATCGGGCGCGTCGTCGACGACTCGATCGTGGTCCTGGAGAACATCAAGCGGCACCTCGGCTACGGCGAGGAGCGCCGGTCGGCGATCATCACCGCGGTCAAGGAGGTGGCCGGCGCGGTCACCTCGTCCACGCTCACCACCGTCGCGGTCTTCCTGCCCATCGGTCTGGTCGGCGGCATGGTCGGCCAGCTCTTCGGCTCCTTCTCCCTCACCGTCACGGCCGCGCTGCTGGCCTCCCTGCTGGTCTCGCTGACCGTGGTCCCGGTCCTCTCGTACTGGTTCCTGCGGGCTCCCAAGGGCACCGCCGTGAACCCGGACGAGGCGCGCCGCGAGGCAGAGGAGAAGGAAGCCGCCAGCCGGCTCCAGCGGATCTACGTCCCGGTGCTGCGCTTCGCGACCCGGCGCCGTGCCACCAGCATCGTGATCGCCCTGGTGGTCCTGTTCGGCACCTTCGGCATGGCGCCCCTGTTGAAGACGACCCTCTTCGAGCAGGGAGAGCAGGAGGTCCTCTCCATCAAGCAGGAGCTGACCCCCGGCACCAGCCTGGCCGCGGCGGACGAGGCCGCGCAGAAGGTCGAGAAGGTCCTCGCCGCCGACAAGGGCGTCGAGGACTACCAGGTCACCGTGGGCTCCTCGGGCTTCATGGCCGCCTTCGGCGGCGGTACGGGCGCCAACCAGGCCTCCTACCAGCTCACCCTCAAGGACGCGGGGGACTACGAGGCCGCGCAGGAACGGATCGACGAGGCACTCGGCAAGCTCGACGGCATCGGCGACACGACGATCGTCGCCGACGGCGGCTTCGGCTCGCAGGACCTCAGCGTCATCGTCAAGGCGGCCGACGCGGACGTCCTGAAGAAGGCATCCGAAGCGGTACGGGGCGAGGTCGCCGGCCTCAAGGACGTCACCGACGTCCAGAGCGACCTGGCACAGAGCGTCCCGCGCATCTCGGTCAAGGCCAACGACAAGGCGGCCGACGCCGGGTTCAACCAGACCACTCTCGGCGCGGCGGTCGCCGGTGCGGTGCGCGGCACCCCGTCCGGCACGGCGATCATGGACGACACCGAGCGTGACGTCCTGGTGAAGGCGGCGAAGCCGGCCACCACCATGGCCGAGCTGAAGGCGCTGCCGCTCGGCCCCGTGAAGCTCGGCGACATCGCCGACGTGAAGCTGGTCCCCGGCCCGGTCTCGATGACCCGGATCGACGGTCAGCGCGCGGCGACGATCACCGCCAAGCCCACCGCCGACGACACCGGCGCGGTCAGCATGGAGCTCCAGAAGAAGCTCGACGCCCTGGACCTCCCGGAGGGCGCCACCGCCACCATCGCCGGTGTCACCCAGGAACAGGACGACGCCACCACGAAGCTGATGCTGGCCATGCTGGCGGCCATCGCGATCATCTTCATGCTGCTGGTGGCCACCTTCCGCTCGCTCGTCCAGCCGCTGATCCTGCTGGTCTCCATCCCGTTCGCGGCGACGGGCGCCATCGGCCTCCTCGTCGTCACCGGCACCCCGATGGGCATCGCGGCGATGATCGGGATGCTGATGCTCATCGGCATCGTGGTGACCAACGCGATCGTGCTGATCGACCTGATCAACCAGTACAGGGCGCAGGGCATGGGCGTCGTCGAAGCCGTCGTCGAGGGCGGTCGCCACCGTCTGCGCCCGATCCTGATGACGGCACTGGCGACGATCTTCGCCCTCCTCCCGATGGCGCTCGGCGTCACGGGTGAGGGCGGCTTCATCTCCCAGCCGCTGGCGGTCGTGGTGATCGGCGGTCTGATCACCTCCACGCTGCTGACCCTGCTCCTGGTGCCGACGCTCTACGCGATGGTCGAGCTCCGCAAGGAGCGCCGCGCGAAGAAGAAGGCGGCCAAGCGCGAGGCGAAGTCCGGCGAGGCGTCGTCCGGCGCCCCGGAGGAAGCCGCCTCCGCGGAGCCGGAGCCCGCGAAGGCCTGAGACAGCCTGCGGTAACAGCGCGGAAGGCCCCCGATGCCGTCGTACGGCGTCGGGGGCCTTCCTCTGCGCCGAGGGAGCCGCCGGGGGCTACGGCAGCGCCAGCATCCGCTCCAGCGCCAGCTTGGCGAACTTCTCCGTCTCCGCGTCGACCTGGATCCGGTTGACCAGGTTCCCCTCGGCCAGGGACTCCAGGGTCCACACCAGGTGCGGCAGGTCGATCCGGTTCATGGTGGAGCAGAAGCACACCGTCTTGTCGAGGAAGACGATCTCCTTGTCCTCGTCGGCGAAACGGTTCGCCAGTCGGCGGACCAGGTTCAGCTCCGTGCCGATGGCCCACTTCGAGCCGGCCGGGGCCGCCTCCAGGGCCTTGATGATGTACTCCGTCGAGCCCACGTGGTCCGCGGCCGCCACGACCTCGTGCTTGCACTCCGGGTGCACCAGCACGTTGACGCCCGGGATCCGCGCCCGTACGTCCTCGACGGACTCCACCGAGAAGCGCCCGTGCACCGAGCAGTGCCCGCGCCACAGGATCATCTTCGCGTCGCGCAGCTGCTCGGCGGTCAGGCCGCCGTTCGGCTTGTGCGGGTTGTAGAGGACGCAGTCCTCCAGGGTCATCCCCATGTCCCGCACGGCCGTGTTGCGGCCGAGGTGCTGGTCCGGCAGGAAGAGGACCTTCTCGCCCTGCTCGAAGGCCCATTCCAGCGCCCGCTTCGCGTTGGACGAGGTGCAGATGGTGCCGCCGTGCTTGCCGGTGAAGGCCTTGATGTCGGCGGAGGAGTTCATGTACGAGACGGGCACGACCTGCTCGGCGACTCCCGCCTCCGTCAGCACGTCCCAGCACTCGGCGACCTGCTCCGCGGTGGCCATGTCGGCCATCGAGCAGCCGGCGGCCAGGTCAGGCAGGACGACCTTCTGGTCGTCGCCCGTCAGGATGTCCGCGGACTCGGCCATGAAGTGCACACCGCAGAAGACGATGTACTCCGCCTCGGGCCGTGCCGCCGCGTCGCGGGCGAGCTTGAAGGAGTCGCCGGTGACGTCCGCGAACTGGATGACCTCGTCGCGCTGGTAGTGGTGCCCGAGCACGAAGACCTTGTCCCCGAGCTTCTCCTTGGCGGCGCGAGCCCGCTCCACCAGGTCCGGGTCGGACGGGGAGGGCAGGTCGCCGGGGCATTCGACCCCGCGCTCGCTCCGCGGGTCGGCCTCGCGGCCGAGCAGCAGAAGGGCGAGGGGTGTCGGCTGGACATCCAGGGGCTGGGCGGTGGTCACGACACGCACCCTTTCTTCTCTGCGAAAAGCCTTTTCGTCTAATTGACGCTATCTATCATAACCGCTTTGCGTCAGCTTGACGATGTCCATAGCGTCGATGTGACGCATCCCCTCGCACGCGCGGTGTGCGAGCATGAAGGGAACAGACACGCGCCTGGCCCGGAATGAATCCGCGGCCCCGATGGTTGGACCGTCGGCAAGCAGTCCGTACAACCCCGGGAGAGAAGCAGATGTCCGTATCGGACGAGACCACCACCGTGAGCGACGGCATCCTCCTGTCCGACGCCGCCGCAGACAAGGTCAGGACCCTGCTGGAGCAGGAAGGCCGTGACGACCTCGCGCTGCGCGTCGCCGTACAGCCCGGCGGCTGCTCGGGCCTGCGCTACCAGCTCTTCTTCGACGAGCGCTCGCTCGACGGCGACGTCGTGAAGGACTTCGGCGGCGTCAAGGTCGTCACGGACCGGATGAGCGCCCCGTACCTGGGCGGCGCCTCCGTCGACTTCGTGGACACCATCGAGAAGCAGGGCTTCACGATCGACAACCCGAACGCCACGGGCTCCTGCGCCTGCGGTGACTCCTTCAGCTGAACCTCCGAGTCGTACGACGGCGGCGGCGCTCCCGGACCCGGGAGCGCCGCCGCCGTCGTGTGCCGGTGCGGAGTTCTCAGCCGCGCGGTACCGCCTCGCCCGACCCCGCGTCGACCACCTTCCGGCCGTCCAGCGGCGCGTCCAGCGTCACCGTCCGGGTCAGCTCCTTGGCGATCATGATGCAGGCCTTTCCGGGGTCCGGCTTCGACTCGGAGACCTTGACCCGCACCGTCGTCGCGTCCTCCGTGGCACGGGCCGTGTAGGTGCTGCACACGCCGCCCCAGAACGTCACCTCCAGCGTCCGGCCGTCCGCGCTGTAGGCGATGAGAGGCGCTCCCTCGCCCTGCGGGTCCTTCGTGGGCTCCGGGGCCGGCCCGGTGCTCTCCGGCGCCAGGCGGTCCGGATCCACCGCGACCTGGACCACCGTGCTGGTGGGGCCGCCCCCTTCGGGCCGTACGGAGAAGATCCACGAGGGCACGAGGACCGGCTCGCCGTCCGAGTACCGCGCCGCGAGCCCGAACTCGGCCTTCTCGACCGTCGCGGTGGCGGCCGGCGGGGCTTCGGCGCAGTCGGCCTTCGGTGATCCCGTATCGCCCTCCAGCGGCACCGGTGTGGCGCAGCCGCCGGTGCCGGACGACTTCGCTCCCCGCCGGCTCTCCGCGTTCAGCAGCCTGAGTGCGTCGTCCGCTCCGGTCACCGGATAGCTGTCGCCCTTCCCCAGGGACTTCAGATGCCCGCTGCCGCCGACGATCTCGCCCCCGGCACCCACCTGGATCCCGGTCGACCACCCGTAGGTCGGCAGTCCGTCCACCACGGGGTCGGCGTTCACCACGCGTACGGAACCCATCAGCTGGGCCGCGTCGAGCGAGGCGTCGTCCTGCCCCACCGCCTTCAGGACCGGTACCGCCGCGGCCTTGGCGGCCTTCTCGCCCACCGGGGAGCCGGTGCCGCTGTCCGGTGCGGGGTCCTTCGAGCAGACCGCGGGCGACTCGCACGCGTCCGCGCCACCCTGGCCGTACCGTGCGAAGGTCCAGGTGCCCGGAGCCTGCTTGGCCACCCGCAGAAGGGGTCCGGAGCCGTCCCCGTCACTGCCCACCTTCCAGGCCGCGCCCTCCGTACGGGGTGTTCCGCCGACCCCGAGCGCCTTCGCGAGGCGTGCCACCTCGGCCGGGGTCACCGTGCCCGTCGCGCGGTGGACGGCCGCCGCGTCCGGTCCTCCGGGCAGCTCGCCCGAGGCGCGGTAGACGGTTCCGCCGCCGTGGGGGTCCGGCTCACCCGGCGCGATGCCCGCGGGTGCCGACGTGCCCCCGCTGTCCGACGGGGCGTCGAGCGACAGCAGAGGGGCTGCGCCGGTCCCGGGATCGGGGCGCAGGCCCGGCCCGGTCTCGCCCGGGGTGTGGGAGGCCCAGTACGCACCGCCGCCCCCGGCCAGCAGCACGGCTGCCGCCACCGAGGTCACGACGAGCGGCGACCGCCGCCGGGGGCCGGTCACGTCATTCTCGGGTTGCTCGGTGCTCACCGGATCGCTCCTTCGGCTGCCTGGCCGTTATGGGCCCATCATCCGTCCCCGGGGCGGGGACACCGGTGGGACGGGCCACGGGAGCGCGCGGTTCCACCGCGTGCGCGGGGGAGCCTCCGGTCAGTCCCCGTAGTCGGACATGGAGTCGACCAGGCGGGCGGAGGAGGGAGGCACCGTGACCCCGTGGATGCGGGACGGCTCCACCGGCTCCTTGGCTGCCCTCGTGGGCGCGACCCAGTGAGGCGCCATCCGCGCGCAGTCACCGCGCAGCTCGGCCAGGCTCATCTCGGACTCACGCGGAACGGACTCACGCGGAACCATGGTGTTCGACATATCCGCACCGTACGCACAGGAGTACCCACGTAGAAAGACCTACTATCGGGTAGTTCTGCCCCTTCGGGCACGGAGGCGTCACCGGGTAGCGTGAACTGTCACGCCGTCCCGGAGGGCGCGTTCACGCGTTCCCTCCGCCTTCCGCAGGAGCAGCCTCCGTGCGCATCGCAGTCACCGGCTCCATCGCCACAGACCACCTCATGACCTTCCCCGGCCGATTCGCCGACCAACTGGTCGCGGATCAGCTGCACACGGTCTCGCTCTCCTTCCTCGTCGACAATCTCGACGTGCGACGCGGCGGGGTCGGCGCCAACATCGCCTTCGGCATGGGCGTTCTCGGCACGCAGCCCATCCTCGTCGGCGCCGTGGGGTCGGACTTCGACGACTACCGCGCCTGGCTCGACCGGCACGGCGTCGACACCGGTTCCGTCCGTGTCTCCGAGGTGCTGCACACCGCGCGCTTCGTCTGCACCACGGACGCCGACCACAACCAGATCGGCTCCTTCTACACGGGGGCCATGAGCGAGGCCCGGCTGATCGAGCTCAAGAGCGTCGCCGACCGCGTCGGCGGCCTCGACCTCGTCTCGATCGGCGCCGACGACCCCGAGGCGATGCTCCGCCACACGGAGGAGTGCCGCTCGCGGGGCATTCCGTTCGCCGCGGACTTCTCGCAGCAGATCGCCCGGATGGACGGCGAGGAGATCCGCATCCTCCTCGACGGCGCGACGTACCTCTTCTCCAACGAGTACGAGAAGGGGCTCATCGAGTCCAAGACCGGCTGGAGCGACGAGGAGATCCTGTCCAAGGTCGGCCACCGCGTCACCACCCTCGGCGCCCGTGGCGTCCGCATCGAGCAGGCCGGCCAGGACCCCGTCGAGGTCGGCTGCGCCGAGGAGGAGCGCAAGGCGGACCCGACCGGCGTGGGCGACGCCTTCCGGGCCGGTTTCCTCTCCGGTCTCGCCTGGGGCGTCGGCCTGGAGCGCGCCGCCCAGGTCGGCTGCATGCTCGCGACCCTGGTCATCGAGACGGTCGGCACCCAGGAGTACACCCTGCGCCGCACCAACTTCATGGACCGCTTCACCAAGGCGTACGGGGACGAGGCGGCCTCCGAGGTCCGCAAGCACCTCTCCTAGGGTCTTTCGTCAGGACCGCAGGCCCGACGAGAGCGGTACGAGGCTCACAGGAGCCGGCGGACCACATAGGCCGAGCCGTGGTCCGCCGGCGCCTCGCCCACGTACTCCTGTTCACGCATCGCGCACCAGGCCGGGATGTCCAGGCGGGCGGCCTCGTCGTCCGAGAGCACCGTCACCGTGCCGCCCACGGGTACCTCTCCGATCACCTTTGCGAGTTCGATCACCGGAACGGGGCAGCGCCGGCCCAGCGCGTCGACCACGAGCGAGGCCCGCGGCGCAGGGGAGGGGGCCGCCGGGACGGGCGCTCCGAGCCTCTCCCGCACCTCGGCCACCACCCCGGGCAGTACGCCGAGGAAGCCGCCGACCTCTTCCTCCGTCGTCCCGGGCGGCAGCGACACCCGGACGTTCCCCTCGGTGAGCACCCCCATCGCCTTGAGGACATGGCTGGGCGTCAGGGTGCTGCTCGTGCAGGACGATCCGGATGAAACGGAGAAACCGGCCCGGTCCAGCTCATGGAGCAGTGTCTCCCCGTCGACATAGAGACAGGAGAAGGTGACCAGATGCGGCAGCCGCCGCACCGGATCGCCGACCACCTCCACATCGGGCACCAGGTCCGCCACCGAGGCCCGGATCCGGTCCACGAGGGCGCGCAGCCGCGCGCCCTCCGCCTCGGCCTCCGCGCGCACCGCCCGCAGCGAGGCCGCTGCCGCCACGATCGCGGGGATGTTCTCGAAGCCGGCGGCCCGGCCCGACTCCCGTTCGTCGACCGGTCCTCGGGGCGCGAACCTGACCCCCTTGCGCACGGCCAGCAGTCCGACCCCGGCCGGCCCGCCCCACTTGTGGGCGCTCGCGGCCAGCAGCGACCAGCGGCCGGGCACCGGCCCCCAGCCGAGCGACTGCGCGGCGTCCACCAGCAACGGCACGCCCGCGTCGGCACAGAGCTCGGCGGTCTCGGCCACCGGCTGTTCGGTCCCCACCTCGTGGTTGGCGGACTGCAGACAGGCCAGCGCGGTGTCCGGGCGGAGGGCCCGGGCGTACGCCGACGGATCCACCGAGCCGCTCCGGTCCACCGGAACCTCGGTGAAGGATCCCCCCGCTGCCTCGAGGGCCGCGGCCGAGTGGAGTACCGAGGAGTGTTCGACGGCGGAGAGCACCAGATGGCGGCCGACACGCCGACGCCCGGAAAGCGCTCCGGCGACCGCCGAGTGCACCGCCCGGGTGCCGGAGGAGGTGAAGACGAGCTCGTCCGGACGGCAGCCGACCGCCTCCGCCGCCGTCTCCCTGGCCGCGTCCAGCAGCATCGCGGCCCGTCGCCCCTCGCGGTAGAGACGGGCGGGATCGGCCCATCCCTCGTCCAGCGAGGCGTGCAGCGCCTGGCGGGCGACCGGGTGCAGGGGGGCGGAGGAAGCCGCGTCGAAGTAGGGCACACCCTCACGCTAGCCCGCGCAGGTGCGTGACCAGGTGACCGGCCACCTCCGCGGCAGGGAGAGGGAGCGTCAGATGGCGGCCGGAGGCTCGCATTCCATCCCTTCGGGGTGTCGTGCGGCGCGTTGGGCACCCTCCCCGCGCGACCCCAAATAGCGTCCAGTAGGGTTTGGTCCGCATAAACATCCAAACCCCTGCCCGCGTCAGGGCCGGCGACCGACCAAGTGAGACGGCCGCGCCGACCGTGCGGGCGAGACTCTCGGGAAGGCGCTACGTGAGTCCCAACGGCTCCGACCGCTCGTCGCGGCGCCCGATGCGGCGGAAGCTGCCGCAGGTGCTGACTGCGGGCCTGGTCCTGGCGACGGCCTCCGGTTGTTCATACAACTGGGAGGATTTCCCCCGCCTCGGTATGCCCACCCCGGTAACGGAAGAGGCCCCTCGGATCCTCTCCCTCTGGCAGGGCTCGTGGGCGGCAGCGCTCGCCACGGGCGTCCTTGTCTGGGGGCTGATCCTGTGGAGCGTCATCTTCCACCGGCGAAGCAGGACCAAGGTGGAGGTACCTCAGCAGACCAGGTACAACATGCCTATCGAGGCGCTGTACACAGTGGTCCCCCTCATCATCGTCTCGGTGTTCTTCTACTTCACCGCGCGCGATGAATCGAAGCTCCTCGAGCTCAGCCCGAAGCCGGCCCACACGATCAACGTGGTCGGCTACCAGTGGAGCTGGGGCTTCAACTACATCGAGAACGTGGAGGGCGAGCCCTCCACCGGCGGCAAGGTCTCCAAGGAGCTCGCCGCCATCCCCGACAAGTTCCAGAAGGACTTCCCCGCGAACGCCAACGGCGTCTACGACGTGGGTGTCCCTGGCACGCGTAACCCGCAGAACGGCAACCCGGGTCCGACCCTGTGGCTGCCGAAGGGCGAGAAGGTCCGTTTCATCCTGACTTCGCGTGACGTCATCCACTCCTTCTGGGTGGTGCCGTTCCTCATGAAGCAGGACGTCATTCCGGGCCACACGAACTCCTTCGAGGTCACGCCGAAGAAGGAGGGCACCTACATGGGTAAGTGCGCCGAGCTCTGCGGCGTCGACCACTCCCGGATGCTCTTCAACGTCAAGATCGTTTCTCCGGAGCGTTACCAGCAGCACCTCAAGGAGCTGGCGGAGAAGGGTCAGACGGGCTACGTGCCGTCAGGCATCGAGCAGACGGACCCGGCCAGGAATGCGGAGACGAACAAACTGTGAGCATCCTCAATGAATCCCAGGGTGCCGCGGCAGCAGACGACTCGTTCGAGGACGAGCTGCCGGTGCGGCGCAAGCAGCCGGGGAGTGTCGTCGTCAAGTGGCTGACCACCACTGACCACAAGACGATCGGCACGATGTACCTGGTCACATCGTTCGCGTTCTTCTGCATCGGTGGCCTCCTGGCGCTCTTCATGCGCGCCGAGCTGGCCCGTCCGGGTACGCAGATCATGTCGAACGAGCAGTTCAACCAGGCGTTCACGATGCACGGCACGATCATGCTGCTGATGTTCGCGACGCCGCTGTTCGCTGGGTTCGCGAACTGGATCATGCCGCTGCAGATCGGCGCGCCCGACGTGGCGTTCCCGCGGCTGAACATGTTCGCGTACTGGCTGTACCTCTTCGGCTCGCTGATCGCCGTGGCCGGCTTCCTCACCCCGCAGGGTGCCGCCGACTTCGGCTGGTTCGCCTACTCCCCGCTGTCGGACGCGGTCCGCTCGCCGGGCGTCGGTGCCGACATGTGGATCATGGGTCTGGCCTTCTCCGGCTTCGGCACGATCCTCGGTTCGGTCAACTTCATCACCACGATCATCTGCATGCGCGCCCCCGGCATGACGATGTTCCGCATGCCGATCTTCACCTGGAACGTCCTGCTGACCGGTGTCCTGGTCCTGCTGGCCTTCCCGGTCCTGGCCGCCGCGCTCTTCGCGCTGGAGGTCGACCGTAAATTCGGCGCACATATCTTCGATGCGGCCAACGGCGGCGCATTGCTCTGGCAACACCTCTTCTGGTTCTTCGGCCATCCAGAGGTGTACATCATCGCGCTGCCATTCTTCGGAATCATTTCCGAAATCATTCCGGTGTTCAGCCGCAAGCCGATGTTCGGCTATGTCGGTCTGATCAGCGCGACGATCGCCATCGCCGGTCTTTCGGTGACGGTGTGGGCGCACCACATGTATGTGACGGGCGGCGTGCTCTTGCCGTTCTTCTCCTTCATGACATTCCTCATCGCGGTGCCGACCGGTGTGAAGTTCTTCAACTGGATCGGCACGATGTGGAAGGGGTCGTTGTCCTTCGAGACACCGATGCTCTGGTCGGTCGGCTTCCTGATCACCTTCGCCTTCGGTGGTCTGACCGGCGTGATCCTGGCCTCGCCGCCGCTGGACTTCCACATCTCCGACTCGTACTTCGTCGTCGCGCACTTCCACTACGTCGTCTTCGGCACCGTGGTCTTCGCGATGTTCGCCGGCTTCCACTTCTGGTGGCCGAAGTTCACCGGCAAGATGCTGGACGAGCGGCTCGGGAAGATGACCTTCTGGACGCTGTTCATCGGCTTCCACGGCACCTTCCTGGTGCAGCACTGGCTCGGTGCCGAGGGCATGCCGCGTCGCTACGCGGACTACCTCGCCGCCGACGGCTTCACCGCCCTGAACACGATCTCGACGATCTCCTCGTTCGTGCTCGGACTGTCGATGCTTCCGTTCATGTACAACGTCTGGAAGACCGCGAAGTACGGCAAGAAGATCGAGGTCGACGACCCCTGGGGCTACGGCCGTTCGCTCGAATGGGCGACGTCCTGCCCGCCCCCGCGGCACAACTTCCTCAGCCTGCCGAGGATCCGTTCCGAATCCCCGGCGTTCGACCTGCACCACCCGGAGATCGCGGCACTCGAGCAGCTCGATCACCTGTCCGAGGGTGACAAGGTCCTCGTCGGTGGCAAGGAGGACGGCAAGTGAAGATCCAGGGCAAGCTCTTCATCTGGCTGAGCGTCTTCATGCTGGCCATGGCCGTCACGTACGGCGTCTGGTCCAAGGAGCCGGTCGGCACCACCGCGCTGGTCCTGGCCTTCGGGCTGTCCATCATGATCGGCTTCTACCTGGCCTTCACGGCCAACAGGGTCGACGCGATGGCCCAGGACAACAAGGAAGCCGACGTCGCGGACGAAGCAGGTGAGGTGGGCTTCTTCTCGCCGCACAGCTGGCAGCCGCTCTCCCTGGCCATCGGTGGAGCCTTCCTCTTCCTGGCCGTCGTCTTCGGCTGGTGGCTGGCCTACTTCTCGGTCCCGCTGCTCCTGATCGGCCTCTTCGGCTGGGTCTTCGAGTACTACCGGGGAGAGAACCGCACCCAGTAGGACACGCCCTCACAGGTCGCGTCACACCCTTACGGGGGCCCGTTCCGCTCAGCAACGAGCGGTGCGGGCCCCCGTTTGCAGTCACTGAACGCGCTGGATCGGATGAATCTTCTTAGCGTGGGTTCATGAACCACACGCCGCGCATCCGCACCGTAGTGAGCTGCACCCTGCTGGTCGTGACCCTGGTAGCGGGTGCGACCGCCTGTGGTGAGCCCGATGGTCATCCGCTGTCGCTGAAGCCGTACGACGCGGCCGACCTGGTCTCCTTCAACGGCCCCTCGGGGAACGAGAAGGCCGACCCCGACAAGCCCCTCGAAGTCACCGTCAAGGAAGACGACGCGAGGATCACGGACGTGACGGCCGTCGACAGGGAGGGCCGCCACCTGGCGGGGGAACTCGACGCCGACGGGAAGAGGTGGCACTCCACCACCTCGCTCGCGGCCGGCACCCGCTACACCGTCAAGGTCTCCACCGAGAACGGCGACGGCGCCCCGGGCAGCCGTACGTACGGCTTCGGCACGACCTCGGCCAAGAAGTTCCTGAAGGTCACCTTCGGCCCGCAGGCGGGCACCTACGGCGTCGGACAGCCCGTCACAGCGGAACTCAGCGCTCCGGTCACCGACAAGGCCTCCAGGGCCACCGTGGAACGCGGACTGCAGGTCCGCTCCACCCCCGCCGTCACGGGCTCCTGGTTCTGGGTCGACGCCAAGACCCTGCACTACCGGCCCAAGGAGTACTGGCCCGCCGACGCCACCATCGACGTCCGCAGCAACCTCAAGGGCATAAAGGTCACCAACGCCCTCTACGGGGGCGCGGCGAAGTCCCTGAAGCTCACCACCGGCGACCGCATAGAAGCGATCACCGACGCCTCCGACCACTCCATGACGGTGCTGCGCAACGGTGAGGTGATCAACACCCTGCCGGTCACCACGGGCAAGCCCGGCTTCGAGACGCGCAACGGCGTCAAGGTCGTGCTGGCCAAGGAACAGTTCGTACGCATGCGCGGGGAGAGCATCGGCATCGCCGCAGGCTCCTCGGAGTCGTACGACCTTCCCGTCTACTGGGCGACACGCGTCACCTGGAGCGGTGAGTACGTCCACGCGGCGCCCTGGTCGACCGGCTCGCAGGGCAGCGCCAACGTCAGCCACGGCTGCACGGGGATGAGCACCGCCGACGCCCAGTGGTTCTTCGAGACCGTACGCGAGGGCGACATCGTCAAGGTCGTCGGGAGCGACGGCGAGACGATGACGCCGTTCGACAACGGCTTCGGCGACTGGAACCTGGACTGGGACGCCTGGCGCAAGGGCAGCGCCCTGCACGGGGGCGGCACACCGGACTCGGCCACCGACGTCGAGGCGGCGCGGCTGCGCCCCCAGGTCTGACCGGCCGGGAGTGCGCCGCGCCCCGGAAGGACACCGTGGAGGGGCTCGGGGCCGCTGCGCCTCAGGCCTCTACGGACAGCCTGTGGCGCAGCAGGGAGGCCAGGGCGTCCGCGAAGTCGACCGGGTCCACCGGATGCGTCACAGCGGCGTCCGCACGGCTCCACGTGGCCAGCCAGGCGTCCTGCGGGCGTCCGATCAGCAGCAGGACGGGCGGGCAGTCGAAGATCTCGTCCTTGATCTGCCGGCAGACGCCCATCCCGCCCGCCGGGGCCGTCTCGCCGTCCAGCACGCAGACGTCGACACCGCCCCGGTCCAGCGCGCTCAGGACGGCGGGCAGGGTGGCGCACTCCAGGAACTCCACCGGCGGCACGTCCGCCGCAGGCCTGCGCCCGGCTGCCAGCCTCACCTGCTCACGGGTGTTGGCGTCGTCGCTGTAGACCAGGACCGTGGCGGTCGGCTGCATTGTTCCTCCGTGACGTCTGTGTTCTCGGGGGCTCTCGGGGCTCTGGGGGCATGAACCGATGGGCGGATCGTACTCCGGCGGACTGCCTGTCAGCACCGGTAAAGACAGCGATTCGATGGGCCGTTCGGTGAGGACACACGCCTCTGACACACCGAACGGCACCCCCCGGAGTGAGGGCGGGATAAGCGACCGACATAATGTCGGTCGTGGCGACAGCAACGACAGTAGAAACCGGGCACGCGCACCCGTCGGTCAATCGGCCGAACCTCACCAGCGTCGGAACCATCATCTGGTTGAGTTCCGAGCTGATGTTCTTCGCGGCCCTCTTCGCGATGTACTTCACCCTGCGATCGGTGATGGGACCCGATCACTGGAAGGAGATGGCTCACCATCTGAACTTCCCGTTCTCGGCGACGAACACCACGATCCTGGTGCTTTCCTCTCTCACCTGCCAGCTCGGCGTTTTCGCCGCGGAGCGGGGCGATGTGAAGAAGCTCCGCACCTGGTTCATCATCACGTTCGTGATGGGTGCGATCTTCATCGGAGGCCAGGTCCTCGAGTACACCGAGCTGGTCAAGGAGGCGGGTCTCTCCCTGTCCTCCGACCCGTACGGTTCGGTGTTCTACCTGACGACCGGCTTCCACGGTCTGCATGTGACAGGCGGTCTCATCGCCTTCCTGCTCGTCCTGGGCAGGACATACGCGGCCTCGAGATTCACCCATGAACAGGCCACCGCAGCCATCGTCGTGTCCTACTACTGGCACTTCGTCGATGTCGTCTGGATCGGCCTGTTCGCCACGATCTACATGATCAAGTAACCGGGCTCGCACCCACCCATCATCGACGCAGAAGATCCTGACACCGGGGTAATCCGTGAAAAAGCTCTCCGCACGACGACGCCATCCGCTGGCGGCGGTCGTCGTACTACTCCTCGCGCTGGCGGCTACCGGGGGGCTGTACGCCGCGTTCGCGCCTGCGGGTAAGGCGCAGGCCGACGAAACCGCCCAGTCCCTCGCCATCGACGAGGGCAAGAAGCTCTACTCCGTGGGCTGCGCAAGCTGCCACGGATCCGGCGGTCAGGGCACCACCGACGGGCCGTCCCTCGTGGGCGTCGGCTCCGCCGCCGTCGACTTCCAGGTCGGTACCGGACGTATGCCGGCCCAGCAGCCGGGCGCCCAGGTCCCGAAGAAGCCGGTCATCTACAACCAGGCCGAGATCGACCAGCTCGCGGCGTACGTCGCGTCCCTGGGCGCCGGTCCGATCACGCCCACCAAGAGCCAGGTCGACCCCTCGGGCGCGGACGTGGCCAAGGGCGGCGACCTGTTCCGCAACAACTGCGCGCAGTGTCACAACTTCACGGGCAAGGGCGGCGCGCTCACAGAAGGCAAGTCCGCCCCGGACCTCGAAGGCGTGAGCCCGAAGCACATCTACGAGGCCATGCTGACCGGCCCGCAGAGCATGCCGTCCTTCCCGGACAGCACCATGCCGGAGCAGCAGAAGAAAGACATCATCGCGTACGTCCAGACCGTCAACGGCAATGAGTCCGAGTCCCCCGGCGGGCTCTCGCTCGGCGGCCTCGGCCCCGTCAGCGAAGGTCTCTTCGGCTGGATCTTCGGCCTGGGCGGCCTGATCGCCGTCGCCGTATGGGTCGCGGCCCACACCGCTAAGGCCAAGAAGTCATGAGTAGCCAACAGATTCCAGAAGAGAACCTGCCGGTTGAGCAGGGCACCGCGCACGGCGCGGTAGAGGGTGCGGGCGACCCGTTCGCCGACCCGGGGCTGCCGGCCCACAAGCCGCGCATCCAGGACATCGACGAACGGGCCGCGAACCGCTCCGAGCGGGCCGTCGCCTTCATGTTCACGCTGTCCATGCTGGCGACGGTCGGCTTCATCGCCTCGTACGTCATCTTCCCGGTCGACAAGATCGTCTACATCTGGCCGCTGGGCCATGTGAGCGCGCTCAACTTCTCCCTGGGCATGACCCTGGGTCTGGCGCTCTTCCTCATCGGCGCGGGGGCCGTCCACTGGGCGCGCACCCTGATGTCCGACGTGGAGGTGGCCGACGACCGGCACGCCATCGCGGCGGAGCCGGAGGTCAAGGCGAAGGTCATGGCCGACTTCGCGGCCGGCGCCAAGGAGTCCGCGATCGGGCGGCGGAAGCTGATCCGCAACACCATGTTCGGTGCGCTGGCCCTGGTGCCGCTCTCCGGTGTGGTGCTGCTGCGCGACCTCGGTCCGCTGCCGGAGAAGAAGCTCCGCAAGACGCTGTGGGCCAAGGGCAAGCAGCTCGTCAACATGAACACCATGGAGCCGCTGCGTCCCGAGGACGTCGTCGTGGGCTCGCTGACCTTCGCCATGCCCGAGGGCCTGGAGGAGGACGCGCACGACTTCCAGTCGCAGATCGCCAAGGCCGCCCTGATGATCATCCGCATCGAGCCGGACAACATCAAGGACAAGCGCGAGCGCGAGTGGGCCCACGAGGGAATCGTGGCCTTCTCCAAGATCTGCACCCACGTCGGCTGCCCCATCAGCCTGTACGAGCAGCAGACCCACCACGTGCTCTGCCCGTGCCACCAGTCCACCTTCGACCTCTCCGACGGCGCCCGCGTCATCTTCGGTCCGGCCGGTCACCCTCTTCCGCAGCTGCGGATCGGCGTGAACAGCGAGGGCAACCTCGAGGCGCTCGGTGACTTCGAAGAGCCCGTCGGTCCTGCCTTCTGGGAGCGCGGATGAGTACTGCGACAGACACACAGCGCAAGGCGCCCGCCGGCGAGCGGGTGGCCGACTGGGCGGACGGCCGGCTCGGCATCTACAGCCTGGCCAAGTCCAACATGCGCAAGATCTTCCCGGACCACTGGTCCTTCATGCTGGGTGAGATCTGCCTCTACAGCTTCATCATCATCATCCTCACGGGTGTGTACCTGACGCTGTTCTTCAACCCGAGCATGAACGAGGTCGTCTACCACGGCTCGTACGAGCCGATGCAGGGCATCCGGATGTCCGCGGCCTACGCGTCGACGCTGGACATCAGCTTCGACGTCCGCGGTGGTCTGCTGGTCCGCCAGATCCACCACTGGGCCGCGATCATCTTCCTCGCAGGCATGTTCGTCCACATGTTCCGGGTGTTCTTCACCGGGGCGTACCGCAAGCCGCGCGAGATCAACTGGCTGTTCGGCTTCCTGCTGTTCGTGCTCGGCATGTTCACCGGGTTCACCGGCTACTCGCTCCCGGACGACCTGCTCTCCGGTACGGGTGTGCGCTTCACGCAGGGCGCGATCCTGTCGATGCCGATCGTCGGTACGTACATCTCGATGTTCCTGTTCGGCGGGGAGTTCCCCGGCACGGACATCATCTCGAGGTTCTACTCGATCCACATCCTGCTGCTGCCGGGCATCATGCTCGGGCTCGTGGTCGGCCACCTCATCCTGGTCTTCTTCCACAAGCACACGCAGTTCGCCGGCCCGGGCAAGACGAACAAGAACGTCGTCGGCATGCCGCTGCTGCCGGTGTACATGGCCAAGGCCGGAGGGTTCTTCTTCCTGGTCTTCGGCTTCATCGCGATCCTCTCGGCGATCGCCACGATCAACCCGATCTGGGCGCTCGGCCCCTACCGTCCCGACCAGGTGTCCACGGGCGCCCAGCCGGACTGGTACATGGGCTTCGCGGAAGGCTTCGTCCGTGTGATGCCTGGCTGGGAGATCAACCTCTGGGGCCACACGCTGGTCCTGGGCGTGCTCATCCCGCTGGTCCTCTTCGGTGTCGTACTCGGGGCACTCGCCCTGTACCCGTTCATCGAGTCCTGGATCACCGGGGACAAGCGCGAGCACCACATCCTGGACAAGCCGCGCAACGCCCCGACCCGCACCGGACTGGGCGTCGCCTGGGTGACGATCTACTTCGTCATGCTGATCGGCGGCGGCAACGACATCTGGGCGACCCACTTCCACATGTCGCTCAACGCGATCAGCTGGTTCGTACGGATCGCCTTCTTCGTCGGCCCGGTCCTGGCGTTCGTCGTCACCCGGCGGATCTGCCTCGGCCTCCAGCGCCGCGACAAGGAGAAGGTGCTGCACGGGCGCGAGTCCGGCACCATCAAGCGCCTGCCGCACGGTGAGTTCGTGGAGATCCACGAGCCGCTCAGCCAGGAGCAGCTGCACACGCTCACGGCGCACGAGCAGTACAAGCCGCTCGAGATCGGCCCGCGGGTCGACAAGAACGGCGTCGAGCGCAAGCCGTCGGCAGTGCAGAGGCTGCGGGCCAGGCTCAGCAGGAGCTACTACGGCGAGGACAACCAGATCGCCAAGCCCACCGCCGAGGAGTACAAGGAGATCACCAGCGGCCACGGCCACCACTGATCACCTCAGCTGACCGCCACAGCAGGAGCCCCGTCCATCCGATGGACGGGGCTCTTCGCTGTCCCCGGGCCTGGATAGGGTGGGAGACATCCTTGTACCGGCTGTGGACCCCCAGGAGCGGACCATGAACGTTGTGACCCCGGACGGCGGCGACAGCGTGGCGGACCGTACCTGGCCCGGCGTGCTGACCCCCCTGCTGCGCGGCGAGCACCTGGGCGCGGACGACACCGCGTGGGCCATGGACCGCATCATGAGCGGCGAGGCCACGGACGTGCAGATCGCCGGCTTCGCCGTCGCGCTGCGGACCAAGGGAGAGACCGTCGACGAGGTCACCGGACTCGTCCGCGCCATGTACGAGCACGCCCACACCATCGAGGTGCCCGGCCGTACGGTCGACATCGTGGGGACCGGCGGCGATATGGCCAAGACGGTCAACATCTCCACCATGTCGGCGATCGTCGTCGCGGGGACGGGCGCGAAGGTCGTCAAGCACGGCAACCGTGCCTCCTCCTCGGCGAGCGGCGCCTCCGACGTACTGGAGAAGCTCGGCGTCAACCTCGAACTGACGCCGCAGCGCGTCGTCGCGGTGGCGGAGGAGGCGGGCATCACCTTCTGCTTCGCGGTGAAGTTCCACCCCGCCCTGCGGTACGCGGCCAGGGCGCGCAAGGAGCTGGGCACGCAGACCACCTTCAACATCCTGGGACCGCTCACCAACCCGGCCCGGGTGCGCTCCCAGGCCATCGGGGTCGCCGACCCGAAGATGGCGCCCATCGTCGCGGGCGTGCTGGCGGACCGGGGGAATTCGGCGCTCGTCTTCCGGGGCGACGACGGCCTCGACGAGCTGACCACCACCGCGACCTCGCGGGTCTGGATCGTCCGCGACGGAACCGTGCGTGAGCAGGCCTTCGACCCGCGCGACGTCGGCCTGGACCTGGTCCCCGTCGAGGCGCTGCGCGGCGCGGACTCCTCGTACAACGCGGATGTGGCCCGTCGGCTGCTCGACGGGGAGACCGGCCCCGTGCGCGACGCGGTTCTGCTGAACTCGGCTGCCGCGCTGGTCGCGCTGGACCCGGGCGAGGGTTCTCTGGACGAGCAGCTCTCGGCCGGGATCACGCGCGCCGCGCAGTCGATCGACTCGGGTGCGGCCAGGAGCGCGCTGGAGCGCTGGGTGGCGGCCAGCAACGCCTGAGCGCGCATGGTGGGCAGGGGCGCAGTCCGGATCGCGGACTGCGCCCTTGCGCGTCGCCGTGGGTATGGCAAGATGCTGCGCAGGTCATGAGTGACAGCGACTACGGCCCCGGCCCGCTGTCCGGCAACCCTCCGTCCGTGGCGGGGTGCCCCGGGTGAAGACCAGGCCGCAGGCAGCGAGGTCTGTGGCAAGCGCGGGCCCCTCGGCATCGTTGGATGCCACCCCTTGGGGTCCTGGTCCCAGGGAGCCTTCTGTGAGCAAGCGAATGCGATAGGGCACCACGCCCTCCTCCGCACCCCCCTTTTTTCTTACGTTCCCGCGCTGCCGCGCACCGCCGCCGGCGCGAGGATCTCGCCTGCCTCTTACGGGAGTTCGTCATGTCTGTCTCCACCGTTGCCGTCGACCAGACCATTTGTGCCCCGCTGCCGGTTCTGGGTGCCGATGTCACCGTTCCGCTCGTCACCGGCGGAGACGTCACCTACGCCGCTCTCGACTACGCGGCCAGTGCCCCGGCGCTCCAGCGGGTCTGGGACGACGTGGCCGCCTACGCCCCGTACTACGGCAGCGTGCACCGCGGCGCCGGCTATCTCTCGCAGCTCTCCACCGACCTGTTCGAGAACAGCCGCGAGACCGTCGCGGAGTTCCTCGGCTGCCGCGCGGAGGACCAGGTGGTCTTCACCCGCTCGACGACCGACTCCCTCAACCTGCTCGCCGCCGCGCTGCCCGCCGACTGCGAGGTGTTCGTGTTCGAGACCGAGCACCACGCCTCGCTGCTGCCCTGGCGGGATGCCCGGGTGACCTGCCTCGACGCCCCGCGCACCCCGGACCAGGCGGTCGCCACACTGGAGCGCGCCCTGGCCGGCCGTGACCCCTACGGGCCGGCGCTGGTCTGCGTCACGGGCGCGTCCAACGTCACCGGTGAGCTGTGGCCGGTGAGGGAACTGGCCGCCGCCGCCCACGCCCACGGTGCGCGCATCGTGCTGGACGCGGCGCAGCTGGCGCCCCACCACCCGGTGGACATCGCCGAGCTCGATGTCGACTGGGTCGCCTTCTCCGGGCACAAGCTGTACGCACCCTTCGGCTCGGGCGTCCTCGCGGGCCGCGCCGACTGGCTGGTGGACGCGGAGCCTTACCTCGCCGGCGGCGGCGCCTCCCGTAAGGTCGCCCGGCGCGCCGACGGCGGTGTGGACGTCGAGTGGCACACCACGGCGGCCCGGCACGAGGCGGGATCGCCCAATGTCATCGGCGTCTACTCCATCGCCGCGGCCTGCAAGGCGCTGACCGAGGCCGGATTCGACCGGCTGGTCGCCCGGGAGCAGCAGCTGGTGACCCGTGTCCGTGAGGGGCTCGCCGACGTCCCCGAGGTGAAGGTGCTCTCGCTCTTCGGTGACGACGCCCCGAGGGTCGGCGTCATCTCCTTCGTGGTCGAGGGATGGAACAGCTCGCACTTCGCCGCGGCGCTCTCCGCCGAGTACGGCATCGGGGTGCGCGACGGACTGTTCTGCGCGCACCCGCTGGTGCGGACCCTGCTGGGCAGCGAGCCGCAGGAGCCGGGCGAGTGCGGCGCGCCGGAGGCCGCGCCGGGGGAGAAGTCGCTCAACGCCATCCGGGTGAGCTTCGGCGCCGGCACGCCGGACGAGCACATCGAGCGTTTCCTGGGTGCCGTCCGGGAGCTGGTCGGCCAGGGCGCCCGCTGGACCTACCGCACCGAGGAGGGCCGCTGCGTCCCCGACCGGGGTGCCGCCCAGGTCTGAGCGGGTCCGGACACGGCTCCGGCCGGGGACGGGAGGCGTCTCGCCCCGTCCCCGGCCGGAGCCGTACGCGGTCTCAGGCGTCGAGCCCGATGGCGAAGGCCGCCTCGAGGTCGTGCTGCGAGTAGGTACGGAAGGCCACATGGGTGTCGGTGCCCTCGACGCCCTGGATCTTGCTGATCCGGCCCGGGATGACGTCGGCCAGATCGTCGTGCCGGGCGACCCGGACCATGGCGATCAGGTCGTACGTCCCGGTGACCGAGAAGACCTCGCTGACACTGTCCAGCGCGGCGATGGCCTCGGCGATCTCGGGAATCCGGTCCACGCTGGTTTTGATGAGCACGATCGCGGTGATCACGGCTGGCTTTCTCCCTCAGTGGCCGTGGCTGGAGACTTCACTCTAGTCCCCCCGAACCGGACCCAGGCGTAGAGGAACCCGGCCGCGAAACCCGCCACGTGCGCGAGGTACGCCACGCCCGGCCCGCTCCCCGCGCTCCGCGCCGCCAGCCACTGCAGGACGAACCAGAACACGAGCACGATCCAGGCGGGGAAGCGCAGCGGCAGGAAGAAGAGGAAGGGGAAGAGGCTGGTGACACGGGCCTTGGGGAAGAGGAAGAGGAACGCGCCGAGCACCGCCGAGATCGCACCCGACGCGCCGACCAGCGTCTGGTCGGAGTCCGCGTGCGCGACCGCGTAGGCCACCAGGGCGAAGTAGCCGCAGGCGAGGTAGAAGACGGTGAACTCGGTGCGGCCCATGCGTTCCTCGGCCATCGCGCCGAACACGTAGAGGAAGAGCATGTTGCCCAGCAGGTGCAGCCAGCTGCCGTGGACGAAGAGCGCGGTGAGCGGGGTCAGGGCCGCGCGGGCCGAGCCCTCCAGGAGCTCGGCGGGGATCACGCCCCAGCGCTCGAAGTACCCGGCCTGAGCCGCCAGCAGTGCGTCGGCACTGCCGTGGACGGGGTTGAAACCGGAGAGCGGACTGATCAGGAACACCGCGCAGCAGAGCGCGATCAGCCCGTACGTGACCGGGGCGCCGCCCGCCGCGGCCGCGGCCCGGAGCTCTCCGGCCCGCCTCCGCCAGTGGACTTCTCGCCGAATGGTCACGTGCAGAGCATGACGCACCGGGCGAGAACGGGACAGACCGCCTCGCCGTGTCGATAGGTATGCGCAAGGCCGTAGGGTTGCGGCAGGACATCCGCAGTTCGACGGCGCACCGCGAGATCGAAGCCTGGGCACGCACGAGACTCGACGAACGACGAAAGAGGACGCAACGATGACGACGGTTCCCCAGCCGACGGACGGGACCCGCTGGCGCTGCACGCTCTGCGGCAACCTGACCCGTTTCGATGTGACGCGCTCCTCCAAGGTCGTGGAGTACGTGCACCTCGACCTGGCCGGGGAGTCGAGTATCGAGGAGCGCGAGGTGGTCAGTGAGACCATCGAGTCGGTGCGCTGTCGTTGGTGCAACGCCGTGGACCAGATCGAACTGGTCGACAGGCCCGGTGCCGACTCCTGACGGGGCCGTGCGGACAGACATATTGGGGTGATGGATGGTGGAGCAGCCGACAGGCGGCGCCGGACCGGCCGACGCGGCCGACGGCACCGCGGAGTCGCTCGACCGTCCGCTGCCCGAGGGCGTACGCCGCAAGGTGGTGGCGCTGGTCTCGGACGCCTTCGGCGGTCTGACCGTCGGCGAACTCCCCGCCCAGCTCCGGCAGTACGCCCGTTTCACCCCGAGCAGGCGGGCCAAGTTCGCCGGTAACGCGATGGCCGCGGCCCTGGAGAGCGATCCGGTGTTCCGCCGGCGCATCGGTGAGCGGATCGGCCAGTCCCAGCCGGAGCTGGCCGACGCCCTCGCCTCCGGCGCCTCGCCCGCCGCCGCCGACCCCGTCGATGTGGCGGCGGCCGCCTACGTGCTGCGGCCGGCCGGCTGGGTCAAGCTGGTGGCCGCGGCCGGCGAGGAGGTCCAGCGGGCGCACGCCGAGCGTGCGGACGAGGAGACCAGGCGCGAGCTGGAGCGGCTGCGTGAGGAACTCGACCGCGCCCGCGGCCAGACCAGGGCCGACACCGAGCGGCTGCGCTCGGAGCTGGACGCCTCCCGCAAGGAGACCGACTCCCTGCACCGCAAACTGCGCAGCGCCCTCAGCGAGGTGAAGCGCAGAGAGGCCGCTCTGCGCAAGGCCGGCGCCGAGACCGACGCCGTACGGGCCGAGGCCGCGGCCCAGGTCTCCGCGGCCGAGAGCGAGTCCCGGCGGCTCAAGGCACGACTGGCCGAGGCGGAGGCCTCGGTCGAGGCGGGCCGCCGGGCGGCCAGGGAGGGGCGCTCGGTGGAGGACATGCGGCTGCGGCTGCTCCTGGACACCGTGCTCGACGCGGCACAGGGTCTCCGCCGCGAACTGGCCCTGCCCCCCTCCTCGCTCCGCCCCGCGGACGGCGTCGAAGCCGTGGAGCCCGGCCGGATGTCACCGAAGGACATTGCCGCCAGGGCTCTTTCGGAGACCGACCCGGCGCTGCTCGACCAGCTGCTCGCCCTGCCGCAGGCGCATCTCATCGTCGACGGCTACAACGTCACCAAGACCGGCTATCCGCAGATGCCGCTGGAGAAGCAGCGGTTGCGCCTCCTGGGCGGCCTCTCGGTCCTCGCGGCGCAGACCGGGGCCGAGATGACCTGTGTCTTCGACGGCGCCGAACTGGCCGCCCCGGTCCTGCTCGCACCGCCCCGCGGGGTCCGCGTCCTCTTCAGCAAGGCGGGTGTGACCGCGGACGAGCTGATCCGGCAACTGGCGCGCGCCGAACCGCCGGGCAGGCCCGTCGTCGTGGTCTCCACCGACCGCGAGGTCGCCGACGGGGTGGCGAAGGCCGGTGCGCGGCCGGTCGCGTCCGCCTTGCTCCTGAAGCGCCTTTCGCGCGTCTGATGCGTCATGTGAGTCATGGGTGACTTGCCGGAATTTTTGGAACGTACCGTCAAGTCGCCGCTACGCGCAGTGTGATGAAAGTAAAGAAGTGCCTGGTGTGACGAGATTTTGCTCGTGAGGATTTGAACTGATCACAAGATGGTCACTAGGGTCAGGCCTCGAACCTTCGCACGGTTGATTGCCCACCCGGGGTGACGGCGAAGGAACCGCCGAGTCCGTGACGTGCACGGAGCCGGGGATTCTTTCCCCCACAGCCCGGTAGGCGGCTCGAGGAAGAAGGAGCTCGCCTTCGTGGCGTCCCACCGTCGTCCCAAGCAGCCGAGCCGCACCCGCGTGACCGTGCTCACCGCGACCGCCGCCGCAGCCGTGGCCCTGACCTCCCAGGCGGCGCACGCCGACCCCAAGCCGACCAAGAGCGAGGTCAAGGCGAAGGTCGACAAGCTCTACCACGAGGCCGAGGTCGCCACCGAGAAGGCCAACGGCGCCAAGGAGCAGCAGGACAAGCTCAAGAAGCAGGCCGACGCGCTCCAGGACAAGGTCGCCCGCGGCCAGGACGAGCTCAACACCCTGCGCGGCGAGCTCGGTTCGCTGGCCACCGCGCAGTACCGCTCCGGCGGTCTCGACCCGTCGGTCCAGCTGCTGCTCTCCTCGGACCCGGACAGCTTCCTCGACCAGGCGTCCGCGCTCGACCAGCTGACGGCCAAGCAGGCCGAGTCCCTGCAGAAGATCCAGGCGAAGCAGCGCACCCTGGCGCAGCAGCGCAAGGAGGCGCAGGGCAAGCTCGCGGACCTCGCCGACGTCCGCGAGTCGCTCAACAAGAACAAGAAGAAGTACCAGGGCAAGCTGGCCGACGCCCAGAAGCTGCTGAACACCCTCACGGCCGCCGAGCGCGCCAAGATGGCCGCCGACGACCTGCGCGCCAGCCGCGCCGCCGGTGACCGGGTCGATCTCGGCAACGAGGTCCCCGCCTCCGCCCGTGGCGCCGCCGCCCTCCAGGCCGCCTCCACGCAGCAGGGCAAGGCTTACGTCTCCGGCGCCACCGGCCCCAACGCCTACGACTGCTCCGGTCTGACCCAGTGGGCCTACGCCCAGGCCGGCGTCCAGATCACCCGCACCACGTACACCCAGATCAACGACGGTGTCCGGATCGGCCGCAGCGCCCTGAAGCCGGGCGACCTGGTCTTCTTCAACAACACCTCGCACGTGGGGCTGTACGCGGGCAACAACCAGATCCTGCACGCCCCCAAGCCCGGCGCCGTGGTCCGCTACGAGTCGATGGACTACATGGGCACCTTCCAGTTCGGCGTGCGCGTCTGACGCCCGAACGGGCGAATCGCGGCACCCACCGACGACACCCCGCCCCGCCGGAGACCACAGGTCACCGGCGGGGCGGAGCCACTTCCGTGACGCCCGTCTCCCCGGACACCCGCGTATGACCGTACGATCGGCCCGATGGCTGTTCGGACGCAGGACGCGCGGCGGGAGCGCACCCGCAGACGGAGCACGGTGGGCGCCGTGCTCACCGCTCTGCTGCTCGCGCCCGCCTGCGCCGGCCCCCGGGACCCCGCCACCGGCATCACCGCGCGGGAGGTCGGCGCGGCCCTGGACCGCCGGGCCGAGGCGGTCATGGAGCACGACACCGATGCCTACCTGGCCGTGCTCGACCCCCGTGCCACCTCCTTCCGGGCCGCGCAGCGCACCGAACTGGGCAACCTCGCCGACGTGCCGCTGGAGTCATGGGCGTACAAGGTCAGGGGCGTGACCGACGAGGGCGCGGACCGGGTGAGAGCCGAGGTCGAGCTGCGCTACCGGATCAAGGGCTACGACATGGCCCCCATGTCCTCCTCCCGCACGGTGGAGCTGGTCCGCCGGGGGGAGGGCGGCCGCTGGTACATCACCGCCGACCGGGCCGCCGACGGCACCCCGGCGCAGCTCTGGCAGCAGGGCGACGTCGAGGTCGTACGGGGCACGCACAGCCTGGTACTCGGGGTCGGCCGCCGCCCCGCGGAGCTGCGCCGGATCGCGGCCACCGCCGACCGGGCCGTCCCCGCAGTCACCGGCACCTGGCCGGAGCCCTGGGCGGAGCGGGTCGTGGTGCTCGTCCCGGAGTCCGTGGAGGACATGGCCGGGCTCCTGGACTCACCCGCGGCGAGCTACCGGGGCATAGCGGCGGTCACCACCGGCAAGGTCGGCGGAAGGGGCCGGGAGCCCGCGGACCGGGTGATCGTCAATCCACAGGCGTACGGAATGCTGGGAGACTTCGGGCAGCGCGTCGTCCTCACCCACGAGACCACCCATGTGGCGACCCGTGCGCACACCGCGGCCGCCACGCCCGTCTGGCTCTCCGAGGGCTTCGCCGACTGGACCGCCTACCGCCGGGAGAGCCGCACGGCCCCGGAGATCGCGCCGGAGCTCGCCGAGGCCGTCCGGGGCGGTGACCTCCCCGCGCTGCTCCCGACCGACGAGGACTTCGGCTTCGGCGAGGACGCGGCGAAGCTCTCCCAGGCGTACGAGGGCGCCTGGCTGGCATGCGAGCTGATCGCGCGGGAGTGGGGCGAGGAGGAGCTGATCGCCTTCTACAAGGCCGTGGGGAGCAGCTCCGAGCGGGACGGCGCCGTCGAGCAGGCCATGCACACGGTGCTCTCCACCACGTCCCGGGACTTCACGGCGCGCTGGCGGGAGTATCTTCGCGCCCGGCTGGGCTGACCCGCTCCGCCGCCCGCCCCCGCCCCGCCTCCGGCACGGTGTCCCGCCAGAGCCGCCGCCCGGCGCACAGCGTCGCGGCGAGCAGCAGACCGTTGCGTACGGCCATGAGCTCCAGGCCCTCCGCGTCACTGGCCACCACATGTCCGAAGCCCAGCGGGAACTCCAGCAGGGTGACGGCCGTGGCCACCAGGACCAGACACGCGGGCAGCGCCATCCTGCTGCCCCGGAAGACCAGGCACACCGCGGCGACACCGAGCGGCCACACCATGTACTGGGGGCTGATGACACGGCTGGTCACGGTGAACAGCAGCACCGCGGTGAACGCGGCGTCGGCCGGGGTGTGCACCGCGAACGTACGCGCCCGCAGCCGCCATACCAGCAGCCAGCCGAAGGCGAGCACGCTCAGCGCCAGGGCCAGGGTGCTCACCAGCGCCACATGCGGGCCGGCGAACTCCATCGAGCCGTAGCGGAGCTCCACCCGGCCCTCCCAGCCGAACTGCCGGGCCACATGGAAGACCAGCGCCCCCAGCGACTCGATCTCCAGCCCCCGGTCCCGCTGGAACGTCAGGAAGGCGAATGCGCCGGGCACCGCCACCGCCGCCACCAGGGCCAGCAGCGCGAGTGTCACCGCCGCCGCCGACCAGGCACGCCGGGTGGCCCTGCCCCGGGCGGTGCCCACAAGCACCAGCACCGGCCACACCTTGAGCAGCGTGCCGAAGGCAGCCAGCGCCCCCAGCACCCTGGGGTGACGGACACCCGCCAGCAGCGCCGCCACCGCGACGGCCGTCACCATCAGGTCGTAGCGCGCGTACACGGTCGGCCCGAGCAGTGGTACGCCCGCCACCCACAGCCAGGCTCCCGCGTCACGCATGCCCGGACGGCTTCCCGCGTACAGCAGAAGGCCGAGCACCAGCGCGTCACACAGCAGGACGAGGACGAAGAAGGCGGAGGCGTACTCCAGGAAGGGCAGCAGGTCCGGGGAGAGCACGGCGAGGGCGGCGGCGGGCGGATACTGCCACGTGACGTCGTCCAGCGGGTACGTGCCGGTGCGGAGCACCTCGTACCAGCCCCGGTAGATCACCGAGACGTCGCTCGTGACGTCGGGGCCCGGCACCGTGAACACCTTGAAGACGCAGAGCAGCAGCACCGCCCGGGTGAGACCCCATACGGCGAGGGACAGAGCCCGGCCACTCGCGTCCGTCCTGACCGTCATGCACGCCATGATGCAGGGCCGGGCTGTGCGGGAGCCGTCAGGCAGGGCCGTGGGGCCGCCCGGTACTGTCGGCGGCGATGGACAAGACGCTGATCGTGACGAACGACTTCCCGCCCCGCCCCGGCGGCATCCAGGCCTTCCTCCACAACATGGCGCTGCGCATGGACCCCGACCGGATCGTGGTCTACGCCTCCACCTGGAAGCGCTCCACGGAGGGCACCGAGGCCACCGCCGCCTTCGACGCCGAGCAGCCGTACACCGTCGTACGCGACCGTACGACGATGCTGCTGCCCACCCCGGCGGTCACCCGGCGGGCGGTCCGGCTGCTGCGTGAACACGGCTGCTCCTCCGTGTGGTTCGGCGCGGCCGCCCCCCTCGGGCTGATGGCACCCGCGCTGCGAGAGGCCGGTGCCCGCCGGATCGTGGCCACCACCCACGGCCACGAGGCGGGCTGGGCGCAGCTGCCCGCGTCCCGGCAGCTGCTGCGCCGCATCGGCGAGGGCACCGACACCCTCACCTACCTCGGCGAGTACACCCGGTCCAGGATCGCCGCCGCGCTCACCCCCGAGGCCGCGGCCCGCATGGTGCAGCTGCCGCCGGGGGTCGACGAGAAGACCTTCCACCCGGCCTCCGGCGGCGACCGGATCAGGGCCCGGCTCGGGCTCGCGGACCGGCCCGTCGTCGTCTGCGTCTCGCGGCTGGTGCCGCGCAAGGGCCAGGACACGCTCGTCCTGGCCATGCCCGCGATCCTGGCTCGCGTGCCGGACGCGGTCCTGCTCGTCGTGGGCGGCGGCCCGTACGCAGGGCAGCTGAAGAAGCTGGCGGCCGAGACCGGCGTCGAGGACTCCGTGCGCTTCACCGGGCCGGTGCCCTGGGAGGAGCTGCCCGCCCACTACGGCGCCGGCGACGTGTTCGCCATGCCCTGCCGCACCCGGCGCGGCGGGCTCGACGTCGAGGGCCTCGGCATCGTCTACCTGGAGGCGTCCGCGACCGGACTGCCCGTCGTGGCGGGCGACTCGGGTGGCGCCCCCGACGCCGTGCTCGACGGCGAGACCGGATGGGTGGTGCGGGGAGGCTCCGCCGAGGAGTCCGCCGACCGGATCGTCACCCTGCTCCGTGACCCGGAACTGCGCCGCCGCATGGGGGAGCGGGGCAGGGCGTGGGTCGAGGAGAAGTGGCGCTGGGACCTGCTCGCGGAGAAGCTGAGGACGCTGCTCTGAAGCCGCACAGGGAGGGGCCCGCACGGTTCTCCGTGCGGGCCCCTCCCGTGTGCTTACGCGCGGCCGGGTTCAGCCCCGGTAGATCGACTCGACCTCGTCCGCGAAGTCCTTCGCCACGACGTTGCGCTTCAGCTTCAGCGAGGGCGTGATGTGCCCCGCCTCCTCGGTGAACTGGGCAGCCAGGACGCGGAACTTGCGTACGGACTCCGCCTTGGAGACCGCCGCGTTGCCGTCGTCCACGGCCCGCTGCACCTCGGCCAGCAGATCGGGGTCCTCGCGCAGCGACACGGCCGTCGACCCGGCCGGCTTGCCGTTCTCCTCGGCCCAGCGGGAGAGGAACTCCTCGTCGAGGGTGAGCAGCGCGCCGACGAACGGGCGTCCGTCGCCGACCACCATGCACTCGGCCACCAGGGCGTGCGCGCGGATCCGGTCCTCGATCACCGCGGGAGCGACGTTCTTGCCGCCCGCCGTCACGATGATCTCCTTCTTGCGGCCCGTGATCGCGAGATATCCGTCCTCGTCGAGCGTGCCGATGTCCCCCGTGTGGAACCAGCCGTCGGCCAGCGCGTCGGCCGTCGCGGCCTCGTTCTGCCAGTACCCGGTGAACAGGTGCTCGCCGTGCAGCAGCACCTCGCCGTCGTCCGCGATCCGCACGACCGAGCCCGGCAGCGGCTGGCCGACCGTACCGATCTTCTGCCGGTCCCACGGGTTGAAGGCCGTGGCCGCACAGCTCTCGGTGAGGCCGTAGCCCTCCAGCACCGTGAAGCCGATGCCGCGGAAGAAGTGACCGAGCCGCTCGCCCAGCGGGGCGCCGCCGGAGATCGCGTACTCGCCACGGCCGCCGAGCACGGCCCGCAGCTTGCCGAACACCAGTTTGTCGAAGACCCTGTGCTTGATCTTCAGGCCCATCGACGGGCCCTCGGGCGTGCCCAGGGCGCGGCTGTACGCGATCGCGGTGTCGGCGGCCCGGTCGAAGATCTTGCCCTTGCCGTCGGCCTGGGCCTTGGCCCGCGCCGAGTTGTAGACCTTCTCGAACACCCGGGGTACGCCGAGGATCAGCGTCGGCCTGAACGAGGCCAGCTCGTCCGTCAGGTTCTTGATGTCCGGCACGCAGCCGAGCTTGATCGGGGCCATCACCGACGCGACCTCGACCAGCCGGCCGAAGACGTGCGCGGTGGGAAGGAAGAGCAGGACGGAGCACTCGCCCGTACGGAAGAGCGGCTTGAGCCGCTCCACGATGTTGCCGCACTCCGCGAAGAAGCTGCGGTGCGTCAGCACACAGCCCTTGGGGCGGCCGGTGGTGCCCGAGGTGTAGACGATCGTCGCCGGGTCGTCGGCCTTGGCGCTCACCATGCGCAGGTCCAGCGTCTCGTCGGAGACCCCGGCACCCCCCGCGACGAGCTCGGCGACGGCGCCCCGGTCGATCTCCCAGACGTGCCGCAGACCGGGGAGCCGGTCCCGCACCGAGGTGACGGACTCCGCGTGCGTCCCGCTCTCCACCACGACCGCGACCGCGCCCGAGTCGCCGAGTATCCACTGGACCTGCTCGGGGGAGCTGGTCTCGTACACCGGCACGGTGACGGCGCCCGCGCTCCAGATGGCGAAGTCCAGCAGGACCCACTCGAAGCGGGTGCGGGACATGAGCGCGACCCGGTCGCCGGGCTGGATGCCCGCCGCGATCAGACCCTTGGCGGTGTCCTTGACCTCAGCGAGGAAGCGGGTCGCCGTGACGTCCGTCCAGACGCCGGCCACCTTCCGGCTCATCACCGCCACGTCGGGATGCTGAGCGGCGTTGCGGCGGATGAGATCCGTCAGGTTGCCGTCCGTAGGGACCTCGTACAGGGCCGGAAGGCTGAACTCGCGCAAGACTGCTGCTCCTCATCGGGCTCCGGTTCCACGGCTCTGTGCGACGCACCGGATCGGTCCAAGACTGGCAGATGCTCAGTGGGGTGAGCACGACTGGACTGGCGGGACGTTACCCACCGGTACTCGGTTCCGGAAAGGGGGTTCCGGCCAGATGTCTTATGCATCACACATATCGGGGGTCCTTCGGCGCACATTAGTCCACCCGTGTCCCGATCCGGAAGTAATCGCAGGTCCGGCGGCCTCTACCCAGAGCAGCGGGCGGAGACCTAGGGTGATCTCCATGGGAGCCGGTACACCGCACAATCAGCACATAATCCCCACTCGACGGACACGCGTACACGTCGTCAGCGACGTGCACGGGAACGCGGAGGCGCTGGCACGCGCCGGGGACGGCGCGGACGCCCTGATCTGTCTGGGTGACCTGGTCCTCTTCCTCGACTACGCGGACCACTCGCGCGGCATCTTCCCCGACCTGTTCGGCGTCGCCAACGCCGACCGCATCGTCGAGCTGCGCACCGCACGCCGTTTCGACGAGGCGCGCGCCTTCGGCCGCGAGCTCTGGGCGGGCAGGGACCGTAACGCGGCGATCCTGTCCGCGGTGCGCAAGCAGTACGCCGAGATGTTCGCGGTCATGCCCACCCCGACCTACGCCACGTACGGCAACGTCGACGTCCCCGCGCTCTGGCCCGAGTACGCCCATTCCGGTACGACCGTGCTGGACGGCGAACGTGCCGAGATCGGAGGCCGCGTCTTCGGGTTCGTAGGGGGAGGCCTGAGGACCCCCATGAACACGCCGTACGAGATCAGCGACGAGGAGTACGCCGCCAAGGTCGAGGCGCTCGGTCCGGTGGACGTCCTCTGCTCCCACATCCCGCCGGACGTGCCGGAGCTGACGTACGACACCGTGGCCCGGCGCTTCGAGCGGGGCAGCCGCGCGCTCCTGGACGCCATCCACCGGACCCGCCCCCGCTACGCGCTTTTCGGCCATGTCCACCAGCCGCTGGTCCGCAGGATGCGGATCGGCGCCACCGAGTGCGTCAACGTCGGCCACTTCGCCTCCAGCGGGCGTCCATGGGCCATGGAGTGGTGAGCGACACGGCCACCGCCCGGGGGCCGGGGCGCGGGCGGGAGGGCCACCGGCACGCGATAGCCTGCACACGGCAGGCCTCTGCCGAACGCGACCGGTACACCGCACTGGAGGGCCACGGCGATGGCTGAACACACCAGCTCGAGCATCACGATCGAGGCGGCACCGGCCGACGTCATGGGAGTGATCGCCGACTTCGCCCGCTACCCGGAGTGGACCGGCGAGGTGAAGGAGGCCGAGATCCTGGCCACCGACGACCAGGGCCGCGCCGAACAGGTCCGCCTCGTCCTGGACGCCGGAGCGATCAAGGACGACCACGTCCTCGCCTACACCTGGAACAGCCCGTACGAGGTCGACTGGTCCCTGGTCAAGTCCCAGATGCTGCGCGCCCTCGACGGCAGTTACGCGCTGGCGCCGCTCGGCGACGGCGACCGCACCGAGGTCACCTACCGTCTCGCCGTCGACGTCAAGATCCCGCTCCTCGGCATGATCAAGCGCAAGGCCGAAAAGGTCATCATCGACCGGGCCCTCGCCGGGCTGAAGAAGCGCGTCGAGTCCGTCCCGAAGGCCTGATCACGTGCGTACGGTCCTCGTCACCGGCCCCGGCGGCGCAGGCCGTACCACCGTCGCCGCGGCGACCGCGCTCGCCGCGGCACGCGCCGGCCGCCGTACCCTCCTGATCTCCGCGGCCGCCGTGCCCGCACTGCCCGCGGGCATCGAGGGCCTGTCCTGCGCCCGTGTCGACTCCGCCGCGCACTTCCGCGACGAGCTCCTGGAGCTCCAGGACCGGGCGTCCGGGGTGCTCGACCTGCTCGGCGCCAACCGGCTCGACGGCGAGGAGCTCACCGAACTGCCGGGCAGCGCACAGCTCGCCCTCCTGCACACCCTGCGCCGGGCGGCCGGGGGCGACGGGCCGGAGGCCGGCCACGAGGTCCTCGTCGTCGACCTGCCCCCGCTCGCCGAAGCCCTCGCCCTGCTCGCCCTGCCCGGACAGCTGCGCCGCTATCTGCGCCGCCTCCTGCCCGCCGAACGCCAGGCGGCCCGCGCCCTGCGCCCGGTGCTCGCCCAGCTCGCCGGCGTCCCGATGCCGGCCCAGTGGCTGTACGAGACCGCCGCCCGCAAGGACGCCGAACTGGCCGCGGTGGAGGCCCTGTTCGAGGACGACGCGACCACCGTGCGCCTGGTCGCCGAACCCGGGCAGGCCGCCGGTGAGGCGCTGCGCTCCGCCCGTACCGGGCTCGCCCTGCACGGCCTGCGCGTCGACTCCGTCGTGGCCTCCCGGGTCCTGCCCCGCCACTCGTCCGACCCCTGGTGCGCCGACCTGGCCGCCCGGCAGGAGAAGTGCGTGGACCACTGGCGCCAGGAGTGGGCGCCCGAGGTTCCCGTACGCGAGACCGCCCACCTCGGCCGCGAGCCCCGCACCGCCGAGGAGCTGGTCCAGCTCGCCGAGGGCTGCGCGCCGGACGACCGGGCGCCGGGACACGCCGGGGACCCCTGGTGGACCGAGGACGCCGGGGACGGCGTCATCGCGTGGTGCCTGCCGCTGCCCGGGGCGGTCAAGGAAGACCTGAAGCTCGTCCGGCGCGGCGACGAACTCTTCCTCACCGCCGGACCGTTCCACCGGATCGTCCGCCTGGAGTCCGCGCTCCGCCGCTGCACCGTCTCCGGAGCCGCGCTCACCGACGGCGTCCTGCGTGTCCGGTTCACGCCCGACCCGGCGCTCTGGCCCCGGACACCATGAACGACGTACCACCGTTCGGGTAACGTCGGTAGTACGTGGCCCAGCACGGTCACGCAGGCAACCGCGTCGCAGGAGTCCGCCATGAGTGAAGCCACCGATCGTCCCGTCGACGACGACGCGTGGGCGGAGGCCTGCGCCGAGGACCTGGAGGCGGAGAAGGCCCGCCGCCGTGCCCAGTACGGGCAGCAGCCGGGGTCCGCAGCCGATGAGCTGCGCAAACTGATCGACGCCGTGGCCGACAAGGTCTCCTCGCTGCAGTCGCCGCTGCTCGGCATGGCCGCCCAGGGGACCGTCCAGCAGGTGATCCGGCAGGCGAAATCCGCGGTCGAGCCCGTCATCGAGCGCAATCCGGACCTCTTCGACCATCTCGCCGCCGCGGGGAACGAACTCCTCGCCGCCTACCGCTCCGCCGTCGAGGGCCAGGAGGGCCGCTGGACCCGGGGCACCGAAGGCGCCGGAGGTGCCACGGGCGGCACCGGATCGGCCCCCGGCACGGGGAAGAAGGCCGCCGACGATCCCTCGGACCCGCGCGACGAGGGCACCGGCGGCAGCGAACACATCGACCTGGACTGACCCTGGGCAGGAAATACCCGTCCCCGGCTCGGGTACGGTTGGCCGTAGCGGGGCTCGACCGAAACTGAGGGATTCATGGGACTCACCATCGGCGTCGATATCGGCGGCACGAAGATCGCGGCTGGAGTGGTCGACGAAGAGGGCCGGATCCTCTCGACGTTCAAGGTATCGACCCCCCCGACCGCCGAAGGCATCGTGGACGCGATCAGCGCCGCCGTGTCCGGGGCGAGCGAAGGACACGACGTCGAGGCCGTCGGCATCGGCGCGGCCGGATACGTCGACGACAAGCGCGCCACCGTGCTGTTCGCCCCCAACATCAACTGGCGCCACGAGCCGCTCAAGGACAAGGTCGAGCAGCGCGTCGGCCTGCCCGTCGTCGTCGAGAACGACGCCAACGCGGCGGCCTGGGGCGAATACCGCTTCGGTGCCGGCCAGGGCCACGACGACGTCATCTGCATCACGCTCGGCACCGGCCTGGGCGGCGGCATCATCATCGGCAACAAGCTGCGCCGCGGACGCTTCGGCGTGGCGGCGGAATTCGGCCACATCCGGGTCGTCCCGGACGGCCTGCTCTGCGGCTGCGGCAGCCAGGGCTGCTGGGAGCAGTACGCCTCCGGGCGCGCCCTCGTGCGGTACGCCAAGCAGCGCGCCAACGCCACCCCGGAGAACGCGCCGATCCTCCTGGGGCTCGGCGACGGCACGGTGGAGGGCATCGAGGGCAAGCACATCAGCGAGGCCGCCCGGCAGGGCTGCCCGGTGGCCGTCGACTCCTTCCGTGAGCTGGCCCGCTGGGCCGGAGCCGGACTGGCCGACCTCGCCTCGCTCTTCGACCCGTCGGCCTTCATCGTCGGCGGCGGCGTCTCGGACGAGGGCGAGCTCGTCCTCGACCCGATCCGCAAGTCGTTCCGGCGCTGGCTGATCGGCGGCGAGTGGCGCCCGCACGCACAGGTCCTCGCGGCCCAACTGGGCGGCAAGGCGGGCCTGGTGGGCGCGGCGGACCTGGCACGCCAGGGCTGACCTCACGCGCAGCACGTCCGACGCCCGTCGCGCCCCACAGGGAGCGGCGGGCGTCCGTCGTATCGTGCCTCCCATGGTCACGAAGCCGATGCCGCTGCCCGACTCCCGTACCGAGCCGGACGGTTCGGCCGTCATCAGAGTGCTCAGCTACAACGTCCGCTCGCTGCGTGACGACACCGAGGCGCTGGCCCGAGTCATCCGTGCCTGCGCACCCGATCTGGTGTGCGTCCAGGAGGCCCCGCGCTTCTTCCGCTGGCGCAAGGCGGCGGCCCGGCTCGCGGCCATGACCGACCTGGTGGTCCTCAGCGGCGGCGCCACGGCGGCGGGACCACTGCTGCTCTGCTCCCTGCGCGCCACGGTGGAACGCACCGAGGACATCCTGCTGCCGCTCACACCCGGACTGCACCGGCGGGGCCTGGCCACGGCGGTGGTACGGATCGCCGGGGCGCGGATCGGTGTCGTCAGCTGCCATCTCAGCCTGCGGCGGGAGGAACGGCAGGCCCAGGCGGGGCTGCTGCTGGAGCGGCTCGACGCGATGGACGTCCCGCACGCCGTCGTGGCCGGCGACCTCAACGACGTCCCGGACGGGAGCGCCTTCCGGCGACTGGCGGGGCGGCTGCAGGACTGCCGGACAGTGGTGCCCTGGGGCGGCGAGCTCACCTTCCCGCCCGACGCTCCGCGCAAGCGGATCGACGCGGTGTTCGCGACCGGCGGCATCGAGGTGCTCGGCTGCGGCGTGCCCGAGGGCCTGCCCGGCGTCACCGGCGCGGACCTGAGGGCGGCCACGGACCATCTGCCCGTGCTGGCCGCCCTCAGGGTGCCCGCGGGGAGCTGAGCCCGCCCCGGGGAGGGTCAGACGACGGCGCCGCGCCCCGGGTCGTCGTCCTCTTCGTCGTCGTGGGGCATGCGCGCCACCAGGGTGGCGAACCCGCCCAGGAAGCCGCCGATGGAGAGCGTGGTGAGCCACCACGTCATCTCCCACTGCAGCAGCACGGCGACCAGCATCAGCACCGGGCCGCCGACAACCGCGAGCCAGGCGAACTTGGCCGTCACATCGGCCTCGGGAAGCGGCGGCGGCTCCGGCGGGACGAAATGCCCCTCCTCGCCGTCGTCCGGATCGTCGGTGTCGCCGTCCTTCGGCTCCTCCAGGCCGTAGTCGCGCGGGCCCGCGACCCCCGGCGCGAAGACGACCGAACCGCCGAGGGGCTTCTTCTCCGGCGGCCCGCCGGAGGTCTTCCCGCCCACGCCCTTGTCGGCGTCGTCACCCGCGCCGGACTCCGGAGAGGGGTCCAGGACGTTGACCTGACCGTCCTCCAGCAGCGCCAGATCCTCGATCGACTTGAACGGCTTGGCGCCCGGCGGGTCCGGCGGCTCCTCGCCGTACCCCGCGACGATCGCCTCCCAGGCCGCGGCCTCGTCGAGCGGCCGGGCCCCCTCCGTGCCCTCGGGGACAGCCGTTCCTTCCGTGGGGCGCGGTTCGCGCTCCTCGTCACTGCCCGCGCGCTCCGCGTCGTGCTCAGCCACCGGACGTGCTCCCCTTCTTGACGGCGTCGGTCGCGAGGCGGCCGATGAACCGGTAGCTCTCGTCGAAGATCCGCTCCGCATCGTGGTCCAACGTCGCCACGTGGTAGCTCTGTTCCAGGAGGATCTCCTCGACGTCCCTGGACGAGACCCGGCTGAGGATGCGCGCGGAGTCGGCCGGCGGCACGACGTGGTCCTGCGGGCTGTGCAGCAGCACGATCGGCTGGGTGACCTGCGGCAGATCGGCGTCGACGAGCCGGAAGAACGCCCGCACGGAGTGCGCGGCGTGCAGCGGCACCCGGTCGTAGCCGATCTCCTCGGCGCCCTCCAGCGCGATGTCGCTGGTCAGCCCCTTCGTCGTCCGCACCACATGGCGGGCCACCGGCAGGGCGTACGCCGAGAGGCCGTGCACCTTGTTCGCCGGATTCACCAGCACCAGGCCCGCGATCTCGTCACCGTGCTTCGCGGCGAGGCGCAGCGCCAGGGCGCCGCCCATGGAGAGGCCGAAGACGAAGACCCGCTCGCACCGCGCCCGCAGCGCCCGCAGCTCACGGTCCACCTCCGCGTACCAGTCCTGCCAGCCCGTGACCGCCATGTCCTCCCAGCGGGTGCCGTGGCCGGGCAGCAGAGGGAGCGACACGCTCAGTCCGCGCTCCGCCAGATAGCCGGCCCAGGGGCGCAGGGACTGCGGCGAACCCGTGAATCCGTGACAGAGGAGGACGCCGACCTCTCCGCCCTCATGGCGGAACGGCTCGGCTCCAGGGAGGACCGGCACCGGGGTCTCCTGTTCATGAAGCGGGGCGGGGGTGCGAGGGGTGTGCAAAAGGATTACTTCACCGTACGCGACCGGACCGACACCGACCAGGGCCGTCACCGCCCGAGCAGCCGTCACCTGCGGAGGCGTCCGGGAAGGACCCCGTCCCGGGCGGACGGGAGAGGCCGCGGGCCCCACGGGTTAAGGTCTCATCGACGGCACACAGGAGGCACCCGAGTTGATCTACGGCGCAATGAAGTTCTCCATCGGCGGCTCCCTGAAGCTCGCCTTCAGGCCGTGGGTGGAGGGCCTGGAGAACATCCCCGCACACGGGCCGGCGATCCTCGCGAGCAACCATCTGTCGTTCTCCGACTCCTTCTTCCTGCCGGCGGTGCTCGACCGCAAGGTGACCTTCATCGCCAAGGCGGAGTACTTCACCGCCCCCGGGGTGAAGGGCAAGCTCACCGCCGCCTTCTTCAAGGGCGTCGGGCAGCTCCCGGTGGACCGCTCGGGCGGTCGCGGCGCGGGCGAGGCCGCCATCAGGGCGGGCATCCAGGTCATCGAGAGCGGCGGGCTCTTCGGCATCTACCCGGAGGGCACCCGGTCGCCCGACGGGCGGCTCTACCGGGGCAAGCCCGGGGGCCTCGCCCGGGTGACCCTCGCCACCGGTGCGCCCGTGATCCCCGTGGCGATGATCGACACGGAGAAGATCCAGCCCCCCGGCCAGGTGATGCCCAGGCTGATGCGGCCCGGTATCAGGATCGGCAAGCCGCTGGACTTCAGCCGCTACCAGGGCATGGAGGGTGACCGGTTCATCCTTCGCTCGGTGACCGACGAGGTCATGTACGAGATCATGAAGCTCTCCGGCCAGGAGTACGTGGACATCTACGCGACCGCGGCCAAACGGCAGATCGCCGAGGAGGCGAAGAACAAGGGACCGGACAGGCCGGGCGGCGGCGCGTAGGAGCGGGCCGCCCGGAGCGGGCAGCACGGCGGGGGCGGGGAACCGGGGGAGGGGACGCAGGGACATGGCCGGGCGTGAACGAGTCGTACGGATGTCGGTCGAGCAGCCGCTGTGGCGTGCGCTGACCGCGTACCGCGTGCTGACGCTGATCTACGCGGCGCTCCTCGCCGGTTTCGGCCGTGACAAGTGGGAGCGCCCCTGGGTCGCCGTGGCCTTCCTGGCGTTCCTCGCGCTCTGGACGATCGTCACCCTTCCCCGGGTGGCCAACGCGGCGAGCTGCACGAAGCGCTTCCTCGGCCTGGACCTCACGGTCGCCCTGACCGGCATCCTCCTGACGCCGCTGGCCGACTTCGACGCCCAGCACATGGACGGCCCGACGCTGCCGTCGATCTGGACCGCGGGCTCCGTCCTCGCGTTCGCTCTCAAGGGCGGCTGGCGCTGGGCGGCCTTCGCCTCCACCCTCGTCGCCGTCGCCAACATCGTCGAGCGCGGAGAGCCCAGCGAGGACACCTTCCACAACGTCCTGCTGGTCTGGGTCGCCTCCATCGCCATCGGCTACGTCGTCGAGGTGGCCCGTGCCAGTGAGCGCACCCTGGCCAGGGCCCTGGAGATCGAGGCCGCCACCCGGGAGCGGGAGCGGCTCGCCCGCGACATCCACGACAGCGTCCTCCAGGTCCTGGCCATGGTGCAGCGGCGCGGCACGGCCCTGGGCGGGGAGGCGGCGGAGCTCGGCCGGATGGCCGGGGAGCAGGAGGTCGCCCTGCGGACCCTGGTCTCCAGCGGCCTGGTGCCCACCACCCGGGTCTCCGAGGACAGCTCCGAGGGCGCGGTGGTCCGCGCGGTGGAGACCCACGACGAGGAGAGCGCCGAGGCCGATCTGCGCGCGCTGCTCGCCCCGCACGCCGGGTCCCGGGTCACCTTCGCGGAGCCCGGCGCCCCGGTGGTGCTGGCGGCAGGCGCGGCGCGTGAGCTGGCCGCCGCCGTGAGCGCCGCGCTGGACAACGTCCGGGTCCACGCGGGGCCGGACGCCCAGGCGTGGATCCTGGTCGAGGACGAGCCGGACGAGGTGATCGTCACGGTCCGGGACGACGGCCCGGGCATCCCGGAGGGCAGACTCGACCAGGCGGAGGGGGAGGGCCGGCTCGGCGTCGCCCTCTCGATCCGCGGGCGGCTGCGCGATCTGGGCGGTACAGCGGAACTGATCTCGGTCCCGGGCCAGGGCACCGAGGTCGAACTGAAGGTCCCGAAGGTTTCACGGGGGAAGGCAGGAACGGCCCGATGAGTACACCGCAGACACAGACTTCCGAGGAACGGCCCATCAAGGTGATGGTCGTCGACGACCATCCGATGTGGCGCGACGCCGTCGCCCGCGATCTGGCCGAGTCCGGCTTCGACGTGGTCGCGACCGCGGGCGACGGCCCGGGCGCCGTGCGCCGGGCCAGGGCCGCCGGCCCCGACGTCCTGGTGCTCGACCTGAACCTGCCGGGGATGCCAGGCGTCCAGGTCTGCAAGGAGCTGGTCGGATCGCACCCGGGGCTGCGCGTCCTGGTGCTCTCCGCCAGTGGCGAGCACGCCGACGTCCTGGAGGCCGTGAAGTCGGGCGCCACCGGCTATCTGCTGAAGTCGGCCAGCACCCAGGAGCTGACCGACGCCGTGCGCGCGACCGCGGCCGGCGACCCGGTCTTCACACCCGGCCTCGCCGGACTGGTCCTCGGCGAATACCGCCGGCTCGCCTCCGACCCTGCCCCCGCGGCCCCCGACCGGCCGAAGGTCCCGCAGCTCACCGACCGTGAGACGGAGGTCCTGCGGCTGGTCGCCAAGGGGCTCTCGTACAAGCAGATCGCCGAGCGGCTGGTCATCTCCCACCGCACCGTGCAGAACCACGTCCAGAACACCCTGGGGAAGCTCCAGCTGCACAACAGGGTGGAGCTCGTCCGCTACGCCATCCAGGCCGGTCTCGACGACGCCTGACGGACAACCGGCGCGTACGGCAACGGAATTGGCCGTCCGACCCATCCCTGAGTGACCTGGGTCACCATTAGCGTGGCCCGTAGCGAGCTCACTTCGGCGAAGGGATGCTTTCATGCGGGTCGGAGTACTGACCGGGGGCGGCGACTGCCCCGGGCTCAACGCGGTCATCCGCGCGATCGTCCGCAAGGGCGTGCAGGAGTACGGCTACGACTTCACGGGGTTCCGCGACGGCTGGCGGGGCCCCCTGGAGGGTGTGACCGTACCGCTCTCCATACCGGTGGTGCGGGGCATCCTGCCGCGCGGGGGCACCATCCTCGGCTCCTCCCGGACCAATCCGTTCGACGCCGAGTACGCCGGCCAGGGGGTCCGCCGCATCAAGGACAGCCTCGCCAAGTACGACATCGACTCGCTGATCACGATCGGCGGGGAGGACACCCTCGGCGTCGCGGCGAAGCTTTCCGACGACTACGGCGTCCCGTGCGTGGGCGTGCCCAAGACCATCGACAACGACCTCTCCGGCACCGACTACACCTTCGGTTTCGACACCGCCGTCTCCATCGCGACCGAGGCCATCGACCGGCTCCACACCACGGCGGAATCCCATATGCGGGTCCTGGTCGTCGAGGTGATGGGGCGCCACGCGGGCTGGATCGCGCTCCACTCCGGGCTGGCCGGAGGGGCCAACGTCATCCTCATCCCGGAGCAGCCCTTCGACACCGACCAGGTCTGCGAGTGGGTCACCTCACGCTTCCGGGCGAGCTACGCGCCGATCGTGGTGGTGGCCGAGGGGGCGGCGCCCGCGCGGGGCGGGATGATCCTCAAGGACGACTCCCACGACTCCTTCGGCCATGTCCGGCTCTCGGGTGTGGGCGAATGGCTGGCCAAGGAGATCGAGCGGCGCACCGGCAAGGAGGCCAGGACCACGGTCCTCGGCCATGTCCAGCGCGGCGGCACGCCGAGTGCCTTCGACCGGTGGCTCGCGACCCGCTTCGGGCTGCACGCCATCGACGCGGTCCACGAGGGCGCCACCGGGGTGATGGTCGCCCTCCGGGGGACGGACATCGTGCGGGTCCCGATCTCGGAGGCGACGGCCCGCCTGAAGACGGTCGACCCCGCCCTGTACGCGGAGGCCGGGGTCTTCTTCGGCTGATCCCGCTCGGCCGGCCCCCTGCTCCGGCCGAGCGGCGCCCAGGGGGCGCGGGCCGTATATTCGCGAGGACCGGCCCCGCCCCCACTTCCGGGAGACGTCGTGGAAATCCTGGCATTCGGCGTGCAGTCCGACGAGAAGCCGCTGATCGAGAAGGCCTTCGCAGGCCTGCACGACGTCCGCTGCCTGGACGTCTTCCTCACCGAGGACACCGCCCCGATCGCCGCGGGCTACGAGATCATCTCCACCAGCGTCAACGCCGACCTCGGCAGCCGCGTCCTGCAGGCACTGGCAGCGGGCGGCACGCAGATGATCGCCCAGCGTTCCACCGGCTTCAACAACATCGACCTCGACGTCGCCGAACGGCTCGCCCTGCGTGTCGCCCGCGTCTCCTCCTACTCGCCCCACTCGGTCGCCGAATTCGCCTGGACCCTGGCCATGGCCGTCAACCGCCGCATCGTCCGAGCGGTGAGCCGCACCCGGGACTTCGACTTCCGGCTCGACGGACTCCTCGGCCGGGACATGCACGGCCGCACGGCAGGCGTGGTCGGCACGGGCAAGATCGGTGAGGCGTTCACCCGGATCGCCCACGGCTTCGGCATGGAGCTGCTCGGCTGGGACGTCGCCGAGAACCCCGCCTGCACCGCACTCGGCATGACGTACGTGGAGAAGGAGCGCCTCTTCACCGAGTCCGACCTGATCAGTCTCCATGTGCCCCTGATGCCGGCCACGCAGCACATCATCGGCGAGGAAGCCCTCTCCGTGATGAAGGACGACGCGATCCTGGTCAACTCCAGCCGGGGCGGTCTCATCGACACCCGCGCTCTCGTCACCGAGTTGCGCACCGGCCGTTTCACCGGTGTGGGGCTCGATGTCTACGAGGCGGAGGCGGGGCTCTTCTACGTCGACAAGTCCATGGAGGGCATCGACGACGACACCCTCGCCCGGCTCGTCACCTTCCCGAACGTCATCGTGACCTCCCACCAGGCGTACTACACGCGCGACGCGGTGGGGCAGATCATCGACGCCACGGTGCGCAACGTCACCGACTACCTGGCGGGCCGCCGCAGCGACAACGTCCTCGTCCCGGCGCTCCCCGCGCGTTAGCCCACGTCTCCCTCCGCGTGCTCCTTCAGGAACGCGCCCGCGTACGCCGCTGCCTCCTCCTTGGAGCCGCAGGGGGAGTCCCCGTCGGCCGTGCCGTCCGTGCCGTCCGCACCGCGCCCCGTCCAGCGCCAGCTTCCCGACGAGGACTCCAGGAAGAGCTCGGCCGTGCCTCCGAACAGCTCGACGGTGCCCCGCTCCGCCGCTGCCGACGGCCGGTCGACCGCGTCGGGCCACTTCTTGCGGGCGCCCTGCCGCGTTATCCCCCAGGCCGCGCCCAGCTGTTCGTAGCTGGCGCCGTAGGAGCCGGCGGTCCGTGCGGCGCGCGCCGTCAGCCGGGAGACCGCCGAGTCCACCACCTTCCAGCCGGCGAGGGCCGACAGTGACACCTCGACCGGGTCCTCTGCCCACATGCGGTCCTCGGGGAGCCCCGAGGCGCGGGCCCGCAGGGCCGTTGCGAGGGGGACCAGGGCGTCGCAGAGGGATTGCTCGAGTGCGGTCAGTTCCGTGTGAGTGACCTCGTTCGCTGCCATGCCGACAACTATAGTTACCGCGACCCGTTATGGCAACTAAAGTTGTCGGCCGGAGCGTGCGCAGCCCCGGTCCTTCAGCCCGGCACGGGCAGCGCCGTCAGCAGCCCCGTCACGATCTCGGCGCCGCGCAGCGTCAGCACCGACTCGGGGTGGAACTGCACCGAGGCGAACCCCCGGCCCCGCAGTGCGTGCAGCTCACCGGAGGCCGTGTCCCGGCTCGCCTCGATGCCGTGCGCGCCCAGCTCCGTGGCCGCCGCCTCGTCGCAGAGTGCGGTGAAGCTGTTGTAGAAACCGACCGTCTCCGGTCTGCCGAACAGCTCGATCCGGGTCTGCGCCCCCTGGTACGGCACGGCCTTCCGCGCGATCTCCAGGCCCAGCTCCGCCGCGATCAGCTCATGGCCGAGGCAGACGCCGAGCAGCCCGTGGCGGTGCTCCCGCACCAGCTCGGCGGCCAGCCCCCGCAGCAGCCGCATCTTCGGATCGGCCGCGTCGCCCGGGTCCCCGGGCCCGGGTCCCAGCACCACCGGCCCCTCGTGCGCCCGTACGGTCTCGCGGAGCCCGGGTTCGTCGTACCGGCGCACCGAGACCGTGAGGCCCGAGGAGCGCAGCAGATGGGCGAGCATCGCGGTGAAGGTGTCCTCGCCGTCCACCACCAGCGCATGACCTGACAGGTCCCGCGTACGCTCCTGCATCCGCAGCCAGAAGGGGGCCAGCCCCCCGCGCCGGTCGTCCAGGGCCGCCTGCACCCGCGGATCGGACGCCAGCCGCGGGCGGTCCGCCTCCGCCTCGGGCCGGCCCGGCCGGACACCCAGCGCCGCGAGCACACCTGCCGCCTTCGCGTGGGTCTCGGCGACCTCCCCCGCGGGGTCGGAATGGCGCACGAGCGTGGCCCCGACCGGCACCCGGAGCCGGCCGGACGCCGAGATGTCGGCGGTGCGGATCAGGATCGGCGAGTCCAGCGTCTGTGCCCCGCCGGGCTCCCGGCCCACCAGCGCGAGGGCGCCCGCGTAGTAGCCGCGGCCGCCCGGCTCGTACCGCTCGATCACCCTGACGGCGTTCTGCACGGGGGAGCCGGTGACCGTGGCCGCGAACATGGTCTCCTTCAGGACCTCGCGCACATCCAGCGAGGAACGCCCGCGCAACTCGTACTCCGTGTGCGCGAGATGGGCCATCTCCTTGAGCCGGGGCCCGACCACCACACCGCCCATGTCACCGACGGTGCACATCATCTTGAGCTCCTCGTCGACCACCATGGAGAGCTCCTCGGTCTCCTTCCGGTCGCCGAGGAAGGCCAGCAGACTCTCCGCGGTCGGCCCCCCGGCCGGGTAGCGGTAGGTCCCGCTGATCGGGTTCATCACGACGGTCCCGCCGGACATCCGCACATGGACCTCCGGGCTGGCACCCACCAGCGTCCTGTCCCCGGTGTGGACGACGAACGTCCAGTACGCCCCGCGCTCACCCGCCAGCAGCCGCCGGAACAGCGCCAGCGCGTCGGCCCGGCCGAAACCGGGGATCTCGCCGCCGAACGTCCGCCGGATCACGAAGTTCGCGCCCTCGCCCTGCCCGATCTCGTCCTCGACGACCCGTCGGACGATGCCGGCGTACTCCTCGTCGGGGACGTCGAAGGTGCCGTCCTCGACCCGCACGTCATGGCCGGGCAGGTGTGCGAGCACCTCGGCCAGCGGCAGTTCGTACGCCTCCCCGGCGACGAGCACGGAGAGCGGGGTGCCGTCGTCGCGTACGTCGAAACCACGCTCGGCGATCTGCCGGAAGGGCACCAGGGCCAGCGAGGGCAGCTCACCCACCGGGATGTCGGCGAGCCGTTCCACCTCCCGCACCTCACCGGTCAGGACCTCGACGACGTCGTGGTCCCTGCCGGGCGTGCGCCTGCGCAGCAGTGCGAAGGGCGGGGAGTCGTCACGGAGCAGCGTGGACAGCAGGTCGACGGCACGGCCGGGCGTGGGCCGGGACACGGGCTCGGACAGGGGCTCGGGCATGGGCGTTCCTTCCTGATGAGGAACGGCTCCCGGCTCCGAAACGCAGAGAAGGCCGCCCCTCGGGCGGCCTTCGCGAAGTCTGTACGCGCGATGAATCAGCGGGCCGCCGGATGAGCGGTCCACCACCAGTTCTGGACTGTCTGCGCGAACATGCCACGTACCCTAGCGGACGCGGTGGACGAACGAGCGCGCGTCTCATCTGCTGAGCGGGCGGACGGGGCGCGCTCGCCGACCCCGTAATGTTGTCAAGGTGACCGTGAACGCCAATACCTCCGTCGCCGGTGGCCACACCTGGCGAGACCTTCCCGCGGCGCAGCAGCCCGAGTACCCCGATGCCGAGGCCCTGCGCGACGTACTCGCGGACCTCGAGTCGTATCCTCCGCTCGTCTTCGCGGGCGAGTGCGACCAGCTGCGCGCCCGTCTGGGAGCCGTCGCCCAGGGCGAGGCGTTCCTGCTGCAGGGCGGCGACTGCGCCGAGGCATTCGACGCCGTGTCCGCCGAGCACATCCGGGCCAAGCTGAAGACACTGCTCCAGATGAGCGCCGTCCTGACGTACGCCGCCTCCGTGCCGGTCGTCAAGATCGGCCGGATCGCCGGGCAGTACTCCAAGCCGCGCTCCAAGCCGACCGAGACCCGCGACGGCGTGACCCTGCCGACCTACCGCGGCGACTCCGTCAACGGCTTCGAGTTCACCGAGGCGGCCCGCATCCCGGACCCCGAGCGGCTGAAGCAGATGTACCACGCGTCCGCCTCCACGCTGAACCTGGTGCGCGCCTTCACCACCGGTGGTTACGCCGACCTGCGCCAGGTGCACGCCTGGAACCAGGACTTCGTGAAGTCCTCGCCGTCCGGGCAGCGTTACGAGGCCCTGGCCCGCGAGATCGACAACGCGCTGAACTTCATGAAGGCGTGCGGCACGGACCCGGCCGAGTTCAAGGCGGTCGAGTTCTACGCCTCGCACGAGGCGCTGCTCCTGGACTACGAGTCGTCGCTGACCCGCACCGACTCGCGCACAGGTCAGCTCTACGACACCTCGGGCCACATGGTCTGGGTCGGTGAGCGCACCCGCCAGATGGACGGCGCGCACATCGAGTTCGCCTCGAAGATCCGCAACCCCATCGGCATCAAGCTCGGCCCGACGACCACCGTCGACGAGGCGCTCGGCTACATCGACCGCCTCGACCCCGAGCGCGAGCCCGGCCGGCTGACCTTCATCGTCCGCATGGGCGCCGACAAGGTCCGTGACAAGCTCCCCGAGCTGGTCGAGAAGGTCACCGCGTCCGGTGCCAAGGTGGTGTGGGTGACCGACCCGATGCACGGGAACACCTTCGAGGCCGCGTCCGGCCACAAGACTCGCCGCTTCGACGACGTCCTCGACGAGGTCAAGGGCTTCTTCGAGGTGCACAAGGAGCTCGGGACGCACCCCGGCGGTATCCACGTCGAGCTCACGGGCGACGACGTCACCGAGTGCGTCGGCGGCGGTCACGAGATCTTCGTGGACGACCTGCACCAGCGCTACGAGACGGCCTGCGACCCGCGCCTCAACCGCAGCCAGTCCCTCGACCTGGCCTTCCTGGTCGCCGAGATGTACCGCGACCAGTAGGGACCACCCCTGGTGACGCACGTGGGGCACGGATCGATGTGATCCGTGCCCCACAGGCGTACCGGGACTTTTGTGCGCGGGGGCTCGCGGGTAAGGTTAGGTTAGCCTCACCGAAAGAGTTCGGGACGGCGCAGCGATCGACCCGTCGGGAGGTGAACCGCATGTACGTCTGCTCCTGCTTCGGCATCACGGAGGACCAGGTCAAGAAGCATGCGGACGGCGGAGCGTGCACGCCCCGCCAGATCGCCTCCGCCTGCAAGGCGGGCACCGACTGCGGGGGCTGCGTCCGCAGGATCCAGGCGCTGCTCGGCCGTGGTGAGTGCCCGCGCCGTGAGCTCATCGAGGGACGTACGGCGCCGGCGGGCACCCCGGCCGGTGCGCCCGTCGCTCTCGGCACCACGCCGGACGCCGGGCTTCCCGACGCCGCCTGAGAAGCCCTCCCGGGCCACCGGCGCCGTGCCGGAGCCGCGGATCAGCTGTCCGGCTGCTCGATCAGCTGCGCGATGTAGAGCGGCTCACCGAGCTTCTCGACCAGCTCCAGCTGGGTGTCGAGATAGTCGATGTGGTGTTCCTCGTCCTCGAGGATGGACTCGAAGATGTTCGCCGAAGTGATGTCGCCCTTGCCGCGCATCACCTCGATGCCCCGCCTGAGGCGGTCGATCGCCTCCACCTCGACCTGACGGTCGGCCTGGAACATCTCGGTGACCGTCTGGCCGACCCGCACATGGAAGAGCCGCTGATAGTTGGGCAGGCCGTCCAGGAACAGGATCCGGTCGGTGAGGATCTCCGCGTGCTTCATCTCGTCGAACGATTCGGCCCGGGTGTACTTGGCGAGCTTCGTCCAGCCGAAGTTGTCCTGCATCTTCGCGTGCAGGAAGTACTGATTGATGGCAGTCAATTCGGCGGTCAGCTGTTCGTTCAGGAACTCGAGGACCTCGGGGTCGCCCTGCATCGCAGAGGCTCCTTCCAACCGGTGAACGGGGCACGTTTGCGCGCATCCTCGCATCGCACCCAGCGGCCGTCCAGTAAGTGCACGCTTAGTATGAGTTGCCCGAATCGACTCTCCCCTGGTCATGACCACCCCTGCCTGTCTGTCACCATGGAGGCATGGGTCAGCCGGAAAGCCGGGAACGCGGCACAGCAGAGCAGTCCGGGCTTCCACCGGGGCAACGGCTGCAGCGCGGCTGGCCGGTCACCCATTACGGGCCCGTGCCCAAGTTCAAACCGGACCGCTGGGAGTTCAGGGTCTTCGGGGCCACGGCCGACGGTGACAAGCACTGCTGGAATCACCAGGAATTCACGGCACTTCCCTTCTCCTCCGTCGTCGCGGACCTTCACTGCGTGACGAAATTCAGCATGCTCGGCGCCGAATGGGGCGGAATCCTGGCCCGTGAGGTGGTGGAACTGGCACCTCCCGCGCCTCACGTCACCCATGTGATGGTCTGGGCCGAATACGGATTCAGCTCGAACCTCCGGATCGCCGACTTCGCGTCCGACCGGACGCTGTTCGCCACCCATAAGGACGGCGAACTGCTCACCGCCGAACACGGATTCCCGCTGCGCCTCGTCGTGCCGCATCTGTATGCCTGGAAGGGGCCCAAATGGGTCCGGGGCATCGAGTACATGTCGGCCGACCGCCGTGGGTTCTGGGAGGAGCGCGGGTACCACAACATCGGCGACCCGTGGAGCGAGCAGCGCTACTCCTACCAGGAGGAGCCCGGGGACGGCCCCGAGCTCTGACGGTCCCGCCGGGACGGTCCCGCTAAGGCCGGCGGCAGTCCCGCAGCTCCTTCAGCCGGGCCACATCCGCCGCATGGCCCTCCTTGCCGCCGGGCGTCTCGATGACCAGCGGTACGCCCTCGGTCGCCGGGTGCGAGAACAGCTCGCGGAACGGCCCGGCGCCTATGTGACCCGCGCCGATGTTCTCGTGCCGGTCCTTGTGAGCGCCCACCACGTCCTTGGAGTCATTGGCGTGGATCAGCTTCAGCCTGCCCTCGCCGACCGTGTCCACCAGCAGATCCAGGGTCTGCCGCATGCCGGCGGGGCCGGTCAGATCGTGGCCCGCCGCGTAGATGTGGCAGGTGTCCAGGCAGACACCCAGTTTGGGATGGGAGTCCAGGGCCTCGAAGTACGGGCCGAAGTCCCAGGTCCGGGAGCAGAGCGAGGAGCCCTGTCCCGCGGTCGACTCCAGCAGCAGGAACGGGTCGTCGTCGTGGGTCAGCTCGTCCAGCAGCGGAAGCATGTGCGTACGCACCTGGGCGAGCGCCACCTCACGCGGACGTCCGCCGGTCGCCGAGCCGGTGTGCACCACCACGCCCAGGGCGCCGATCTCTCTCGCCCGGCGCAGCGAGTGGCGCAGCGACACGACCGACCGCTCGACCGTGGCCTCGGTGTGCGAGCCGAAGTTGATCAGGTACGGGGCGTGGACGTACGCGGGAATCCGCCCCGCCGCGCACTCCGAGCGGAACAGCTCGTCCTGGGCCGGGTTCCCCGGTGGTGTCGCCCAGCCACGCGGGTTGGCGACGAAGACCTGCACGGTCTCCGCCGCCAGCTCCCGCGCGTAGCCGAGGCCGGCCTTGGCGAGTCCGCCGGCCACGGGGACGTGACCGCCGATGGGGTTGCGCATGTGCTGCCAGTCCTCGTGGGTCTACAGGGCCTTGGTCCTGATGGTGATCGTGGAGCCTTCCGCGGCCTTCTCGCCGCCCTCGACCGACTGGCTGCCGACCGTGTCGCTGAAGGAGAGGAACGGGCGGTCGACCTTGACCTCGAACCCCGCGTCCTCCAGTGTGCCCCGGGCCTCGTCGACGTCCTTCCCCGTGACATCGGGGACCTGGAGCATGCGCGGACCCTTGGAGACCGTCAGCTCCACCGTGTCGCCCTCGGCGGCCTCCGCGCCGCTTCCGGGCGACTGCCGGGCGATCTCGCCCGCGGCCTCGCGTGAGTTGACCCGCTCGCCCAGCACCTTCGCCTTGAGACCCGCCTCGTCCAGCGCCGCCGTGGCGTCCTCGACGGAGAGGCCGGAGACGTCGGGCACGTCGACGGGGCTGCCCTTGCTGACGACCAGGGCGACCGCCGAGTCGGGACGGCGCTCGGTGCCGGCCCGCGGATCCGTACGGACGACCTTGCCCCGGTCGATCTCCTCGTTGAACTCCCGGGTCACCATGCCGGGCGTGAGTCCCGACTTCTTCAGCTCACGCCGGGCCTCGGCGAGGGCGAGCGCCTCCACATCGGGGACCTTCACGATCTCCGGGCCGCGCGAGATCACCAGCTTCACCGCGTCGTTGCCCCGGATGCGCTCACCGGAGCCCGGATCGCTGCTGATCACCGTGGAGCGCTCCACCGTGTCGCTGTAGGCGTATTCGACACCCTTCAGGTCGAGTCCCTCGTCCGCGAGCCGCTTCTCGGCAGCGCTCCGGGTCTGGCCCAGGAGGGAAGGGACCCGGGTGAACTGCCCCGAGTTGATGTACCAGACGCCCACGCCGGCGCCCAGCACCAGCAGGACGGCGACGAGCACGGCGAGCGTCCCGCGCCGGCCGCGGCCGGCGAAGGGCCCGCGTCGCCCGCGCCCGGGCTCCCGGGGCGAGGACGGCGGCATCTCCAGTCGGCTGGTGTGGTGCGCGGTGCCCTGGCCGGCCGGGATCACCCTGGGGATCACGCTCGTACGGTCCTCGGCGCCGTCGTGCTCCTCCGCGATGGCCTGCGGAGGCATCGTGTCGAGCTGCTCCTCGGTGAGAGCCGCCCGTATCTCACGGGCCCGGGCGAGCAGGGCCACCGCGTCGGACGGACGGACGTCGGGGTCGCGCGCCGTCGCCGCGGCCACCAGCTCGTCCAGCCCGGACGCCAGGCCGGGAACGGCACCGGACGGCGCCGGGACGTTCTCGTTCAGATGCTGGTAGATGACCTGGGCGGCGGTGTCCCCGCCATGGGGTTTGCCGCCGGTCAGCATCTCGTAGAGCACCACACCGCAGGCGTACACATCGGACCGGGTGTCGGCCGAGCCCTGCTCGATCTGCTCCGGAGCGAGGTACGAGACCGTGCCCAGCAGCGAGCCGGTGGTGTCCGTGGCGGTTCCCACAGCGCGTACGAGACCGAAGTCGGCGACCTTGACCCGGCCGTCGTCCCCGATCAGGACGTTCTCCGGCTTCATGTCGCGGTGGACGAAGCCCGCCCGGTGCGCGGCGCCGAGGGCGGCCAGCACCGGTTCGAGGATGTCCAGGGCCGCCCGGGGCTGCAGCGCCCCACGCTCGCGAAGGACGTCACGCAGGGTGCACCCGGCGACGTACTCCATCGCGAGGTACACGTACGCGCCCTGGGCGCCCTGGTCGAAGACGCCCACCACATTGGGGTGGGCGAGCCGGGCGACGGACTTGGCCTCGCGGATGAAGCGTTCGACGAACGCCGCGTCGGTCGCCAGCGCCGGGTGCATCACCTTGAGGGCGAGCACCCGGTCGAGCCGGGTGTCCACGGCCCGGTAGACCGTGGCCATACCGCCGACGGCGATGCGCGCATCGATGCGATAGCGGCCGTCGAGCAGCTGCCCGACAAGGGGGTCCTGGAGGGTCGTGTCCACGGGGCGAGTCTACGAGCTGCCACGGACACCTCGGATGGTCCAGGCCTCCGGCGGACCGTTCCGGTGCGGAGCCGTGACAGCGGCATGCGCGTGCTGTGACGGGGAGGACCCGGCCGGTGCACGGCTCTCAGAAGGCCGGGCGCTCCGGATCCAGCACCGCGCGGCCCTCCGTGGGCGAGGACGCCTCAGCGAAATGGCGGCGCGGGATGCGCCCCGCCCGGTACGCCAGCCGCCCGCCGTCCACCGCGTGCCGCATCGCCGCCGCCATCAGCTCGGGCTCCTGCGCCCGGGTCACCGCCGAGGCGAGCATCACAGCGGCACAGCCCAGCTCCATCGCCAGCGCCGCGTCCGAGGCCGTCCCGGCGCCGGCGTCCAGGATCACCGGGACCGTGGCCTGCTCGACGATCAGCTGGAAGTTGTGCGGGTTGCGGATGCCGAGCCCGGAACCGATGGGGGAACCGAGCGGCATGACCGCCGCGCAGCCCACGTCCTGGAGCTTGCGGGCCAGCACCGGATCGTCATTGGTGTACGGCAGGACCGTGAAGCCGTCGTCGACCAGGATCTCGGCGGCGTCCAGCAGCTCGATCGGGTCGGGCAGCAGGGTCCGCTCGTCGGCCACGACCTCCAGCTTGATCCAGTCGGTGCCCAGCGCCTCCCTGGCCAGCCTGGCCGTCAGCACGGCCTCGCCCGCGGTGAAACAGCCCGCGGTGTTCGGCAGGACCCGGATGGAGAGGCGTTCCAGGACGGAGAGCACCGAGCCCTGCACGGTCGGGTCGAGCCGGCGCATCGCCACGGTGGTGAGCTCGGTGCCCGAAGCGATCAGGGAGCGTTCCAGTACGTCGAGGCTGGGCGCCCCGCCCGTCCCCATGATCAGCCGGGACGAGAACGCGGTGGAACCGAGCGTGAGGAGGTCGTCGGACATGGTCAGCCTCCCTGGACCGCGGTGAGGACCTCGACGCGGTCGCCGTCGGCGAGCGTGGTGGCCGACCACCGACCGCGCGGCACGACGGCCTCGTTCACCGCGGCGGCTACCCCGGAGGGCGCGGTGGTCAGCCCCGCGACCAGCGTGTCCAGCGCGGTGCCGGCGGGCACGGTGCGGCCTTCCCCGTTGACGGACACGGAAACGGCCTCGGAATCGGGCACGGAAAGGGTCTCGGGCCGGGAAACGGGCACGGAACCGGGCTCGGAATCGGGTACGGACTGCGTCATACGGGCTGCTCCTGCGGCGCGGGGGCGGTTTCTTCGGGGGAGGAGGCCGGTGAGCTCTCCGGGGAGGCGGCGGCGAATCGGTGCGGCGCGAAGGGGCGGCCCAGCTCGGGCAGCTCGCCGGTGGTCAGCACATGGGCCATCACATCGCCGGTGACCGGGGTCAGCAGCACCCCGTTGCGGTGGTGCCCGGTGGCGAGATGCAGCCCCGGCAGTGCCGTGGGCCCCAGCAGCGGCGCGTTGTCCGGCGAGGCGGGCCGCAGGCCGGCCCGGGTCTCGGTCAGCGGCAGCTCCGTGATGCCGGGCATCAGCTCATGGGCGTCCCGCAGCAGCTCGTACACCCCGCCCGCGGTGACCGTGGTGTCCCAGCCCATCTCCTCCGTGGTCGCGCCGACCACCAGCTCACCGTCGGCACGCGGGACCAGATAGACCTGGCTGCCGCGCACGACCGCCCGCACCGTCCGGCTGAGGAAGGGCGCGTAGGCGGAAGGCACCCGCAACCGCAGCACCTGGCCCTTGACCGGGCGTACCGGCGGCAGGACAGCCTCGGGAACGCCCTGGAGCCGGCCGCTGAGGCTGCCGCCGGCGAGTACCACCTGGCCGGCGGCGAGCTCCGTGCCGTCCGCCAGGACCGCTCCCGTGGCCCGGCCGCCCGTGACGGAGAGCCGCTCGGCCCAGTCCCGGCGGAACACCACGCCCGCCCGCTCGCAGGCGGTGACCAGGGCCGAGGCCAGCCGCCTGGGATCCACCTGGTGGTCGCCGTCGACCCGCAGCCCGCCACGCACGCCGGGGGCGAGCATCGGTTCCAGACGGCGGCACTCGCGGCCGCTCAGCCACTCGGACTCCAGCCCCGACCGCTGCTGCAGAGCGTGCAGCTCCCGCAGATGCGCCCGGTCGTCCGAGTCCAGCGCGACGGACAGGGTGCCGCAGGCGCGGAAGCCGGTCTCCTGCCCGCTCGCCTCCTCCAGCTCGGCCACGAACGCCGGATAGCGCGCGGCCGAAGCCACGTTGAGGCCGAGCAGCGTCTGCTCGCCGTAGTGGAGTTCGGTGACGGCCGCGAGCATCCCGGCCGCGACCTGGGCCGCGCCGCCGCCCGGCGCGGGATCGGCCAGCGTGGTGCGCAGCCCGTGCAGGGCCGACCGCCACGCGGTCACCAGCCCGATGATGCCGCCTCCGACGACCAGGACGTCGGAACTGTTCGTCGAGATGCGCATGGGCGTCCAGCCCCTCCCTTCGCCGGCATGACCCGGATCAGGTTCGTACGGTCGGAGGCCGGCCAGCCTCCCTCTCAGCCCGGTACGCCCGGACTCCCGCGAGTGCCTTACGGCGGCCAGCCTAGACCCCACGCCTCGCGGCCCGTAAGGGACCGGTACCCGTGGCCCGCCCGCCGGTGGCAGACCCTAGGGTGGACAGGTGAGCCAGCAGACACAGGAACCGGCAGCGGGACAGCGGCCGAACGGGGTCGTGATCGTGGGCGCCGGCATGGCCGGAGTGCAGACGGCCGTGGCCCTGCGCGAACAGGGCTTCACCGGCCCGGTCACCCTGATCGGTGCCGAACCCCACCAGCCGTACGACAGGCCGCCCCTGTCCAAGGCGGTCCTGCTCGGCAAGGCGGAGGACTCCGCCTTCGACGTCGACTTCGAGGCCCTGGACATCACCCTGCGCCTGGGGCTCGACGTGGCCGGACTGCGTGCCGGGGCGCACGAGCTGGACACCCCGGAAGGGCCCGTCGGCTACGACGTCCTGGTCCTCGCCACCGGAGCGGAACCGGTCGCACTGCCCGGTTCCGAGGGCGTGCCCGGCGTCCATCTGCTGCGCACCCTCGACGACGCGGCACGGCTGCGGCCCGTCCTGGAGCGGCAGCACGAGGTGGTCGTCGTCGGCGCGGGCTGGATCGGCGCCGAGTTCGCCACGGCGGCCCGCGCGGCCGGGTGCGCGGTGACCGTCGTGGAGGCCGCCGGCCGGCCCCTCGCGGGCACCATGCCCGCCGAGGTCGCCGAGCCGATGGCCGCCTGGTACGCCGAGAGCGGAGCCGAACTCCTCACCGGGGCCCGGGTCGCACGTGTCGAGGAGGGCGCCGTCCACCTCACGGACGGCCGGTTGATCCCCGCCGGGGCAGTGGTCGTCGGCATCGGCGCCAGGCCCGCCACCGCGTGGCTCGCGGGCTCGGGCATCGCCCTCGGCCCCGACGGCTCGGTCACCGCGGACAGCTCGCTCCGCACGTCGCTGCCCGATGTCTACGCCGTGGGCGACTGCGCCTCCTTCCCCTCCGCCCGCTACGGGGAACGGCTGCTGGTCCACCACTGGGACAACGCCCTCCAGGGGCCGAGGACCGTGGCCGCAGCCCTCGCCGACGGCGCGGTCAGGACGTACGACCCGGTGCCCTACTTCTGGTCCGAGCAGTTCGGCCGCTTCGTGCAGTACGCCGGCCACCACGCGGGCGCCGACACACTGCTGTGGCGGGGCGACCCCGGTGACCCGTCCTGGACGGTCTGCTGGCTGCGGCAGGGGGTCCTGGTCGCCGTGCTGGCCGTCAGCAGGCCCCGCGACCTGGCGCAGGGGCGCAAGCTCGTCGAAGCGGGCGCGCGGATCGATCCGGCGCGGGCCGCCGACTCCTCCGTACCGCTGAAATCGACGGTCCTCCAGGGGTAGGCACGGTCTCGTACGCCCGGCCCGGGTACCGGCTGTCGGTCCGGGATGGCACGCTTGTCCCTGTGACCGAGATTGACGCAAAGATCGATGCTCTCGTCCCCGCATGGCTCCACCTTCCCGACATCGCGGAAATGCTCGATGTCGAGGTGACGCGCGTACGGCAGCTGGTCAAGGAAGGCCAGCTGATCGCCGTACGACGTGGTGAGAACCGGGCGCTCCAGGTGCCTGCCGCCTTCATCGACGGCAACAAGGTGGTCAAGGGCCTCGTAGGGACCCTGACGCTCCTGAGGGACGACGGCTACAACGACGAAGAGATGCTGGACTGGCTCTTCACCCCCGACCCGACCCTGCCCGGCACGCCCGCGCAGGCCCTCAGCGAGAATCGCGGTACGGAGGTGAAGCGCCGGGCCCAGGCGCTCGCCGTCTGACCGGACGACCGTGAGCGGGGTGCGGGCCGTGGCACTTCACGGGCCGCACCCCGCCGTGACCGGGTCTGCCGGCACGGCGGTCCATCGACGTACGGCGCGTTGTCGCCGCATCAGTGATCCAACGACGTACCGACGGGGGAAATCTTCATGTCCACGCCTCGCGACCAGCTCTCCGGCGCCCGGCTCTATCTGTGCACGGACGCCCGGAAGCGGCAGGGGGACCTCCCCGAGTTCCTCGACGCCGTGCTGGCCGGCGGTGTGGACATCGTGCAGCTGCGGGACAAGGGCATGGAGGCGGCCGAGGAGCTCGACCACCTCGCGGTGTTCGCCGACGCCTGCAAGCGCCACGGAGCGCTCCTCGCGGTGAACGACCGGGCCGATGTCGCCCATGCTATCGGCTCCGATGTGCTCCACCTCGGCCAGGGCGATCTTCCGGTGCCGGCCGCCCGCGCCGTCATCGGCGACGACGTGGTGATCGGCCGCTCCACCCACGCCGAGGCCGAGGTCGACGCCGCCGTCGCCGAAGCCGGCGTCGACTACTTCTGCACGGGACCCTGCTGGCCCACCCCGACCAAGCCGGGCCGGCACGCCCCGGGCCTCGGCCTGGTGCGCTACGCCGCCTCGCTCGGCACGACGCGGCCGTGGTTCGCCATCGGCGGGATCGACGCCGGCAATCTGGACGAGGTGCTGGACGCCGGCGCCCGCCGCGTCGTCGTCGTGCGGGCGATCACCGAGGCGGCGGACCCGGCCGAGGCGGCGGCATCGCTCGCACGACGCGTCCGGGCATACGCCCTCTGAGCCCGGCGGCCTCGCGCCCGGCCGGGCCGGCTGTCCGAAGGGTGGACAAAAGCCACCTCATTCCGGGCAATTCGCTCGCTCTGGTTGGGGTACCGCCAGGCCCTGGTTAACCTCCCAGTATGGCCCTTGGTACACCTTCCACCCGGACAGATCACGCGCGCACCGTGCGTGACCTGCTCGCGACCGGCGAGATGTCGTTCTCGTTCGAGTTCTGGGCGCCCAAGACGGAGAAGGGCGAGCGGAACCTCTGGAACGCCCTGCGCCGGGTCGAGGCGGTGGGACCGAGCTTCGTCTCCGTGACGTACGGGGCCGGCGGTTCGACCCGCGCCGGGACGGTCCGGGCGACCCAGCAGATCGCCGCGGACTCCACGCTCACGCCCGTCGCCCACCTCACCGCCGTCGACCACTCCGTGGCCGAACTGCGCAACATGGTCGGGCAGTACGCCGACGCCGGTATCCGCAACATCCTCGCGGTCCGCGGCGACCCGCCCGGCGACCCGATGGGCGAGTGGATCGAGCACCCGCAGGGCGTGCGCTACGCGGCGGATCTCGTCCGGCTGATCAAGGAAGCCGGTGACTTCTGCGTCGGCGTCGCGGCCTTCCCCGAGATGCATCCGCGCTCCGCCGACTGGGACACCGACATCGGTCATTTCGTGGACAAGTGCCGCGCCGGTGCCGACTACGCGATCACCCAGATGTTCTTCCACCCGGAGAGCTATCTGCAGATGCGTGACCGCGTGGTCGCCGCGGGTTGCGACACCCCGGTCATTCCCGAGGTGATGCCGCTCACCAGTGTCAGACAGCTGGAGAGATTCGCGCAGCTCAGCAACGCGTCCCTGCCTTCCTCGCTGAAAGAGCGCATCCTCGCCGCGAAGGACGACCCGGCGGCTGTACGCTCCATTGGCATCGAGTTCGCAACGGAGTTCTGCGCGAAACTGCTCTCCGAGGGTGTCCCGGGGCTGCACTTCATCACGCTCAACAACTCGACGGCGACACTCGAGATCTACGAGAATCTCGGACTGCACAAGCAGTCCTGACCGGCCGTACCCGCCACCGACCGGGGCGGTGGCCGTAGGAGGGGGCGGGCGTGGGCTGGACGGTCCTCTACATCGCATTCGGCATAGTGGCGTTGTGGCTGCTGGGCGAGGTGCTCCTGCAGTACAAGGCACGCCTGCGCTGGCGGCTCCTCGCCTTCGCCGGTTTCCTCGGTGTGGTCCTCGGCGTCCTGATCCCCTCCGTGCTGGTGATCGTCCTCGGGGCGATCGCCTTCGCGACGGGCCAGACGTATGTGACGCTCTCCTTCAGGCGCGGCTTCTCGACGGGATGGGCCATCGGCGGCAGCCCGGGTGAGAGCCGCCGCCGGCGCGGGGCGGGCGGCGCGGAAGGGAAGAAGCCCACGCTCGAGGTCTCCGGCGTGGAGTACGAGGGGGACGACCGGCAGACGCAGGCAGACCCCGCCGCCGTCTACGCACCGGAGCCGCTGCCGGACGACACCGGGCAGTACGGCGTCTACAGCGATCCCGCCCCCGCGGGCCGCGACGGCCAGGGCGTGCACGGCGAACCGCAGCATCAGCACGCCGGCTACGACCCGTTCGACGGCTACGGCCGGCCGGCCGGCCAGGACTCCTACGGCGCGCAGGGCGGCTACGGGAGCCAGGACACCCACCAGGACCAGGGCACCTACCCGGGCCAGTACGACCACGGGACCGACCAGGCGGGCTACGCCCCCTACTCCGACCCCTACATCGGCACGGGCACGACCACCGGCACCGGGCAGTACGCGGCGCACGACGGCTACGGCAGCGGCTACGACCCCTCGTACGGCGCCGGGCAGCAGCCCGCGGACCCGTACCCCGAGCAGTACACCGAGCAGTACACCGACACGCCGCCGGGCGGCGTCTGGGTCCCGCAGCAGCGTGAGAGCGACCGGTACCCCCCGCTGCCGCCGGAAGCACCCGCCCAGCCCGCTCCGTACGGCAACGGGTACGACACCGGCCAGAACGAGCAGTACCGCTACTGAACCGCGGACCGGCCGCCCGCACCCGGCGGCCGGTCGTGGTGCGCCGGGCGCGGGCTCACTGCGAGCCCCGGAAGCCGTCGCCCTCCACCACGAGTCCGGCCACCAGCGCGCCCGACATCCCGGCGTGGGCCGGCCCGCCGCCCGGATGCGACCAGCCGCCCGCCAGATACAGACCCGGCAGCGGGGTGCGGTTCCCGGAGTGCAGATACGCGCCCCCCGCCCCGGCCAGCGCCGGTGCCGGCACCGAACCGCCCTCGGCTCCCGTGTCGGCCGCGGTCTCGGCGGGCGTGCGCACCTCGGCGTGGATCATCCGCTCGCGGAGACCAGGGACGGCCTCGGCGGCCCGGTCGATCACCGTGTCCGCGAACCGCCGGCGCAGCTCGGCGTCCGTCCAGTCGACCGGGCCGTGCGGAGCCACCGTCACCATCAGGGTCACCGCCTCGTGTTCCTCGTCGGGGCGGGTGGCCGGGTCGTCCGGGCGCAGCACCGTCACCGTGGGCCGATCCGCCGTCCGGCCGCCGAAGACCGCCTCCTGCTCCGCGCCCGGGTCCGCGGCGTGCACCACGGTCCGGTGCACGGCGCCGGCCTCCCGGGCGCCGCGCAGCGACAGCAGGACGACGAAGCGTCCCGGTGCCGGAGCCCGGTGCTCCCCGGCGGGCCACCCCTCCCGGGCCGGCAGGAGCCCGGGCGCCGGCTGAGCGCCGAGGACCACATGGTCGGCCTCCACACCGGTGCCGTCCGCCAGTTCGATCCCTGCCGCCCGCCCGTCCTTCTCGGACACCCGGACCGCCTCCGCGCCGAAGACGAACTCCACCCTGCGGGCCAGGCACCGCTCGTACACCGCGTCGGCCAGCGCGCGCATGCCGCCCGCGACGTACCAGGTGCCGAACGTCTCCTCCATGTACGGCAGTAGGGCCGCGGCGGCCGGGGCGCGGCGGGGGTCGAGCCCGTACGACAGGGCGTAACCGTCGAGCAGGGCCGCCAGCCGGGGGTCCGCCAGCTCCCAGGCGCCCACCTCCGCCACCGTCCCTGCCTCCCGGGCGGCGCGCAACAGCCTGCGCCTGCGCACGGCGGGGTAGGGGTCGCGGCCCAGGGGGCGCGGGTCCTCGGGCAGCGGCTCCTCCAGCAGCGGCCTGCGCGACCGGTCCCAGGCGGCCCCGGCCCGGCCGAGGAAGTCCCCCCAGCGGGCCCCGGCCCCGTCACCGAGCGCACGGTCCAGCGCGCGGACCACCCCCGCCCGCGAGGCGTTGGGCAGGGACACCGTCGTGCCGTCCGTGAAGAGATGGCGGCTCGCCGGGTCGACCTGGGTGAGCGTGACGCACTGCTCCAGGCTCTCCTTGCCCGTCTTCACGAACAGGTCGCGGTAGACCGCGGGGAGATGCAGCAGCCCGGGGCCGGTGTCGAAGACGAAACCGTCGCGTGCGTACCGGCCGACCGAGCCGCCGTGGGTCTCCGACCGCTCGTACACCGTCACCCGGTGGCCTGCCACGGAGAGCCGGGCAGCCGCCGCCATCGCGCCGGTCCCGGCGCCGATCACCGCAATTCGTGCCATGTCAGTGACCCTAAGGGGTGCCACCGACAGCTCATTCGTGAGGCCGGTGCCTGCCCCCGCCGGACGTTTCTCCTCGCGGTACCGGGCCCCGTGGCGCAGGGCTGAGTATCTCTACCTAGTGCCGGAGATGAGTAGGGGCGCGGATGGGCTCCCACCTGCGCGGACGGAAGAGTGGGGACCACGGAAAGGGCGTGGCGCCCGGACCGCCGGCACGGGGCGGCGGAACGGCGCGGCACCCCGGACGTAACGGGGGCGCACGACGCGGAGCTCCGGGACCACGGGGGACAGCACGGGGTCACGGGGGAGGGCTTCGCGGCGGTACGGACGCCGGTCCGGCGGAATTCGGGGGGATCGAATTCCACCGGACCGGCGTTTGCCGTGCGGAGGTCGTCTCAGCGCCCGCTGACCCGGCCGTGCAGGAGCAGGGACAGTGCGGAGTGCACGTCGTCGATCGTCCGCTCGGGCTGGAACGCCTGCCAGTCGAGAGCCGCCACCAGGACCATCCCGACCAGCGCGGCGGCCGTCAGCTGGATGTCGATCTCCTCGCTGAGCTCGCCCCCCGCCACGCCTTCGCGCAGCACCTCCTCGACGACGGCCACGGCCTCCTGGCGCACGACCAGGAGGGTCGACTGCCAGGCACGGTTGGTGCGCCAGAGCTCGGCGACGTACAGCTGGGTGAAGGCCGGGTAGCGGTCGATGAAGACCAGACCGGCCCTGATCATCGCGTCCAGCGCCTCCACACGGGTGCCGCCCCGCGCCTCCGCCGAGTCGGCGGCCGAACGCAGTGACTGGGTGAGCAGGCCGACGCCGTGCCGCAGCAGCTCCTCGAACAGCTCGGTCTTGCTCTTGAAGTTGTAGTAGACCGTGCCCTTGGCCACCCCGGCGCGTTCGGCGATCTCGTCGACCGTCGTCGCGGAGAACCCTTTCTCCGCGATGAGGGTCACCGCCGCCTCGTAGAGCTTCTGCCGGGTGACCTGTCGGCGCGTGGTGCCACTGCTGTCCATGCCCTTGATTCTCACAGGTCCCGGCACGGTCACAGACTCAGCTCCGGGTGCAGCCGGTCCAGGGTCCACACCTGCTTGCGGCGGGCGGACAGTGCGGTCAGCGCCAGAGCACCCGCGGTGAAGGCCAGCAGCACGGCGCAGCCCTGCCAGACCGGGCCGAGCCCGCCGCCCGTGATCAGCCGGCGCAGCCCGTCCACGACGTAGGTCATCGGCAGGTAGGGGTGGATCGCTCCGAAGAACCCGGGACTGGTCTGGACGGGATAGGTGCCCCCGGCCGAGGTCAGCTGCAGCATCAGCACCGCCAGGACGAGGATCCGCCCCGCCGCGCCGAAGCGGGCGTTGAGCCACTGCACGATCGCTGCGAAGCAGCAGGTCACCAGGGCCAGGAAGCCCACCGTCCCGGCGGCGTGCGCCATCTCCAGACCGAGCTGCCAGTGCAGCACCGACATCAGCGCGGCGACCTGGAGCAGGCCGGTCGCCGCGACGGGCAGCCAGCCCGCGAAGGCGATCCGCCAGGCCGGCGCCCCGGCCGCGAGCGCCCGCCGGTTGAGCGGCTGGATCAGCATGTACGCCACCATCGCGCCCACCCACAGCGAGAGCGGGATGAAGTACGGGGCGAAACCGGTGCCGTAGTTGGGCGCCGCGTGCAGCGAGGAGGAGGCCAGTCGCACGGGGTCGGCCATCACCCCGGTGCGGGCGTCGCGGTCCTTCTTGTCGTAGTCGGGGATCTTGCCGACCCCGTCGTTCAGTCCCTGGGCGAGCGTCGAGGAGCCGTCACCCAGCCGGTACAGCCCACTGTCCAGGGTCGTGGCGCCCGCCTTGAGCTTCCTGACGCCGGCGTCCAGGTCCCCGGCGCCCTTCCTGGCGGTCCCGAGACCCGTGTGGAGCGAGTCGGCGCCCTTGGCGACCTTGTGCGCTCCCGTGTTGAGCGCGTTGATCTTCTTCACGGCGGACTCCAGGTCGGAGTCCAGGTCCGGCGAGCGCTTCGCCAGGGCGTCGGCCTGCTTCTCCAGGGTGGACAGCCGGGCCCGCAGCTTCGCCAGATCGCCCTTCTGGTTCGTGACGAGGGCGTTCACGTCGTCGGAGACCTTCGCGACGTCCTCCGCCGCGGTCTTGGCGCGCTTCAACTGGGGGCAGACCCCGGGGTCGGGCAGCGGCTGGTCCTCGCAGCGGTCGCGGTGGATCTCGGCCAGGTCGTCGGAGGCGGAGTGGGCGGCGGCCGACGCGGTGGGCGCCGCCTCGGCCAGCAGGCCGAGGTTGTCCCGTACGGCCTTCGAGGAGTCGGCGACCAGCCGGGCGGTGTCCCCGATGGCCTTTCCGTTGTCCTTCAGGAAGGGGCGCACGTCCCCGGCGACCGCGTCGACCTTGTCGGCGAGCAGCTGCGTGCCGTCGGCGACCTGCCGGGACCCCGTCTCGAGATCGGCGGCGCCCTTGTCCAGCCTGGTGACGCCGGTGGAGAGCGTGCCGCTGCCCGACTTGGCGTCCTTGAGGCCGTCCGCGAGGTCCTTGGAGCCCTTCTTCGCCTTCGTGAGGCCGCTTTTCAGGTCGTCGGCCCCCTTGGCCGCCTTCGCGGTCGCGTCGTGCAGACCCGAGAAGTCGATGAAGATGCGGTCCAGGAAGCCGCGTGAGGCCTTGGCCGACGCGGCGCTGCGGACCTCGGCGAAGACCGTCCTGGAGATCTGCCCGACGATGTAGTTGTTGGCGTCGTTCGTGCGCACCCGCAGGGCGCCGGTGCCGGGGGAGTCCCCGGAGCTCGACGCGATCCGCTCGCTGAAGTCCGACGGCATGGTCAGCGAGAGGTAGTACGTCCCGTCCTCGACGCCCTTCTCCGCCTCGGCGGAGCCGACGCGGTGCCAGTCGAAGACCTTCGAGTCGAGCAGCTTCCCGGTGATCTCGTCACCGGCCGCAAGGTGTTCGCCACCGGTGTCCGCCCCCTTGTCCTCGTTGACGAGCGCCACGGGGATGCGGTCGAGCCGCCCGTACGGATCCCAGAACGACCAGAGGTAGAGCGCCCCGTACAGCAGCGGCAGCAGGAGGAGCGCCACGAGTGCGGCGCGCGGCATCCGGCCCCTCCCGAACCGCCGCAGCTCAAGCGCGGCCAGTCTCGGCGATCGCATCGGCCGTGTCCTTCCCGGTCGTCGTGTCGTCGGGCATGTCCGCTCCGGCCTCCGGACGGGTGCGCACGGTGAGCGCGTCCTGCGGGGACTCGCTGCACACGGCCAGCACGGTGGTCCCGCCGGCCGCAAGGGTGCGCAGCAGCTCCCAGGCCAGGGCGCGGTCCGTGGCGGAGAGTTTGAGGTCCGTGTCGTCGACGGCGAGGAGCCGCGGACGGCTCATCAGGGCGAGGGCGACGGACAGGCGCAGGGCCTCCAGGCGCTCCAGGTCGCGCACGGAGGTCCGTTCGGCCTTGGGCAGCGCCGCGAGGTCGAGCCCCGCTGCCTCCAGCGCGGTGCCGGCCGACGCCCGTGCCGTGGCGGCGCGTTCGGCGCGGGGCCGCAGGAGGGCGCGCGGCGAAGCGCCGAAGCGTCGCCGCAGCAGGGCCCGTTCCCGCAGATGCTCGGCCACGGTGAGAGAGGGATCCAGGTCGCTGACCCCGGGGACCGGGCCGAGGGCACTGAAGCGGCGCACGGCGGCGAGCCGTCCGGGCAGACGTTCACCCCCGGCCTCGGCGTGCCCGTGCGTGGAACGCATCCGGCCGGTGAGCGCCAGCAGAAGACACGTACGGCCGGAGCCGGAGGGCCCCTCCACCGCGACGAGCGATCCGGGACCGGCGGTGAAGCCCACTCCCCGGAAGGCCCAGCCGCGCGGGCCCTTCAGCCCGAAGTCCTCGGCGCTCAGAGACGCCCCGTGCGGGCTGTCCACGAACCCACCCCCATCTTTGCACTGACCGGTCAGTTCAAAAAACTACCCCCGAACTTGTGCGCGAAGCAAAGTGCCTGGTCGGAGCCGAGATCTGAGGGATTGTCAGTGGCGGCCGTCACGATGGATACATACGGCCACGGAGCCGTCACACGACGACAGGAGGTTCGTCATGGCCAGCTCGTCCGCAGCCGCCGCCCCGCGGCGCCGCGCAGGCAGCCCTGCCCCCTCGCTGACCGGTCCGGCAACCGACGTCCACCCAGTGCTGCGCCGCACCACGGCGCCACCCGCCGCTCTCGATCTGCTCGCCCAGGCCCATGCCGGTCTGGACGAGGCGGCCGTGCTCGACGTGCCCAACGAGCGGTACGCCACCGCCCACCTCGCCGCGCTGCGGACCGCGGCCGCCGTTCTCGCCGCTCGCGGACGCCCCGAGACCGGCGGACGCCGCAGGGAGCGGATCCGCAGCGCCTGGGAGGTCCTCCCCGACATCGCTCCGGAACTCACCGAATGGAGCGCCCTGTTCGCCTCCGGAGCCCCGCGCAGGGCCCGGGCGGAGGCGGGCATACCCGGCGCGGCCACCAGCCGCGACGCCGACGACCTGCTGCGCCACGCGGCCATGTTCCTGCGCCTGGTCGAGCGGATGCTGGTCCTCCAGCCCGTCCTGCCGCAGCCCCGGAGGGACGGCTCCGATCAGCGGCCCGACGCGGGATGACCGCGCCGGCGGTGCGAGGCAATAGGGTGGAGACCACCCGTACCACCTGCACCGTTCGCGCTCCGCCGTCCGTGGCGGCACCGTGCCGAGGAGTCAACTGCCGTGTCGGACCAGCTGCGCCCCCGCGCCTCCCTCCGTACCGCCGTGGTCTGGGAGGTCCTCAAGGACGCTCTCGAGCGCCGGGTCAAGGCGACCGGCAGGGAAGCCCTGGACGTGCTGGACACCGGTGGCGGCACCGGCAATTTCGCCGTGCCCGTCGCCCGGCTCGGCCACCGCGTCACCGTCGTCGACCCCAGCCCGAACGCCCTGTTCGCGCTGGAGCGCCGTGCCGATGAGGCCGGTGTCGCCGACCGCGTCCGAGGCGTCCAGGGCGACATCCTCGGCCTCTTCGAGGTGGTGGACCGTGCCGGTTACGACGCGGTCCTGTGCCACGGCGTCCTGGAGTACGTGGACGACCCCGCCGAGGGCGTGCGCAACGCGGTCGACGCGCTCCGCCCGTCCGGCTCCCTCAGCCTGCTCGGCGCGGGCCTCGGCGGTGCCGTGCTGGCCCGGGCGCTCGCGGGCCACTTCGCCGAGGCCCGGCAGGCACTGTCGGACCCCGCCGGGCGCTGGGGCGCCGGCGACCCCGTGCCCCGCAGGTTCACCGCCGACCAGCTGACCGGACTGGTCGACGCCGCGGGTGTCGAGGTCGGCGCGGTCCATGGCGTACGGGTCTTCGGCGACCTCGTGCCGGGTGTCCTCGTGGACACCGAGCCTGGCGCCATGGAGGAGCTCCTCAGGCTGGAAGCAGCGGTCGCGGAACTGCCGGCCTTCCACTCGGTGGCGACCCAGCTGCACGTTCTGGGAGAGAAGCGCGTCTGAGCGGCGACGGTGACACTGCCGGAGTACGGCCGCGAAAGCGGCGGGAGCACGGCTGATCAGCAACGCAGCTGCAGACGGAGTACTGCCGGGAACACCCGATCGGGCCGCGAGCCCCGTATGATCGGGTGACACCATCCGGCATGACGGATCGGAGGTCGGGGAATCTACGCCTCAGCAGCCGAGCCGAAATGGCGGTCCGGACTGGCTATGGCTAGAGGGCGGGTTTCACGGGGGCGAATCCCTGCCTATCCTGGAAGGGCCGCATACCGGTCGCCCCCGCGGCCGACGACGAGGAGGACTCCGTGCCGCTCTCGGAGCACGAGCAGCGAATGCTCGAGCAGATGGAGCGAGCGCTGTACGCCGAAGATCCCAAGTTCGCTACAGCGCTTGAGGGAAGCGGGCTGCGCAGGTACACCCGGCGACGGGTCTACCAGGCGGTAGCCGGTTTTCTGGTGGGTATCGCGCTCCTCATGGCCGGAATGGTTTTCCAGCAGACCTGGGTCAGCGTGGCGGGGTTCCTCGTCATGCTGGGCTGTGCCGTGCTGGCGGTCACCGGATGGCGCAAGGCGCCGAAGCCCGGTGAGCAGCAGCCGGCGGGGAGCGCGGGCGGGGGCGGAGGCGAACGCCGACATCCCAGGCAGCGCCGGTCGATGATGAACCGGATCGAACAGAGGTGGCAACGCCGCCGCGACGAACAGGGCCAGTGAGCTTTCCGCTTCCCGGCCGGCGGCGGGCAGCCACCGGCACAGGACGCGGTCCGCGCACACCGAGAACTTGACGCTGGACCTCACACGTGAGGGGCGGTGGGGGGGCAGCGGGCCCCCCGCACGGGGGGGGGGGGGGAGGGAGAGGAC